>NZ_JAEHCH010000001.1:0-789230 GCF_016483245.1 Bacillus cereus group sp. N31 | reverse complement strand
TCGAGCTCCGATAGAATATCGAATCTCGATGGCTGCTTAGTCTTTTTAATACTGTCTACTTGACAGGGATAAGACCACGCGTTCCCCCGCAGTCGTCTTTTTTCATATTACGCTGTGATCCAAGCCTCATTAGCTGGATTTTTACGCCACTCTTGTAATTTTTTCGTTTCAGCTTGTCCGATCATACCTTTTTCTGCTGCAACTTCAGTTAATGCACTGTAATCACTTAAAGAATATGATGCTACGTTTGCTGCTTCTAGTTTCTCTTTTCCTGACTCAAGCTCGTATGTGAAGATTGATACGATTCCTAATACTTCACAACCAGCTTCGCGAAGTGCTTCTACACATGTAATTGCACTGCCGCCAGTTGAAATTAAGTCTTCTACTACTACTACTTTCTGACCTTTTTCAGCTTTTCCTTCGATTTGATTCCCTTTACCGTGACCTTTTGCTTTACTACGTACGTAGCACATTGGTAAATCCATACGATCGCTTACCCATGCAGCGTGCGCAATACCAGCAGTTGCTGTTCCTGCAATAACTTCTACAGCTGGGAAGTGCTCTTTAATTAACTCTTCTAATCCAGCTGCAATCGCTTGACGTACTTTTGGATAAGATAAAGTTAAGCGGTTATCACAATAAATTGGTGATTTCATACCAGAAGACCATGTGAATGGATCATTCGGTTGTAAAAATACTGCTCCAATTTCTAATAAATGCGATGCGATTTCTTTTTTCATACTGTTACACCTTCCCACTGTTGTTTTACTGTTTTATACGCTTCAAACGGATTTTCTGCTTTTGTAATACTACGTCCAACTACGATATAGCTCGAGCCAAGTTCCCTCGCACGTTTCGGTGTTGCTACGCGCACCTGATCATTCACATCATCGCTTGCAAGACGAATCCCCGGTGTTACTGTTACAAATTCATTCCCGCATACTTCACGTAATTTTGGAACTTCAAGTGTTGAACAAACAACTCCATCAAGTCCACTTTCTTTCGTTAATTTTGCATAATGAGCAACCGCTTCTTCTAACGTTTTCTCAATGCCGATCTCTTTTTTCATCATAGCTTCCGAAGTGCTTGTTAGTTGTGTAACTGCAATACAAATCGGTCTCTCTTTTCCTGCTTGCTTACCTTCCTCTAATCCCTCAATCGCAGCTTTCATCATACTGCTTCCCCCAGCAGCATGAACATTTACCATATCAACATCTAGACTAGCTAGGCTACGCATAGCGCTTTTTACTGTATTCGGAATATCATGAAGTTTTAAATCTAGAAAGATTTTATGTCCTTTTTCTTTTAAGTACGTAATAATCGCAGGGCCTTCTTTGTAAAATAACTCCATACCAACTTTGACAAATAACTCTTCCCCTTCAAAGTGGCGCAAGAATTGTTCTACATCTTGTTTCCCCGGAAAATCTAGTGCAACGATTAACGACTGTGACATGTTTGCTTCCAGCTCCTTCCTTGACATTCCGAAATGTGATCAAATCCTAATTCATCTAGTAATGCTGGTAACTCTTCAATAATTGTCGGACATACGAACGGATCTATGAAGTTCGCTGTACCTACTGCAACTGCGCTTGCACCAGCGTAGAAGAACTCAATTACATCTTCTGCTGACTCAATACCACCCATTCCGATAATTGGAATGTTAACCGCTTGGCTTACTTCATGTACCATACGAATTGCTACTGGCTTAATCGCAGGACCTGATAGTCCGCCCGTACGGTTTGCTAAAATTGGTTGAGCTGTTTTTAAATCTAGACGCATACCAAGCAATGTATTAATCATCGTTAAACCATCTGCACCTGCATTTTCAATCGCTTTTGCAATTTCCACAATGTTTGCCACGTTCGGTGACAATTTCACGTATACAGGTACTTCAGAAACCTCTTTTACTCGCTTCGTTAAATCAGCAGCAATTTCAGGATTTGTACCAAAAGCGATACCACCTGTTTTTACGTTCGGACAAGAAATATTTAATTCTAGTGCATGGACATTAGGCGCTTTAGAAATTTCCTTTGCAACTGCTACGTAATCCTCAGCTTGTGAGCCCGCAACATTCGCAATGATTGGAAGATCAAATTGTTCTAACCATGGTAATTCAGAATTCATTACTTTTTCTAAACCTGGGTTTTGAAGTCCGATTGCATTTAACATGCCGCCTGGTGTTTCAGCAACACGCGGCGTCGGATTTCCATAACGTGGTTGTTCTGTCGTCGCTTTAATCATGATTGATCCTAGTACACTTAAATCGTAAAACTGTGCATATTCACGACCAAATCCAAAGCATCCAGATGCCGGTATAATTGGATTTTTTAATGACAATCCTGGTAATTCAACTTGCAATCTGTTCATAGTACAACCTCCCCAATTGGAAATACTGGTCCGTCGCTACACACCTTCTTGTAAGAATGTCCACTTGGATCTTCTTGTAAGTGGCATACACATGCGAAACAAGCTCCAATACCACAACCCATACGTTCTTCTAATGAAATATAGGCTTTTTTCTCTTTGTAACGTCCTTCTAATGCACGAAGCATCGCTAACGGGCCACATGAATAAAGAATGTCAAAGTCGATTCCGTAATTATCAATTACATCTGTAACAAATCCCTTTGTACCGTATGTGCCGTCTACTGTTGCAACGTACGTATCACCAAGTTCTGCAAATTTTTCTTCATAGAAAACAACATCTTTAGTTTGAAAACCTAAGATGTGAATCACACGTACACCTTTTGCAACGAGGCGCTGTGATAATTCATAAAGTGGTGGTACCCCAATTCCCCCGCCTACTAATAAAGCCGTTTGTCCTGTTTCTGCTTCTTCTACAGGAAAACCGTGTCCTAGTGGTCCTAGTACATCTACCATTTCACCTTGTTTTCTAGTTGCTAATGTTTTTGTCCCTTGTCCTTCCGCACGATATAGCATTGTAAACTCGTTCTTCTCTTGATCTACATTACAAATACTAATCGGGCGGCGCAGAAGGGGCGCAATGCCCTCTGCTACCTTAATGTGTACAAACTGCCCTGGTTCGTTCATTTGCTGTACTAACGTTCCTTGAAGCACTAATTCGTAAATGTTTTTTGCGATTTCTTTTTGGTTAACGACAATCATATTTTGCTTTTGCATCATGCATGTACCACCTCGTGACGCTTTGTTTGCGTAATTTCTTTCATTGAATGAGCTGAGAATGTCATAGATTCTAATACTCGTAAGATTGCTCTCGTTGTATCAAGTGATGTTAAGCAAGCCACACCGTTTTCTACTGATTCACGGCGAATGCGGAAACCATCACGCGCTGGTTGTTTTCCTTTTGTTAATGTATTGATTACAAACTGTGCTTTTCCTTGGCGGATAATATCTAGTAAGTTGTAGTCTTCAGAATCAATTTTGTTTACAACTTGTACTGGGATATTTTGCTCTGCTAATGTTTGTGCCGTTCCAGCTGTTGCTAATAAGTTATAGCCGATTTCATGGAAACGTTTTGCAATTTCCATCGCCTCTTCTTTATCTTTATCCGCTACAGTGATGATTACGGATCCGTGCGTTGGGATGTTAATTCCTGAGGCAACTAGCCCTTTGTATAATGCTTTTTCAAGCGTTAAGTCTTTCCCCATTACTTCCCCTGTTGATTTCATTTCAGGTCCTAATGTTGTATCAACTGAGCGTAGTTTCGCAAATGAGAATACTGGTGCTTTTACATACACTTCTTTCTCTTCTGGGTGATAGCCCGTTCCGTATCCTTGCTCTATTAGGTTTTGACCTAAAATAACTTTCGTTGCAACATTCGCCATCGGTACGCCTGTAATTTTACTTAAGAATGGTACTGTACGGCTCGCACGTGGGTTTACTTCAATTACATACACTTGATCTTTGAATACTACAAACTGGATATTTAGTAATCCAACAATGTTTAATCCTTTTCCAAGTGCAATTGTATGTTCAATAATTTGTTCTTTTAGTTCGTCAGATAAGCTTTGTGGTGGATATACTCCAATTGAATCCCCAGAGTGAACTCCAGCGCGTTCAATATGTTCCATAATACCTGGAATGAACACATTCTCACCGTCTGAAATTGCATCTACTTCAATTTCTTTACCAACCATGTAACGGTCGATTAATACCGGATGCTCTGCATGAACTTTAACTGCATTTTTCATGTAGTGCAGTAGTTCTTCTTGACGATATACGATTTCCATCGCACGTCCACCTAGTACGTAAGATGGCCTTACTAATACTGGGTAACCAATTTCTTCAGCGATTGCTACCGCTTGTTCTACAGTTGTTGCTGTTTTACCAACTGGTTGCGGGATGCCTAATTTTGTTAATGCAGCTTCGAATTTATCTCGATCTTCTGCGCGGTCTAAATCTTCAAGTGATGTTCCTAAAATTTTCACACCGTGTTCTTCTAATTTCGCCGCTAAGTTAATTGCCGTTTGTCCACCGAACTGAACGATAACACCTTCTGGCTTTTCTAAATCGATAATGTGCATTACATCTTCAATCGTTAATGGTTCAAAGTATAATTTGTCAGAAATACTAAAGTCTGTTGAAACTGTTTCTGGGTTGTTATTTACAATGATTGCCTCATATCCAGCTTCTTTAATTGCCCATACAGAGTGAACTGTTGCGTAGTCAAACTCAACACCTTGACCGATACGGATTGGACCAGACCCTAGTACAACCACACTCTTACGATCTGTTATAACCGATTCATTCTCGTCACCGTATGTGCTGTAGTAGTAAGGTGTTGCAGATTCAAACTCTGCCGCACAAGTATCTACCATTTTATAAACAGGAGTCATATTACTTTCTTTACGCATATCGTAAATTTCACGCTCTGTTTTGTTCCAAGCATTGGCGATGTAATGATCACTGAATCCCATTTCTTTTGCAGATTGTAACACTTCCATATTTCCTGCATTTTCTTTTACTTCGTGTTCCATGTTTACGATGTTTTCAATTTTTTGTAAGAAGAAGAAGTCCATTTCACACCATGAATTAATTTCTTCTTTCGTTACACCTTGACGGATTGCTTCTGCTACAACGAACAGACGCTCATCGTCAGCTTTTATAATACGTTTTTTCATTGTTTCTTTATCAAGTTCTTTTAAATGGTCTAATTCTAAGTGATAAATCCCTAGCTCTAAAGAACGAACCGCTTTTAATAATGATTGCTCTAAGTTACGTCCGATTGACATAACTTCACCAGTTGCTTTCATCTGCGTTCCAAGCGTTCTGTTTGCTGATTCAAACTTATCAAATGGCCAGCGCGGAATTTTTGAAACAACATAGTCTAATGCTGGTTCGAAACAAGCGTATGTTTTTTGTGTTACTGGATTTACAATTTCATCTAATGTTAAACCGACTGCAATTTTCGCTGCTAACTTCGCAATTGGATATCCAGTTGCTTTAGATGCTAGTGCAGATGAACGACTCACACGCGGATTTACTTCGATTACATAGTATTGGAAGCTATGCGGATCTAGTGCAAGCTGAACGTTACAGCCACCTTCGATTCCTAATGCACGAATAATTCGTAATGAAGTGTTTCGTAACATTTGATACTCACGGTCACTTAATGTTTGACTCGGCGCTACAACGATTGAATCACCTGTGTGAACCCCAACTGGATCGATATTTTCCATGTTACATACTACAATCGCGTTATCATTCGAATCACGCATTACTTCATATTCAATTTCCTTACAACCAGCAATGCTCTTTTCTAATAAACATTGTGTTACTGGACTATGTTTTAATCCACCTGATACGATTTCAATTAGTTCTTCTTCATTACTGCAGATTCCGCCACCTGTTCCCCCCATTGTAAATGCTGGGCGAACAATAACTGGATAACCAATTTCTTTTACAAATTCATGTGCTTCTTCTAGCGTATGAATAATGGTACTAGATGGAATTGGTTCATTTAATTCCTGCATTAATGTACGGAATAAATCACGATCTTCCGCTTGCTCAATTGCTGATAATTTTGTTCCTAAAATTTCAACTCCGCATTCTTCAAGTATGCCTGATTTCGCAAGTTCAACAGCCATATTTAGGCCTGTTTGACCACCTAATGTTGGTAGGATTGCATCTGGACGTTCTTTACGAATGATACGGCTTACGAATTCTAATGTTAATGGTTCTATATATACTTTATCTGCTGTTGCAGTATCTGTCATAATTGTTGCTGGGTTAGAGTTAACAAGGATTACTTTGTAACCTTCTTCTCTAAGAGATTGACAAGCTTGTGTACCAGAGTAATCAAACTCTGCTGCTTGCCCAATTACAATTGGTCCTGATCCGATTACTAAAATTGTGTTAATGTCTAGGCGTTTTGGCATAACTCTTCCCCTTCTTTCTTGAAGTTTTCAATCATTTCTAAGAAATCTTCGAATAAATCATTTGCATCTTCTGGTCCCGCTGAAGCTTCTGGATGGTATTGTACTGTAAATGCTGGAAACTTCGTATGACGAAGACCTTCTACTGTTCCATCATTTAAAGCAACATGTGTAATTTCAAGATTTGTATTTTCAACTGACTCTTCTTCTACTGCGTATCCATGGTTTTGAGAAGTAATTGCTACTTTTCCAGTTGCAAGATTTTTTACTGGATGATTTAAACCACGATGACCGAACTTCAACTTACTTGTATTTGCACCAGATGCTAATGCGAATAACTGATGTCCTAAGCAAATCCCGAATAAAGGAACTTTACCGATAATGTCTTTTAACATTTCAATTGCTTCTGGTACATCTTTTGGATCCCCAGGTCCATTACTTAACATAATTCCATCTGGGCTAAGGCGTAAAATCTCTTCTGCTGTTGTATTGTAAGGTACTACAATTACATCACAGTCACGCTTATTTAATTCTCTTAAAATACCATGTTTCATTCCGAAGTCTACAAGTACAACTCGATGACCACGGCCTGGGCTTGGGTATGGGTCTTTCGTTGATACGCGTTTTACATGATCTGTAAATACTGTCGCTTTTAATTGGCCCACAATGTACTCGACATCTGCATCCATGTTACAAAGTCGTCCGCGTAATGTACCGTATTGACGAATTTTTCTCGTTAATTTTCTCGTATCAATTCCTGCTAATCCTGGAATGTTTCTTTCTTTTAAGTAATCATTTAACGAAATTTCATTACGGAAGTTTGATGGATGATCACAAATTTCATTTACGATTAAACCATTTACAGATGGGTGAATGGATTCAAAATCGTCACGGTTAATGCCGTAGTTTCCGATTAATGGGTACGTAAATGTTACGATTTGACCGCAATATGATGGATCAGATAATGTTTCTTGATATCCAGTCATTCCTGTTGTAAATACAACCTCACCTGACTTTTCGATTTCGCCTCCGAAACCTTTTCCAATTAATACTGTTCCATCTTCTAAGATAAGTTGTCTTTTCATACTAATGCACTCTCCTTTTGCCATGCGATCTTACCGCCAACGATTGTCATTACCGGCCATCCTTGGCATTTCCAACCTGCGAATGGTGTATTTTTTCCTTTTGATAAGAATGTTGTTGGATCAATCTCTTCTTCTTGTTCTAAATCAATGATTGTAATATCAGCTACTCTACCTTCTTTCAGGCGACCTGCTTCTAACCCGAATGTATCAGCTGGTTTTTCTGTTAAGAATTGAATTAACTGTTCTAATGTAATAATTCCTTTTTTCACAAGGTTTGTGTATAGAAGTGGGAATGCTGTTTCAAAACCAGTAATTCCGAATGGTGCTCTTTCAATTCCTTGTGCTTTCTCTTCCGCTGTATGCGGTGCATGGTCAGTTGCGATCATATCGATCGTTCCATCTAATAGCCCTTCAATTAACGCTGCGTGGTCTTCTTTTCCACGAAGCGGTGGGTTCATTTTAAAGTTAGGATCAGCTGATGGGATATCATCTTCACATAACACTAAGTGATGCGGTGTTACTTCTGCTGTTACTTTAATTCCAGCACGTTTTGCATCACGGATTACACGTACAGACCCTTTCGTACTTACGTGACATACGTGATAGTGACAATCTGCCGCTTCAGCAAGCAGTATATCCCTTGCAATATGTACAGATTCACATACTGATGGGATACCGTTTAATCCGTGTTTCTCAGAAAACTTCCCTTCATGTACACAACCTTTATTAATAAGTGTATTTTCTTCACAGTGTGCAACTACTGCCATATTCAACTTCGCTGCACGCTTCATAGCAGCTAGCATCATGCTAGCATCTTGTACGCCTACTCCATCATCAGTGAAAGCGAATGCTCCAAGCTCTTTTAACGTTTCGAAATCTGTCATTTCAGAACCTGCTTGACGTACTGTAATTGCTCCATATGGTAATACATTTACGTGTGCTTTTTCTTTAATACGTTTTTGTAAGTCTTCCATATGTTCCCTGCAATCTGGTACTGGACGTGTATTTGGCATTGCGCAAATTGTAGTGAATCCACCTTTTGCCGCTGCTAGTGTGCCTGTTGCAATTGTTTCTTTATGTTCACCACCTGGCTCACGAAGATGTACATGTACATCTACTAATCCAGGTGCAATTAACTTTCCGTTCACATCGATTACTTCAGCATTATCTGCCGTAATATTTTCTGCTACTTTCGCAATTTTACCGTCTTGTACGAGAAGATCTGTTGCTACAATTATTCCTTCTTCATTCATATAACGACCATTTTTAAACAAATAATTCATGTTTCATTCCTCCTAATACATTTGGTAAGGCGCGTTTTAGTACAGCCATTCTTACGTAAACTCCATTTTCCATTTGTTTAAATATGCGTGAACGCTCACACTCAACAAGTTCACTTGCAATTTCCACATCCCGGTTGAAAGGAGCTGGATGCATAATAATGCTTCCTTCTTTCATACGTTTTTCTCTTTCAAGCGTTAATCCGTGTTTTTCATGATACTCTTTCATAATGTCTGTTTCATAATGATCATGACGCTCATGCTGTACACGAAGTAACATCATTACATCAACTTCTGGAACTAGCTCATCTAAGTTTTTGTACGTTCCAAATGTGTTTTTTTCATCTTTCCACTCTTCTGGGCTTGCAAAATAAATCGTTGCCCCAAGCTTCGTTAATGTTTCAGCATTGGATCGTGCTACTCGGCTATGGCGAATATCTCCAACAATTGCAATCTTTAAACCTTCAAAACTTCCAAACTCTTGTTTAATTGTTAGAAGGTCGAGCAGACATTGCGTTGGATGATTTCCGCATCCATCTCCAGCATTTAAGATTGGAATGTTTACTTGATCTTTTAGCTCATCAAAGTAACGATCTTGCTCGTGGCGGATGACTACCGCTTTTGTTCCGATTGATTCCAGTGTTTTTATCGTGTCGTATAACGTTTCTCCTTTTTGTACGCTAGATGAATCTGCTGAAAAGTTTAATACGTCAAGTCCCAATCTCTTCTCAGCAACTTCGAAGCTAAATCTCGTTCTCGTACTATTCTCAAAGAACAAGTTCGCAACAAAAGTTTGCTCTGTTGTTTTGCTCTCTTTCCCATTCGCGAAATCTTCTGCGTCTTTTAGGATTTCTGAAATTTCTAGTTCCGATAATTCACTCATCGTTAACAAATGGCTCATCGTCATCCCTCATCTTTCTGATTTTTATCATAGCATTTATGGATATTTATAACAACATTTGTATAAAAATACCCTAGTCGTGTGAGACTAGGGTGCAACGAAGAAGCCACCCTTTTCTGTCTCACAGGACTGAATTAAAAGGTTGTTTTTATGAAGCAATCTGCTTAGATTGTTTTATTTGTTTCGTTTCTGGTAGTAGTAGATTTAACAGTACACCTACAATTGCTGCTAGTGCCATTCCTTCTACTTGGAACGATTCTCCTACGTGAAGTACCGCTCCGCCAATACCAATTACTAGTATAACTGATGCAATCATTAAGTTTCGTTTGTCACTTAAATCTGTTCTATCATCTACCATCATGCGTAAACCACTTGATGCGATTACACCGAATAGTAAGATTGATACACCACCCATAACTGGTGTTGGAATCGAGTGGATCAGTGCTGAAATCTTCCCGATAAATCCAAACATGATTGCGAATACTGCTGAACCGATGAATAAGTATACACTGTACGCTCTCGTAATTGCTAGCACACCGATGTTTTCACCGTATGTTGTATTCGGTGGTCCACCGATTAGTGATGCGATTAATGTTGCTACCCCATCCCCAAAGATTGAACGGTGTAAACCTGGTTTTTCAATTAAATCTCTTTTAATAACATTTCCAAGTACAATTTGATGTCCGATATGTTCTGAAATTGTTACTAGTGCTACTGGCACCATTAAGAGTACAATCTTCCACGAAAACTCTGGTGTGTATGTTACAAACGGTACTGTGAAATCAGGTACGACAAACCATTTCGCCTCAGCTACCGGTTTTAAATCTACTAGCCCTTGGAAGTAAGCGAAGATATATCCGCCGATGATTCCAAGTAACACCGGTATGATGCTGAAAAATCCTCTTCCAAATATGGAGCAAATGATTGTAATTGCTAATGTTACTAGTGCTACTGAAAAGTGTGTAATGCTATACTTACCATCCGTACCGTTCATCGCCATGTTCACTGCTGTATGTGCTAAAGCTAAACCGATTACCATTACTACCGGACCAACTACGATTGGCGGAAGTAATTTCATAATCCACGCTGATCCAGATTTCTTAATTCCGATTGAAATTAAGATGTACACCAGTCCTGCAAGTAAACCACCAAGCATCGCTGCTCCGGGGCCACCTGCTGTTTTTGCTGCAATAATCGGTGCGATAAAGGCGAATGATGATCCTAAATACGCAGGTACTTGACCTTTCGTTATAAGAAGAAACGCTAGCGTTCCTAATCCACTTGATATTAACGCTACTGACGGATTCAATCCTGTTAAAAATGGAACAAGCACTGTTGATCCAAACATCGCGAACAAATGTTGTATACTTAAAAATAACCATTTTCCCGGTTTCGGTACTTCATTAACGTCTAACACTGGCTTTTGTTCCATTGTTACATCCTCCTTCAGTTTAAATCTTTGCAATAAAAAAACTCTTTGTGCCTGTGCACAAAGAGTCCTATACTTTCGTATGCCAAATTCGACATATGAAAGCCAAGACCCTTTGGCAGCCTCACAGGACTACATTTAAAAGGGCTTTACTTATCGTATATACTTACTCGATCTTGTTGATCTGTCTCTTGCAAATCAACTTCGATACGCTCTTCACTTGATGTTGGAATGTTCTTTCCTACATAATCAGCGCGAATTGGTAATTCACGATGTCCTCTATCTACAAGAACAGCTAATTGAATTTGTGATGGTCTTCCTAAATCCATAAGAGCATCCATCGCAGCTCGAACTGTTCTTCCTGTATACAATACATCATCTACAAGGATTACTTTTTTCTTCGTAATATCTACTGGAATATCTGAACCTTTTACTAGTGGTTCTTTATTCTTTGATTGAAGTGTTAAGTCATCACGATATAAAGTTATATCTAACTCTCCTACTTCCATCTCTTTTCCTTCAATTTGACCAATTCGTTCTGCCAAACGTTGTGCAATAAAAATTCCACGTGTTTTAATTCCGACAAGAACACAATTATCGACACCTTTATTTCGTTCCACGATTTCATGACTAATTCGTGTTAAAGCGCGGCGAATCATTTGGTCATCTAAAACGACAGCTTTTTCCTGCATGCTCTACACCTCCAAGCTATTTTTCTTGCGTGAGAGTAATGGTATAAAAAAAGTCCTCTCAGCGTGTGCGAGAGGACTTTTGAAAAAAAGGGTACAACATACCCTAAGTATTTCAAACCGTTACCTTCTCAACCTCACGGGGCTGTGTTAAAGGATCATTATTTAACTGTTGTCAGTATCTCAGTTTTCTCATGATTTGTCAATACTATTTCCGTAAAATATTTAAAGTCTCTTCAAACACTTCTGGAATCGGTGCCTCAAACTGAATATATTCACCAGTACGAGGGTGGTCAAATCCTAAAATACCTGCATGAAGTGCCTGTCCATTCATGTCTAATGTTTTCTTTGGTCCATACTTTGGATCTCCTGCAAGTGGATAGCCAATATATTTCATATGAACACGAATTTGGTGTGTACGTCCTGTTTCTAAGCGACATTCTACAAGTGTGAAATCTTTGAAACGCTCTAACACTTGGAAATGCGTAACAGCATGCTTACCATTTTCATCAACTGTCATACTTTGACGTTCTTTCTTATCACGAGCAATCGGAGCATCAATCGTTCCCTTATCATGCGGAATAACACCGTGTACAATCGCTTTGTAACGTCTTGTTACTGTTTTTGCTACAAGTTGATTTACAAGTGATTCGTGTGCCATATCATTTTTAGCAACCATTAATAGGCCAGATGTATCTTTATCAATACGATGCACGATACCAGGACGCATTACACCGTTAATGCCTGATAAATCTGTACAATGATGCATAAGACCATTCACAAGTGTGCCACTTGTATGACCTGGTGCTGGATGTACAACCATACCACGTGGCTTATTTACAACAAGTACATCTGCATCTTCATAATAAATTTCTAAGTTCATATCTTCCGCTTGAATATCTAACTCTTCCGGATCAGGAATCGTTACTGTAATTTCATCATTTTCTTTAACTTTATAATTTACTTTTACCGATTTCCCATTCACTGTTACAACATCATCTTTAATCCATTGCTGTACTTGTGAACGTGACCATTCACTGTTAATTTCTGCAACGAATTTATCGATTCGCTCACTTTTTTGTTCTTCTGCAACTGTTACCTGTACTACTTCACTCATTCAATTACTCCTTCGTTTTCTTGCCTTCTAATAATGTTTGAATAATAATTAATACAACACCAATACATAACGCTGAATCAGCTACATTGAATACTGGATAGTTGTACGAGAAAATATACACGTGAATGAAATCCACTACTTCTTGTCTAAATACACGATCAATAAAGTTACCAATTGCTCCACCTAAAATTAGACCTAATGAAATTCCTAGAAGCTTGTCTGTTTTTGCATATTTTTTCATATACATTACGATAAATACTACAAAGACAACCGTAATAATGTAGAAAAACCACATTTTATTTTCTAAAATCCCCCAGGCAGCTCCTCTATTTCGATGTGATGTTATGTATAATACATTATCGATTATCGGAATGCTCATACCCAATTCCATGTTCTTTACAATTAGCCACTTCGATATTTGATCGATGGCAATGACAAATAACGCTATTACATAATATATCATTTTCATTTCCCCCACAAAGACAGTGTACCTCAAAATTTTAGCATAGCTGCTACCTTTTCACAATGAACCTTTATAGAAGAATAAAATAAATTAAAAAAAGGTAATATAATATCGTTGTGCGTATTCATACATTTACCTTTTCATAGAAAAATTCATGAATCGTACGGGCAGTCGGCATTGTTTTCATTTGCTTTGTCGAAATTACTCTCCCCGTCTCTTCACAAATACCGTACATATCTATTTCCATTTTAAATAATGCGCGTTCTACATCCTTTAAGTCCTCTTTTATATCATGTAATAGCAATTTTTTCTTTATCTCTTCCTTAATTTCATATCCAAGCTCTTGGCTGAACTCAGCATCATATTTGTGCATTACTTCTTTAGCTAGTCTCTCTTGCAACTCTTTTCTCATCAATTGCAATTCTTCTTTTATTTCCATGTAAATTTCATTCACGTGTACATTCCTCCTAGCTGTAATGTACAGTTAGTGTGTCCGAAATTTATTTGCTTACCTCACACACATTTTTCCTTCACAGGAAAGAGCCTGAAAGTTATTTCGATATACCATCAATAAAAAAACTGACTGCATCAATAGCAGTCAGTTTTTTTATTATTTTACATAGTTTTCTTTAACAACTGATGTACAACGCTCACATAATGTTTCATGTTCAGCATCTTTACCAATTGTTTGTGAAACTACCCAACAACGTTCGCATGTTTCACCAGTTGCTTGAGAAACGACAACCGCTGTATGCTCATACTTAGGCGCATCTGCTGGAGCTTCTTCCATCATACCACCAAGTTTATATTCAGAAACGATGAATAATTGCTTCAAGTCTTCGCTAATAGACTCTAACATTACTTTCATTTCTGCAGTTGGATAAAGAGTAATGCTCGCATTTAATGACTTACCAATTACTTTCTCATTACGAGCTACTTCTAACGCTTTTAATACGTCATCACGTAATGTCATAAATGCATCCCATTTCGCTTTTAACGCTTCCGAACCCTCTACTTCTGTAGCTTCCGGCATGTTAGTTAACTGTACGCTTTCTTCTGTTACACCTGGAACATATGGCCATACTTCATCAGCTGTATGAGGTAAGATTGGTGTTACAAGTTTCGTTAATGCAACAAGAACGTCATATAATACAGTTTGAATTGCACGACGATCCGCGTGATTTGCACCTTCAATGTATAAAATGTCTTTTGCAAAGTCTAAGTAGAATGAACTTAGATCAATTGTACAGAAGTTGTGAATAGCATGATATACAGCAGCAAAGTCATATGTTTCATATGCTTCTTTTACTTTTGTAATTAAGTCATTTAACTTCACTAACATGTAACGATCTACTTCACGAAGTTCAGCTACCGCTACTGTGTTTTCACTTGGCTTAAAGTCATCTAAGTTGCCTAATAAGAAACGGAATGTGTTACGGATTTTACGATACACTTCTGCTACTTGTTTTAAAATATCATCTGAAATACGTACGTCAGATTGATAGTCAACAGATGATACCCATAAACGTAAAATATCTCCGCCTAATTGATCCATAATTTTCTTCGGTACGACGATGTTTCCAATCGACTTACTCATTTTACGTCCTTCACCATCTAGTACGAAACCATGGCTTAGTACGCCTTTATATGGAGCTTTACCTGTTACAGCAACTGCTGTTGATAATGAAGAGTTAAACCAACCACGATATTGGTCAGATCCTTCTAAATATAAATCAGCTGGACGTTGTAAGTCATCGCGCTCTTCTAATACCGCTTGGTGAGATGAACCTGAGTCGAACCATACATCCATGATATCTGTTTCTTTACGGAATTCACCATTTGGGCTACCTGGATGTGTAAATCCTTCTGGTAATAAATCTTTCGCTTCACGCTCAAACCATACGTTAGAACCGTGTTCACGGAATAAATCTGCTACATGGTTAATTGTTTCATCTGTAATAATTGGATCACCATTCTCAGCATAGAATACAGGAATTGGCACACCCCATGCACGTTGACGAGAAATACACCAGTCACCACGGTCACGAACCATGTTATGAAGACGAGTTTCGCCCCATGCTGGTACCCATTTCGTTTCCGCAACAGCTTCTAATAACTCTTTACGGAATGCTTCAATAGATGCAAACCACTGTGCTGTCGCACGGAAAATAATTGGTTTTTTCGTTCTCCAATCATGTGGGTATGAATGCGTAATGAATGTTAGTTTCAGCAACGCGCCTACTTCTTCTAATTTTTCTGTAATTGGCTTGTTAGCTTTATCATAGAATAAGCCTTCAAATCCAGGTGCTTCATTTGTTAATACACCTTTATCATCAACTGGGCAAAGTACTTCTAATCCATACTTTTTACCAACAACGAAGTCATCTTCCCCATGTCCTGGTGCTGTATGAACACAACCTGTACCTGCATCTGTTGTTACATGATCTCCTAGCATAACTAATGAATCACGCTCGTAGAATGGGTGTTTTGCAACTGTATACTCAAGTTCGCTACCTTTTACCGTTTTCACAACTTCAGCATTTTCCCACTCTAACGTTTTTGCAACCGTCTCAAATAATTCAGAAGCGATAATATATTTCTCGTCATTTACTTTTACAATGCTATATTCAAGCTCTGGATGAACAGAAATACCTAAGTTTGCAGGTAATGTCCAAGGAGTTGTTGTCCAAATGATAAATTTCTCATCACCTTCTAATACGTTCTTTCCGTCTTTTACAGGGAACGCTACATAAATAGATGCTGATTTTTTATCTTGGTATTCAATTTCAGCTTCTGCTAAAGCAGACTCACTTGTTGGAGACCAGTAAACTGGTTTTTGCCCTTTATAGATGTAACCTTTTTTCGCCATATCACCAAACACTTTAATTTGTTGTGCTTCATAAGCTGGCTCTAAAGTAATATATGGATTATCCCAATCCGCACGTACACCTAGTCGCTTAAATTGTTCACGTTGACGTTCTACTTGTTCATATGCATACTCTGCACATAACTTACGGAACTCAGCAACTGTCATTTCTTTACGTTTTACACCTTTATTCGTTAACGCTTGTTCGATTGGTAAACCGTGCGTATCCCAACCTGGAACATATGGTGCACTGAAACCAGTCATTGACTTATAGCGAACAATAAAGTCTTTTAACACTTTATTTAATGCATGTCCCATATGAATGTCACCATTCGCATATGGAGGTCCATCATGCAACACAAATAAAGGACGGCCTTTTGTATGTTCTTGTACTTTTTCATAAATATTCATTTCAGCCCATTTTTCTTGCATTGCAGGCTCACGTTTTGGTAAATTCCCACGCATTGGGAACTCTGTTTTTGGCATCAGTAATGTATTTTTGTACTCCATGATCAATTCCTCCTTACATGTATAAAAGAAATACTTAAAAAACGGAATAAAAAAGAGACCTTCTCATCCCAAAAAGGGACGAGAAAGTCTCCCGCGGTACCACCCTAGTAGATTCTATACATATGTATAAAACCCTCTTTATATTCTTAACGCGAATACACGCCTACGCTTACTCTATTTGTTCAGCGCGGAACTCCAGGGTGATATTCCCACTAATCTCCTTATCCTGAGCTTACACCGTCCTCAGTTCGCTATATAAGGTTTGAAAAGGTACTTATCCCTATCTTCGTTTTTCTTAATAAATATGTTGTTTAAAATTATATGTAATAATGAGAAAAACGTCAAGCTTACACTGTTTCTTCTTTTTTCAACAGCTCATCTACTTCGTCTTCTAACTCAATTAGTTTATCCCAATCATCGTTGTTTAGCATTTCAAGCTGTGTCTCTAATAACATACGGAAACGAGTTCGGAATACTTTCGCTTGTTTCTTTAGCTCTTCAATATCAAAAGCAACTTTTCTTGATTTTACTAAAGCTTCGTTAATGATACGATCTGCATTTTTTTCAGCTTCACGTACGATTAATTTCGCTTCTTTTTGCGCATTACGTTTTACTTCTTCCGCTGCTTCTTGTGCAACAACGATAGATTTGTTTAACGTATCTTCAATGTTAGAAAAATGATCTAACTTTCCTTCTAATTGCGCAACTTTTTCTTCTAAAGCTTTTTTCTCACGAATGACTAATTCATAATCTTTGATAATTTGATCAAGAAACTCATTTACTTGATCTTCATCATAGCCACGGAATCCGCGACCAAATTCTTTGTTATGAATATCTAATGGTGTTAACGGCACAACGCCACCTCCAAGTAGTTATCTAAATTTCCTCTTTCAATTATATCTTTTCTTCGACAAAATAGGAGGATTTCCTTCTAAAAAACCAATCATTTTAGTATACCATACAAAATTCTCCATTTGTCGCGTTTTGTTCTACCTTCTACAGAAAACAATTTACTTCGCCCATATCCTCTCACCGAAAACACATCTCCTGGATAACATTCATAAGAAGTTTGCTCTACTGTTTTCCAATTGACTTTTACTAAACCATTTTTTATGAGAGGTTGCACTTTCTGTCTGGATATATGTAACATTTCAGCCAACATAACATCTAAGCGAAGTGAAGAAACCGTTCCAGATTTCTCTCCCCACGTTTCATGAGTCTGTAGAATTTGTTCTCCTTGTACTGCTGATAAGGAGACTTTTACTTTCCCTATTGCTTGTAAGTTCATCTCAATGTAAGATACGATTTCTTTCGCAACTACAATTTGGGCACGATTTTCTTGAAGCAAAATATCACCACATTTTTCTCTCGTTAAACCAAGTGACATAAATGTACCTAATATTTGCCTATGTTCTAGCGTATAAAACTTGGAAGGATAGTCAATTTCTAATACTTCTACTTGAAATTCTTCTTCATTTAATTCTAGATAGTCTGGATAAATAAGTGCTCTTCTACGCTCTGCGTAAGGCGTTGCACCATCAAATTGCACAGCAACATCTCCTTGTCCAATTACCATAGAAACAATTTGTTGCTGTCTTGGATCAAGGAAATCTGTTAGTTTCACTTGATGGTACTCTGCTGCTCGCTTCCACTCTAGCACTTTATCTACAAAGACCTCTTCATCAGGTCTGAAATGTTCGTAAATGCTCATGTATTTAGCCTCTTATTACAAGAAATAGCTGAACAAACTGAACAAACCACTTTTAGCAAGTTTTAACGCAAAAATCGCAACGAGTGGAGAGATATCAATCATACCAAACGGCGGAATAAATCTGCGAAATGGTTCTAAATACGGTTCACAAATACGTGCAAGAAAATCTCCAAAAGTTGATTCCTTTGCACCAGGAAACCATGATAGGAGGATGTAAATGATAAGTGCCCACGAGTAAATCTCGATAGCAGTAAGTAAAACATTTAAAACGGTTGTCATGGCGTATTACCACCTCTTTATATTTGTTTCTTCTTCTTCGCCGAATAATTCTGAAATTGCACCAACAATATCTACATTTTCAGGTGTACACATAAATGTTTTCGGTCCTATTTTTTGAATGTCCCCGCCTATAGCGTATACAGTACCACTTAAAAAGTCAACGATACGTACTGCTTGATCAGTAGACATTCTTTGCAAATTAATTACAACAGCTCGTCTACCTTTCAAATGGTCCGCAATACCTTGCGCTTCCGAATACGTGCGTGGTTCTAATAAAACAACTTTTGAAGATTGCTTTGCCGTTTCAATGCTCACAACATTTTGTTTCGGTTGTGCTTTCGGAAACGTAACATCTTGTTGTTCCGGCGGATCTTGCTGCTTCTTCATGTCCGTTTGCTCCTTTTCATAGCTATATTGAGCTGCTTCTTTTTCTTCTGGTGTATCAAAAAAGAAGTATTTTACTTTTGACCAACTCATAATAAGATTCTCCTTCCTTTTACGCTTTTCCTACTAAAATCGTTCCCAAACGAATATATGTAGCACCTTCTTCAATTGCAATCGTGTAATCATTGGACATTCCCATTGATAATTCTTTACATGGCGCATGTAATAGATTTAGCTCCTGCACCTCTATTTGTAGCTTGCGCAAGTCCTTAAAGCAGCGACGAACTTCTTCCTCTTCTTCTGTAAATGGCGCCATCGTCATTAGTCCAACCACTTCAATCTTATCCAATTCTTGCAAACTTTGAATAAAAGAAACTGTTTCTTCTATTGCCAATCCTTGCTTTGATTCTTCAGATGAGGTTTTCACTTGAATAAAGCATTTCACTTTCTTATCAGCACGTTTCTGAATTTCTTTCGCCAGAGAAAGACGATCTAACGAATGTAAATAATCAATTTCATTAATGATTTCTTTTACTTTTCTCGTTTGTAATGAGCCAATAAAGTGCCAATTAACTTTTGAGCCAAAATGCTCGTATTTCTGTAAGAAACCTTCATTTCTATTTTCACCTAAATCGATAATTCCAGCTTCCATTACTTCGTTTGTTTTTTCAATCCCTACAGTTTTTGTAACTGCAACAAGTTTAATATTTTGCAACGAACGTCCAGCTCGTGTGCAAGATTCTTTAATAGCTTCGTTTACAATTATTAAATTTTCTTGTACTGTCACTTGTTTTCTTCCTCCTTAAAACCTATGAAACTCAACATTCTCCCTGTCTTCCCTTGATCACGGCGATGAGAGAAAAATAGTTGTTCTTCACAGCTTGTACAAAGAGATGACATTACAATATGCTCTTCTTTTATGCCTGCTTGTACACATAATATACGATTAATTTCTTTTAAATTAATTGCGTACTGTCCATCAGAAATTTTTTTATATGGGACAGAACCGTTTACTACTTGCTGTGCCGCTGTTAACACTCTATCATCAACAACATAACAACAAGATCCGATTGCCGGTCCAATTGCAACATGAATTTCATCACTTGAAATCCCTTCTGCACTCCATTTTTGAATCATTTCATTTGCAATCTCTTTTACAGTCCCTTTCCACCCGGCATGCGCAAGTCCTATCATACCATGTGATGGTGCATAAAAATAGAGTGGGACACAATCCGCGTAACAAGACGTTAAAAGAACATCGTTATTAGTCGTATAAATGCCATCTGTTTTTGAAATGCCATCCTCATATGAATAGACGCCACTTCCTTTTTCTTGTTGTCCTACTTTTTCAACATGGTGATCATGAACTTGTTCAGAGCAAATCCAGTTTTCCAATGGTTTTTGTAACTTATTTGCTAAAATGCGTCTGTTTTCATGAACGTTCTCCACGATATCATTCACATGTAATCCTAAATTCATCGCATGAAAGGAGCCCGTACTTATCCCACCATCTTTTGTCGTAAATCCAGCAGTAATGTTTCCAAGTTCTTTCCACGCTTGTAAATACAGTATACCGTCCACATATTTAAATGGTTCTCTCATAAAGCGGCTCCTTTTTAATTAAAATAACAGAAAAAAGCATGGTACTTCCTGTCTATTTTACCATACTTTTATTTTTTCATAATACCAACAGAAAAAAAAGAGGAATTTGTAATATTCTTTATGAAATTGTCGGTGTTTGTATTGATTCTGTTACAGAATTAACAGGATTTACTCTTACAAGTATGACATCTTCCCCGATTTTCATAACTTCCTCCCAAGGAACTATAATTTCTATGTCTTTCCCAAAAATCCCAAGCATACGTGCCTGTTTGGAAATAATAATAGAGCAAATCTTCCCTGTATCGATATCAATCTCAATATCTCCAATATTTCCAAGCCTTTTCCCATCTGAAATATTTATAACATCCTTCATCTGTAACTCTGAAAACCGTATCACTCTCATCCTCTCCCTTATATGGCGAATTGGAAGTACACAGACTACTGTATTTCATATTAACAGGAAGTAACCGCTACTAAGGTTCATATTATTTTCATTATATGAACACGACCTCATTGCTATGAACGCAAACTATAGTACATATAAAAAGGCCTCACCATAAATGGTGAGACCTTATCCTTGAATCGTTTTATTCATTTGTTTAATAGCCGATTTCTCTAAGCGTGATACTTGAGCTTGAGAAATCCCGATTTCTTCTGCAACTTCCATTTGTGTTTTTCCTTGAAAGAACCGTTTTCGAATAATCATCTTTTCACGATCATTTAAACGCTTCATGCCTTCTTTCAGCGCTAACTCTTCAACCCACTGCTCGTCCTTTTGTTTTTCATCACTTAATTGATCCATAACAAAGATAGGATCTCCCCCATCGTTATAAATCGGCTCAAATAATGACACTGGATCTTGAATCGCATCTAAAGCAAATACAATCTCTTCGTGAGTCACTTCTAGCACTTTTGCAATATCCATTGCTGTTGGTTCTTTTGAATTTTCTGCGATCAATTTTTCTCTTACTTGCAAAGCTTTATACGCAATATCTCGTAACGAGCGAGATACGCGAATCGGATTGTTGTCACGCAAATATCTGCGTATTTCTCCAATAATCATCGGCACAGCATACGTTGAAAATTTTACATTTTGGCCTAAATCAAAGTTATCAATGGATTTCATAAGTCCGATGCAACCAACTTGAAATAAATCGTCAACATATTCTCCTCTGTTATTAAATCTTTGGATGACGCTCAATACAAGACGTAAGTTTCCATTCACTAATTTCTCTCTTGCGCTTATCTCTCCACTTTGCATTTCACGAAATAATTTACGCATTTCTTCATTTTTTAGTACTGGAAGTTTTGCTGTATCAACACCGCAAATTTCTACTTTGTTTCTCGTCAAAGTGTTCCCTCCTATCGGGAGTTGCTGTACAGTGTAAAGTATTTCCTTTGAAGGGGATTTTATGCATGTGGTTTTCTCTTCATTTTTCATTTTAATTACCCCTTCTTCTACAACTAAACAGAATAAGACCAGCCTACATAAAGGCTGGTCTTATTCTTTACACCATTTTATTAAATTCTTTTCGTAACCTTTTTATGATTCTTTTTTCTAAACGTGAAATGTATGACTGTGAAATCCCAAGCATATCCGCCACATCTTTTTGCGTCTTTTCCTCTTCTCCAGCAAGCCCAAATCGAAGCTCCATAATTTGTTTTTCCCGATCATTTAATTGGTGCAATGCTTTCATTAGAAGATGACGATCTACAGTAGCCTCTAAATCTTTTGTAATAATATCATCATCTGTACCTAATACATCTGATAACAACAGTTCATTCCCATCCCAATCAATGTTAAGCGGTTCATCAAAAGACACTTCCGAACGATTTTTATTATTTCGGCGCAAATGCATTAAAATCTCATTTTCTATACAACGAGATGCATATGTTGCTAATTTTATTTTCTTTTCTGGATTAAATGTATTTACCGCTTTAATAAGGCCAATTGTTCCTATACTAATTAAATCTTCAATATTTATCCCTGTATTTTCAAATTTCCTTGCTATATATACAACTAGCCGTAAGTTGCGTTCAATAAGTAATGACCTTGCCGCTTGATCACCTTTTGGCAATTTATTCAAAAGAACTTCTTCTTCTTCTTTCGTTAACGGCGGTGGCAACGCTTCACTTCCACCAATATAATAAATTTCATCGGTCTTAATTCCTAGTTTCAGCAATACTTTATACCAAAGGTATACTAAATAAAATTTTAATTTCATCATATTATCCCGCCTCTCATAATTAAGCAATTACCATTTTTTGCGAAATCAACATTTTTGGATGTACAATGCATTGATACTCTCCATTGGTAGACAGTTGTTGTGTATTTAACCCAATCAATACTTTGTTTACAACGATTGAACTACCTTCATAATCAACTTGCACACTATCAGGCTTAATTGCCCACAAAAATTGACTCTCTACTCCTACTGCTCGGAAAGGAATTAAGCGTAATTTTGTCGCCCATCCAGAATCTTTTTCTGGTATTTGAGGAATTTCTGTTTTGGAATAAATTTGTTCTGTTAACCAAGATGGCAAACAATGTTCTAACGATGAAATATGCATAATCATTACGGGTGTTTTTGTTAACGGGTCGTAAAGTTGATTCCCACTGTCAATTAAACCTGCTAGTTCCAATTCTTCTTCAGCTAATTGAATTTTCACTTTCACGATTTGGTCATAGTGTATTTTCGTGATTTCTACGCTTTCAATACGCTTTTTAGAAAAATAATAAATTACTGGAAAACCTAAAATAACAAACAACCAACTAATTGGATCACCGTAAGAAATCGATTGAGATTGAACCAATCCATTTACCATCTCATTCGTTTGCAAAAAGAAATGAGTTCCCATTAATCCTCCACCAACCATAAAAGTGACAAAGTAAAAAGTAAAAACAGTTTGTGTATAATTTCTAAACGTTGTAAACCCAAAGGCTGTATACACAATAAGTAACGAGTACAGTAGTTTCATAATCGGATGTGTCATCATAGAAGCAAAAGGAGTAAAGGCAAAAATAACAATGGTGGAACCTATAAATGCCCCTAACACAAGCCTCCATCTTTTGATCTTCTTTTTTAACACGGTAGCTGTTAATAAAAGTAAAAGAAAATCAATGCAGGCGTTTAACAACCAAACAACGTCGGCGTAAACAACCAAACAATTCACCTCTTTTTTTAAGTTGAGACTAGTATAATGCATATCCAATGGGAAAGTGTGTCAATTTGCGGAGGTGTTTTTTTGTTATTTTGTGATTTCTAGACATAATCTGTCGGTAAAAAATAAAAGTATAGTTTCATAGAATGATATGTTTTTATTTTTTACCGACAGATGGGCTGAACTATATGTAACGAAAATTAAAAATCCTGTACTACAACTTTAACGCGCAATTTTAATCAGTAGAATCGGTTCCTTTTAACCCACATAAACCGAGCTTTTACGGGCCGTTAATGCGAGATAAATTTAAATATACAAAATAAAAAAAGACCTGCTTAGCAGGTCTTTTCCATTCAGAAACAAAAAAGGAGCATGAATGCCCCTTTTTTTATCGTCTACGACGGTTACGTAAAAATGCTGGAATATCGATATCATCTGAATCTGAATGACGCTCATGTACAACCGGCTCTTCACGCTTTATTTCACGTTTTACTTCACGTTGTTTTGAAGGCTGAGCTACTGGTTGTTGCTGTTGTTGCGTGTGATTCGCATTCGGACGAATCATTGGTTTTGGTGGTTGAGTTGCAATACTATCATCAAAACCAGTTGCAATTACAGTTACAATGATATCATCTTTTAATCCTTCATTAATAACAGAACCGAAGATCATATTTACTTCTGGATCCGAAGCTGAAGCTACAATGTCTGCTGCTTCTTGTACTTCGTATAAGCTTAAGTTAGCTCCACCCGTAATATTCATAATAACACCTTGAGCTCCATCAATAGATGTTTCTAGTAATGGACTAGAAATCGCTTTTTTCGCAGCTTCAGCAGCACGATTTTCCCCATTACCAGAACCGATACCCATTAAAGCAGAACCTCTATTAGACATAATTGTTTTTACGTCTGCGAAGTCTAAGTTAATTAGACCTGGTGTAGCAATTAAATCAGAAATACCTTGTACACCTTGACGTAATACGTTATCTGCTTCACGGAACGCTTCTAACATTGGCGTATTTTTATCAACAATCTCTAATAAGCGATCGTTTGGAATTACAATAAGTGTATCTACATTTTCTTTAAATGCCGCAATACCAGATGCAGCTTGTGTTGCACGCTTACGTCCTTCAAACGTAAATGGACGTGTTACAACACCAACTGTTAATGCACCTAGTTCTTTTGCAACTTGAGCAACAACTGGAGCTGCACCAGTTCCAGTTCCGCCGCCCATACCAGCAGTTACGAATACCATATCTGCACCACGAAGTGCTTCTTGGATCTGTTCTTTACTTTCTTCTGCCGCTTTTTTCCCTACTTCAGGGTTTGCGCCTGCACCAAGTCCACGCGTTAATTTTCCACCAATTTGCATTTTTGTTTCAGCTTTTGATAGATTTAACGCTTGTGCATCAGTATTCACAGCGATAAAGTCAACACCTTGTACACCGTGCTCAATCATACGGTTTACAGCATTGTTTCCGCCACCGCCGACACCGATAACTTTTATATTCGCTAATTGATCTTGAGTAGTATCAAACTCTAACATGTCGAAATCCCCCTAGAACCTCATTTTTCGTGTCCAATTTTAATCCCATAAATAACGGAATACACGTTTTACTTTTGACATCATACGGTCATCATTTTGATTATTATTGTTTTGATTACGGGTTTTTTGTTTCGCAGGTTGTTGTTGTACCGGCATTGGTGCTGGTGCTGGTACTGGTTCAAAATGTTCTTGCTTTTCCTGCACATTTTTCCCACGCAATTTAGCTTTTTGATATGAATGTTTAATTA
Organism: Bacillus cereus group sp. N31; assembly: GCF_016483245.1. Lineage (NCBI taxonomy): Bacteria > Bacillati > Bacillota > Bacilli > Caryophanales > Bacillaceae > Bacillus > Bacillus cereus group sp. N31. Next base: position 763,606 of record NZ_JAEHCH010000001.1, on the reverse strand, counting down.
ATCCAACTCCACTAGTATATTGGGGCTCACGCACACCAATATAGTCAGGAGTTGCTACACGAACATTTTCATGTAAAATATCATATGCAAGATCAAGAACACCTGGCATAGAAGCTATTCCACCAGTTAGTACATACCCAGAAGCTACTTGCTTTACTCCTAACTTACGTACTTCATCTTGAACAAACATTAAAATTTCCTCTACACGAGCCTCGATAATATCCGATAACTCCAACTGAGAATATTGTTCTGTTTGATCGCTTCCCATAATAGGAACCGTAAACATTTCTTCTTCCGATGCTGTATCATAAAAAGCATGTCCATATTTCAACTTAATTTGATCTGCATTTTCTGTTGAAGTTTTCAACCCAATCGCAATATCCTTCGTTATATGGTCTCCACCTAATGGTAATACGCTTGTCGCTTGTAACTCTCCATCTTTAAAAATAGATAAAGTCGTAGATCCTCCCCCCATATCAACAAGGGCTACTCCTCTATTTTTTTCATCCGAAGATATAGCAACTGTTGCAGCCGCTAAAGGTTGAAGACAAATATCAACAATTTCAAGACCTGCTTTTTCCACACAACGAAGTAAGTTATGTAGTAAGGTTCTCGATCCTGTAATAAGTGTACCTTCCATTTCTAATCTTACACCGATCATTCCACGTGGATCGTTAATCTCGTCAAGACCGTCTACGATGAACTGTCGAGGTACCACATCAATAAACTCACGTTCTGGAGCAATTGACACAACTTGTGCTGCATCTAGAACGCGTAAGACATCTTCATTCCCGATTTCACGATCTTCATTTGAAACAGCGACTACTCCATGACAAGGAAGTAGCTGTACCTGGTTTGCATTGACACCTACTACAACTTGCTCAATGTGGATTCCCACCATGCGCTCAGCTTGTTCAATTGCTTTTTTAATTGATCGAACAGTCTCATCTATATCGACTATCGATCCCTTCTTTAAACCATTCGATTTTACATTTCCAACACCAATAATGTTTAAGCTGTCATTAACCATTTCACCAATGATGACTTTAACATTGGATGTACCGATGTCAAGACTAACATATATTTCATTGCTGTTCATTCTTTGGCACCTCCTTCTTTATTTATACCATACAACTCAATATATGGAACAACAATCGCAACTTTACTATTTATAAGAAAAATATTCAACGTCTTTATACGTTTCCCTTTTTTAACCCTATATTTTTCTTATTTTTATTTAACATTCATTTAAGAATATCGCAGTAACCTGTGAAGAACTGCTTATCTTGAAATAATTTTATTTCAAGTGTAAAAATTACCGCCAAGTATAAGTCTACACTAAGATGTACTCATAGAAAAGTGAAACTTGTACCAATCCTAGTATGAATCTAAGAATTTTTACATATTTTTCATCAAATGAACCATTCTAGTAAATTCGTATGCATATGATAGAACATTCGTTTCTCTTTTTTCTATATTAATGCAGTGAATACTACCGTTCTATTCTTTTTTTTCTTCTACACCTAACTCTTTCGTATATGCACCTACTTCTAAGTCAATTAACACCTTCTTACCTGGCTCAATTGTTTTTAAAATAAGTGGATAAGTTTCCATACGCTTTGCGAAATTTTGAATCGTAGTGCTCACTTCATATCCTTCATTCATATATAAAGTAAGATGGTCTTCATTCGCATTCGTCGGTGAATAACGAATTTCAGAAATAGACCTTAAAATAGTCGGAGTTAACTTTTCTAGTTCAGCAATTAGTCCCTTCATTTTCTCCTCTTTAAAAGGTTCAAAAATTGGTGCTGCAACAGGAAGTTTTCCATTCGGGAGTACATCAAGTGTTTTCCCATTTTCTAATAACGGTTGTAATTTTCCATCTTGGTTTATATAACCAATCGTTACATATTCTTTAATATGAACATCAATTTTGTTTGGAAAACGCTTTTTTACATTTACTGCTTTAATTTCTTTTCGTTTCGTTAAATTTTTTTCCGCTTTATGTGCTGTCACTCGGAAATAACTTGTATCATATGTCACACCTGATTCCTTCATTACTTGGTCATCTGTCATATAATGATTTCCATACACACTTATCTTTTTTATATTACTAAGCGGAGACCGAAAATAAATTAAAAAGAGTACTAATAAAAATAAAATTGATATGTATAAAATCAACCGATGATTAACATTTTTTTTGTTTTTTTTCTTTTGATTTTTTAATTTTGGTACACGATCTTGTAGTTTAATCACTTTACTATTTTTCATGTACGATCCCCCTATGTAACATAAAGAACGGCATGTTCCTCATGCCGTTCTTATCTTCTTATTATAACATAAATGATAATGAGCGGAATGAATAACCGTTATCTTCCAATGATTTCTACTTCTGTGTGCATTTCTACACCAAATTTATCCTTAATTGTATGCTTTATTAATGAAATCAAATCTAATACATCTTGCGCTGAGGCTCCCCCAGTATTAATAATAAAATTCCCATGCATTTCAGAAATTTGAGCTCCACCTATTTGATAGCCACGAAGCCCAGCTTTCTCTACTAAATCTCCTGCAAAATACGGGATTGGATTCCGAAACACACTTCCAGCACAAGGATGATTCCACGGTTGTGTTTCACGGCGGTAATCTTTATTCTTTTGCATGTTTCTTACGATCTCCTCACGCTCTCCTACCTGTAATTGAAACTCCGCCTCCAAAACAATACCAGGACGTTTCGTTTGCAATACAGATGTACGATATGAAAACTCCATTCCTCTATTCGTTAACCATTCAATTGTTCCGTTTTCAAATAGAATTAGAGCCTTTGACAATATGTTTGATATGTCTGATTTATGTGCTCCAGCATTCATATACACTGCACCACCGACACTCCCTGGAATACCACTTGCAAATTCCAATCCAGCCAACCCTTGGCGACTAAGTAATGTTGACAATTTAATAAGGGGATATCCGCCACCCACTCTTACCCTATGTTTTTCGACCTCTAAGTGGTCTAATCCTTCTCCTAAACGAATAACAACGCCTTCTATTCCTTTATCAGATACAAGAAGGTTTGAACCTCGACCAATTACAGTCCACTTTATTTTATATTTCTTTACTAACTGCAATATTTTCTCAATACCGGCAACATGCTTTGGCACAATTAAAATATCAGCTGGTCCACCTATCTTCATAGTTGTATAACGTGCTAACGGCTCGTTAACTAACACGCGACCAACATTTGCTTCTATAAGCTCATTTACTAATTGTTCCATAGACGCTCTCCCCCAATATTAAGTTTCCTTATTACAGTAATATGCAGGGCGTTCACCTAACGTTATTTTTTCACAAGCTTATTCATTACTCCATACAACTTATTTGCTGCATCAGGAATACCTAGTTGCTTAGCAGCTAGCTTCATATTTTGTAATGTTTGTGTATCTAATAAAATCTCATCAATATCACGAATAAGCGTTTCAGCTGTTAATTCTTTTTCAAGTAACATTTTCGCCGCTCCTTTATCAACAACTGAAAGTGCATTCTTCTCCTGATGGTTATTTGTTACGTACGGACTCGGAATTAACACACTCGGCTTACCTAATGCTGTTAATTCTGCAAGTGTTGTTGCTCCGGCTCTTGAAACAACAAGATCAACGCCAGTTAGTACCTCTGGCATATTATGAATGAAAGGTTTAATAATAACATTATTCGGATTGCCTTTTTCCTTCACAGCATCCATCACTTTGTCATAATGCACTTCACCTGTTACGTACAATACTTCGTAACTTTTATTTCCAAACTGTTCAATCGCTTCTACGAAAGCATCGTTAATCGGTCTAGCTCCGCGACTTCCCCCAAAAATAAGTACGGACTTTTTAGGAAGAGATAGACCAACTGAACGTTTCCCTTTCATTCCGTTTTGATCCATTACCTCTGATGCTCGCGGATTACCTGTCATTACCACTTTTGACTGTGGAAAATGTTCTGTAGCTGCTTCAAAACAAACCGCAACTTTATCAACGTAACGACTTAAAAATTTATTCGTTACACCTGGTACACTATTTTGTTCATGTACAATAGTTGGAATACCCAGTTTTGCTGCCGCATATACAACAGGTCCACATACGTATCCACCCGTTCCAATCACTATATCCGGATTAAAACGACGAATATATCGTTTACTATCTTGTACACCCTTTAGAAAACGCATAACCGTTTTCACATTATCTAACGATATTTTTCGTTTAAATCCACTTATAACAATAGATTGGAACGGAATACCAGCTTTTGGAACGATGGTACTCTCTAATCCATTTTCTGTACCGATGTATAAAAATCTTGCTTCCGGATTTAATTTTTTTATTTCTCTAATTAAAGCAAGAGCTGGATAAATATGGCCTCCAGTACCCCCACCACTTACTAATACTCGCACTACTAATTCCTCCACTTCCCTGTTCTTATTCAATCGTATTTATTTCCATATACATATTGTATTTTCCACACATACGAAAAACCCTGTCTTTTAAACAGGGTTTAATAGCGAGAATGGCGACTTATATTCAATAATACACCTACTGCCATTAACATTAAGGTCAAACTTGATCCACCATAACTTAAAAATGGCAAAGTAATACCCGTAACAGGCATTAGTCCCGTTACAACACCAACATTAATCATTACTTGAATCGCAATCATCGCCACAATACCTACTGCTAAAAACGTACCATATAAATCTGGCGCTCCTAATGCTATACGAATCCCGCGCCATAGTAATAGACTAAATAATAATAACACAAATGAACCGCCAATAAAACCTAATTCCTCGGATAAAATTGCAAATATAAAGTCTGTTTGTGGTTCAGGTAAATAAAGAAATTTTTGTCTACTTTGCCCAAGTCCAAGCCCAAATAAACCACCAGGTCCAATTGCGAGTAACGATTGAATAATTTGAAATCCACTTCCGAGCGGATCCGACCACGGATCTAAATATGATGTGATGCGTTTCATTCGATATGGTGCTGATGCAATTAACCCTACAAATCCTGCTACACCAAGCAAACCAAACATTGCAAAATGAAAGACCCTTGCTCCCGAGATAAATATCATAATAATACATGTCCCAACCATTACCGTTCCCGTACCAAGATCTGGCTGTAACATAATCATCCCAAAAGCAAGAAATACAAAACTAAGAGCAGGTAGTAATCCACGTTTAAACGATGTAATTAACTTTTGTCGTTCCGCTAAAAATTTTGCTAAAAAAATAATCATCGCGAATTTCATAAACTCTGACGGTTGAATGGAAAATGCACCGATTCCAATCCAACTTCGTGCTCCCCCACGGACAAGACCTACTCCTGGAATTAGAACGAGAATAAGAAGAACGAAACAAACTAGCAAAATTACTTTTGAATATGTCCGCCACACCCAATAATCAATTTTCATGATAAAAAACATAGCCACTACACCAATACTCGCAAACAACAATTGTCTTTTTGCAAAAAAGAATGAATCCCCCATTTTATAAGAGGCCCAAACCGCACTCGCACTATAAACCATAATCATTCCGATTGTTAACAACGCAAGTGTAACGATAATAAGAATATAATCAGGCGTCTTCTTCATTAGCCATGAACACCACCTCTTTAGGCAGAATCTTTTGCCCTATGTAACAAAACATCAGTAGGTGTTAGCCTACTGATGTTTTGATTTACTTTATATAAGTTTATGCACAGCTTGTATAAAAATGTCTCCTCTTTCTTCAAATGTTTTAAATTGATCCCAGCTTGCACATGCTGGGGAAAGAAGAATTACATCGCCCTCCGTAGAATGAGCGTAAGCTTTCACTACTGCTTCATCTAAAGTGTCGACACTTTCAATTATATCTAATCCCACTTTTTCTGCTGCTCTTACTAATTTTGGTGCTGTTTGTCCAAATGTTACAAGCGCTTTTACATTTTTGAAATATGGAATTAAATCATCGAATTCATTTCCACGATCAAGCCCACCTGCTAATAACACAATTGGTTGTGTAAACGCAGATAAAGCTTTCTCAGTCGCTAACATATTCGTCGCTTTTGAGTCATTATAAAACTTACGGTTGTTAATAGTTGTTACATATTCTAAACGATGTTTTACACCTGTAAAACGTTTTAACACAACCGTAATAGCTTCATTAGAAACACCTAATAGTTTCGCAATACTCATCGCAGCTAAAATATTCTCTAAATTATGCTGACCAGGTAAAACAATATCACTTACTTCAACAACTTTTTCACCTTTGAAATAAAGAGCGTTATCTTTTATACACGCACCATCTTCATTTTCTTTCGCTGTCGAGAATAGTATTTTTTGACCTTTACTATAAGCAGATAAAGCCATCACATCTGCATCATCTGCATTTATTACACTATAATCGTTTTCTGTTTGGTTTTTAAAAATATTAGCTTTTGCTAAACCATATTCTTTCTTCGTCCCATGATAATCTAAGTGGGCCTCAAATAAGTTTAAAAACACAGCGATTTTAGGCTGGAACGATTCTACTCCCATCAGTTGGAACGATGAAAGTTCTGTAACTACAACTTCATTCTCTTTTGCATCCTGTGCTACTTCACAAGCTACAGTGCCTATGTTCCCTGCAATAATAGGATGCTTTCGTCCTTCTTTTAGCATTTCAAACGTAAGCATTGTCGTCGTCGTTTTACCGTTAGACCCCGTAATGCCAACAAATGGCGCTTCTGAAATACGGTATGCTAATTCAACTTCCGTAACGATTGGAATCTGCTTTTCTTTCGCAGCAACTAATATTGGGTTAGAATACGGAATCCCTGGATTTTTTACTACAAGAGAAATATTTCTCTCTAATAATTCCAAAGGATGCCCCCCGCATACAACGTCCATTCCTTTTGCTTGTAATTCTGCAGCAAGCGTATTTTCTGCTAAAGGCTTTCCGTCATTTACAATAACATTTGCCCCTAATTTTTGTAACAAGGTAGCTGCTGCATAACCACTTTTTGCAATGCCTAATACAAGAATATTTTTATTTTGAAATTCAGTTACAGTTTTCAATTACATCCACACCCCGATATAAATTCCTAACATAGCTAATAAAAATCCTACAGACCAAAACGTCACAACGACGCGCCATTCTGACCAACCACATAATTCATAATGATGGTGTAATGGACTCATTTTAAAGACACGCTTTCCGGTTGTTTTAAACGAAATGACTTGAATAATAACAGATAAAGTTTCCATTACGAATACTCCACCAATAATTACAAGTAACAATTCTTGTTTTAGTAAAATTGCTACAGCTGCGATCGCTCCACCTAAAGCTAAGGAACCCGTATCTCCCATAAATACTTTCGCTGGATTCGCATTGAATACTAAAAATCCAAGTACAGCTCCTACAACTGCCATACAGAATATTGCTACTCCGAATTGCTCTTGTGCCACAGCAATAATACTAAACGCTCCAAATGCAATAGCGGCTGTTCCCGATAATAAACCATCTAAACCGTCAGTTAAGTTAACTGCATTCGACCCACCAATAAGCATAAATAATACAAGAACAAAATACGCCCAGCTTAGTTCAAACTTAACATCCGTCCCTGGAATCATAATGTATGTGTGAAATGCTTGCCCTTTTCCAATTAAAAAGAACGCAATTGCAATAATAAGCTGTCCTAGTAATTTTTGTTTCGATGTTAAACCAAGATTTCTTTTCTTAACTACCTTTATGTAGTCATCTAAAAAACCAATTAATCCATAACCAAATGTCACCAATAATAGTAACGAAACCTCTGCACCTAAATGATTAAACTTAATTGCCATAATTAAGGTCGTTACCATCATAGATACATATATGACAATACCGCCCATCGTTGGTGTCCCTGATTTTTTTTGATGTGACTTCGGTCCCTCATCACGAATACTCTGTCCGAACTTTAATTTTCTTAAAAATGGAATAAACAGTGGCGAAAGGGCAACAGAAATTAAGAATGCTACCCCTGCCGTTACTAATAAACCTTGCTCAAGCACATGTAGTCCTCCTCTCACGTTGTTACTCTTCGTTGTTTAGACGCCCTGTAATTGCTTCTTTAGCAACTTCACGATCGTCAAAATGATGAACTTCTTTACCAATAATTTGATACGTTTCATGCCCTTTACCAGCAATAATAATAATATCTTCTGCTTTGGCTTTCGAAATAGCATAGCGTATCGCTTCTTTTCGATCAACAATTACTTCATAATTATTCCCTTTTGCACCTTTTATCATATCATCTAGAATAGCCACTGGATCTTCGCTTCTTGGATTGTCTGATGTATAAATCGCTTGAGTTGCATATTCTATCGCGACACTTGCCATCACTGGCCTTTTCGTGCGATCTCTATCACCACCACAACCAACGATACAATACACGTCACCGTTCGCAAACTGTTTCGCTGTTTTTAGAACGTTCTCTAAGCTATCGGGTGTATGTGCATAATCCACAATAACTGTGTAATTTTGTCCACCATCAACAACTTCAAAACGTCCAGGCACACCAGCAAGCTCTTTAATTACATCAATAATTGTTTGTAAGCTCACGCCCGAAACAAGCCCTGCTGCTGTAGCAGCCAACACATTGTATACATTAAACTTACCAATTAATTTCATCGTAACATCTACACTTTCATACGGTGTTACAAGTGTAAATGTCGTACCACCGCTCGTCATAACGATATCTTTAGCCATAATGTCACTTGAAACATCTATACCGTAAGTTACAACAGTTGCCGCTGTGCTTCTCATATACTCTTCCGTAACTGGATCATCGCTGTTCAATACAGCGTATTTTTTACGATTATGATTATAACTATTGCCAAGCTGTGCAAAAAGCAAGCCCTTCGCATGTTTATATTCTTCCATCGTTTTATGATAGTCTAAATGATCTTGTGTTAAATTCGTAAATACTGCAACATCATAATCGCATCCGTGTACACGCCCAAGATCTAAAGCATGAGACGAAACTTCCATTACTGTGCTATCTACACCTTGTTCAACCATTTTTGAAAACGTCTGTTGAAGTGTTAGTGCATCTGGTGTTGTATTTTTCACCTCAAATGTTTCATCACCGATTTTCATATTAATCGTTCCAATTAGCCCTGTTTTGTGACCATGTGCGCGCATAATTTCATCCATAATATGCGATGTTGTTGTCTTTCCATTTGTACCTGTAATACCGATTAAATGTAACTTGTGTGTTGGTTGACCATAAAAATAATCAGCTAAAACCGCTAACGAACGAAAAGTATTTTTCACAAGTACAACTGGAACGTCAACATCAATTGGTCTTTCCGCAACAATAGCAGCCGCTCCTTGTGCCGCTGCTTGCTTAGCAAAATTATGGCTATCAACCGTATACCCTTTCATACATACAAATAAGCTTCCTTCTTTCACTTTACGTGAATCAGCTTCAATAGATGTGATTTCTGGATTTTCTTTTGGAACAACTGGAAAATCATGCAAACATGATACAAGTGTATGCAACTTCATTTCACTAAACCCTCTCTACATTGTTTATTTATCTCTTTTTTAGTAAGCAACACATTACCTCCTAGTTAATTTAAATAGGAGGTACGTGCTGCTATCGTCTAATACATAGACCTATTTATTAATGAGACACTTGCTGTCTCAAATTAAGTAACTCTTCTATAAAGAACTCACTTCCACCAATTGTACCATAAAACACATTATGTTACCTTTAATTCCCGAAGTAAATTCTAATTTTTGAGCCTTCTTTTACCTTGGCCCCAGCTTCTGGTGATTGTTTAATTACTTTCTCTCCATCTCCGCTTATATCTAGCTTCAAATCAACAAGTTGAGTTTGTAAATCTTTCTTTTTCATGCCAATTAAATTTGGAACTTCAACAGTTGGTGTGTCGCCCCATTTATATTCTTTCTCAACTTGTTCTTTTCTAGGTTTCACTCCCATAACAGGAAGTGCATCCCGAAGAATATTCCCAACAATTGGAGCCGCTACTACTCCACCAAATTGAGTGACTCCTTTTGGATTATCGACAGCTACATAAACAACAATTTGCGGATCATCCGCTGGAGCAAAACCAATAAAAGATACTATATAGTTATTCTCTAAATATTTACCATCTTTCACCTTTTGAGCAGTACCTGTTTTTCCACCTACACGATATCCGTCAATAAACGCACCTTTACCAGATCCCTTCGCTACAACATTCTCTAATGCATAACGAACTTTTTCTGAAGTTTCCTCGGAAATAACTTTCCTTTTATCAACAGGTGTTTTTTTACTAACAACTTGATTATTTTTCGGATCAATAAATTCCTTAGCTATATATGGTTGGTATAACGTTCCACCATTTACAGCCGCTGCTACAGCTGCTACTTGTTGAATTGGTGTAACTGAAACACCCTGCCCAAATGAGGTTGTTGCTTGCTCAACTGGACCAACTTTATCTAAATTAAATAAAATCCCACTACCTTCACCTTGCAAGTCGATTCCAGTCTTCTGTCCAAAGCCGAAGTTGCGAATGTATTTAAACAATCTGTCTTTACCAAGACGATCACCAAGTTCAATAAACCCTGGGTTACACGAGTTTTGAACGACTTCTAAAAACGTCTGGCTACCATGACCTCCAGCTTTCCAACATTTTAATCTGGCCCCACCAACTTCAGCTGCTCCATCATCATAAAACGTATCTTTCTCTAAGTCTACTAAATTTTCATTCAAAGCGGCCGCTAACGTAATGATCTTAAATGTTGAACCAGGCTCATACGTACTCCATACAGGTAAATTTCTATTATACACTTCTGGAGAAACACTTTGAAAATCTGCTGGATCAAAACTCGGTCGACTCGACATGCCTAAAATTTCACCATTTTTTGGATTCATTGCAATTGCAATCATACCGTCGGGATTATACGTTGACTCTGCGATATTCATTTCTCTTTCCATAATTCTCGTAATACGCGCATCAATTGTTAAGCCTAAGTTCAATCCAGCTTCTGGTTTTTTGAAATCATCACCAATATTAGGCATTCTTTGTCCTTTCGCATCTGCAAAAAAACGGACATGACCTTTATCACCATTCAGCTCTTTATCATAATATTTTTCTAACCCCATAAGACCTTGATTATCACTACCTGCAAACCCTAATACATGTGATAAAAAATTCCCAAATGGATAGTACCGGATAGAATCCTCTGCAATATAAACTCCCTTTAAACTTAATCCTCGTACCTCTTTCGCTTTGTCATGCGATATTTTCCTGCCACCCTTATCTAATCTTACAATTGATTCCTTTTTTGTAACCCTCTTATAAATCTCGTCTTTTTCCACACCTAATACTGCAGCTAACTTCTCTGCAGTCTCTGCTGGTTTTTCAATTTGCCTCGGTACTACAAATACCGTTGGGGCACTTTTATTTGTGGCAAGTTCCACACCGTTTCGGTCTAAAATTTTCCCTCTTTCAGGCTCAAAAGTAATATTACGACTCCACGAATCTTTCGCGCGATCCGTTAACATATTCCCAAGAAAAAACTGTACATATCCAAGACGAATATCGATGATAGTGAAAATAAGTATACCTGATATAAGTATAAAAATAAGTCTTTTTCTAACCGTTACATTTGATACACGCATATTGGAACAAGCCTCCCTTACGCCTAGCTTGTTCCAATATATGCTTGTACTTATTTAATTAGAACTCCTTGCTTCTTACCATTATGGTTTTTCTGCTTCTTGTTGCGGTTCAAGTGGTGGCACTAGTGTTACACCTAATTCTGTACCCGGTTGCAGTAACGTTCCTTCTGCTACACTTTGTTCAGTTACGTATCCGGTACCAGAAGGTTTTAAGTTAAGCTGTAATGTTTTCGCCAAATTCATAACATCACGCAGTGCCCACCCTTGTATATTTGGCATTGTTGGCTTATCTCCCACTAAGAAGACTCGATCGCCTTTTAATGTTTGTTCAGTTGCTTTCGGTACTTGTTGCTGCACTTTTCCTTCACCAAGTATGATTGGACGGAGTTTTGCTTTTTCAATTGCTTTCCCCGCTTCAGCCATCGTTTTACCAGTTACATCCGGAACAGCAGTTTGTTGCTCTTTTAAATGTTTCTTCGGATCTTTCACTTCATTTGGCTTTATCTTTAAATACTCTAAACTATTTTTTGTTACATATTTAAAAATATCAGCTAACGGCTGTGCACCGTTCTCATCATCTTTCAATTTCGGCTGTTTAACAGCTACATACACAACAAGTTGCGGATCGTCCATCGGCGCCATCCCTAAGAATGAGAATATATAATTCTCTCTCCCTGTCATATAGCCACCTTTTCCATCCGGAATTTGCGCTGTCCCTGTTTTACCACCAACTGAATATCCATCGACTTTATAAGCAGTTCCTGTTCCTTTCGGAGATGTAACAACACGTTCTAACAACTGTCTTACTTGCGCTGCTGTTTCTTTTGTAACAGGCTTTCCTACTTCTTCTGGTTTATGCTCTAATTTTACTTCCCCTGTTATCGGATCTACAATTTTGTCAATCGCATATGGTTTCATCATTTTCCCATCATTTGCAATTGACGTTGCAGCTTGTACAAGCTGAATTGGCGTTACAGTAGAACCTTGTCCAAAAGCCGTTGTTACTTGCTGTATTTGCTGATCAAATAAAATTGTATTAGAACCTTCACCAGGTAAATCAATATTTGTTTTCTCATCTAGCCCAAAAGCATTAATATATTTACGGAAACGTTCTGGACCAAGTTTTTGATCACCTAAAATAGCAAACGCTACGTTTGAAGATCTCTCTACCCCTTCATCGAAGGTAATAGAGCCCCAGCCAGCACCGCCATTATGATCTTTTATTTTCCGGTTTCCAACTTGATATGTACCAGACTGATAATAATCTTGTCCTTTGTACACACCTTCATTAATAGCTGCCGCTAATGTGAAAATTTTCATTGTTGACCCCGGTTCAAATGCATTTGAAATCGCATCATTGAAGAAATATTTAATTTGACGATCATTAGGATCATAACTAGGTTTAGTAGACATCGCTAATATTTTTCCAGTTTTCGGATCCGCAACAATCCCTATTAAACTTTCTGGATCATATTGTTTACTCGCCGCTTTCATCGCATCTTCTAAATAACTTTGAACCCGTTGATCCATTGTTAAATACACGTTATCTCCATTTTTTGGTGCCTCTACGTTCACTTTGCCACCATCAAGAGATACACCTTTACGATCGCCTGTATATGCTACCTTTCCGTTAGAAGCGCTTAAATATTTATCCAAACTTTTTTCTAAGCCAAATTGTCCTACCGAAGTTCCCTTTTCATTTGGTTTCGCATGACCTATGACGTAAGACGCAAAATCACCGTTTGGATACACTCTTGCATTTTCTGTAATAAAAGATATTCCCGGCAAATTCAGTGCCTCTATTTGTTTCTTCTGTTCTCTCGTCAAATCCTTGCCTAGTGTTCCAAATTCGACTTGACTTCTGCCTTCCTTATTTAATGCAGCTAAAATATCCTCTTCGCCTTTTCCTAGTACTCCCGCAATTTTCTTTGCAGTATCCTCTTTATTCTCAACAGGTTTCGCACCTTTTAATTCAGCTACAAGTTTATAAGAGTTTGCATCTTGCGCTAACACATGACCATTTTGGTCATAAATCGTTCCTCGATTCGCTTCGAGAACTCCTGTTTTACTATGTTTTTGCCTAGCAAGTTCATCCAAATCCTGATTATGCACTGTTCCTGTCGCTTGTATGTAAAAAAATCGGGCTAATAACAGCAAAAAGAGCAGGAGGAAAAATATCATAAAATAACCTGCTCCTTTATTGGTATGAAATTTAGTCATATTTTTCTTCATCTTTCCTTCACACCTATTGCCTTACTTGAGGCCTTTCACATTATTCGCATTAATTTCTAGCCCATGTTTTTTTGCAACTTCAGCGATTCGTTCATAGCGACTTAGCTTCTCTACTTCAGCCTGCAATTCTTGATTTTCTTTTTGCTGCTGTACAATTTTTTCTTCAATCGTCGCTGCTTCTACATTAACTTGATAAAGCCCTGCTTTATTCCCAATAAACGCTACACAGGCATACAATAAAAAGCCAATAAACGCTACATACATCAGTTTTTCGACCCTTGTAATCTTTGCTTTAACCTTCGGCTTAACCATCTGCTGTGGGGGCGTTTGAATTTGTACCTCTTCTTGCGCTTGTTGTTTGTACTTTACAGCTAAATTAGTCATACCTCTCTCTCCTTTTTATCGTTTTTCAGCGATTCTCAACTTCGCAGAACGCGCTCGATTATTTTCTTCCAGCTCTATATCAGAAGGTAAAATCGGTTTTCTTGTAATAAGCTTTAATTTCGGCTTAAATTCATCTGGGATAATTGGTAACCCTGGCGGCAATTGCGGCGTTGTACTATTTCGCTTAAATGTTGTTTTACAAATACGGTCTTCTAATGAATGGAATGTTATAACACTAACTCTTCCACCAGGCTTGACCATCTCAATAGCAGATTCCAACGCTTCTTCAAATACTTTCAATTCATCATTTACAGCAATACGGATTGCCTGGAAAACTCGCTTCGCAGGATGTCCACCAGTTCTACGCGCAGGAGCCGGAATACCTTCTTTTATTAGTTCCACTAATTCTCCTGTCGTTTCAATAGCTTTATTTTCACGATACGCTTCAATTTTTCTTGCTATTTGCTTTGAAAATTTCTCTTCACCATACTGGAAGAAAATTCTTACGAGTTGTTCATATGACCAGCTATTTATAACATCATATGCTGTTAATGGGGCATCTTGATCCATCCGCATATCTAACGGTGCATCATGATGATAACTAAAGCCTCGCTCTGGTGTATCTAATTGTGGGGATGAAACACCTAAATCGAATAAAATACCGTCTACCTCTGTGATGCCTAATTCCTGTAGTTTTTCAGATAAGTAACGGAAATTGCTCTTTACCGTTATAAACTGCTCACCGTATGAAGAAAATTTTTCTTTTGCATTTTGAATCGCTATCTCATCTTGATCAAAAGCAATTAATTTTCCCCCATCAGTCAATTGGGATAATAAATAAGAACTATGTCCTCCTCCCCCCAGTGTACAATCTACATATGTACCATCTGGCTTTATATCTAAGCCGTCTACTGTTTCTTTCAAAAGTACTGTTACGTGTTTAAACATTGTTGCACCTACTCTTTTTCCAATTAATTTATGTTAAATGTATTTCTTCCTCTAAACGTATTTCTCACGATCAGAGAACGAAATACTACTAAAGAACGACTCAGTTAACTTACCAACAAAGGCAGCATACTATACAAATCGCTATTTTCTTTTATTATATACTAAATTTTATCATTTTTTGCGGGAATTTAAATAAAAAACTGTCGAAAAAGAGAATAATACGTTTACATTTTGTGTGATTTTGTCATATATTTAAGTATCCTACATATATACAATCTCTACCAGTTATAAAATGATAATTCAGAAAAATTTCACTTCACAGTAAATTCAACAGAATAAAAATAAAATCCTGCTCCAAAGAGCAAGATTCTATAGTTTTATAACATGATGTTTTCCATCCCAAGAAAATGAATTCTCCATCACTCGATCAACGAAATCCAAACCGAACTGATTTAAATAATAACATACATTCCACACGCGCTCTTGCGGAGCTCCTAATGGACGAATTGCACATTGTATACGGCGGAATTTATTTAGTTGAACTTCATGTTTTTTCTCAACATTTCTTTTCAACATTCTTTCTAACAGTTCAATTTGTTCATTAATTTTCAACTCATTCTTCCCTGCGAATTCACTTAATCCTGGATCTATTTTTTTCACAAACTGTTGTAATGATGTATGAATATCAATAATTTCTTTTTTCGCCTCTACAAATCGATCGTCGATTGGTTCCTCTATTTGATCAGACAACCAGTTTTCACGTAATTTATCTACATCATGTAAAAACGGATCATTTTCTTGCAACTGTAAATCATTTAAATCTGTCGCTATATCTCTCTCTATATAAGTCATTGTAAGACGAGGAACGACAGGCGGCATTTGGAAACCAGCAGTATGGAATACTTGTTGCAGTTCACTCCAATAAGCTATCTCCCCTGGACCTCCAATAAACGCTAGCGTAGGAAATACATACTCTTGCATAAGAGGACGTGTTACAACATTATTACTAAAACGCTCTGGACTTCTCTCCAACTCTTCAATCAATTCTTCATATGAAAAAGAATGTGTCCCATCTTTTCCGACAAACTTTCCTTGATTGTCTTCAAGCAGCACTCGCTCATTATCGATTTCCATGAATATATGCACTGCATTAGACTTTGTTTCAATAATTGGTTTATACCCTAATTCTTTAATTACTTCCTGCTGATTGTGAAGCCCCTCTTGCACTTCTTTATACTTGCTTATAATACGTTTGAAGAATGGAACCTCTAACTTCCTTAATTCAGGATGATGCGAATCAACAAGAATTAAACCAGAATTAGCAAACATTTTTGTAATAAGGTAAGCAAAGAAATCTACATACGTATTGGATTTATTCAAAGCATCATCTACAAATCGTAATACATCCTTTGTAAAATTCGTTTCTGGGTATGTTTTAAAAATCTCTTCCATCCATTTTCTACAATCTTCAACAGACAGTTCAGACTCAGAAGCACTCGCCTTTTTCGGATTACGGTCATGAAAAATAGTCTTTTTTATTTTTTTATTTTTCGTTACAAAAGTATGATTAATCTCATCCATATCATGATCTTCACCAGCAATCCAGAATACAGGAACGACTTTAACACCTAAACTTTCTTCCTTTTCCTTTGCAAGCTGTAAAATTGAAATAACTTTATGAATTGTATAAAGCGGTCCAGTTAATAACCCCGCTTGTTGTCCAGCTATAACAACATATGTATTTTCATCTCCAAGCGCTTTTACATTTTGAATTGTAGATTCTCCCGCTTGCAATTTTGTATTATATTCTAATAAATGCGCTACTAACTCTTGGCGGAAAAACTTCCTTTCACGCAAATCATGTAAACGTTGTTTAAAAGCAACTTCTGTTAACATATAATCAAAACACGACTGTATCTCTTTTTTACCGTTCATATAGTCCGCTACAATACCTTGTTGCGGAACAGAGATTTCGTTTATCTCCATATAATTCTTCCTTTCGTATCCAGTTCTCTCACCAATCCACATTGTAGTCAATGTTTCACGTAAAAGCAAAGAATAACACTTATTCTTTTACTTCTAATCCTTTTATTGCATCGAACAAAAATTGAAGTGTCGGAACTGGTCGTTGCTGTTTCTTAGCTTCCTCTAACACATATCCAACAATCGCATCGATTTCCGTTTGTCTATTCGCTCTTACATCTGCTAGCATAGATGATGTATTATGAGACGTTCTTTCACATATACCTCGTACCATTTCCCATACCATTTCTTGTTCTTCACTAACAAGAAATGCAACTTCCCTAAATACTTGCTCCATCATTTGATAAAAAAAAGGATTCGTAATTAACTCACCGTTCTGAACCCGCAATAACGCTGTCAATGGATTAATACATACATTTACTACTAATTTTTTGTACATAATACCTTTCCAATCAGCCTCTATTTGAATTGGAAAATGAGCAAAAGGAAAATAATCGAATACTTTTTTAAAATATAAAGATGGACCGCGCACTACCCCAAACTTCGTTATACCTATTCCAGTATGATGGACCGTATACCTTTCTTCTTTTTTCGCACCGTGTTCTACAATACCAACAGCTATATTCTCATTCCTTATTTTCTGTATAGCATGAAGATGCGACATTCCGTTTTGCAAAAAGATTAATGATGATTCTCCTTGCACAAACGGTAATATGTCATTTATATGGTATTGCTTCACAGCAATAAATGTATAATCTAACTTCTGATCTAACATATATTCTATCGGTAAAATGGATGGAAATACCGTTTCACGTTTCCCATCTCTAATACAAGTTACACCTGTTTTATTCAATTCTTCAGCCTGCTTAGCCGTCCTTGTAAACAACGTGACATCTTGATTACTTTTTTGTAAATAAAATGTATATAATAGACCAATAGCACCTGATCCTACAATTCCAATTTTCATTTTCACCCAAGGAATTCATATTAAATTTCCTTGCCTTCCCTCCCTTTATATCTTTCTAATTCACATGCATACATCCTACGCTTGCACTGACTCCTAACAGATAAACGCAACCTCTTCTTTCACTATGTATATACTACTTATTAACGTGCTTCTATTCTTAGTTTAGCAAATCCTCAAAAAAATAATAAAAGAAATATACTATCTTCTTCATAAAAATAAAAAAATAAGTTATAATATTATTATAAATATTTTTACTTTTCTGGATTCAACAAGATAAGAAAAGGATGTGATGTAATGGGATTCCCAAAAGTTGAGCGCTTGCTCATCAATTATAAAACATTAGATGAATTTAAAAAATTTAAAGGTTGCGGAGCTCTAGAACTATCTATGTTGGAAGAGTTACAAGCAAACATTATTGAAAACAATAGCGAATCACCATTTTATGGTATTTATTATGGCGGATCACTAATCGCACGTATGAGTCTATATATGAAAAGGGATGGTGGCGAACCATTTGAAATTACTGGCCCTTACCTAGAACTTTATAAACTTGAAGTGTTACCAACTTTTCAAAAACAAGGATTTGGACAAATGCTTGTGAATTATGCAAAACAACTACAGTTCCCAGTTAAAACGATAGCACGTATCCATTCAGCTGGTTTTTGGGATAAATTAAATTTCCAACCTGTATCAGTAACTAATGGTGATTTTTATATTTGGCATCCAGAAACAAATATGAATGCGATTACAAACGAGGAATCTGCATAAGAAATAAAAAAACAGCTGCGTAACAGCTGTTTTTATTTCTTTAACTTCTCTAACTTTCCATTCGAACGAACACTATTTCTTTCCGCTACCATTACACTTCTTTTTTGATCGATATAATCAAGTAATGTTCTATACTCTTCCTCATATACTGATAATCGCTCTAGAAGTCGTTCTCTCTCTGTTTGTAGCGATTCAACTTGTTTTTGCAACACCATTAAAGAGTTTGCATCTTTATAATTTTGCAAGAAATCAATAACATCATTCAGTGTAATTGACGTAGGCTCTAATACCTCCGTCTCTTTCACTTCATAATTTTCTACTTTACGAAGTTGTTTCGCTTCTTCAATACGTTCTTTATATTGCTTTCTCACGTAAGAATTCCACCTAAATCCACATGCTGCTGGTGTACGAGACAAATGTCTTCCCACTTCTTTAAAGGCAGAAAGTTGCGTTCCACCTTCTTGAATATGCCGGAGTACTACTTCTGCCAGAAGCAAATCTTCATCATCAGTCCAAGCATCTTGTCTTGTTGTCGCCATCTCTCTAGTCCTCCCTATGCATTTTTTATTAAGCATATGCAGTTACTAGAAAAGATAGAATACAACAACTAAAGAATAAGACAAAAAAAATAAACGTAGAAGATATCTTCTACGTTTATTTTCCCGCAATTACTTGCTGATTACTTCTTTACCTTTGTAAGTACCGCATGCTTTACATACACGGTGAGCTAATTTCGCTTCACCACAGCTTGGGCACTCTACCATACCAGGTACTGATAATTTGAAATGCGTACGACGCTTTCTTTTTACTGTTTTAGAAGTTCTTCTAAAAGGTACAGCCATTCTTCCCACCTCCTTAAAAGAAATAATTATTTTCATATGAAGGCCTAAACCAGTCTTCCGATTATTTGTCAAAAAACTTTGCAAGTCCTGCCAATCTTGGATCAACAGCCTTTTCTTTGTTTTCTTCCGAAATCACTTGCCAGTCTTGACCTTGCATCGGTGCTCCACCAGAAACATCATCACTGAAAATTTGCATTGGAATCTCCAAAAGTATATTTTCCTTGATTACGGGCAGTAAGTCAAGTACTTCTCCTTCTAAACAATGAATTTCAGCTTCTGTTTCAAACTCTTCTTCTGAAGTTTGGAACACCTCAGTTGTTTTAATGTCAAATGGTAATGTCACATCTACTAAAGAGCGAGAACATGGTAAAACCATGCTTCCAGTTATATGTAGATGGAACGTAAACTTCCCGGAGCCAAAATCAACTCTTCCTGTTACATGAACAGGATTAATTTCACGAATATCTTTCTCGACCTCTTTTAGCTCACTTACATCTACCATCTCATCCAATGTCAATCCTTTATTTCTCAATTTATTCAATTGATGGATGGACCATTTCATATCATATCACCTCAAGGCAACAAACAAAATTATAGCTAGCCATTTTATATTTGTCAATGTTTTTTCTTTACACTATAATGAAGTCATCATAGTAAATAATATATAGAGTATCATGTTTTCCAAAAAGATGCTACATCGAAAGGAGAGATTATCATAAAAGCCAGTGGTATTGTCGTTGAATATAACCCCTTTCATAACGGTCATGATTATCATGTGCAACAAACAAAAAAGTTAACACACTCCGATATTATAATTGCCGTTATGAGTGGCCCTTTTTTGCAGCGTGGTGAGCCCGCACTCATTTCCAAATGGTATCGCACTAAAATGGCCTTAGCAGGCGGTGTAGACCTTATTGTAGAGCTTCCATACGCATTTGCAACACAAAAAGCTGAAACTTTTGCAAATGGTGCTATTTCCATCTTAAATGCCTTACGCGTTTCTGAAATTTGTTTTGGCAGTGAAGATGGACAAATCGAAAATTTTTATAATACCATCTCTGTACAAAAAAACGAAGAAGCGACTTTTAATCGTCTCGTAAAGCAATTTATGAGCGCAGGTAATAGTTACGCCAAAGCTACATCTGAAGCCTTTCTACACATTTTACAATCCAAAAAAAACATCGATATGTCACAACCAAATAACATTTTAGGCTTTCAATACATAAAAGCAATTCTGGCGCAAAATAGTTCTATGCAAGCACAAACTATAAAAAGATACGCATCTCATTATCACGATGAAACATTTAGCAGCCAACATATCGCAAGTGCAACGAGTATTCGTAAACAACTCTTTAGCGAAAATGGTTCATTTACAGAAATTGAGCCTTTTATCCCGAAAGCAACCGCTTCTCTTTTAGCAACTTATAAACAAAACTTCGGGATATTACATAATTGGGAACAATACTTTTCATTTTTTAAATACAAACTTATGACGATGTCTCCAGGGGACTTACGACATATATATGAAATCGAAGAAGGTTTAGAGCATCGTATTTTATCAAAAATACAAAACAGCTCTTCCTTCCACTCATTCATGGAAGCATTAAAAACAAAACGTTATACATGGACTAGATTACAAAGAGCCTGTACACATATTTTAACAAACACGACAAAAGAAGAGATGCATACGGCAAATATAGAACAACATGCACCGTATATTCGTCTACTCGGCATGTCACAAAAAGGACAAACTTATCTTTCAAAAAACAAGAAAAAAATAGAACTTCCCATCCTTACCCATACAAAAACATTTGACCATCCTACTTTACATATAGAGCGAAAAGCCAATTCTGTATATTTCTCCATCATGCAAGAACCATTACGGACACAACTACTAAAACAAGACGTAACACACCATCCAATTCGTTACGATGAAACAACTACAACGTTTCTATAAAAAAAACCTCTCTATTTCAGAGAGGTTTATTTTTTCTCACCCATTTTTTCCAAATACTTCAACGCATCATCCAGCGTATCCACTGGTACAACCTTCATTTTTGTTTTAATATCTTTCGCAGCCTCAAGTGCATCTTTATAGTTGGATTTCTCCGCACCTTTTTCATTTGGCGCAAAAAACACCTCAGCACCCGCATCACTAGCAGCTACCACTTTTTGCTGTATACCACCAATTGGGCCAATTTCTCCCTTTTCATTAATTGTACCTGTTCCAGCAATTTCATGTCCTTTTGTTAAATCTTCTTCCACAAGTTGATTATATATTTCTAATGTAAACATTAAGCCTGCTGATGGCCCACCTATTTCATGGGAATCAATTTTCACTTTCGGATCTACTACTAACTCTCTTTCCGTCACGATAGAGACACCTATACCTACGCGGCCATTTCCATTAGGAATTGTCTTTACATTTAAATTTTCTTTTAACTGTTTTCCGCCTCGCATGTACTCAATATTTACTGTATCTCCTTCTTTTTTCCCTGTCATATACTCAATAAATTGATCCGTCTTTTCGAATGTTTTTCCGTCGACAGCTATGATGATATCTCCAAGCTTAAGCTTCCCCTCTGACGGCATACCCTTCGCTACACCAGCAACTAATACACCTTTATTTTCAAAAGAAACAGTACGATTCGCTTGTTTATACGCATTATAAATTGCTGCATTTTGCGAGTCTTTCATTGCATAATTTTGGCGGAATTGATATTCTTCATCACTCTCGCCCCTTTGCAATATTTCTTCCGCCTTCGAAACATGTGTATATTTATTAAATTGTGCCGCTATTAAATTCACCACATTTGCCGGCCCCATCGAAACCGTTACAAGCATAAAATCACCAGATTCTTTTGTTCCACCCTCAACCTGGACATACGGCTCTAATTTCGCAGCCATTCCTGGTTTTGTTACATAGTACGGTAAACGCACATAAACAAGTAACATCGCCAATATCACACCTATTAAGATTGCATATATAAACCGAAAACGCTTAAACATTATGTTTCTCCTTCCACTGCTCAATTAATAAATAAATATTTGAAACATGTTTTTCTGCTTCTACTTCTCCGACTCGAATAATGTCTTCAATGTTTGTAAAAGCACGTGAACTAAATTGTTCCACAGCTGGTCGCATCATTAAATCTGATGCAATTTGCCGATTCATTACAAGCTCATGCTGCATAATTTCAATACTTTGCATAATTACATCATAAATAGATGTAACCTCACCATTCACCTTAATCGGAGATACATCAACAGCAATAACAATATCGGCACCTAACTCTTTTACAACCGAAACTGGGATGCGATCAATCACTCCACCATCTACTAATAATCGTCCATTTACCTTTTCTGGCACAAACACTCCAGGGACAGATATACTAGCCCTCACCGCATCTGCAACAGGACCACTTGTAAAAACCACTTTCTCCCCCTTCAATATGTCAGTAGCCACAACAGCTGTCGGGATATCTAACTCTTCTAAATTTTTATTATATGTAAACATTTTAATCATATCTTTGACACGTTTACCAGCAATAAACCCCATTTTTGGTACCGTGAAATCTAAATAGTATTTCCTCTTAAAAACAGTCGCCAATTTATACAATCGTTCAACGTTACAGCCAGCTGCATAAAATGTACCTATTAAGGCCCCCATACTACTCCCTGCAATCATATGAATCGGGATACCCGCTTCCCTTAAAACTTTTATAACGCCAATATGAGCAAATCCTTTCGCTCCCCCAGATCCAAGCGCTAAACCAATCTTCGGTTCTTTCATTTTTCTCACCCTTTAATTTTTTTCATCCCTTTTTCATACTTATGGTCTAAATTCACCACGTATCCACGTATACTGAAATGAACGTTTTTTGGGACAAAGGGGGATTTACTTACATGTATGAAAAATGGAAAACCGCTTTCCTTACCATATCAACACTATTTTTAACCTTTTCTCTTGTACTCCACCCCCAAGCTGCTTTGCAAGCTTCCATTCGAGGGTTAAATATATGGTGGGAAGTTGTATTCCCTTCACTATTACCGTTTTTCATCATTGCGGAACTTCTAATTAGTATCGGTGTTGTAAAATTTATAGGCGTTATATTAGAACCACTCATGCGACCACTTTTTCGCGTTCCAGGAATAGGTGGATTTGTTTGGGCAATGGGCATGGCCTCAGGGTTCCCTGCTGGCGCCAAATTAAGCGCTAGACTGCGTAAAAGCGATCAAATAACACAAATTGAAGCCGAGCGCCTCGTATCTTTCACAAACTCTTCTAATCCACTTTTTATTTTTGGAGCTGTTTCTATCGGTTTTTTCAATAATCCGAAATTAGGAATCGTACTAGCTGCTGCACATTATTTAAGCAACTTTGCCGTCGGATTAATAATGCGTTTTTACGGGCATAACACATCTTACACAAATGATAAACAAACTACTAAAAAACGTCCTTTTCAAAACCCTTTTTCAATCCTTCACCAAACACGCTTGCAAGAAAAAAGACCAATAGGAAAATTACTTGGGGACGCTATCGTTTCTTCCATTCAAACATTACTTATGATTGGCGGATTTATTATTTTATTTTCTGTGTTAAACAAAATGATTACTGTATTCCATATTACAGCAACTCTTTCTTTTATTATGCAACATATTTTATCATTCTTCCAACTAAGTACTGATTTTAGTATTCCGATATTATCAGGTATTTTTGAAATGACACTCGGAAGCCAAATGATTAGTCAAATAAATGAAACACCCCTTCTGCAACAAGCGATGGTAACAAGCTTCATTTTAGCATTTAGCGGCCTTTCAATTCAGGCACAAGTTGCTAGCATACTAGCTGAAACGGATATCCGATTTAAGCCATATTTTTTCGCACGAATTATCCAAAGTATTCTTGCACCTATTTTTACGTTTATATTTTGGAAACCTTTTTATGAGAAAGTAAGTTCTTTCTCACCTATGGAAAAAGATATTCCCGTATTTTTATCCAATCATTCTTCTACACTACTTGAAATTTGGACATCTTTTGTACACTACGGACCGATTTTCACATTATTTTGTTTATACTTATATGTTATCTTATTGTTTTTACGCATGAATAAAGAAAAACCCCGTTCACTTTAACGGGGTTTGAAACTTTTCTTTTAAAGCACGCTCTACAATAGGAGGCACAAGATCTACTACACTTCCTCCATACCTCGCAACTTCTTTCACAATACTCGAACTTAAAAATGAATATTGGTTGTTTGTCATTATAAAAAAGGTTTCAATATTTTCATCTAATTTTCGATTCATAGAAGTAATTTGCATCTCATATTCAAAGTCAGAAACCGCTCGTAAACCACGTAAAATTGCATTTGCATTACGCATTTTTGCATACTCCACTAATAGCCCGCTATGCGAATCCACTTTTACATTTGGGATATCCTTTGTTGCTTCTCGAATTAAATCTAGACGTTCTTCAACTGAAAAGAATGGTTTTTTTGATGAATTGTTTAAAACAACTACGTACACTTCATCAAACACTTTTGCTCCCCTTTTAATAATATCAAGATGCCCAAGGGTAATTGGATCAAAACTCCCTGAAGAAATAGCTATACTTGTCATTCTGTCTCCTCACCTTCATACTTATAAATCGATATTGCTGTAATCCCATAATTTTCAGCTCTTACTTTTACAAGATTCCCTATAGAATCAGGTAAAACAACATCATTACCATGCTCTGACATAATTAATCCATCTCTATGTAGCAATCCATGTTGATCCATCACACTAATCAAAGATACAATTTTTTGATCTTTATATGGAGGATCTATTAGTATAAGATCGAATGACATTTCACGCTTTATGAGCGCTTTCACCGCACGCTCTGCATCATTTCGATACACTTCAGCTTGTTCATGTATTCTACAACTTTCTAAATTTTGATGAATGACTTTTATTGCTTTACTATCTCGATCAACAAAAATCGCTTTTTCAATCCCTCTACTTATAGCCTCAATTCCAAGGCCACCACTACCGCCAAATAAATCAAGAGCGGTACCACCATCAAAATAAGGGCCTATCATATTAAAAATAGATTCTTTTACTTTATCCGTCGTTGGACGTGTTGTATTGCCGGGAACCGCTTTAAGTGGGTGCCCTTTACATTTTCCTGAAACTACTCTCATCTGTTGTCACTACCTTTATTTCAATCTATCGAGCGCTTATAAAATAATTTCCCACTTCAGTAACCGCTGCAAAACTATATGTAACTTTCACCTATCCATAAGAAACTTTCTCTAAAAATAACCGCTCGTCATTTTTTATGTATTTATCTCGCCATACGCTAACACAAACCCATTATGTACATTAATTCCACTTTCCCCCGCATTAACGGGCAGTAAAACTCCCAACTCAAAATTCGGTTAGAACAAAAAGTGAGGTGGGAAATTAACTGCCCGTAAACGCCCGATTAGTGAAGGCTAATAATCAGCAGGGATACCCCCACTGATTAAAGTTTCACTTTATCTTTTTTTATCCTATCATAAAATAAAAAAAAGAAAAATAAAAAGCCAAACATAAAATTTAAATTCATTATGTATATCTTCATTTAGATTGGACATAAATAATTATAACAACATCACCTTCGATGTTGTTGCCAACCGCGGAGAAGACTTACGTTTCCCCATAAGTTCTTCCTCCGGTTTCTCCTCTCCCTTTGCCTTCTTACTAGTACATACTAGTATAAGAAGGGCCCTGCTTTGCAGGGTTTTTTTTCTTTGTCTACTTTTCATTTAAAAAGTGAGATGGTACAGTAAAAGAAAGAGGAGGAAAAGATATGATTCAACGCTTTATAGAACTTGGAGAAGGCTACTCTGATTTATATGAATTACTTGAAATTGCCAAAGCAAACCAAGAACGTATAACACATATGTTACAATTTGAAACAATTAAAAACGAAAAGAAAGTATGCTCGCTTGTTGTAATATTAAAACCGACCACTACTGGTGATTTCCAGCCATTATACATATGTCGTGAAGGTATTCCTATGCCTGAAAATAAAAAAAGTAAACGTGTCATTTTATTTGAAGAGATGGCAGAAAAACTAGGAAAAAAAGTGACCACATTTACTGTAAAACCGTCCACAACTTTCCCAGAAAAAGAACTATTTTTCAATCATCTAATTGGTATTTTACGAATGAATAATTTCATTCCTCCAATGAAATAACACTTTATTTAAAGTAAAAAAATCCCACGCTAAACGTAGCAGGGGATTTTTTTACTTTAACTATAATCGTATTCTTTTGCCCGATCAGGACGGGAATTTTCAAATTCCGTTTTTAAAAACGGACGGTACGACTGTTCTATCTTTTTCACAAAAGGAAGTTTATTCAACTTATGCATCATATGCTCAATTTGTTCCATATCACAATATACAACGGCATATTTTAATCGTTTTGATATGTAATGTATGTTACCATATTTTCTTAAAATCTTGGCATGTTTCAATGAATGTAAATAAACAATCATACTTTGTCGTTGCCCGAACATAATCTTCTCCATCTTCTCCTTTTAAAAACTTATATTTTATATTTTTGAAAACTAACCAGAAATTTATGACATAATGAAACAAACTCTGTATACGTTTTCTTACATCTTCTAAAAAACGGGGTACATCACCCCGTTTTTTTACAACCGCAACCTCCGCCAGTACCGCAACCTCCGCCACAGCCACCAGCATCGAAAAATGGATTTCCTGTTGGAACTTTAATAGAAGAGGATACCTCAGAACCAATTGCTACACTAACTTCATCTAATAACTTTTGTAAAGCAGTTTCTGCTCGTTTAAAGGTTGCAATCTTATCATGCAAGTCTACAGAACGCTTTAATTCCCTCATTTTTGTTGACACGATAGTATAGTCAGGATGGTATTTCCCAAAACGCTGCACTTCCTCATATCGTTCCTTCATCGCTGTAAATTGCTGAATTAATGTCTGAACTTCCACATCCTCATGCAATTCTTTATAACACTTACGATAATCTTCTGCTATATCTGAACAGATGATCGCTTTTGCAAGCTGCTCTGCCTTATCTAATATTAATACGCTTTCTAGCGTCGCTACAATCATGAGAGACACCTCCGAGTATTCATCATACCACATTTAGAATAGAACTACTAATTGAAGTGACTCACTTAAAAGAAAGATATGACTCTAACTATTTTCAAACAATCTCAGATACGCTTATACATTAATATGTTCCGCAATATTATATTTAAGAACATCCCATTCTCCGCCGTTTTCTTTCACATAACTAATACATGCATTTTTTAACGGGGTCTTAAACGTAATTTCATCTGGTGCAATTGCATGTAAAATAGCTTTTATCGCATGTGAATGAGCAACAATAATAATACGTTTACCAGAATGAGTTACTGCAACATCTTCTAAAGCAGCAAAGCAACGAGCTACAATTTCTTTATCTAACTCCATACCTTCTACTTTACCCTCCGCAATTAACTCTCTAACAGTCGCAACCGGCTTCCCTGAAGCTTCTCCAAAATTCCGTTCAACAAATCGTTCATCTAATAAAATGGATTGTAATCCAGCTGCCTCTGCGATTGCCTTAGCCGTTTCTTGTGCTCTAATTAACGGACTACTTATAATAATATCCCACGATTCTACTTGCAAAGCAGCCGCACTTTGACTCGCTTGCTTTTTCCCAACTTCATTAAGTGGAATATCTTCACGCCCCTGAATAATCTCTTGAAAATTCCAATCAGTTTGTCCATGTCGTACTAAACAAATTTCCGTCATGCTGCAACTCCTTTTTTAAATAATCCGCTTCTATTGTAACAAAAGTTCTGCATGACGGACATAGTTTTCCCTTCCAATTATGTCGTATTTTGCTGCTTCATATACTGAAACATATCAATCATGATCGAAGCAACCGCCAATTGATTTTGAAATTTTTCTACTTTATCTGGTATCGTTTTTTTGAAATGTTGCATAGCAGCCAGCTCAAAAGCTTCTTTTTCTTCAGGATTTCGGGTTAACTTCCTATACCAGTATGGCTGCTCCCTAATATAACGCGATAAGTCCTCATCAGCCTTTATAAACTCCATAAGTTCTTCTCTCATCATCTTTCCCCCTAATCCTTTTGAAAGAAAAATGGATTATTTTCTTTGGAAGTACTTTGTTCTTGTTGCGTGCGACTTCCTTGAAACTGTTGAATAACTTGTTGCACACTCCCGATAGCACTCGTCACATTAGCTAAATGATGCTGCATTTGTTCCACATCTAGCTTTTTAAAAAAAGAAAGCATTTGTCCCATCACATCAGCAGTTTTTTCCTCTTCAGTTCGATTGTCTTTTTCCTTCTCTTTTTTATTTTCTTTTACTGAAGAAAAGGCAGGCGCTCCATCAGGTCTATAAGTTGCCCATATTGGATCTTCCTCACCAAGTAAGTACCATTCTTCATAAAATTGCTGCCAAGTTTTTTGACCACTTCTAACGTCATGAACCATTTTAGGGTGATGGTTTACAAATTCTTTAAACTGTTGAACCGATGGATGTAACGGTCCTTTTGTTGTTGGCATAATCCTCACCTCTTCATGTATATCTACTTATATTGTAAGAAAAAAAAGGCGCATGGTTCGCCTATTTTTAGACGATTCATGCACCTTTTTTACACTACTTAAAGTTTCACTCTATTTTCGAATAAAGTTTTGCGTATAAAATTTATCATATACCCCAACACCTAATCCGGTAAATTGTTCATTAAATAAATTTTTTCTATGCCCCTCACTATTTAACCAACCTTGTACCGCCGCAATTCCATCACTATGTTGTGCCGCTATATTCTCACCAGCAAGCTGAAACCCTACTCGTCCTCGTTGTAAACGATCTCCTAACGTACCTAATGTAGGTGAATCATGTGAAAAGTAATTATTGTCTTTCATATCTTTGCTATGTCCAATAGCAACATCTGCTGTTTGTTGATCCCACGTTAACAATGGTAGTTCATGACGACTTCGAATAATATTTGTTAAATCAAAAATTTGTTGCATATTCCCATTCTCTACTTGTTTCATCTTTTCTGGTGTTAATGGTTGTTCTGCTATTAATTCACCTGAATAAACAAGCTGATACGGTCTTTGGCGCAATAACGTTTCATCATCCATATAACGAACACCAACGAGTTCATGTGTGAAATGATCAAAATATAATTGTGCCCATCCATCTTCTACAGGTACTAACGGCTGTTCCATTACTTCCGTATCAGATAACTCAAATTGATAACTATTCTTCCCTCTTTTTAATGAAATCTCATGCGAGAGCGGATTCTTTTTGTATACATCTTCATATTTTTCATTTATATAATAAGGCGGTACCTTAACTTGTTCACCAGCAACATACGCTGTTACAATTTTACGTTCAGCAACTCCAAATTGAACGTACTGATTTAAATCTTGATTGTACACCCACCATTCATAACCGTAAGCAGATGGCTCTATTCGAGCTGGTTCTCCCCACTTTGCCAATAGATTTTCAGAATCTCCACCAATCATATTTAAAACAGTGTCTGAGGAGTCCTCATCGACTTGTTTTTTCTTTTTCACAATTTTATTTTCTTGTTTTGATTGAGATGGGGTTAATATATATTGTGAAACGAGTAATTTCCCGTATAAATCAACAGCTAAAATTAAAAATGTAATCATTACGATACGCAATAATTTCTTCAAACGATATACCTCCTGCACAAAACATAAAATTGAGATATACACAAATCCTTTTATTTCCTTTTTTGTGTGTACCGTACTCTTTTCACTATATCATATTTTCACAAAAAAAGTCTGGATTATCCCTTTTCTCTCAATATGAATTGCACTTTCTTATTATTCATACTATTATAAAAATAATGATGTAACATTAAAAAAGGAGGTATTATATGCAATTTACAAATACGAAATTTAATGGGGCCGTCGTTGATTTATCCCTTTTAACTGAGATTATGGAAAAGAACCATTTTGTACTAGCTGGACAGTGGGATTACGAAAGAGTTACATACGATTATAAATTTGAAATATTAAAGGATATTTATTACTTACGAGTGCGCGGAGTTGCTGTTGAAGGCGACATTGGCAGCAGACACGCTGAAGTAAAACTACTCCCTCCCTTATTAGGAAAACATTATTATCCTCACGGTGTTGAATATGGTGATGATGAGACTTTCCCAACAAATGTACTCCAAAAAAGCGAACAACTCCTACAAAATGTCGAAAAAGAGTTAAAAGAATTTCAAATTATTGAGTAAACCGAACAAGCGCATCAATATGATGCGCTTGTTCTATTTATCTTCCTTAAGAATGAATCGTCTTTTTAACTGGATACCCATAAATGGATCCATCTTTCACTTTAATCTCATCTTCCCAGGGAACTTTATACTTACCTTCAGCTAAATCTTTTACAAACGTATACGGGTTCTCTTTCACTCCACCAGGAGTCGCTACATATCCCCTTGAGCCTAAATTATATATATTATTTTCGAGCCCCCATCCTAATCTAGCCTGATCTGCTAGCTCTGGATATACTTCGGCAGTAACAATCTCCCAAGGGTTTCGGTGCCCCTGCACTAAAGTAGTCCCATCAAAATTACATACTTGTCCTTCACCAAAGTAATAAAATACACCATCATAACCCGCTAAGTTCACTGACAATGTATACATTAAATTTTGCCATGCATTTGAACGATTGGTTAACATCCATTGTTCACTAACTTGTGTGCTATATCCGGAAATACGGATCAAGACATTCGCACCTTTATAGGCTGCTTCACGGGCTACTTCAGGGAACATGCCATCATGACAAATACAAACAGCTAATTTACTCCCTCCAGGTCCATCACAAACAGGTAAGCCTAAATCTCCAGCTTTCCAAGGCTCGACCGGCACCCAAGGATTTAACTTACGATACTTCAAAATCATTTCACCCTGTGGATCAATAATAATCGCTGTATTATAAGGTTCTCCACCATCAGGATTTCTTTCCATTATAGAAAAAACACCATACACTTCAGATTCTTTACATGCCTCAGCAAATAAGTCTGTTTCTGGCCCAGGCACTGTACATAAAAACTCTTCTGTAGTCCATTTTTTTGTATTGAGCCCTTGTGTACTATATTCGGGAAATACTATTAATTCTAATCCAGGATAACCTGATTTAGTTGAATGAATTGTTTTTATGATTTGTTTAATTTGTTTATCAATGTCTGCACGTGACTCTACTACCGGTACTGGATATTGAATTAACGCTGTTAAAAAACCACTAATCGGCTTTACCATACTTCCGCTACTACCCATTTAAATTCCCCCTTAAAATAGTTCGTGTTTATTAAAGATAACAATATAAATTTGTAACTCTCTAAAAAACTTGCACTACATATGGAATTATTACGCATGAAAGCTAGTAGTAAATTTTATATCCACTTTTAGTACACGCCAACACTAACTTAACATGAAAAGATTGAAAATTCAATCTTTCATAAATACCTAAAGCTAAAACTAAAAAAAGAAAAAGCATATGGAATCCCATACACTTTTTTACTTAGTCTGTAAATATGGCGGCAATTGTTGCAACTGCTCCTTATCCTTTTCGCGTTCTCTACGCGCCCATTTAAAGAATACATAGCCGATAATCGTACCGTACACTATTTCCTGGACAATTTTCATAATGATACCGCCCGTTTGTTGGTCTTGTACTACTGGCATCCAGTGCAAAAATTCTGGTCCAGTTATATTTAATTCTGATAAAGTTCCCGCAGGTACGCATAGTTCCATCGCTTTCATCCAAGCAGCTGAATCCGTATACGTTGCAAATAACGGTGCAGTTGCAAAAATTATTAATGCACAAGCTGGCGTTAATAATATACCGTTAGCAAACATATAACCAAGTTTCTTTATATCACTTAACGTTTGATATTCTGGTAACGGATTTAACATCGGCCACCACATCATGATTGCCGCAAAAAATAATATAGCGAGGCAAATCGGATGGGCAATTTGGCTTTGTTTTACTGCATCAAAAACAACTGGCAAATGATAAAAAGAAAACAGTCCATTAAATACAAACAATGCAATAAGCGGTTTAGCAAAAATTTTCAACACAATTTGAACTAGCTTAAAAGAAGTAATATAACGATATAACCAAACTGGTATACCAAGTAATAATAAAGGCGGAACTGCAATATACATGACTGCCATTTCAAACATATGTGCACTAAATATAATATGGCCAATTAAATCAATAGGTCCACCCTTTACAAAATACAAAAGAACAATTCCAGACGTAAAATAAAAAATTTGCTTTTTACTTACCTTCGTCGCATTTTCAAATCGAGTTCTATATGGTCCAATAATTAAGAAGTATCCAATAAGAATCGAAAGCATAAATAATAAAAAGAATGGACTCCATAAAGCTTGAAAGCCAAATATCCATAAGTTACTCATTGTCACCCCCACCTTCCTAATGGTTATCCTTCCACATAATGTGAAGAGGGGGCTGTGACAACACAAGCCCCCTTATTCTTCACTTTTCAAATCCACACGATTGTCATAAAAGCTAAAATTGTAATTAATCCTATTAACAGGCCAGAATACAGAAAGAAACTTGCAGCCTCATGCCCTTTATGGCTCATATGCATAAAATAATACAATTGAAAAATTACTTGCACCACTGCTAATAGTAAAATAAACGGAACAGAGAAGGTTGGACTAAAAGTTTTTGGATATGCTACCGCTACAAATGCAACTAATGTCAGGAAAATCATTAGCGCAAACGTAATAACTTGGTGCTTCATCTCCTCTGCACTTTTTCTCTTCCGATAAACAAGATCCACCTTAGGATTATTTGTTTGTCTTATCGCCATTGTTTATCCCACCATTCCCATTAAATATACTACAGTGAAAATAAACACCCAAACTACGTCAATAAAGTGCCAATAAATTGATGCAACATAAAACTTTGGTGCGTTGTATAAATTTAAACCACGCTTCGCATTTCTAAAGATTAATGTTAAAATCCAACACAATCCAAACAATACGTGAAGTCCATGTGTACCAACAAGAGCATAAAATGCAGAGCCAAATGCACTACTTCTCATAGTATGCTTAAATTCATGTGTATAATGATAAAACTCATATATTTCAAATCCCAAAAACCCTAAGCCAAGCAACACTGTTACAAGTAGCCAAAGTTGCATTTTCTTAAAACTAAAGTTTTTCATATGGTACATCGCATATACACTCGTTAAACTACTCGTTAATAAAAGCATCGTCATTATGAAAACGAGCGGCATTTGAAACATCTCTTGAGATGTTGGTCCACCATTTGTAGAGTTTTTTAATGCTAAATATGTGCCAAACAAGGAAGCGAACAATACTGTTTCGCCTCCAAGAAATAACCAAAAACCGACAAACTTATTTTTCCCCTCAAGGGTTGCTTTTTCAGGCTCTGCTGGAAATGTTTCATTCGTTAATTTTTCATCTACATGCATTATGCCTTGCCCCCCTTATCCTCTAAATCTTCCTTATGAATATGATATCCATGATCATCGACTACTGAACGAAGGAACATTGCGCCAAATGTAATGATTAAACCAATAATTGCTACTAATAACCAGAACTTATCTTTTCCACCTTGCATATACATTGCACCGAATGCCGCTATGAATAAGCCTAGAGAAATGATAAATGGTGAAAATGAAGCATTTGGCATATGAATATCACCAACTGGTTCCGCCGCCGTCATCTCTTTATTACCTTCACGTTTTTCAATCCAAAACGGATCTAACCCGCGAACAAATGGTAATTGTTTGAAATTATATTCCGGTGTAGGTGCTGGCATTGTCCATTCTAGTGTACGTCCATCCCATGGATCACGACCAGCCTTCTCTTTTGATACAGTTGTTTTTATTACATTGAATAGAAGAACAATCGTTCCAAGAGCCATAAACACAGCTCCAATAGAACTAATCATATTCCCCATTTCCAATCCTTGCCCCTCAAGATATGTGTAGTAACGACGTGGCATACCAATCAATCCAAGGAAATGCTGAATAAAGAATGTTAAATGGAAACCGATAAAGAATAACCAAAATGTTATCTTACCTAATGTTTCATTTAATATTTTATTAAACATCAGTGGCCAATAATAATGAGCCCCTGCAAGTAAACCAAATACAACACCACCGACGATTACATAATGAAAGTGCGCTACTACGAAATAGTTATCATGAAATTGATAATCAGCTGGTGCAGATGCAAGCATAACGCCTGTAACTCCACCCATTACGAATGATGGAATAAAAGCTACCGCCCACATCATCGGTGTTGTAAAACGAATACTTCCGCCCCACATTGTAAAGAGCCAGTTAAATATTTTAATACCTGTCGGAACCGCAATTGCCATTGTCGCAACTGAGAAAATAGCATTTGCAACTGGACCAAGGCCAACAGTAAACATGTGATGCGCCCATACCATGAATCCTAAAAATCCAATTAATACTGTCGCAAACACCATCGATGAATAACCAAATAATCGTTTTTTCGAAAATGTCGCGAAGATTTCTGAGAATATTCCGAAAGCTGGGAGTATAAGAATGTATACTTCCGGATGACCGAAAATCCAGAATAAATGCTCCCATATAATTGTGTTCCCACCTAATGCTGGATTAAAGAAACTTGTTCCAAATAAACGATCTAACATTAAAAGTCCTAATCCTACAGTTAACGGCGGAAAAGCAAATAATATAAGTGAAGATGTTACAAACGTTGTCCATGTAAACATTGGCATACGCATATACGTCATTCCTGGCGCACGCATATTAATGATTGTAACAAGGAAGTTAATACCTCCAATTAATGTACCAATACCTGAAATTTGCAAGCCGAGTACATAAAAATCAACACCATGGCCTTTAGAAGCTAAAGCTAATGATGCATAAGATGTCCATCCTGCATCAGGTGCTCCACCTAAAAACCAACTTAAATTTAAAAATACTCCACCAAAGAAAAATAACCAAAATCCGAGTGAATTCAAAAACGGGAACGCTACATCACGCGCACCAATTTGAAGTGGCACGGCGGCGTTCATAAATGCAAACACGAGTGGCATAGCTGCGAGGAAAATCATTGTTGTACCGTGCATCGTTAATACTTGATTATAAGCATCCCCAACAAGAAAAGCGTTGTTAGGAATCGCTAATTGAAGGCGAATAAATAGTGCTTCTATTCCGCCTATTATAAAAAACAATCCACCTGCAATTAAATAGAGAATGGCAATCTTTTTATGGTCTACTGTCGTTAAATAATCCCATATGACAGCACCCATCCCCTGTTTTTTTGCTACAGAGCTCACGTTTTCAACCTCCCCTTCGCGAATAATCCCTCTTTACTTTTCAATCTTTAACGTTTGTAAGTATGCATTTAATGCATCAATTTGATCATCCGTTAAGTTGCCATATTTACCAGTCATTTTATTTCCTGGCTTCATATTTTCAGGATCTTTCAGCCATTTTTTTAAGTTTTCTTCATTATTTTCGGCAATACCAGCAACCGTATCACGATCAGCAAAGTTTGCTAAGTTTGGTGCGATACGAGCGGAAGGTGGTCTACTATCATTAGATCCAACTGCATGACAACCAATACAGCTTTTATTAAATATTTCTTGGCCCTCTTGCGCCTTTGTTGAAGCTACTTCTTTTTTCCCATCAATCTTCTTCATATCAGCAAGCCATTTTTTGTACTCGCTTTCATCTAAAGCTTTCACTTTAAATTGCATTAAAGAATGTGACGGGCCGCAAAACTCTGTACAAAAACCATTATAAGTGCCCGATTTATCTGCCTTTAACCACATTTTGTTTACATTGTCTGTATTTGTATCCATTTTACCAGCTAAAGATGGAACCCAGAATGAATGTTTAATATCGGCACCCTTCAAATTCAAATACACTTTCTTACCTGTGGGGATAACCAAATCTTGAGAAGTTACTATTTTTTCTGATTTATAAGAAAATTCCCACCAATAAAGATTCGCTGTTACATCAACAACGATCGTATCTTTATCAATATTCTTTTTCTCCATCGCACTTACATCAGCAAGTTTGAATGTATATGTAACCGTCGGAACAGCTAAGATTAGTAAAAGAATAATCGGAATAACTGTCCATATAATTTCTAGTTTGTGATTCCCTTCAACTTGTTCTGGAATATAATCTTCCTGACCTTTCTTTTGTCGGAAACGCACAATTACATACAAGAAAATAATAGTAACTACTAGTACTACTCCTACCATGATCGCACTCGCTAGTAAGAGCAGATCATATTGCATTTTTGCTACTTCTCCTTGCGGAATTAAAGTAGATTGAAAGGCTTTACCGCATCCCCCTAACAGTAAAGCCAGCAGTGAAACGAACGAAAGCAGTCGCCACTGTTTCTTCATACAAACAACCCCCACTTTCCTTGTGAATTAGATTGTACTTTATAGTTAAGTAAAGTAAATCTCAACGTAAAGAAATCCAATTATGTCGTTGTCTTAGAAGAATGTAACTACAATCATTGATACAAATAAGATTGTTAAATAATTTAGGGAATAAACAAACATTTGTACGGACCATTTGATGTCATCCTTCTTACGGAAGCCATAAAATCCTA
This sequence comes from Bacillus cereus group sp. N31, assembly GCF_016483245.1. Classification (NCBI taxonomy): domain Bacteria; kingdom Bacillati; phylum Bacillota; class Bacilli; order Caryophanales; family Bacillaceae; genus Bacillus; species Bacillus cereus group sp. N31. The sequence continues at coordinate 726,113 of NZ_JAEHCH010000001.1, read as the reverse complement.
AAACAATCCATCCGATGTTAAGCAATGTTGCAAGTACCATAAATGTTATCCCAAGTCCACTCATATAAAATGGTAGTGGTAATAAACATACTGTCCAAATCATAATTTGGCGTTTCGTAATTTCAAATCCATGAACTACAGGAAGCATTGGAATTCCTGCATTTCGATATTCATCAACACGTTTCATCGCTAACGCAAGGAAATGTGGGATTTGCCAAATAAACATAATTAAAAATAACATCCAAGCAATTGGATGGCCTAAAGATGGATCAATTGCTGCCCATCCAATTAAAGGTGGAACTGCTCCAGAAATACTACCTACAACAGTATTTAGCGTATACTTTCTCTTTGTCCATAAAGTATATAAGACAACATATGTGAAGGCACCAATAAATCCCATTAATACTGCCATCGGTGTTGTTAATAATAAGAATACAAATCCAAGTAGTAATATAACTAGTCCAAATGTAAGTGCAAAACCTGGTTTATACTTTCCTGTAACCGTTGGACGGGTTTTTGTTCTTTCCATTAACGGATCGATGTCTCGATCAATGTAGTTATTTAAACAACATACCCCTGCCATAATTAATCCGGAACCAACGATTGTAAAAAATAGCTTATCCAGATTGTCCATCACACTTAATCCATTAAAGTGTAACGCCAACCAAAATCCTGTAAATACAGTAAGTGTATTTGAGTTTACAATCCCCATTTTAACGAGCGCTGATAAATCTTGTAACCGAGTTGTTTCGGGTACATTTGTTACAGCTGACTCATCATGCAGCTCACTTGTTGCATGGTTCATCACTTTAACCCCCTCTTAAAACTTTCATCTTTCTTTTTGCGCCTATTTCGAATGAAATAATTCGCTTCTATATAGCAATATTATTACAGTAGAAATATTGTTAACCCATTCTACTACTAATCTACGCCCATACTCCAATATATTAAATCATATTTCCCGAACATTTTGTGAAGAAAACATGAACTTTTTGTGTCGAATATAAAAAAGCTTACTTCTTACTTATCCTTATCATAACATGATGTTACTTTCTATAATAAACTATTTTGTCATATTTAACACGTATTCTCCCCATTTCTTTTCAAAATAGCCTATTTCCCCCCTAAAAATTCCCTTATAAATTCTATTTTCACACCCTTTTTCTCCCCTTTGTCTTCCCCCTCCATTTCTTTGCTATTTTATTATTTTTTATATATCATAGGAACTAGCGCGTTTTATTCTATACATAATGGAATGAAAATATTTCGCAATAACTTCATAGCAGAAAGATGGTGAAAGAGATTGCAACGCTTTATTAAATGGTTAGCAGTCATTACAAGTCTTGATTTATTAGTAGTATTATTAGGAGGCGCTTTAGTTACAAAAACAGGTTCTGGCCAAGGCTGCGGTAAATCATGGCCGCTTTGTAATGGTGAGTTAGTTCCATCTAATTTATCGATGGAAACTATTATTGAACTAAGTCACCGCCTTACATCAGGATCAGCAGGAATACTTGTCACTCTCCTTTGTATTTTATCCTGGAAGTATTATAAACATGTGCGCGAAACAAAAACGTTAGCAATTTTATCCTTCGTATTTTTAGTTGCACAAGCATTAATGGGAGCGGCAGCCGTTGTTTGGGGTCAAATGCCAGCTGTACTTGCTATCCATTTTGGTATTTCCTTAATTTCATTCGCTTCTGTTATTTTGTTAACGTGTCTTATTTTTGAAATTGATCAGAAATTTGATGCACGTTCACTTATTATGGATAAAAAAATGAAATTTCACATTTATGGTGTAACAATTTACAGTTATATCGTCGTCTACACAGGGGCTTTAGTACGTCACGAACGAGCTAGCTTAGCCTGTCCAGACTTTCCTTTATGTAGTAAAAATAGACCATGGCCGACTCAATTACATGAGTGGGTTCAAATGGGGCATAGAGCTGCAGCGATATTAATATTCCTTTGGATACTATACGCAATGATTATTGCTATTCGTCAATATAAGCAACAAAGCGTAGTATACTGGGGATGGATTATTTCCTTTATTCTTGTAACACTTCAAGCTATTGTTGGGATTTTAGTTGTATATACAAATGCTAGTTTAGCAATGGCATTATTACATTCCCTATTCATTTCTTGCTTGTTTGCTGTATTATGCTATTTAGTTATGTTAGGAACAAGAAGTAAAGTGAACGCAAAAGAATCCGAATCAACTTCTAAACAAACAAAATAATTTAAAACTAAAATCCCTTGCCGAATCGGCAAGGGATTTTTTGCAATAAAAAAAGAGCTGTATTTACACAGCTCTTTTTTTATTTTAGTGATCTAATTCAATAAGTAAATCACCCGTTTGAATTGCATCACCATCGTTAACATATACTTTCTTCACTTTACCATTGAACGGCGCTTGAACTGTCGTTTCCATTTTCATCGCTTCTGTAATTGCCATAGAATCGCCTTTTTTCACTTCATCGCCTTCTTTTACAACTACTTTAATAACCGTTCCTGGCATCGTTGCGCTAATATGGTTTGGATTTTCACGGTTTCCTTTCACACGTTGTGCAACTGTTGCTTTCACACTTTCGTCTTTCACAACAATCTCACGTGGTTGTCCGTTAAATTCTAAGTAAAGAATACGATTTCCATCCGGCTGAGGTTCTCCAATTGATACTAGTTTAACCATCAATGTTTTACCTTGCTCAATTTCCACATCAATTTCTTCACCAAGTCTCATACCATAGAAGAATGTCGGTGTATCAAGCACAGATACATTACCATACATCTCAGCAACTTTTTCGTAGTCCATAAATACTTTCGGATATAACGCGTACGCAACTACATCGAAAATCGTTACTTCGCGTCCAAGTTTATGGAATAACTCTTCTTTTAAAGCATCAAAATCTACTGGCTCTAACAATTCACCCGGTCTTACTGTTAACGGCTCTTTCCCTTTTAAAATAATCTTTTGTAATTCTTTCGGAAAACCACCGTACGGTTGACCTAAATCACCAGAGAACATTTCAACAACAGATCCTGGGAAATCCAAAGCATGTCCACGCTCTAAAATATCTTGTTCTGTCAAATGGTTTTGAACCATAAATAATGCCATATCACCAACAACTTTTGAAGATGGCGTTACTTTTACAATGTCTCCAAACATGTCATTCACACGACGGTACATTACTTTCACTTCATCGAAGCGATCTCCTAAACCAACCGCCTTTGCTTGTTGCTGAAGATTACTATACTGCCCACCCGGCATTTCGTGCATATATACCTCTGTGTGAGGTGCATTCATACCACTTTCAAACGGTGCATAGTATTTGCGTACATCTTCCCAGTAATGAGATAGTTTTTCTAATGAATCTATATTAACATCTGGTTGTCTTTCATTTCCGCCTAATGCGTAGTATAGTGTGTTCGCACTTGGTTGTGACGTTTGACCTGCCATTGAACTCACCGCTACATCGACAATATCAACACCCGCTTCAATTGCCTTCGTATACGTTAATATACCGTTTCCGCTCGTATCATGTGTGTGCAAGTGAATCGGAATCGATACTGTCTCTTTTAATGCAGAAACTAAATCGTATGCAGCATTAGGTTTTAATAAACCTGCCATATCTTTAATACCTAATATATGAGCACCTGATGCTTCTAATTCTTTCGCCAAGTTTTTATAATAATTCAAATCATATTTACTACGTAACGGATCATGAATATCTCCTGTATAACACATTGTCGCTTCTGCAATTTTGCCAGTATCTCGTACAGCATCAATCGCAACTCTCATACCTTCTACCCAGTTTAAGCTATCAAAAATTCGGAATACATCAATGCCAGCTTGAGCAGAACATTCCACAAATTTTTGAATTAAATTATCTGGATAGTTTTTGTAACCAACTGCGTTTGAAGAGCGAAGTAACATTTGGAATAAAACATTCGGCATTTTTTCACGAAGATCTAGTAATCGTTCCCATGGATCTTCTTTTAAGAAACGATACGCAACATCGAACGTTGCACCGCCCCACATTTCCGCTGAGAATAAGTTCGGTAAAATTCTCGCTGTCGGCTCTGCAATTTGATGTAAATCTTTTGTACGAATACGAGTTGCAAGTAGTGACTGATGCGCATCACGAAATGTTGTATCAGTTAAAAGTACACGTTTTTGATCTTGAACCCACTTTACTAATCCATCCGCTCCACGCTCATCCAAAATTTGTTTTGTTCCATTTTGTATCGGCTCTGAGTGTACTACATTTGGTATACGAGCATCCGGGAAAATTGGTTTCTCTTTTTTCCCTACTCCCGGGAAACCATTTACTGTTACTGAACCAATGTAATTTAACATTTTCGTTCCGCGGTCTTTACGTTTCGGGAATAAGAACAGTTCAGGTGACGCGTCAATAAACGACGTATCATATTCTCCTGATAAGAAGTTTTTATGTTTTACTACATTCTCTAGGAATGGAATATTTGTTTTAATACCACGAATACGGAATTCTTTTAAGTTACGTTCCATTTTTGCAGCAGCTTGTTCAAAAGTAAGAGCCCAAGTCGTAACTTTTACAAGTAAAGAATCGTAGTACGGTGTAATAACTGCACCTTGGAAACTATTACCTGTATCAAGACGAACACCAAAGCCACCGCCTGATCGGTACGCCATAATTTTTCCTGTATCCGGCATAAAATTATTTAGTGGGTCCTCAGTCGTTACACGAGATTGGATTGCAAATCCGTGCACAACCACTTCTTCTTGCTTCGGAACACCTACCATTTTACTATGTAATGCATGTCCATCAGCTATTAAAATTTGCGATTGAACGATATCCACTCCTGTAATCATCTCTGTAATCGTATGTTCAACTTGAACACGTGGGTTTACTTCTATGAAGTAAAACTCATCACCTTTTACAAGAAATTCTACCGTTCCTGCGTTTAAATAGTTTACATTTTTCGTTAACTTCACAGCAGCTTCACAAATACGTTGACGCAAATCATCTGAAAGCGAAACGCTTGGTGCGATTTCGACAACTTTTTGATGGCGACGTTGCACAGAACAGTCACGCTCGAATAAGTGAACAACATTGCCTTCTTCATCTGCTAAAATTTGTACTTCTATATGTTTAGGTTTTTCAACGAATTTTTCAACGTATACTTCATCATTACCAAAGGCTGCTTTTGCTTCTGATTTCGCGCGATTATACGATTCTCTTAATTCTTCACTAGCTCGTACTATACGCATACCTCGACCGCCACCACCAAGGGACGCTTTAATAATAATCGGGTAATCATACTTTTCAGCAAACTCTTCGACTTCTTCTATTGAATCTATTGGGCCATCACTACCAGGAATAACCGGAATTTGTGCTAGCTGCGCTTGTGTTCTTGCTTTCACTTTATCTCCAAACATATCTAAATGCTCACTTTTCGGACCAATAAAGATAATTCCTTCTTCTTCACAACGTTTTGCAAATTGGATATTTTCTGACAAGAAACCATATCCAGGGTGGATTGCATCTACATGATTGCTTTTCGCAATCTCAATAATGCCCTCAATATCTAGATAAGCATCAATTGGCTTTTTCCCTTCCCCAACTAAATAGGACTCATCGGCTTTATAGCGATGATAAGAACCGCTATCCTCTTTAGAATAGATTGCAACTGTTTTTAATCCAAGTTCCGAACAAGCTCGAAACACACGAATTGCAATCTCTCCACGGTTAGCTACCAATACTTTTTGAATACGTTGCAGCTTTGTCATGATTTTCCCCCTCTACTTTCCTACCACTTTAGAGATAAAATATATACACACCATAAAAAGCGTGAAGTTCTTCACTTTCCACATTATATTATACTTAGAAAGTTTCACTTTATTTTTATCCATCATACCTTATTTTTTAACAAATGATAAGTTTTCTGTGCAATTTGTTTCACAAAAATAGTATAGCATACCTCTTCCTTTTCGAACAACCTAATTGTATATCACATTTGTTTTAATGTGATATATTTTTTGGATATAAAAATAATTAATATATCACATTTGAAATTACTTTAAATAAAAAAACACATTGTGCTCTACAGCACAATGTGTTTTTATTTTACAACTACAAGATGCGGTCCACCTTGTTCTCTTTCTTTAGCTAACTCATTTTGTTGTTTTTCTTGTCTTTTCACATGACTAGCAATATTCAATAATATCCCCATCGCAAGTAGATTGGCTAACAAGGAACTTCCGCCGTAACTAACAAAAGGTAACGGTACCCCAGTAAGCGGTATTAATCCAGACATACCACCGACATTGATAAACGTTTGAACTCCAAACAAACTTGCAATTCCGATGGCTATTAAACTTCCAAATGGATCTGTACACTTTTGCGCCACTCTAAATGAGCGAATGATAATTAACAATAAACAGATTAAAATGATAGCTACACCTATAAAGCCTAGCTCTTCAGATATAATCGCCATAATAAAATCCGTTTGTGGCTCTGGTAAGTAACCATACTTTTGTATACTATTCCCTAATCCTCTACCATTTAACCCGCCTGAAGCAATTCCAATAAATGAATTTATTAATTGAAATCCATCCTTTTGCGGATCGCTAAATGGATCCAGAAAAACTGAAAATCGCGCTTTTTGGTATGGACTTAATTTATAATTCCCAATAAAATACAACATCGGGACCCATACTATAGACGTTAATAAGAATCTTTTTATCCATAAATTAACACTAACTCCTGAACAAAGAAACATGATTCCTACCGTTCCCGCAATTAACATATCAGTACCTAAGTCATTTTGCTTTAAAATTAAAAACATAATTAAACCAATACCTAAAAGTACCGGTCCCGATCCTTTGAAAACGGACGTATTCGTTTCTTGCCTTTTCGCAAAAAAATGAGCCAATACGAGAATAACTGTTATCTTTACAAATTCCGCAGGCTGTATTCCAAATATCCATCCGTTTGCACCGTTTACTGACTTCGTGAAAAAGGCAGCTGCCGCTAATAAGGCAACACTAGCACCGTAACTCCCCAACAAAAAAATTCGTTTTCTCCAAACTTTATATGGGATAGTAGCCATAATTATTAATACCATTGTCCCAACAACTAAAGTAAGTAATTGTCTTTTAAAAAAGAAATTTGCTGGTTTATCAAACCGCGAAATCGCAACAATGGAACTAGAACTATATACCATTATGACTCCCAGCACACATAAAATAACAAGAGGAAGTAATAATGAATAATCCATTGATTTCCATATTCTTTTCATTTCATTTCCTCTCTCTGTTTCAAATTAATTATTGTTGTATTCCATATGTATATACGTTCTTCCTGCTTTATTATACAGATAAAAAGCTCAAACTGTTTTAGTTTGAGCCCCCTTATTTGAACCCGTTATTGTTGTTTGTTTGTAAATGCTTCATGAAGTGCAGATAACTCACGTTCGAGCTCTCCTAACATTGCTTTCCCTTGCTCTTCTGCAATAAGACCAAGGCGAACCGCAAAATCGACCTCGCGGGATAGTCCAAACATTTGTGTGTCTAAAACTTCTTCATATAATGGACATTGCGGCATTGTAAGATGGTCCATTTGCACCTTAATAAGTCTTAAAATCTTCTCTGCATCCGCTTGTAGAAGGGCTAGTGCCTTTTCCTGATGATTTGATACTGTCTCAGACGCCAAATTGATTCCCTCCGTTTCCGTCCTACTCTCTCATATCTATTAATATTAGCGATAGTTTTAATAAATTGCAATAGAAACATTTTTTGTGACAACAGTGTCTAATACTATTATACTGAAAAGTGGGAGTATAACACAAATGGGGGAACAACAATGAGCGAAATTTTATTTATTAATGGAAAAGTACGTTTTCCAATCACTATTGATCCAACTGTTTGGATTTTTGACGATCGAAAAGTAGATTTGACAACTTACTTTGATGAAACTAGAGAAAACACGTCTGAACTAGAAGCTTACTTAAAGAACACTTCAGAACATTGGGATCGTGAAATCCGTGATGGTGCTGCCTTCCCGCCAATACAACAAAGTGTAAAGAAATATAAAAAAGAACAGCTGATTACTGGGACATTTGGTATACCATTTCATCCATTTCTTGCTAACGCCGAAATTTTAGAGGACGCTATGCAAGTTGAAATTGAAACAGTAGATACTATCATTACACTTCCATTAGAAACGGTCAACAAGGCCATTCTTGGTTTTTCAAAAGAAGGAAAACCATTAAAAGAAGACGGACCTGTACATCTATATTTCAATGATGGATCTAATAGACAAAATCCAATCCGTAACATCCGTAAATTCACAATTATTTAACGAGTATACTTGAAAGAAAAAAAGGAGTGAGCTGAAGCTCACTCCTTTTTACAATAAATCCGCTGCTAGTTGAGCTAAATTCGAGCGCTCCCCTTTAACAAACTTTACATGACCACTAATACGTTGCTCTTTAAATTTCTCGACAACGTATGTTAAACCGTTATTATATTCATCTAAATATGGATGATCGATTTGCTGAGGATCTCCCATTAATACAATCTTACTTTTCTCTCCTACTCTCGTTAATATCGTCTTCACTTCATGCTTCGTTAAATTTTGTGCCTCATCAATAATAATGAATTGGTCTGGAATACTTCTGCCACGTATATAAGTAAGAGCCTCTACTTCAATCGAACCCATTCCAGCTAAAATAGCATCTAATTCCCCTGGCTTTTTCGTATTAAATAAATACTCTAGATTATCAAAAATCGGCTGCATCCATGGTCTTAACTTTTCTTCTTTTTCTCCTGGTAAATAACCGATATCTTTTCCGACTGGAACAATTGGTCTTGCAACAAGTAATTTTTTATATAACCCTAAATCTTCCGTTTGCATTAATCCCGAAGCTAACGCAAGTAACGTTTTTCCTGTACCAGCTTTCCCCGTTAACGTTACAAGCGGAATATCTTCGCGAAGCAACAATTCTAATCCCATTATTTGCTGCACGTTTCGTGGTCGTATCCCCCACACTTGCTCATTGTGAAAAATAAGTTTCTTCACCTTCTTACCTAAGTGATCTACAATGCCAAGTGCAGAACTAGAACCCCCAAGTGCATCCTTCATTACCACAAACTGATTTGGATAAAAAGGATGATTTGCAATTTCAGATAAAGGTAATTCACCTTTTTCATAAAAATAATCCAATTGTTCTTTTGATATATACCCTTCTAAAAAACCTGAATATATATTATCTACTTCAATTACGCGATCACTTAAATAATCTTCAGCCTTCAATCCAATTGCATCAGCTTTTACCCTTACGAGCACGTCTTTACTTACTAAAATAACAGACTTCCCGTCCTCTTTTTCTTGTTCTTCTAAAGATAGATTTTTCGCTACTGCTAAAATTCGATTATCATTTGTTTTTTCTACAAAAATATCTTGTAGTTGAACAAATGAACGATGATTTAATTCAATACGAAATGTACCGCCGTTTTCTAGCGGAATACTTTCATGCAGCTTTCCTATTTCACGAAATTTATCTATTAACTTAGATACATAACGAGCATTTCGTCCTACTTCGTCCATATAACGTTTCTTCGAATCAACCTCTTCTAATACAACTGCCGGAATCACTACTTCATTGGTTTCAAATGAAAAAATAGATAAAGGATCCTGCAAAAGTACATTCGTATCTAACACATAAATTTTATCCAACCTGTTACCCCCTGACTCCACTTTTAAATTTGTAGAACAAGGGTTTCATCCATAAAATATGGACGAACCATTGTTATAATTATATGTACCGTATAAACGAGGTAGAATCGAAAATTATAGCAATTAAACCTTTTCTTTATTTTTTATTCATTTCTATTCAATATATTACTTTTAATTTTAATTATTAACGTTAAATCGCAATAACTGATTCCAAAAGTTAATGAACAATTTTCTTATTCATCTCACTTATAATTCTTTTATCCCTACCAACACTTGGTTATCCAGTTTTTTTGCTGCCCGAAGATCGTATGTTTTTTCATATTTTGGTTCAATTGCAAGTTTTGCTCCATAAAACATAACATCACGTACTTCTTGCACACTTACTTCTATTACAGCTAATTTTAGAGGAATGCCTTCCATTCTATCTGTCAAAATTTCACCTGCACCACTTATGGAAAATACGGATCCATTCGCCATTATAGTCAATACCACTCCCGGATTGCGCCTTATATTTTCCACAATACGTGAACGTTGATCTACCGCAAATCGAATACTAGTTTCACTCACTGCATACACCCAAGAAATAGCACTTACGTTAGGAACTTGTTTTTCGAAATCTGTTGTTGCTACCATAACAATACATTCTTTACGGAACGTTTGTACTAAATCATCTGTTAATGTAGGCTCTACTACATTCGCCATATTTCCACCTCCAAATATACTTAATATATCCTTATCATAACTTATTTTTCGAATTGCGAAAATATTATTTTTTCCTCCTATTATTCAAAAACATCATACTTCCATGATATACTTATACCGATAGAATTCGTATTGAGGTGACGAAATGAGAGTCAAATGTATGATCTGTGATAAAAAAGATATGTTAGATGACGAAAATCCTACGGCAAAAAAACTGCGTAATCGCCCTATTCATACATATATGTGCATGGAATGTTCGGAACGAATTGCAGAGCGTACGATGGAACGTCATGCAAGTGGTAATTTCCGATTATACCGTGATAAAAAAGTTGAAGACGATTGGTAAAATATAAATAAGTCCTTAATCATATCGATAAGGACTTATTTATATTTTTCAGGTTCACGATTCATCTGATCCAAAAAACAATCAATAGCTTCTAATGGAAATCTCACAGATTTTCTTTCCCCATCAATTTCATATGTAATCAAATACATTTCCTCATTCTTTTTAACTTCCACATCCCTTAATTTATGTTCTTCATATATCATATTTTGAAATAACAAATACGTTTCTTTCGCAGCACTATCATCGGGGCGTGCTTCCGCAACTGTTTTAATCGTTAACCAATTATATAGTGCATCTTGTACTGAACGCATGTCATTAATTCCCCCTCATCCTACTTTTTCTTGTTTTGCGTAAGCGCAATCTATAAATTCCTAGTACAATTGCTGCTACAACAAGCCCCTCCCCAACAGGTAAAAATACAGCAAAAAAGGTTAACACTGTACACCCAATTGCTAAAGAAATATATATCACGATATTTTTTAGTACAGATAATTTTCTAGCAAATCCTAAATTATAAACGAGAGCACTTAATATAATAATCGTTCCATAAAGTAACCACATTCCTAACTCTGGATTTTCATCCACCTTACATAATTTAGCAAAAAAAGACATCCTTTCTAACACACTCTTCCCCCCTAGCTATAAAAACAAGTTTTCTTTATACACTTAATACAAGAGTAACTCGCAAAAAAAATACTGTCCACAAAAAAGAATAAATATTCTAAAAATAAATAAAACAAAAAAACAACTACCTTTTGGAAAGGTAGTTGTTTTTTTGTTTTTACGCTTCTACAGATTTCTTTTTCTTAGCAGCTCTTTCGCGCTCGCTCTTATCAAGAATCTTTTTACGTAGACGGATTGATTCCGGAGTCACTTCACAGAACTCGTCATCGTTTAAGTACTCTAATGACTCTTCTAAAGTCATTAAGCGTGGTTTTTTCATTGTTGAAGTTTGGTCTTTCGTTGCAGAACGAATGTTAGTTTGTTGTTTCATTTTTACAACGTTAACTGTTAAATCATTTTCACGTGTATGTTCTCCAACAATCATACCAGCATATACTTCTGTACCTGGTTCAACGAAGATTACACCACGATCTTCAACTTGCATAATACCGTATTGTGATGCTTTTCCTGTTTCAAGTGAAACTAGAACACCTTGACGACGTCCACCTACTTGTCCAGCGTGTACTGGTTGGTAGCAATCGAATGTATGGTTTAAAATACCGTAACCACGAGTTAATGTTAAGAATTCTGTTGTGTAACCAATTAAACCACGTGCTGGAACCATGAAAGTAAGGCGAACTTGACCGTTTCCGTTATTCACCATATCTAACATTTCACCTTTACGTGCACCCATTGATTCCATAATAGAACCAGTGTATTCTTCAGGCACATCGATTTGTACGCGCTCTACAGGCTCACATCTTACGCCATCAACATCTTTAATAATTACTTCAGGCTTAGATACTTGTAGTTCATAACCTTCACGACGCATGTTTTCAATTAGGATAGATAAATGTAACTCACCACGTCCAGATACGATCCACGCATCAGGAGAATCTGTATTATCTACACGTAAACTTACATCTGTTTCTAATTGTGAACGAAGACGCTCTTCAATTTTACGAGATGTAATGTATTTACCTTCACGACCTGCAAATGGGCTGTTATTTACAAGGAATGTCATTTGTAGTGTTGGCTCATCAATACGTAATAATGGTAAAGCCTCTTCATGCTCAACTGGGCATACTGTTTCACCAACGTTAATGTCTTCCATACCTGAAACAGCTACTAAATCTCCAGCTTTTGCTTCTTCAATTTCTTGACGTTTTAATCCAATGTAACCAAATAATTTCGTTACACGGAATTGTTTTACACTTCCGTCAACCTTCATTAATGCAACTTGTTGTCCTACTTTCATAGTACCGCGGAATACGCGTCCAACTCCGATACGACCAACATAGTCATTGTAATCAAGAAGTGCTACTTGGAATTGAAGTGGCTCTTCACTGTTATCCACTGGTGCTGGAATATGTTCAATAATTGTGTCAAACAATGATTTCATATTCTCTTCTTGATTTGCTGGATTTGAATCTAAGCTTGCTGTTCCGTTCATTGCTGATGCAAATACAACTGGGAACTCTAATTGATCTTCGTTTGCACCAAGCTCGATGAATAAGTCAACAACTTCATCAACTACTTCGTCAGGGCGAGCAAAGTCACGGTCAATTTTGTTTACAACTACGATTGGTGTTAAGTTTTGCTCAAGAGCTTTCTTTAAAACAAATCGTGTTTGTGGCATACAACCTTCATATGCATCAACAACAAGTAGAACACCATCAACCATTTTCATGATACGTTCTACTTCTCCACCGAAGTCCGCATGACCAGGTGTATCTAAAATGTTAATTCTTTTATCTTCATAGTGAATCGCAGTATTTTTCGCTAAAATTGTAATACCGCGTTCTCTTTCTAGATCATTTGAGTCCATTGCGCGTTCTTCAATATGTTCATTCGCACGGAACGTCCCCGCTTGACGTAATAACTGGTCAACAAGTGTTGTTTTACCATGGTCAACGTGGGCAATAATTGCTATATTTCGTAAATCTTGTCGTTTTTTCAACATGTCCAACTCCTAATGTCTTTTTAATCCTTCTCTATTATAAGAGCGAAGGGGATACAATGGCAATCAAAATAAAATCAAGAATGAAAATATAGTTGTATTCTTACTTTTGTGAAAGTAAAATGAGATTGGAGGGTGAAGAAATGGAACACATTCAATATCGCTTTTTATTAACTGCAATTATCGGTGTTATTTTCTTAATCGGTATCGGCATTATGGTTGCTGAAAATAGTCCCATTGGTATTATTATTTGCATTATCGGCACATTTGTTACAGTTGGATATGGTTTTGTAACAAAAAGAAAAATGCGTAAATCGCAATAATGTTAAAAAGTAAGAAGCTTGTATATAGCCTCTTACTTTTTTTGTTACTGCGATATAAATGATAATACTTCCTCATATACTCCCGGTTTTGCAACTAATACACTGCTTTTCTCTATAATAGACAGCGGAGCTCCGGAGAATGTTGTCACCTTTCCTCCAACTTCCTCAACTATGATCTGCCCCCCACCAAAATCCCATGGTGATAATCTCGGCGTTACATATGCATCTATTCTTCCCGTTGCAACGTATACCATTTCTAATGCTGCACAGCCATATGATCTCGTACCCCTTGCTTTCTTAACAAGTGCCATCATACTTTCCATATTAAGCAATGGATTGTCGGTAAGCCATATCGCATTTAAAGCTATAATACCATTCTCTACTGTTCCTTTTTCCAATAGAGGAATTGGCGTATCATTACAAAACGCTCCAACTCCCTTTACCGCATGATATAATTCATCATGAACAGGATCATAAATAAGACCAATTTTTCCGATACCGTTCTCATAAATTCCAATTGAAATTGCGAAATTTCTTTTTTGATGTACAAAATTCATTGTACCATCAATTGGATCAATTAACCAAACAACCCCGTCAGAAGAAGTTATCTCATCTCCATAGCCTTCTTCTCCTAAAATATTATGGGTTGGGAATGTTTCTTTAATTTTCCCAATTAAATACTGTTCTATTTCCCGGTCCATGTTTGTTACTAAATCAGCTGCATTTGATTTCGTTTCTATAATAAGTGCTTGTTTCAGTGATGCCATTAAGCGCTCTCCTGCATCTCGAATCCACCGTTTGGCATGTGCATCGATATCTTTCCATACCTCTTGCATGTTTAAACACTCCGATCTATACTGTTCACAGAAAAAACGAACCCTTTATAAGGTTCGCACCAACTAATTTTTTATACATATACTATTATTACGCTTCTAAACGAATCATTTCAAGTCTCAACACTTCTAATTTTTGTACGCACTCTTCTTTTTTCTGTTTGTCATCCTCCATCATTGCATCATATAAAGTTGCTAATTCATAATCTAGCTCCAAACGTAGCACCGGTATTCTCTTTTCAGCATCTGTTCTCTTTAACGCATTAATCACCTGTCTCATATTATTTGCCTCCTCCCAATATTCGTCTGCCCTCGGACTAGAATTAATTCAATTTTCTGATTTTTTGTTTTATACTATACTATGTTGGATAAATCATCTATGCAACAAAATTATATTTTTTTATTTAAATTTTTTTGTGCTGTTTTTTTTATGAATAGTACAAGCTATGCTAAAATAAAAACAAAATAGGAGTTGGAGGAACAATCATGACACTACAAACATTCAAATCAACTGATTTTGATGTCTTTACAGTTGATGGTCTCGAAGAACGAATGAGTGCAATTAAAACGAACATTCATCCTAAGCTAGAAGCTTTAGGGGAACAGTTTGCAGAGTATTTATCCAAACAAACTGATGAGAACTTTTTTTATCATGTTGCAAAACATGCACGCCGCAAAGTCAATCCACCAAACGATACTTGGGTTGCTTTTTCAACAAATAAACGAGGATATAAAATGCTACCACATTTTCAAATTGGTTTATGGGGTACTCATGCCTTCATATACTTTGGTTTAATCTATGAGTGTCCACAAAAAGTGGAGACGGCTCACGCCTTCTTAGAACATTTAAATGATTTAAAAACAAATATTCCAAATGACTTCGTTTGGTCCATTGACCATACTAAACCAAGTGTAAAATTGCATAAAACGCTTGAAACAGAAGACTTACAAAAGATGATTGAACGTTTAGCTACTGTGAAAAAAGCAGAACTATTAGTTGGTATTCATATATCACCAGAGGAGTTTTCAGCAATGACCAACGAACAATTCCTTGCTAAGATTGAATCTACGATGCAATCACTCCTTCCTTTATATGCACTTTGTAATCGATAGTAGAAAACGGACAATTTATATTGTCCGTTTTTAGTTGTTATCACATTATATCACTTCAGTTTTTATTTTTCAAAATATTTTTACATTTTCACAAGCTTTTGTTCTTCGACTTCTTTCGCCCTTTGAATAGTACGATATATAGAATATCCACTTACTTCTTGAAACTCTTTATCAATTTTCTTTTCTTCTGCTTTTGATGGAACAATCTCTTTAAAACGACGATATAATCCCATTAATTCTTCTCTTCTAATTCCTTTTTCATATGCCTTCTCAATTGCTTCATAAAACTTCACAATGGCAACCATTTCTTCATTTGACCAATCGTAATCTAACGGATATTGATATTCCATTTTACACCTCATTTATCATTTCTACGTGTTTCATTATGCTATCTTAAAGAGAATTTTTTATTCTTCATTATAGCCACTCTGCATTATACACTATTTATTCATTTTAATGGAATTGTCTTCCTCTATGAGTTGACTTGGAAATAACTATTACACATACTCACCATAAAAATATTTTTTTATATACATCCATAATTATTGGTGATATAATGCTTTTGTTTTATAGAAAATAAAGTGTGACTACCATCCAAAAGGATTTTGTGAATGGCAGGAAAACAAGTCTCGTTTTAAAAGTTAATTACCTTACTTTCCTTTTAGAATGAGATGAAATCATATAAAACAAATTCTAATAAATATTACAAAAAAGAAGGGGTGTATAGATTGTCCCAATACGAAACACCATTGTTTACCGCTTTAGTTGAGCACAGTAAGCGAAATCCAATCCAATTCCATATTCCTGGTCATAAAAAAGGACAGGGCATGGATCCTGAATTTCGCGAATTTATTGGGCATAACGCATTAGCAATTGATTTAATTAATATTGCGCCACTCGATGATTTACATCATCCAAAGGGTATGATTAAAGAAGCACAGGATTTAGCTGCTGCTGCATTTGGTGCAGATCATACTTTCTTTTCTATTCAAGGTACAAGTGGCGCTATTATGACAATGGTGATGAGCGTTTGCGGTCCTGGTGACAAAATCCTAGTACCACGAAACGTGCATAAATCAGTAATGTCAGCTATTATTTTCTCAGGTGCAAAACCTATTTTCATGCATCCTGAAATCGATCCAAAACTTGGTATTTCTCATGGAATTACAATTCAATCTGTCAAAAAAGCACTTGAAGAACACTCAGATGCCAAAGGCTTACTTGTTATTAATCCAACCTACTTTGGCTTTGCTGCAGACTTAGAACAGATTGTACAATTAGCACATTCGTATGATATCCCTGTACTAGTCGATGAGGCTCATGGTGTTCATATTCATTTTCACGATGAATTACCGATGTCAGCGATGCAAGCTGGTGCAGATATGGCAGCAACAAGTGTTCACAAATTAGGAGGCTCTTTAACTCAAAGTTCTATTCTTAATGTGAAAGAAGGTCTTGTGAACGTAAAACATGTTCAATCTATTATTAGCATGCTTACGACTACATCAACTTCTTACATCTTATTAGCATCTCTTGATGTAGCAAGAAAACGTCTTGCTACAGAAGGAACAGCGCTCATAGAACAAACAATACAATTAGCTGAACATGTTCGTGATGCTATAAATGCTATTGAGCACCTTTACTGTCCTGGAAAAGAAATGTTAGGTACAGACGCTACTTTTAACTATGATCCTACAAAGATAATTGTGTCTGTGAAAGATTTAGGTATTACCGGCCATCAGGCTGAAGTATGGCTTAGAGAGCAATATAACATTGAAGTAGAACTCTCCGATTTATACAACATACTATGTCTTATCACTTTTGGAGATACAGAAAGCGATACAAATACGCTTATTGCAGCATTACAAGATTTAGCGGAAACATTTAGAAATAGGGCAGATAAAGGTGTTCAAGTACAAGTAGAAATTCCAGAAATACCGGTGCTAGCACTTTCTCCACGAGATGCTTTTTATTCAGAAACAGAAGTCATTCCATTTGAAAATGCGGCAGGTCGTATTATAGCTGATTTTGTTATGGTTTATCCACCAGGGATTCCAATCTTTACTCCGGGGGAAATTATTACACAAGATAACTTAGAGTATATTCGTAAAAATTTAGAAGCAGGTTTACCTGTACAAGGTCCTGAAGATATGACATTACAAACATTACGTGTTATTAAAGAGTACAAGCCTATCAGTTGATAGGCTTTTCTTTCACCTTTTTTCCCTTTCTTCATACGCTACTAAAGAATGTAACGTATAGGTGGGGATACCATTATGATTGTAATAGGTCGTTCTATTGTACACCCTTATATCACAAATGAATATGAGCCATTTGCAGCTGAGAAGCAACAAATTTTATCCATAATGGCAGGAAATCAAGAAGTTTATTCCTTCCGAACTGCTGACGAACTCAGCTTTGATTTAAATTTGCGAGTTAATATTATTATTTCTGCATTAGAACTTTTTCAAAGTGGATTTCAGTTTCGTACGTTTCAACAATCCTTTTGCAACCCCCAGTTTTGGAAAAGAACATCTTTAGGGGGATTCCAACTACTTCCAAATATACCACCTTCTATTGCCATACAAGATATTTTCAAAAACGGGAAACTATATGGGACTGAATGCGCAACCGCTATGATAATTATTTTTTACAAAGCTTTACTATCATTGTATGAGGAAGAAACCTTCAATCGCCTCTTTGCAAATCTTTTACTTTATACTTGGGACTACGATCAAGATTTAAAACTCATAACAAAAACAGGTGGCGACCTTGTTCCTGGTGATCTCGTTTACTTTAAAAACCCACAAGTGAATCCAGCTACGATTGAGTGGCAAGGAGAAAACACAATCTATCTAGGAAATTTCTTTTTTTACGGACATGGCGTAGGTGTAAAAACAAAAGAAGAAATTATCTACTCATTAAATGAACGACGCGTCCCTTACGCTTTTATTTCAGCTTTTTTGACCGATACTATTACTCGTATTGATAGCCGTATAATGAGTCAATACGCCTCTCCAAACACACCACAAACAGCCATAGGGTTTATTCCGATTAGAGATGATGCAATCGTTGCTACAGTTGGCCATACAACTACAATTTATTAAAAAAAGCGCCTACACATGTAGGCGCTTTTTTTAATAATTAAGCTTTTGTATGTTCTTTATGGTCACATTCGCAATGAGATCCACATTTCCCATATAATACTGTTGATTTTTCATCTTCAAAATGTGCGATTGTTCCTTCACATACTTGGCATACGATTGTTCCCATTTTTCATTTCCCCCTGATTTTTAATAGTAATCTACTTATTTATCATTAAGCTTTCGCATTATCTCTATTAGCACAATCACAATTTGTACCACATTTTCCGTAAAGTACTGTCGTTTTCTCATCTTCAAAATGTGCGATTGTTCCTTCGCATACTTGACATACGATTGTTCCCATTTTTCATTTCCCCCTAAGTTTATGGTCCTAAAAACTTTCAGTTGTCCATGTCCTATCAATTATTGGGCTTTTGTATGCTCTGTGTGATCACATCCGCAAGATCCACATTTCCCGTAAAGTACCGTTACTTTCTCATCCTCGAAGTGTGCAATTGTACCTTCACAATCTTGACATACGATTGTTCCCATTTTTCATTTCCCCCTAAGTTTATAATCCCAAAAACTTTTGTAACCGCTTAACTTTCTGTCTTTATTTTAATATGTTATACTTTTTACGTCAATAGGTTTTTAGTATAACACATTAAATATTTTAATTTTAAATTAGTATGCGATATTGACACAAAAAAACAGCCATATTTATACGTACGACTGTTTCAAATTAATTATTCTTCATATTCTGCATGCAATGAAGTAGATGGAACGAGAAATTTAAAAAACTGAGCTAACTCCGCTGCTTCCTCTTGAGATCCTAACTTGAAAATTTCCTGCATATACTGCACATTCTCTACATCATCTTGTCCCAGTAAAGTAGACCTTCCCGTTTGCATACAAACAATGAGTGGCTTTCCAAAAAACATATTTGTATAAACAATCCCAAAGTCATAACGAGTATCATGTGTCATAAATCCTAAAAATCGTACCTTCACACTTTCATGCTCATCATACAATTTTTCAAACATTGGTTTCCACCTCTCTACATCACCTTTCCTACTCATACATATATTAAACAAAAAAAGCAATACTCCTTTTAATTGTCAAAAAATTCGGTAGGTTGTAGAATGATATTATTCTACTAAGCTAGGGGGAACTTATATGCAACATGCCTTTATTACGCTTGTACCTAAATCCAATCAACACTCTGTTTCAACAGATGATATAAAACAACTTTTTCAGTACTATAAAACAGTTACTTCCCAAACCGGAGTTCAAATTAATTACGCTTATACAAATACCGCTTTTCCTTATGAAATTTTAGATACATCAGCAACAACACTAAAGCTTCAATCCAATCATGATCGATATGACTCAATTTATGTCGGTGTTGGAATAGAAAATGAACAATCTTTCATTCAAATTTCTTTACCCTCTAATGCAACATTTGGTGATAAAGGAAAAGCAAATGAATTTTGCCGTTTTCTAGCGAAGAAATTAGAAGGAGAATTACAATTATTTAATGGAAGGATAATGTATTTCTATAAACGTTAGTTTAAAAACAAAAATAAACGATTAGAAAAATCATACTATTCGTGCAAGTAAGAAGCATTGCTTTTCTCCTTGCACTTAGTATGACATACGCTATCACATACGCTAAATAAAAAAATATGAGAAAAAGAAAAATTTTATAATGAAGTTTATCACGACTTGACAATAATAACACTGCTGAAAATCCACTCCATAAAGCTAGATGTAAAAATGAAACTAGCGTAATTTTCATAGCGTTACCTCCTATCTCTTCTATTATAATGTGGAGTCCATCCCTCTCCATATTAAAAAAACAAACTTCTTCGTATAGAAAACATTTGAAGCTTCTACTTACTCTATGATTTATCTTCTACCATTTATTTAAGTGCTTAACTATTTATATGCCCAAACTCCCTCGTTTTTACGTTACATTATCTTTATTTTCTTACAATATAGAATTTTCTATCAGTTGCATGGTATAATTCCTTTGGATTAACTATAGAAAGGAATCAATGATACATGGTATTTAGTAACCTATTTTTTTTATGTCTTTTTTTACCTGCAATTCTTCTAGTGTACTATTCAGTACGTAAAGAATTACAAAACATCGTTCTTTTGTTATTTAGTTTATTATTTTATGCCTGGGGAGAGCCTATATATGTCTTCCTTATGCTTTTTTCTATTTTCATTAACTATTGGTTCGGGTTATGGCTTAATACAGGACAAATATCTAATACAAATAGAAAACTCATTCTTACTATAGCAATCGTCGTCAATATTGCTATACTAGGATATTTTAAATATGCTAATTTCTTAGTAGATAATATAAACGGGATTTTTCATACAAACATTGTACTCGAAAAAATCCCATTACCAATCGGGATTTCATTTTTCACTTTCCATGCAATGAGTTATATTATTGATATTTACAAAAGAAAAGTAGAGGCTCAGCGAAATCTGTTTGATTTGGCGCTATACTTTACTATTTTCCCTCAATTAGTTGCGGGACCAATTGTTCGGTATAACACAATAGCTCATCAATTACATGTTAGAACCGTTAATGCTGATATGTTTTCAGAAGGCATTCGTCGTTTTATCCTTGGATTAGGAAAAAAAGTTTTGATTGCAAATCAATTGGGAGCTATTGCCGATGAAATATTTGCAATGGACCCAGCAACAATGAGCGTATCTACTGCTTGGATTGGTGCGATCGCTTATACATTACAAATTTATTTCGATTTTTCAGGCTACAGTGATATGGCCATTGGATTAGGAAAAATGTTCGGGTTTGATTTCTTAGAAAACTTCAATTATCCGTATATATCAAAATCGATTTCTGAATTTTGGCGTCGCTGGCATATTTCCCTTGGTTCATGGTTCCGTGATTATGTCTATATCCCACTAGGTGGCAATCGAGTATCTAGCTGGAAAATCTATCGTAATCTCTTTATAGTATGGGCGCTAACAGGTTTTTGGCATGGGGCTAGTTGGACATTTATGATTTGGGGTATCTATTACGGATGTTTAATTGCTTTGGAAAAATCCGGTTTTGAGAAAATCTTGCAAAAATTATGGTGGCCAATTCAACATGTATACGTGCTGTTTTTAGTGATTATCGGTTGGGTTTTCTTCAGAGCTGACAACTTTAGCTACTGTTCTAAATTTTTACAAGCAATGTTCGGATTAAATGGATCGTTGACTGACATTACTAGTTATTTCTATGTGATGAATTATTGGGGAATCTTTATACTTGCAATAGTGACATCAGCTCCAATTTTCTCTTGGATCAAGACTCTATTTGTAAATAAAAAGATAGTACTTTTATCTCCACTTTACTATTTGAGTGTTTTAATCATTACTATGATGTACTTAACGAATGCAACTTACAATCCATTTATTTACTTCCGCTTCTAAAGGAGGGCTAACTATGAAAAATTTAACTAATCGTATATTAATCACTGGATTTCTCGCTATTATTTTCGGGATGTGTATATGGACAGCCAAAATAATATATTGGGATAAAAAAAGTTTTTCTGATTTTGAAAACAGAGAATTAGCTTTAGATCCAGTCCTAACTATGGATACTATAAAATCCGGAAAATATTTCAAAGATACTGAATTACACTTTACAGATCATATTGCCGCACGAGATAAATTTATTGAAACTTACACAAAGTTGCAATTAAAATTCAATCGCACTTTTGTAAATAATAATTTCGTCGCAGATGACGGTTTCATTTTGTCTGCACCTACAAATATTGATATGCGTGATCAAATAAAGCAATCTGTAAGTGAACTAGACAACTTAAGAAATCAATTTACAAAAACAGAATTTTATTTCCTGTTAGCTCCAAGTAAACTAACGACATTTTCGTATAAGTACCCACCATATGTAGATCGTGGGTATGATCAAAAACATCGTGATTATTTTGTACAAGAATTACAGAAAATAAATTTTCCATTTATTGATGTTCTACCTGCTATTCAAAAAGAATTTACTCACGAACAATTAGAAGAACTATACTTTAAAACGGATCACCATTGGAATATGAAAGGTGCGTTTTATGCATACGAACAAACAATGAATTACATTGCTAATCACTCTAAAGTATTTACAGGAAATGTTGTTAATCGAGATGATTATAAAACCACTATAGAAGAACCTAATGGGCAATTTATCGGTAGTTGGAATAGACAATTATACAAATTAATAAAAACACCTGAAACAATTCCATATGTACAATTAAAAGAAAACCCAAATGTGTGGGATAATTATACTGTCTATCTCGGTCCAAAATCAGAAGAAACAAGTAAAATACCGATGAAAGAATTCTTTGCAGTGAACAAAAAGAAGCTTTCACCAGACTATGCATCGGTTTATCAAACAGACTATTCACAGATTAACATCTTAAATCCAAATGCAAAAAGTAAATTGCATGCTGTCATTATTAAAGATTCTTATGCAGATGCAACTTATCCTTTATTCGCACAAGAATTCGAACAAACAACTTTTATTGATCCACGATTTGGGGCAAGTAAAAATATTAAACAAGATCTTGAAAAACTAAATGCTGATATCGTCTTATTTCTTTATAATGACACTAGTACAAGTAAACAAATGTATCAATTTGAAAATAAAGAATAAAAAACAAGAGGTGAATCATTCCGATTCACCTCTTGTTTTTCTATTCATATAACACATACGTAAAAAAACGTCTTCTAAATTTAGAAGACGTTTTTTTATTATTTTACAATGTGAATTGGCATTCCAAGAGCAACTTCAGCTGCTTCCATTGTGATTTCACCTAATGTTGGGTGAGCGTGGATTGTTTGAGCGATATCTTCAGCTGTCATTCCAGCTTCGATAGCTAAACCAATCTCAGAGATAATATCAGAAGCACCTGCGCCTGCAACTTGAGCACCTACAAGAAGACCATCTTCTTTACGTGTTACAAGTTGTAGGAAACCGTCAGTGCTGTTTAATGATAACGCACGACCGTTTGCAGCGAATGGGAACTTAGATACAGTTACAGTCATTCCTGCTTCTTCAGCTTGTTTCTTAGTGTAACCAACAGATGCTAATTCTGGATCAGTGAAGCATACTGCAGGAATTCCGATGTAATCGATAGCTGATGCATGGCCACTAATTGCTTCAACAGCTACTTTACCTTCGTAAGAAGCTTTGTGAGCTAATGGTGGTCCAGGAACGATATCACCGATTGCATAGATGTTTGGTACGTTTGTACGGCATTGCTCATCGATTTCGATGATACCGCGGTCAGTCATTTTAACTCCAACTTGCTCAAGACCGATTTCTTGAGTGTTTGGACGACGACCTACAGTTACTAATACGTAATCTGCTTCTACAGTTTGGATTTCACCTTTAACTTCGAAGCTAACTTTTACGCCAGTTTCTGTTTCTTCAACGCCTTTAGCCATAGCTTTTGTATGGATATTTACGTTACCTTTCTTTTGAAGAGCACGTTTAACAACAGAGCTCATTGCTTTTTCAAAACCAGCTAAGATTTCGTCGCCAGCTTCTACTACAGTAACTTCTGTACCGAAGTTAGCATATGCAGTACCTAATTCCATACCGATGTAACCGCCGCCGATTACAACAAGTTTTTTAGGAATTTCAGGTAAGCTTAAAGCACCTGTAGAGTTGATAACACGTTTAGAGTATTTGAATCCAGGAATTTCGATTGGTGTAGAACCAGTTGCAAGAACAGCATTTTTAAACGTATACGTTTGAGCTGCATCTTCAGTCATTACGCGTAATGTGTTAGCATCTACGAAGTAAGCTTCACCGCGAATGATTTCAACTTTATTACCTTTAAGAAGGCCTTCAACACCGCCAGTTAATTTCTTAACTACGCCGTTTTTCCATTCTTGAACTTTTGTAAAGTCAACTTTTACGTTCTCTGCAGTGATACCCATGTCATCAGAATGCATTGCATTCTCATAACGATGACCTGCATTGATTAACGCTTTTGAAGGAATACATCCAACGTTTAAGCATACGCCACCAAGGTTAGCTTTTTCAATGATTGCTACCTTTTGACCTAATTGTGCTGCACGAATTGCCGCAACGTATCCACCAGGACCTGCACCAACAACGACTGTATCTAATTCAATTGGGAAATCTCCTACTACCATTGTTATTACGCCTCCATTACTAATAATTGTGGGTCATTCAATAGACGTTTAATTTGGTTTAATGCTTTTTGAGCAGTTGCGCCGTCAATTAAACGATGGTCAAAGCTTAGAGATAATGCTAATACTGGAGCTGCAACGATCTCACCATTTTTCACAACTGGCTTCTCAGCGATACGGCCGATACCAAGGATTGCTACTTCTGGGTGATTGATAACTGGAGTGAACCATTGTCCACCTGCAGAACCAATGTTTGTAATTGTGCAAGAAGCACCTTTCATTTCAGTTGGAGCTAAACGACCTTCACGTGCTTTACCAGCAAGATCATTGATCTCGTTAGAAATAGTGAAGATAGACTTGCGATCTGTATCTTTAACAACTGGTACTAATAGACCTTTGTCTGTATCAGCTGCGATACCGATGTTGAAGTAATGTTTGTGAACTACTTCTTGAGATGCATCGTCTAAAGAAGTGTTTAACATTGGGTATTCACGTAATGCAGATGTTAAAGCTTTAACAACGTACGGAAGGTAAGTTAATTTAATACCTTTGTCAGCTGCAACAGCTTTGAACTTCTTACGGTGAGCAACAAGCTCAGTTACATCAACTTCATCCATTAATGTTACGTGAGGAGCTGTATGCTTAGAGTTAACCATTGCTTTCGCAATCGCTTTACGGATACCACTCATTTTCTCACGAGTTTCTGGATATTCACCAGCTGGGATTGGTTGTGCTTTTGGTGCTTCTTCTTTCGCTGCTGCTGGAGTAGCTTCTACTGCTGCTGGAGCCTCAGTTGCTGCTACAGTTTGTCCACCATTTGCAAATGCATCGATGTCAGCTTTCACAACGCGACCGTTCTTACCAGATCCAGCTACTTTATGAATATCTACACCTTTTTCACGAGCATATTTACGAACAGATGGCATAGCGATAACGCGCTCATCTACTACTTCTGCAGTTGCTGCTGGAGTAGCTTCCGCTGCTGGAGCTTCTACTGCTGCTTCTTCAGCTTTTGGAGCTTCATCATGATCGTCACCTTTAAATTTAAGGTTTTCGTATCCAGGAGCATCAAATTTAATTAATGTATCTCCTACAATTGCAACTGTTCCTTCTTCTACAAGTACTTCAAGTACTTTACCTTTAACAGGAGAAGGGATTTCTACTACTGCTTTATCATTTTGTACTTCAAGAAGTACATCGTCTTCATTTACTTCATCGCCTGGTTTAATAAACCATTTTACGATTTCACCTTCGTGGATACCTTCACCGATATCTGGTAGTTTAAATTCAAATGCCACGGAATTCAGCCCCCTGATTCATTTCATTATTATGGAATATGTACAAAAGAAACCAGCATGTGCTGATTTCTTTTGCACATGAAAAACTAAAAATTAGAAGTTCATTACTTTGTTAACAGCTTCAACAATATCTTTATGGTTTGGTAACCATACGCTCTCAGCTTGAGAGAATGGGAATACTGTATCAGCAGCTGCAACACGTACAACTGGAGCTTCTAAGTTTAAGATTGCACGGTCGTTAATTTCCGCTACAACGTTAGCTGCAATACCAGCTTGTTTTTGAGCTTCTTGAACTACAACTACACGGCCTGTTTTTTCAACAGAAGCGATGATTGTTTCGATATCTAATGGTTGAACTGTACGTAAGTCAACAACCTCTAAAGAGATACCTTCTTTTTCAAGTTCTTCAGCAGCTTTTAATGCAGCATGAACCATAGCACCATAAGCGATAACAGATACATCTGTACCTTCACGTTTGATATCAGCTTTACCTAAATCAATTGTGTATTCACCTTCTGGTACATCTTGACGGAATGAACGGTACAATTTCATATGCTCTAAGTAGATAACTGGATCGTTGTCACGAATCGCAGAGATTAAAAGACCTTTTGCATCGTATGGAGTAGATGGAATAACAACTTTTAGACCAGGTTGTTGAGCCACTAATCCTTCTAAGCTATCAGCATGTAGTTCAGGAGTATGAACACCGCCACCGAATGGAGAACGAACTGTTACTGGAGCAGTCCAACGTCCGCCAGAACGGTAACGCATACGAGCTAATTGACCAGAAATTGAATCCATTACTTCATAAACGAAACCGAAGAATTGGATTTCTGGAACTGGACGGAATCCTTCAAGTGCAAGTCCAACTGCAAGTCCACCAATACCAGACTCTGCAAGTGGAGTATCCATTACACGATCTTCACCGAATTCAGCTTGTAAACCTTCAGTAGCACGGAATACACCGCCGTTTACACCAACGTCTTCACCAAACACAAGTACGTTAGGGTCATTTTTCATTTCAACGCGTAAAGCATCAGTGATTGCTTGAATCATTGTCATTTGAGCCATGGCTTACTTCGACTCCTTTTCTTTGTAAATTTCATATTGTTCAGCTAAGTTGTAAGGCATTTTTTCGTACATGATTTCCATTAAATCAGTAACTTTTTGTTTTGGAGCTTG
The DNA here is from genome assembly GCF_016483245.1 of Bacillus cereus group sp. N31. NCBI lineage: Bacteria > Bacillati > Bacillota > Bacilli > Caryophanales > Bacillaceae > Bacillus > Bacillus cereus group sp. N31. The sequence goes on along the minus strand of NZ_JAEHCH010000001.1, from coordinate 698,693 downwards.
GTCAGCCTTAGCAATTGCTTGTTTGATATCTTCTTTTGCTTCTTCAATTACTTTCTCTTCAACTTCTTGAGACCATAGGCCTTTAGTTTCTAAGAACTTACGGAAGCGTACGATTGGATCCTTTTGTTCCCATTCGTTTTCGATATCTTTTGTACGGTAACGAGTTGGGTCATCACCAGCCATTGTATGTGGACCATAACGGAATGTTAAAGTCTCGATTAAAGTAGGGCCTTCGCCATTTACTGCGCGCTCACGAGCGAAAGCAGTTGCTGCGTATACAGCTAATGGATCCATACCGTCTACTTGAATTCCGTAAATACCTGCTGCTACTGCTTTTTGTGCTACAGTTTTAGCTGCAGATTGTTTTTCTACTGGAGTAGAGATTGCATAACGGTTGTTTTGAACAACGAAGATTGCTGGAGCTTTGAATGCACCTGCAAAGTTCATACCTTCGTAGAAATCACCTTGTGAAGCACCACCGTCACCAGTGTAAGTAATTGCAACAGATTTTTTACCACGTAGTTTCATACCTAACGCAACACCAGCAGTTTGGATGATTTGCGCACCGATAATGATTTGTGGAGCTAGTGCATTTACATTCTCAGGCATTTGGTTACCCATGAAGTGTCCACGAGAGAATAAGAATGCTTGATATAATGGTAATCCGTGCCATACTAATTGTGGTACATCACGGTATCCTGGTAAGATAAAGTCTTCTGCTTCAAGTGCGAAATGACTTGCTAATTGAGAAGCTTCTTGTCCAGCTGTAGGTGCGTAGAAACCTAAACGTCCTTGACGGTTTAAAGAAATAGAACGTTGATCTAGTACGCGAGTATACACCATACGACGCATTAATTCTTTTAATTGATCATCAGATAATTCAGGCATAGCTGCTTCATTCACAACTTCGCCATTTTCATTTAAAATTTGTAATGTTTCAAATTGAGCTGCGATAGCTTTCATTTGCTCATCAACATTAAATAGGGTCTTTTTTGTTTTAGTACCCATTCCGTTCACCTCTTCCTCTCTTGAACCATATTCTGAAACGCTTTCACTGGCTATTTTCCAGTTTAAAAAGCGCAACGATGTAAACCAACATGTTTGTCTGTCGGTTGAGAATAATTTTGTGTACCTAACAATCTGTACTAATGTTTTTTCAGAAACATATTAATACAATCTTGATCACGTTTTTTAGTTTACAACTATTCTAATTACGATGTCAATTACTTTGAATACGTTTTTTTATAAATAATATGCAGGTTTCTATTACACAAACGTGTTTTTATTTTTCACATCTGTATTAGTAAGCATTGACCCACTGTTATATTATTCCCTTTTTCACTTATTTTTTCTCTTAGAATAATATGTAAACGATTTAATTCTCTTTAGTTTTTCTCTCTTCGTAACAAAAATATACAAACTCTTCTTCCTTTTTTAGGTAAATACCTATACATCACCACACTCTCTTCCATACATTATAGTAACCGCAGTATTAGCGGGAAATGAAAAAGGAGGTCATCTCATGTACGGATACTCATATTGCTATCCAACTTGTTCATATCCTTCCTACGGTTATGGCGGTTCTTGTGGCGGATCTGGACGCGGCTTTGCCTTAATCGTTGTGTTGTTTATCCTTTTAATTATCGTTGGTGCTGCTTGCATTCGCTAATGTAAAATGAAACAACTATGGAAAGAAACAGACGGCTTTGCCGTCTTTTCTTTTTATCTCATACATAACTCCTCTATAGAAGAACGATTTGCAAATAGTTACCCTTACTTGCCGATGACTTTTCTCATCTCCTTTGGTAGACTAAAGAGGAAAGGAGAGATTACATATGCTTACAATGAACGATGTAATTCGCGAAGGAGATCCTATTTTGCGGGATGTTGCAGAAGAGGTGTCGTTACCAGCGAGTGAAGAAGATACAAATACCCTTAAAGAAATGATTGATTTTGTAATAAATAGCCAGGATCCTGAACTGGCTGAAAAATACAGTTTACGCCCTGGAATCGGATTAGCAGCTCCGCAAATCGGTATTTCAAAGAAAATGATTGCGGTTCATGTAACTGATACGAACGGTACGTTATATAGCCATGCATTATTCAATCCAAAAATCATTAGTCATTCTGTTGAACGTACATATTTACAAAGCGGTGAAGGTTGTCTATCTGTAGACCGCGAAGTACCTGGCTATGTCCCTCGTTACACAAGAATTACAGTGAAAGCAACATCTATTAATGGAGAAGAAGTAAAATTACGCTTAAAAGGCTTACCGGCAATTGTATTCCAACATGAGATTGATCATTTAAATGGTGTTATGTTCTATGACCATATTAATAAAGAAAATCCATTTACCGCTCCTGATGATTCAAAACCTTTAGAGCGCTAATAATAAAAAGGCGGGAATTAATCTCCCGCCTTTTTATTTTATGAAATGGGTTCCATATTTACTTATAACAGGCCAGCCCATTTTAATCCATGATATATACCGTCTTCACTTACATCCTTTGTCACATGATTTGCAAGTTTTTTCAAATCTTCATGACCATTCCCCATCACAATGCCCGTCCCAACTGCTTCGATCATTTCTAAATCGTTTAAACCATCCCCAAATGCATACACTTGTTCACGGCTAAATCCTAATTTTTCAATGAACTTCTCAATCCCTTTTGCCTTAGAACCACCATTAGGAATGATATCCATTGAATACGCATGCCAACGAATAAAATGAAAATCTGGATATTGATTAATAAACTTTTCCTCTTCATTTACTTCACAAAAAAGAAGCGTTTGATAAATATCGCGTTTTTCGTAAAAATCAGGTTCATATGCCGGATGCTCGAACTGCAAGCTTCCAAAACCTTCTTTCACATAATCATGATATTCCACTGTCGCTCTCATTTCTTGATGGTCAAGATATACAAGTGGATATCCTTCTTGTTTTGCAAACTGAGTAAACTTATGCAAGGCAGCTGGGTGTAACGGATTATTAAATACTACTTCATCTTCAAAGACAACATACTGTCCATTAAAACTAACATAATTATGTATATTGAGTTCCTTACGAATATCTTCAAACATAAACGGTGCGCGCCCTGTCGCAATTGCTACATGCACCCCTTTTTCCTGCAAATGTCTTACTGCATCTCGTGTAGATTGCGGAATTTTTTTATCGTGATCTAATAATGTTCCATCAATATCAAAAAAGACAATTTTATCATTCATTTGTCAAAACCCTTTCTGGCACTCTTTACTCCTATTTTGATAATCGCTTTTCAAATTCTAAAAAAAAGTATAACATATTAAACATCTGTGAAGAAAGCGTTCACTTTCTGACCTTATTTATGAAACATGCATATATATATTAGTAAAAAGGGTGAATACTTGTTCTAATGAATTTTCTTGTCCATTCTTCCTCATACTATATCTATAACTAACGGCTACTAATCGTTACTATAGAATAACTTTCACTGTATGAGAAAGGACAAGGTTTTCCATTCACTTTCCCCTCTTTCTTATGTCAGAGATAGAGTTTTCACTAGTAATATGCATGTTTAGAATAAGGAAAGGAAGGAGTAATCATGCTGAAGAAGCTGAAGAAAAAGCTTAAGCGTTATTTAAACGATTTAGTCCGGAAGAAGACAATCGCTTAAATTATGCCCATTTCGGGCTTTTTCTTCATTCTCATTCGAAAAAACATGAAAATCGTGACTGTTTGCTTTATAATAAGTAACAGATAATGCAAAACATAGACAAGGAGAGGTTTTCCAAATGATTTTTAAAGTATTTTATCAAGAAAAATTAACTGAGGTCCCAGTACGTGAAAATACAAAAGTTGTATATTTAGAGGCTACGTCTGAAAAGGATGTTCGTAAAAAATTAAATAAGTTCGCATATAATATCGAGTTTGTTCAGTCTGTTACTGGCGCTCATCTTGAATATGAAAAACAAAACGCTGATTTAGTATTAGCGGAGATTGTATAGCCATATGAAATTTCTAAAAAATGATCAAGTTGCCGTTTTTGCTCTCGGTGGTCTTGGTGAAATCGGTAAAAATACATATGCTGTTCAATTTCAAGATGAAATTATTATAATTGACGCTGGAATTAAATTTCCAGAAGACGAACTCCTCGGGATCGATTATGTAATACCTGATTACACTTATTTTGTGCGAAACGAAGATAAAATTAAAGGATTATTCATTACACATGGTCACGAAGATCATATCGGTGGAATCCCTTATCTATTACGTCAAGTAAACATTCCAATTTACGGTGGAAAATTAGCAATTGCACTAATAAAAAACAAATTAGAAGAGCACGGATTACTTCGTAAAGCGAAGCTTTATGAAATTCAAGAAGATGATGTTATTAAATTTAAAAAGACATCTGTTTCCTTCTTCCGTACAACTCACAGTATTCCGGATTCATACGGAGTTGTTGTGAAAACACCTCAAGGACAAGTCGTTCATACAGGTGATTTCAAATTCGATTTCACACCAGTCGGTGAGCCAGCAGATTTAACAAAAATGGCTGAAATCGGAAAAGACGGTGTACTTTGTCTCTTATCTGACAGTACAAACAGTGAAGTTCCAAACTTTACGATGTCTGAGCGCCGTGTTGGCGATAGTATTCAAGATATATTCCGCAAAGTAGAAGGTCGTATTATCTTCGCAACCTTTGCATCGAATATCCATCGCTTACAACAAGTTGTTGAGGCTGCTGTTGAAAATAATCGTAAAGTAGCTGTATTTGGTCGAAGTATGGAAGCAGCTATCGAGATTGGACAAAACCTTGGGTATATCCGATGTCCAAAAGATACATTCATAGACACATCTCAACTAAACCGCCTACCAGCTAATAAAGTGGTTATTTTATGTACTGGTAGTCAAGGTGAACCAATGGCAGCACTTTCCCGTATTGCGAATGGTACTCATCGTCAAATTCAAATTATTCCTGGCGACACAGTTGTTTTCTCTTCTTCACCAATCCCTGGTAACACAATTAGTGTAAGCCGTACAATTAACATGTTGTATCGTGCTGGTGCTAATGTAGTCCATGGCAAGCTGTCAAACATTCATACGAGTGGACATGGCGGACAAGAAGAGCAAAAACTAATGCTACGTCTAATTAAACCAAAGTATTTCATGCCAATTCATGGTGAATATCGTATGCAACGTATGCATATGAAATTAGCGAATGATTGCGGTATTCCAGAAGAGAACTGTTTCATCATGGATAACGGAGATGTTCTTGCCTTGCGTTCAGATGAAGCAAGTGTAGCTGGAAAAATTCCATCTGGTTCTGTCTATATTGATGGAAATGGTATTGGAGATATCGGTAATATCGTATTACGCGATCGTCGCATCCTTTCTGAAGAAGGGCTTGTAATTGTAGTTGTAAGCATTGATATGAAAGAATTTAAAGTTGCAGCAGGACCTGATATCATCTCGCGTGGTTTCGTTTATATGCGTGAAAGCAGCGATTTAATTAACGATGCTCAAACATTGATTACAACACATTTAGAAAAAGTAATGGAACGTAAAACAACACAATGGTCTGAAATTAAAAATGAGATTACAGACACATTAGCACCATTCCTATACGAAAAAACGAAACGTCGCCCAATGATTTTACCAATCATTATGGAAATATAAGAGAAAAGGACAATGCCTTCATGGCATTGTCCTTTTCTCTTATCTTAAAAAGTGTTTAAAACGATCTACTTCGTCATCATGACCAATTACAATTAATATATCCCCCGCTTGAATATTTTCCGTAGCTCGAGGAGAGACGATAACTTCTTTACCACGTTTAATTGCTACAATATTCAATCCAAACTTCGCACGAATATCTAATTCAATTAAAGAGTGCCCATCAATTTTTTTATTTGCAATAATCTCTACAATACTATGCTCATCTGAAAGCTCAAGATAGTCTAATACATTACTTGATGCAATATTATTAGCAATCCGTTTTCCCATATCACGCTCTGGATGTACAATGTGATCTGCACCTATCTTACTTAATACTTTTTCATGATAGTCATTTTGAGCTTTTACAGTAATATTTTTTACACCTAACTCTTTCAAAATTAACGTTGTTAAAATACTTGAATTTAAATTATCTCCAATAGCAACGACTACATGATCAAAATTACGAATGCCGAGACTTTTCAATACCATCTCATCTGTTGAATCTGCAATTACAGCATGTGAAGCTATATTTGCAAACTCATTAATTTTATCCTCATCTGAATCAATTGCCATTACTTCCATACCTAATTGAGCTAGTTCTCGGCAAATACTTCCACCGAAACGCCCAAGCCCGATGACAGCAAATTCTTTTTCTTTCTCACTCACAGGAATTCCTCCAATAACTTCAAGTACTATGTATTTTCATTGTAACATACTTTATATACGTCACAAAAACGTGTAAATCATACTTATTTTTGTTTTTGTATATAAAAATATTGTTGTAAATAAAAGGCGATACCAACAAGTAACATACCAAATACAAATATATTTCCAAACGAACTAAATGTTTCAAAAACGAACAATAACGTTTCTTGGCCGAAAAAAGCAAATAGAAGCTGCGTAAAAGCAAATACAAGCGCCCATATGTAATGATGTTGATGGAATAAATAATGCGTTGCGCCTAAAAAAGCAATAAATGAAACGATGAAAATCCACCAATTTTCTAACAACAGTTGCCAATTAGAAAATTGGTATCCATTCACTAATATCGCAATAATCCCGATAACCGCCATTGTTGGCACACTCCAGAATAGTGCTCGCCCTCTAAAGAAGCGGGTACCTTGAACATCTCCTTTTTCATATGCAATGTATGTTAGTACTACTGTACTTATATACAAAACAGAAAGAATCGTTAAAACGATAATAAGCCAAAAGTGTAATTGATAATATTCATGCTCTATATTTGTCACGATTGCAGCTAGCATACACGGGATTAACATTCCCGTCCAACCATCTACTTTTCTTTCATTCCAAAAGACCGTATTACCAATTCGTATACCTAGCAGCATAAAAATAATGATACCTAGTACAAATAATGTAGTTTTATTCCCTACTAAACTCGTTGAGAAAGCAATTAATCCAATAAATAAAAAGAGCACAAACCCATTCATAATTTCTAGTACAGGTGATAAATACCTCTTCACCCATTTGTATGTTTCGTCATATTCATTATTATCTACTAGACGATAGGCATAAAAACTTATTCCAAAATAAACCGCCGCAATAATAACATACGCATATAAGACGAAACATAAAATCGCACTGCTAATTTGCACGTAATTCCCCACCCTTTTTTCTATGTTTCACATTGATTTTACACACTTTTCATACTAAAAGTAAACATATATAAGTTAGTCAAATAATTAATAATGAGCAGTGGCTAAAACCCCCTGCTCATTATTAAAACAGTACAATTAACTTTAATTCTTTCATTTGTATGTAAATGTCTAAAATCAATCTATACGAGCGTTACTTACACCTCCGAACAAAAAGTTTTTTGGAACCTTCAAGAAAGCGGAAGTTTTATTTTCTATTTCCTTTCCACTTTACATATTGGCTTAAAAATGTAATTGCCTTTTCAATCACTTCTTCGTCTGGTTTTAATTTCGCATGATGTAAACCATATTCTGAATTTACTCCAAGCCAAAACATAAATCCAGGGATTTCTCGAAGCATATAACCAAAATCTTCACCTGTCATTGCCTCAGTACATGTAATAACATTCATATCAGTTTGTTTATGTACAAATTGCATAAACTCTCTCGTTAACTCTTCATGGTTATATACTTGATGATACATTGCTCCGTAATCTATAATCGCCTCACACTGGAAAGAAGCTTCGATACCTGCAACAATTGCCTCAATTCTGCTTTTCACACGCTTCATTGATTCCACTGATAATGTTCGAATCGTTCCTTCTAAACGAGATTTTTCTGCGATAATATTTTGAACTGTACCACCTGTTATTTTTCCAATTGTAATTACCGCACTGTCAAGAGGATTCACATTACGACTAATAACGGATTGAAGTTGTGTAACAAGGTGACTGGCTGCAACAATCATATCATTCGCAGTATGTGGATAAGCCGCATGTCCACCTTTTCCTTTTAAATCAACATATAATTCTGATGTATTCGCAAATAACAGACCTTCTTTTGTCGCAATTGTTCCTACAGCGTATTCTGGTGCAATATGAAGACCAAGAATTATATTAGGCTTCCATCCTTTTAGCTCTTCACTTTCTAACATAGGAAGAGCGCCACCTGGACCTTCTTCTGCCGGCTGGAATAGAAACACAAGGTCGTCATCTATTCTTTCACTCACAGCTGCTGTTAGGAGGCCTAGACCAATTGTTGTATGCAAATCATGTCCACATGCATGCATCATTCCTTTATGTACAGAAGCAAATTCGTATCCAGTTTCCTCTGTTATTGGCAAACCATCTATATCTGCACGATAACCTATTATTTTCTCTGGGCTTTTCCCATTTACTTTAACAATTACACCTGTTTTCCATGTTCTCACTTCCAAATATTCGTTAGGAAGTGTTTCTATATACTCTAAAATGTACTGTTGTGTTTTCCACTCTTTAAATCCAATTTCCGGGATTTTGTGTAAATCTCTACGAACTTGGACAAATTTGCTTACTGTCATTTTTGCACCTCTATCTATAAAAAGCGCAAGAGCCTATTTATGCTCTTACGCTTTTTGTTTTTTATTTCTCTGGGTTTAATTGACGAAGCTCTTGTTTGATTTCAGTTTTCGCTTTTGTCTTCTCATCAATTTCTTTAATTACACGTGCTGGAGTTCCCGCAACAACTGTATATGGAGGCACATCTTCTGTTACAACAGCTCCTGCTGCTACAACTGCACCTTTACCTACTGTAACGCCCTCTAAAACAACTACATTTGCACCAATTACAACATCGTCTTCAACGATAACTGGTTTTGCAGAAGGTGGCTCAATAACACCCGCAAGTACAGCACCTGCACCTACGTGACAGTTTTTCCCAACCGTTGCACGTCCACCAAGCACTGCGTTCATGTCGATCATAGTACCTTCGCCAATTACAGCACCGATGTTAATTGTTGCATTCATCATGATAACAGCGTTGTCACCAATTTCAACGTGGTCACGAATAATTGCGCCTGGCTCAATACGAGCTTTAATACCTTTTAAATCAAGCATTGGGATTGCAGAATTACGACGATCGTTCTCAACTACATAGTCAACAATGTGCTTGCTATTTTCATCAAGAATTGTCTTAATTTCAGACCATTCTCCGAATACTACACCAGATTTTTTATTTACAAATGCTTGTACTGTTTCAGGGAACGTTACTTCTTTTAAATCCCCTTTTATGTATACCTTTACAGGAGTTTTCTTTTCACTTTTTTGAATAAACGAAATAATTTCGTTAGCGTCCATCATTTTCATTCTTGTTGCCTCCTAAATCCATTTATATTGTTACTCTACCAAACGATAGAGCGAGTAGCAAGACAATAATCTTATTTTTCCCTTTGAATTTCTTCTATAATTTCTAAAAACGCTTGTACTTGCTTCAATTGTCTTGCTGATTCACTTGTTAACAACCATGTTTCTCTCGTTAATTGAACAGGTGTTTTATACATATTTTCCTGCACTTCTTTTAATACTGTAGAAGGCAATAACGCATAACCTATACCATTTAGAACAAGTTGTTTGCACGTCTCAATTTGATCAACTACAATTGTTCGCTTAGGTGGGTTAGAGAATAACCCATACCACCAATTTTGTATTTGACCATAATAAGTCGAATCACTTTTAAATTGAATAAATGGTCTATTTGTTTCTTTTAACATCGAAATATCTTTTATTTCTTTATCGACTAAATATAATTCATCTTCAAATAATTGTTGCTTTTGTCCTTTATATTCCTGTGATCCCCTTAATATAGCTACATGAACATCGCCCTCATAAAATTGCTTTTGCACTTCACTACTCCAGCCAGTAAACAGCGATATCTTCACAGAAGGATACTTTTGTACAAACTTTTTCAACACAGGAGGGAGCCAATATTGACCAATAACCGATGCAACAGCTATTTTTAACGTTCCATATGTTTCCGTTCTAAAAACTGCCAGTTCGCTCTTAATATTCTCTTCTCTTTGTAACATTTCTTTTGCATAATTTGCGACTTTTTCCCCTTCAGGTGTAATTGTCAATCCTTTTTGTGAACGAATAAAAAATTTCATTCCCCATTGTTTCTCCATAGATTGTAATCGTTGACTAAGCGCAGGTTGGGAAACAAATAAACGTTCCGCCGCTTTTCTCATATTTGATTCCTGGGCTAACACAACCATCATTTGAAAATCATCAATTTGCAACTTTCTCCCTCTTTCCTTAGCTTCCATACACCTTATTTCAATAAGCTTTTCATCCTGAATTTAACTGAATACTTTTATACAAAAAATACAATTTTTCAGTTCGAACTTTCCTTATGTTTTATGTCTTTTTAAATATAATACATACACAACTGATATGCACGAAAAAAAGTGACTTCTCCGTTTCTATGAAGTCACTTTCCTCCTATTATCTATCTATTATGCTGCCGTACTTTTTTATTCAATAATTTTAAAATAGCTCTACGTGTTAAAATCCCATCGAAATACCCTTCTTCATTTACAGCACAAATAAAAGGATGATCAATTGTCATTTCTAAAGCTTTTGCAAATGAATCTTCTAACTTAAGAACCGGAATATCTTCCTTCATCACTTGTTCTACTTTCATATCATCAAGTCTTTCAAACTCAATGCGCTCTAACCCTAACATACCATCTAAAATCATAGCAGTACTAATCAACCCATGTAATTTATACATTGGGTCTAAAACAGGTATTGCCGAATATCCAGATTTCACAAGAACGAGTAAAGCATGCTCTAATCCATTCCCAATTTGGACATGTGCTACTTTTTCTGATGAAATCATTAAATCTTTCACAAAAATTTGCTGAAACTCGTCTTTCGGAATACTAATCATGTTACATCCCCCATTTTCCCTTTTTCCTGCTTATATTCATCGACTCTATTCTTATTTTATGACAGCGTTTTCATATTATTATTTTGTCCTAACTTTATTTCAATAAAAATACAATTACACAGCTATTTTAGCATACAACACAAAAAAAAGACTACCATTACGGTAGCGCTTAATACCCTTTATTTTTTAATCTGTAAAATAACCTTGTGATTTTTTTATATTGCGTCACATCTGTCTGTTTCAAACCATTCTCAATATCTGTAAGTTCTACAGCTAAAATTTCACTCGCATAATTTTGTTGAAATAGAATATCTAGTAACAAACTTTCTTCTTCTTTCGTTAAAACAAATTCCCTTTGCATATACCCCTCTCCTTATAATCCCATCGTTACTCTCATTATATAAAATTTCCAACTTATTTAGTAGATGTAATATTCAGTTTTTAATAAAAACATGTAACAATTGTAACCATATAAAAATTATTTCGTATATCGATTTGCATAACTAAATGCCGCATAAGCATCCGGCTTAATTTTTGCAGTTAATCCCATCGCTTGAATTTTCGCTGTCATATCTAAAATAAATTCTTTTGTTAAACCATCATTCCCTATGTCCAAATGAATTTCCATTATGAACCCAGCCCCATCTTGAGCATATGGATGCAATAAATCCCATATGGTTTGTATATGGTTAGGAGTAAATAGGCAAGCGATTTCTTGACTAAACTGTGTTTCTAAATATATTTTCTCCCGTAATGTTGCCGGCTTATCTTTTACTGACCTATGGTGTAAACATCCCCAAGCCCCTTTTCCAACACGGTGAATATGGATTGCCGTAATAAATCTCGTATCTTTTTGATGTGCCTGTGAGTCTGTCCCAATAGATAATCGATATAAATTTCGTGGATCCTTTTCAATGAAACTACAAATGCGGTTAAAGACCGTATCAAAATTCAAATGTCTCTCTGAAACATTATAGAATTTATGCCCACCGTCCACATAGTCACGTCCTTTCCATTAGACAGACTTTTCGTATTCTCATTGTATGGGACAAAAACAAAAATTATAACTTACTATCCTTTATTCGTCTCAATATTTCGCATTACAAAATGACAAACTTGGCAAGTATAAATTACATTTTGATTCGATTGAGCCGTTAATACATGAATAATCTCTGCAGAATTGTGGCAATTAGGACAGATCACAACTGGTAAACGTTCCACATAACACACCTCCTATTTATTTTTATCACGCTATTTTCGAGCAGTAAAACTCCTGATTGATGTAGGCCAATCATCAGTCGATAATAAGCACTTCCACTGATTAAAGTCTTACTTTATTACCATTGTAGGAAAAACGAAAAATTCCTATACATATATACTGGAAAGTAAAAGAACTAAAAAAGGTACTGCCATAGGCAGTACCTTTTTTATATGTATCAAGAAATGATATCGTAAATCTCAATTGCAACCATATCGATATTATCGAATTGATACACTTGAGGTTTTTCACCTTGTTGATACACTTCTAATTCATACATTTCACTTTTATCGAAAAATTTCACGCTACATTTGCGCTCACCGTTCACTTCAAAATAGCGTTGTGCTACTTCACCGCTTACAGCTTGTTCTTGTAGACTAACAAGTCGTGTTAAAATTCCTTGGAGTAGAGACATGAAATCTCTCCTTTCTCTAATCTTCCTACCAATAGGTTTTACAGCTATACTCATTCTATCCGTCATAACAGAAAAAATGTTCCACAGTCTAGGATAAAGGTTATTGGCCAGAAACTCAACTAAAAATTTGTCGAAATGCAAAGGAAAACACAGAAAGAACATCTTTTTCCTTCTTTATTGCGATTTCCATACTGGAATAATATAATAAAAAACAGAAAAAAGGAGGAATTACAATGAAAAAAATTGAGGTTTACACACAACCTGATTGTCCGCCATGTGTCATTGTGAAAGAATTTTTAAAGCATAATAACGTTGCATATGAAGAATTTGACGTAAAAAAAGACGCTGCTGCTCGCGATCGCCTTTTATACGACTATGATTCCTATTCAACTCCAACAGTTGTAATCGACGGTGAAGTGGTTGCAGGTTTTCAAATCGAAAAATTACAACAGCTACTCAATATAGAATAGGAATAGGTAAATACCTATTCCTATTTTTATCTCGTTATTTATGGGCAGTAAAACTCCCGATTGATGAAAGCTAATAATCAGTAGGATATAAAGCCCCCACTGATTAAAGTTGCACTTTATAATTGTTGTAACCTTTTTATTTCAGTTAAAAGTTCTTGGCTTTCATGATACCCTGCTAATTTCCATTTATCTTGATCCCTTTTCAATGTTACAATTTGATATTGTCCACTTTTCGCCCGCTCATATACATATAAATTTTTATGCTCTTCATCATACGCCATTTTCGTTTCCGAATTAAAAGAAAACGGTGCTTCTTTTGCTGGAAGTAAATATTCACCACTTTGTTTATCACTTCTACTATTTTCATCTGTAAATACTTGAAGGAAATTATCTGTAAAATACGGTGATAACGTCTCTATCATCTTATTCATCGGCAAATGCTTCCCGCGAATTGAAAATTGGGTTTCATAGCCTTTTTGTATCGTTGTAAACACGTCTTTCCGATCGACTTTCAATTCCTCTTTTCCTAAAACAGTTGTAACACTATAACCAACTAGAAAGGCAACACATACAAATAGAACAAGCCATATTCCATATTTCCTCATTTTTCCACCTTCCTTTTAAAAGAACTTGTCTTTGTAGTATTCATTGTAACAATGATTATGCAAAGAAAGGGATGGTTTCGTTCGTAAAATCTTTACAACGATAGACAGCATTTTCATCACCATTTTCACTATTACCAATTTCTGATAAAAACAAACAAAAAAATGCACGAATCTCTTCGTGCATTAAAATAAAACATCTTCTTCATATAAATATTCATAAGATAAATCTATAAATAAAAAGTTTTCATCATCAATCGGGAAAGAAAATGTTCGTACCATTTCACCAGTTTCAATATCGGCATATAAATCTGAAAGTCTCGCCTTATTTTCAAAACGCATTTTCATAATATTCTCAAGAAAATACGGACGCCAACTCCAGTTCTTCATATAATACTCCGGCATCACAATCCATTCCCCATCTTTTTTCATAACATTACCTGATTGTTGAAAACCATCTTCATTGCAAATAAATATGCGAAAACTACATTGTGATATACTTTGGCTAAATTGTAATAACCAATCATTTATATCTTCATTCTTTTTTTGTTTTGACAGAACATCACCAATTCGATCACGTAACATCTCTGTTAAATGATAAATTTTTTGCAACTTCTTTTTCTCATGCTGAATAAATTGATGACATTCATTACCAAGTCTCTCTTTTAAAACATTCGTTTCAATAAAATCAGGTAAACATTCTTTTAAATAATTACCTTGATAGTATCTACCACCGTTTTTCCAAGCATATTGTAGTTGATAAAAAGCATCAATTTCTTCATATAACAACGTTGCACCAATTCTTCTTGCAAGTAAAGATAAGGAATATAAAATATCTTGATAAGATTGTATAAGTGCAGTTTGCCTTAAGTTTGTTAAATCTACTTTTAAAATATCAGGTGCTAACACGCTAATACGTTCTAAATTACTTGTACCCGTTCCAACTTTATTAATCGAAATCTGAATACCATATGTACGATAATACATAAGCAAATGATTAAATTGCTCAATATCTTCTTTACATTCATGCTCTGTTATCTCTAAAACAATGTGGTTCAAATTTAAACCTTGTTTTTCATACATCAATAAAAGTTGAAGTAAACTTTCATCTTCGTCATTCATTAATACGTTAGCATTTCGATGTATAAATAATAACAATTTTTGATTGCTTTCTAAATAACGGTTTAAAGCTTTTTCTACTATAATATTATCCGCTTCCAGTTGAAACTCACTTGGAATAGAATCATCATGAAAGAACGAAGCTAAACTTTGTATGCCCTCTTCTGTTTGAATACGTCCTACTACTTCATATCCAATTACTGTATGTTCATCAGCACTAAAAATAGCTTGATAATAAGGAAGGACTTTATCCAAGTTACTCATTACATCTAATGCATCTATCAACGTGCTTCCCTCCCTTTACTTTTCAAAAATTATAACACGATATTTACGGAAAAATAATAAAAAATCCCTTCAGTTTTCCTGAAGGGATTAGAGGGGTAAAATGCTAAGGGGAATTAGCAATTCTACTATGAAGAAAAAAGAGGTCTTAAATATACCGTATATATGACCTCTTGTAAATACCTTTCTTTCACATGTCACAATTCCGTCACATTTTACCACAAAAAATGAATCAAACATTCATTTGGTCATCCCTCTTAAAATGGATATTGATGCAAGTGTTGTCCTCCATCCATTGTCATGCATGTTCCATTTATGTATGCAGCTTCATCTGAACATATATAATAAGCTAGACCTGCAATTTCTTCTGGCGTACCTAGTCTTCCAAGTGGCACACTTTGTAGTGTACGCTTAGCCATTTCTTCTGAAATCCATAATTTATCGGCACCGCCCGTACGTTCAATCGGCCCTGGTGCGATAGCGTTAACTCGTATTCCATATTTACGTCCCCACTCAACAGCAAGCGTTTTAGTCATTGCTAATACGCCAGCTTTTGCTGCAGCCGAATGAATAACTCCTGGACCTGCATCCCATGCATATGTCGCTACCATATTAATGATATTTCCTTTTATACCTTTCTCAATCCAATACTTCCCGACAGCTTGACTGCAATAAAATGTACCATTTAACACAATATTAATGACCGAATTCCAGCCATTCACAGATAAATCTTCTGCTGGACAAATAAAGTTGCCAGCTGCATTATTTATTAAAATATCAATTCGTCCGAACTTTTCATCAATATGTTCAATCATTTTCTGAATATCTTCAGTATTTCGTACATCCATTTGTACAGGCAATATTTGCCCTGGAAACTGTTCAATCTCTAACTTTGTTTCCTCCAGTTTTTCTTTTGTACGCCCTGTAATAACAACTCGTGCCCCTTCTTTCGCAAAACGAGTTGCCATTCCTTTTCCCATTCCACTCGATCCACCTGTTATAATTACTACCTTCTCTTTCACATATATCCCTCCCAAAAATGAATACACATTCATTTTATCATTTTATTTGATAGAAATCTTTATATTTTTAAACTTTTCTGATATTTTAACTTAAAGAGACTTCTTTTCATTCATTTTTCCGTAAGCTATACTACTTCTTTATTATTTTAAATATATTAAAAAAAAACTGAAAGGAGATTTGAGTAGCCTGTATATGGAACGAAAACACATGATATAAATCAAATAGGTATACTCATACTTTTATGAAGCAACTTACAAGAAGAAATTTTTTAAAAAATGGAATACGCACTTGTCTATATTCATTTATAACCACTAGTATCGGTTACTATTACGCTAAATACATAGAGCCGCATATGATCTCTTTTACAGAGCACACACTAAAATCACAGCTCATACCAAAAAGTTTTCATGGTATGAAGGTTCTTCAATTTAGCGATTTACATCTCGGATACTATTTCTCGCTCCAACATTTATCTCAAATCATTTCTAAGATTAATGCTGCAAACCCAGATATTGTCCTTTTTACTGGTGATCTCATTGATAATTACCAAACATATACTGACACTCCTTTCGTTGCATCCATTTTAAAGAATATACAAGCACCCTTCGGTAAATTTGCTATTTATGGTAACCATGATCACGGCGGATATGGAACTGAATACTATGATCACATCATGCGTGAATCTGGATTTGAACTATTACAAAATAGCGAAAAACGAATTCGTCTACTGGATAATAGTGAAATTTCTATTTTCGGACTCGATGATATACTACTTGGCAAACCAAAAATAGCGGAAACACTACAACAAGCGCGGCAAAATACTTATAACATTGTTCTTGTTCACGAGCCAGATATTGCGCCACAAATTGCTACATATCCAATCAACTTGCAACTTTCTGGTCATAGCCACGGCGGACAAGTAAAAATCCCTTTTTTAGGTGCTATCGTTACCCCATCACTTGCCAAACACTACATTGAAGGCTTCTATTCCATTCAAGACTTATCTCTCTATGTCAATCGCGGACTTGGAAGAACACGTGTCCCATTCCGGTTTATGTCAAAACCTGAAATTACACTTTTCACCCTACAACATTCGTAATAATTCGCCTATTTTCTTACATATCCTTTCTTGTACGCGCTCATCCACGTTTCGTTTACCATATGATAAAAGTGAGTCCAATAAAGGAGGTTTGTTCATGTATCCATATTATCAACCAATCCCAGTTCGTTCAGCACCTATTGGCCCAGTAGGCGACTCACGATTCTTTCCGTTTTTTGGCGTTCCATTTCTAGCTGGAATTGCTGGTGGATTGCTCGGCGGAGCATTAGCTTTCGGCCCTAGACCATTTTATCCACCTTATCCACCACCTTACCCGCCACCAGCACCTTATCCTTGTTATGGTGGACCTTGTCAACAACCATACTATTATTAATGTATGCCAACAATTCTACCAACGCTATTCTCTCTATTAGACAATCGATTAATATGCTTACAATAAAAACTATTCTCTCTACACATTCTTCTATTTTGAGAACGTATAATAAGTAGAGAACAAAGTAAAAAACCTCTTATTAATAAGAGGTTTTTTACTTTGTTCTTGCTATTCAGCATCTGTATTTTGATACGCCATCTTAAACAACTTCACTTGGCTATCAATCTCCTCTGCACCACTATTAATAACATAATAGTAGTCACCGTCTTTATTTTGTTCGCGTGTTTTCACATTATCTGCTAAAGTAAGCTGTAAAATCGCCTTTATTCTTGCTTTCATTTCAATATCTAGAATTGGGAAGGATATTTCTACTCGTTTCTCCATATTTCGCGTCATCCAATCAGCTGAAGATAAATATATTTTCTCCTCTCCATTATGATGGAAATAATAAATACGGCTATGTTCTAAATATCTTCCTACAACACTAACTACACGAATATTTTCACTTACATTTGGAATACCAGGTCTTAAACAACATGTTCCTCGAACGATGAGCTCTACCTTTACTCCCGCTTGTGATGCTTCATACATTTTTTTTATTAATGGTTTATCCGTTAGTGAATTCATCTTAGCGATAATATAGCCATTTCCATATTGCCTATGATAACGAATTTCTTCATCTATTAAATCCATAAATTGCTCTCTTATATCAAATGGTGCAACTGATAAATGGTGAAAATGCGGTTTCGTTGTATAACCACTTAAATAATTAAAGAAATTTGTTGCATCGACCCCAAAGTCTTTTCGTGATGTAATATAGCCAAAATCGGTATATAGCTTTGCTGTTGCATCATTATAATTTCCGGTTCCAAGATGTACGAACCTTTCGATTTTTCCGTTTTTTCTTCTTACAACTAGCGTAATTTTACTATGCGTTTTCAAGTGACTTACACCGTAAATAACGTGACACCCAGCCTGTTCTAATTCTTTAGCCCAATGAACATTATTCTCTTCATCAAACCTTGCTTTTAACTCCACCAACACTGTGACTTGTTTTCCTTTTTCAGCTGCTACTTTTAGTGCCTGAATAATCGGAGAATCACCACTTACTCGATATAATGTTTGTTTAATCGCAAGTACATTCGGATCGTCTGCCGCATCACGGACAAAATCAACTACTGGCTGAAACGATTCAAAAGGATGATGTAATAAAATATCATGCTCAATCGCCTTTTCAAATACATCTTCCTCATCACCTAAGTCTTGAGGTGGTTGCGGAATAAGGGCTGGATAAATGAGATGTTCATATAATGGTGCTAATTTTTTATATAAAGAGAATAAACATGTTAAATCTAACGGTCCATCCATTATATATACATCTTCATCTTTTACTTCCAACACCTCGTATAATAATGTTAATACTCTTTCATCAATGTGTTCTTTGCCAACTTCTAAACGTACAGCAGCTCCCCACTTACGCTTTTTCAACTCTTTTTCAATTACCTTTAATAAATCCCTCGCACCCTCTTCATGAATTGTTAAATCCGCATTACGTGTAATACGGAAACGAGTAACAGATGATACTTTATATCCTGTGAATAATTTATGAGTAAAACTACTAATTACGTCTTCTAATAAAATAAATTTATGCTTTTGCCCTTCACTCGGTAAAAATATGAAGCGTTCAAGTAATGAAGGAACTTGCACAATTCCTAACTTCGTACGGTTTTCTTCCTCCACTTGCTTCTCATCATATAAAAGAGTAGCTAAGTTCAAACTTTTATTTAATAACATCGGAAATGGACGGTATGCATCGATAGCTACAGGCGTTAAAACCGGAAAAATTTGCTCATCAAAATAATCTTCTATAAATTCTCTCTGTTCTTTCGTCAAATCATGGAATGTTAAACGCTCAATCCCCTCTAATTCAAGCGCTGGCAATACATAATTTTTAAACGTATCATATTGTACGGTCATTAATTCATGGGCTTTTATCGCAATTTTATTTAATTGTTTTTTTGGTGTTAAGCCAGCTTTATTTTCTGGTTGATTAAACCCAGCACTCACTTGATCTTTCAAACCCGCTACACGTACCATAAAGAATTCATCTAAATTCGAGCTAAAAATACTTATAAACTTTAATCTTTCCAAGAGTGGATTATTTTCATCTTGCGCTTCTTGTAGTACACGTTCATTAAATGCTAACCAACTTAGCTCTCGGTTATTATAATATGCTGTATCATTTAAATTTACGATGTTCCCCTTCAACAATTCCATTCCCTTCACACTTCCCCTTGAAACTTTTTTACTATAATTTAGTTACTTCTATTTTAGCAAATTACAATATTATAAAGTGTAATTTTTTTGTAAAGACATCCGTACAACCTAACGTTTTCATTCAAATGACAAGTTAATATTCGTTTTTAACACTCTTTCTAGCTGCTTTTTTTGTTTTTCAGCTTGTACTTTTTCTGCTAATGCCGATTGCTCACATAAAATTCTAAACGTTAATCCTTCTTTATTTTCTGTTATGGATATCGTATCAACAAGCGATCTTTGTCTTACATTTAGAGCAGCTGAAAATTGTAAAACAGCCCCTAATAGGCGGATTTTTTTTTGTTCGCTTTTATCAAACCAACCTTCAAATGGAGATAAATGTTGTTTAAATAGCATTTTTGATTTATAAGATGCAATAAGCGCTAACCTCACTCGATCTTTATGCATCATGCCATCAATTGTTTTATTCGCCAATAAATAAAACGTGTGTAAACGACTCGCTTCTTCGTCTATATATTTTCCAATGTTAAATACTTTCGCTGCTTGATGGAATGCTTCCCAGTCTTTTATTGAAACAGAAATCAGTCCCATTTCTTCGAGTTGTTTACAAATCAATCTTCCATGTTTAATAAGTTGAATGACAAATTCCATATCCATTTCATATTCGTGTGATAACAAATGTAAGCTTTCTTCAACTACATTCGGATAATATGAAATCCCTAAATCTTTCGTCAACTCTTCATAGAAAACACCTTCTCTTAATCCTTTTTTGCTTAATACAAATGCCGTTGCTTCTATAATATTTACAAGTTTATGAAATACTTCAACCGCTGGAATAATTGTATCAGCTCGATCTTTTGCCAATCCTTCCATTTTCTGAAGTTCGATAAACGATTGTTTTTCTAATGTACCTTTTACATTTTCAATATCTTCTTCTTTCATTTTGTATAAATGTACTCCCGCTATAGGATAGTTTATTAAATTTTGGTGGATTTTTGCTAAGTTTCTCGCACTACCACCAATTGCAATAAGAGGCAATTTCTTATCAATTAACCATGGTAACGTTCGAAATTGACACTCTAAATACTCTCGAATTTCCTCTAATTCATCTTTAGTAGGAATATCACCTTTAATAAATAGATGTTTTAAAGAAAGCGCACCAAAAGGAAAACTATGGTACTCTAAAATCTCTCTATTTTTAATATATGTAACTTCCGTACTTCCGCCACCAATATCTACTGTTATTCCTTCCGAAAACGAAGTAGAATTCATAACTGCTAAATAGCCGTAACGTGCTTCCTCATATTCTGATAACACTCTAAGAGTAAAGTCTGTTTGTCCTTCAACAAGTTTTTTAATCTCCTCTTGATTCTCAGCCTGTCTAATTGTTGCCGTTGCAACACAAAGTACATGATGCAGCTGATGGAATTTTGTACTTTCTTGAAATTGAAATAATGTTTGTAACAATACTTCTTTACCTTCTTCATTCAAAACACCATCGATTAAATAATTTCTTAACCGAGCAACCACTTTCGTATTTTCAATTTCTTTATAAAAACCTCCATTTTGCTTTTCATAAATAACTAAACGCATTGTATTAGATCCAATATCTATAATGGCATATTGTTGTTTTAATAGTTCTTTCAAACTTCTCACTCTTTCATTATCAAATTTCAAAACACATTCTATTACTATTATACAAAATAGTTGTTTTTTGTAACAATATTGCTTTAATATTGAAAATGTATACAATCACTTTTTGCATATAATAAAAACCTCTTTTATTTATGTTATAATAATGAAAAATTGAAAGGAGATTCAATATGAAACCTTCACAACCACAATCTCAATTACAAAACCCACATCCTATTAATCGACTAGCTCAATCTATTTTCGTTGTGAATCGTCATGCCAAAGCTGCAACTAACCCTAAATATTTATACTGGTTAAAAAAGACAGCTTTAGAGCGTTTAATCGCCGAAAAAAAAGCAATTAAAGAAGGATTACATTTCTCTAGAAATCCACGTTTTAGCCAACAACAATCTGATGTTCTTATACGGTTAGGCGATTATTATTTCCACATCCCTCCTACGAAAGAAGATTTTCGAAACCTACCACATCTTGGTCATCTTGAATCCTCCTACCGAAACCCGAAAACAACCTTGTCTTTAACAGTTTCCAAAAAAACACTTCAAGATTATATTGGTCCTGAAGCACTGAAACAAGAAAAAAAATTAAGTGAACCTGTTCCATGGTATAGCCGCACTTATACAAAAAAATAAAACAGTTTGGCCTATGTTAGGCCAAACTGTTTTATTTTTTCTCTTCTTTAATTTTAATATTGGCTTGCTTGTAAAATGCAACTTTTTCTGTATTATAAGATTTCGTGAATTCATTAAACTTATCTTTTTCTGACTCAATATCCTTATACGATTGATTTACTACTTTAACTTTCTCACTAATATCTTTTAATTTTGTACCTTTATCCTGTAGCATCGTATATAACTCTTTTTCTTGCTTTAAAGATTTATTATAGCTATCAAACATCTTGTTAAATGACTCATGTCTTTTCTCATACGCACTTTTAACTTTATCCGCTTTGTCTTTTAATTTATTATCCTCAATTTTCTTTACGTACTTATCAGCTGACTTCACTTCTTCTTGTGCTTTATTTAAAGCCTCTTTTTCTTTTGTAAGCACTTTTTCTCGTTCATCTGTATTCTTTACTGCTTGATTCAGCTTTTCTTTAACGACTTGATTATTATCTTTTCCTTCTTGAACAATTTGGTTATATAATTCTTGTCCTTCTTTCTCTAAGGTTTCAAGTTTTTTTGCATCTTCAAACATTGTCTTTTCTTGCTTGGCAGCATTTTCAAATGCTACATATAATTCCTCTTCTGGTTTTGGCCCGAAACAACCCGCTAATAAAACCATTGAGAATGCGGCTACAATTGCTAATTTACTATATTTCAACATCTTTTCCTCCTACTTATAAACGATCCTTGTGTAAAAAAGCTATAAAAATCATATAATCCTTCTATACACTTCACACTCGCATCTTTTTTACGAAGATCATCAGTATTGTTTATCATGCTTGTACACATTTATTACTTGAAATTATTTTTCACGTTATTCTCTTTGAATTATGTAGCAGTTTCATGTCCATCTACTAAGTATATTTCACTTTGCACTTTTCATTCTCTACTCACACTATGTATTACCTTAAAATACAATGGAATTCACCAGAGCCATAATAATTAGAAGAACAACTATAATAATTCACCTGATAAAAGATGATTGTCGATCTCTCACATCTATCATTCCCTTTCCGCTTTCTATCAAATAATCTCTTTGTTCATTTTACACAGTACAAATACTACCTCGCAACAACTTACAAATATTCTTTTCCTTTCCTAAAAAGGAAAAGTGTAGAGCATGTTTTCCTCTACACTTTTAAAATGAAACACATTGTGCAAATGCATTGACACATCCATCATAATTATATGCCTATTTCATATATTTTTAAAGACTTTTATTACAATAAAAGTTGTTTTTGTAATAAAAGTCAAAAAAATGTTACAATCCGAATTTCTTCATATCATACTTCTTTAACTCAAAGTTTTACTCGTTATCTTTCAAATTTCTATACTGGTACAATTGATTCTGTGCCTTTCTTAACAATTCTTCAAAAGTTTTCCCTTCTACTGGATAACTAGCAGCCCCAAATAATAGCGTCACACTTAATAAACCACTTTCTATTTCACTTTCAATATTTTTCATTAATCGTCGTGTTATTGTTGATTTTTCATGACCATTATCAATCGCTACAATAACATATTTATTTTCATCCCATTTTGTAACGACATCACCTTTTCGAATCGTCTTTACAATAGTAGACTCCACTCTCTGTACTAACGCTTCCAACTTTTTTTCTTGCACTGTTTCCTTTAATCCCTCCCATTCTTTAACGGAAAGAATGTACACTGTAATATTGCGAGAATCTCGTTCAGATAAAGCAGCTACTTTTTCAAAAAAATCAACAACAAAATCATTACTCGCCATTCCCCCTACTTCCATATTCATACGTCCGTTTTCTCTTTTATCGTACCAATGGCCAAAGTAACAACTTAGCAACAGTTGCAAAATATAAATAATAAAGACAGTATAAAATGATCGCGAATCTAATTTTGCAATTACATCCTGAAGCGCAATCCATTCCGTAACAGCAACAGTATTCCCTAGTAATAATCCACTAATCTTCCCTTTATGTTTCATACTTCCTCTCCTTTCTATACCAATATATGTTTCTATAACAATAATGTTTTTCTACCAAATAAAAAATGTACATATTCTATGTACATTTCCGCTAGAGCTTGTATTCCTTTTTATTCTATTTCATATATATACTATATATCGTTTATAGAAAGGAGTGACCTATATGTTACAAAAAGAAAATCTATCAGATGCTATACGTTTACTAGCTGGTTTTTTGTTATCATTAAAGCTACTATTTACCTCTTTCGGAATAAACTTTATTACGAACGATCAAATCGACGCTATTGTAAATGTTATTTCATTTCTATTCATTCTATATTTTGGTTATAAAAATAACTATGTAGGAAAAAAAGGAATCGAACAAAAGAAAATACTCAAGAAGCACAACCTCCATTAAAAAAGGAACCTTTCGCGCAGGTTCCTTTTTATCATTGCCGCACCACAACTTCATTTGTTTGCAATGGGCCATATGAGACTGCTTTATGTTGAAATGTGTATGTAGCCTTAAACAATGCAGTTTTAACCGCTTTATCTTTATTTGCTTTTAATTTACAACTTAGTTCCACCTTCTCGTTCGGCAATAAATTATCGATTCTCCACCTTACAAGCTGGAATAAAAACTCGCTCATCCCCTTATTAACCTGCAGAGAATTCGGAATATACGAAAAGCAATCTCTAATCATATGACTTACAACGACTCGCGAAATCACTTCAATTCCTTTATTTTCAACTTCAATTCGCATAATAAGTATGTCGTTTACATCATAGATTAGTTCATATGAAAATTTTTCTTCATACATACTACGGATTTGTAATGTAACTGCTACATTAGGAAGTTCGCCTTCCTTTTTTGAGCCATCAATCCACAATACCGGCTGTAACGGTATTGTATCCCTTCCTTGATCCGAAATTCGCTTCCATATTTTCATAATATATATTCACCTCATTTCAGATGTACCATCCATACAATTCTATTCTTTCGCTTTACACAATAAACTACAAAAATGATGAACGCTTGTTACAAACGATATTTAATAGTTCCCTTCCTTTTATCCTATTCGACAATATAAAGAAAAAACCATTTTTCAACTGTTAACAGGAAGTATTCTTACTGAAATATTTTTTACAATTTACTTCATTGACTTTATAACAATATTCAGTATTGCTCACTCTTTTTCTTTCCATACAAAAGGATATTTTGGTGAAAGAAAAAGTTTGCCTTTTAGTCAAATTTGACTATAATATTCTTTATGGCATGTCAGTGCACTTATGTAAGAGAGTTTAAGAGGAACTATGCTTTAGATTTTTATGCGTTGCATTTAAAACTTAATATAGTTTACTTATTATTAAAGGAGGGGCATATTTGGAAACTCAACTATCAAAAAAAGACTCCAACAATACAAAGTTTGTTGTTGCTGGTTTACTACTTGGTATTTTAATGGCAGCAATGGATAATACAATTGTTGCAACCGCAATGGCGACGATTGTCGGAGACTTAGGAGGATTTGACAAGTTTGTTTGGGTCACATCGGCATATATGGTAGCAACAATGGCAGGGATGCCTATTTTCGGAAAACTTTCTGATATGTACGGACGGAAACGTTTTTATATTGGTGGACTCATTCTTTTCTTATTCGGTTCTGCACTTTGCGGGACAGCATCTAGTATTGAACAATTAAGTATTTATAGAGCAATTCAAGGTATTGGTGGTGGCGCCCTTATGCCTATCGCCTTCACAATTATGTATGACATATTCCCGCCAGAAAAACGTGGGAATATGACAGGGCTATTCGGTGCAGTTTTCGGGACATCAAGTGTATTTGGACCTTTATTAGGTGCCTATATTACGGACTATATAAGTTGGCATTGGGTCTTCTATATTAATATTCCATTAGGGCTTATCTCCTTCTTCTTCATTACTAAATACTACAGTGAATCTCTAGAATTTAGAAAACAAAAAATTGATTGGGCTGGTGCTATTACACTTGTCATTAGTATTATTTGCTTGATGTTCGCACTAGAACTTGGTGGTAAAACGTATGCATGGGACTCTAATGTAATTATCGGTTTATTTGCAACTGTTGTTATTATGCTTATTATTTTCTTCTTCGTAGAACGAAAAGCAACTGAGCCTATCATTTCTTTCCATCTATTTAAAAAACCTTTATTTGCAGCTAGCCAAGGCGTTGCCTTTTTCTATGGTGCTGCTTTTATCATCTGTACAGTTTATATCCCAATCTTCGTTCAAGGTGTTCTCGGAGGTTCAGCCTCAAATGCTGGATTAATTTTAACACCAATGATGGTCGGCTCTGTAATTGGAAGTCAAACAGGTGGACAGTTAGCTTCACGAACAAGCTATCGTAACATTATGATGGTATCTGGCGTTTTCTTCGTTCTTGGTATTTATTTACTAAGCACCTTAACAATGGACACACCTCGTATGCTTGTAACGCTATTTATGGTTCTCGCTGGACTTGGGGTTGGTTTCTCATTCTCAGTTTTAAGTATGTCTTCTATCCACAAATTAGAAATGAGAGACCGTGGTTCTGCTACATCAACAAACTCATTCTTCCGTTCACTCGGTATGACTCTTGGTGTAACGATTTTCGGTACAATTCAAAATCATATTTTTATTAATAAATTAAACACTGTGTTCCCTCCTGAACTTGCAAAATTAGCTCCAAAAGGTGGAGACACAAGTTTCTTATTATCACCAGGTGCTACCGAGAAGATTCCAGCAGAAATATTAACTGGTATTAAAGAAGCTCTCGCTACATCTATTGCCAACACATTCTTCTGGGCACTGATCCCAGCTGTACTAAGTATTATTTGTATTTTACTTATGGGAAATGAACGCCTATTTACAGGACCGAAAGCGAAACAAAAGCAAAAACAAGTAAGTTAGTATTAAAAAAGGAACGGCATATCCCTTTATGAAAAAGGATATGCCGTTTATAATATGTATAAAATCAAACTTTAATTAGTAGGGATACAGTTTTTATGTACAGGAGTTGAGACAGAATGAGCATGAAATTAGTCATTCTCGGCTTGCTACTCGAAGGAGATAAACATCCATATGAAGTGCAGCACATAATGAAAGAAAGACAGATGGATTATTATATTAAATATGCAAAAGGATCACTTTATTACGCCTTCGAGCAATTAGAAAAGCAAGGTGCAATTCGCATTACAACTATTGTTCGTGATACGAATAGACCAGATAAAACAATCTTTCATATAACAGAGGAAGGTAAACAACTATTTCACACGTTACTCTTAAAACAGTTCGAAGCAAAAAACCAAATATATAAACCAATTTATTCAGCACTTTCTTTCACTCATTTTGGTGATGATCAAGAATTAGTTCCAATTTTAGAAAAAAAGAAACATGATACCGTTCAATATTTACATAAAATGCAAACTATATATGATTGCAGTAAAGGAAAAATTCCACGTGCACAACTATATATTTTACAAAGTGTTATTGAGCATATTACCGTTGAATTACAATGGTTAAGTACTCTCCTTAACGATGCCATAGCAGGACGACTTTCAAAATTTGATGTAGATGAAAATTGAGCGAGTAAAGAAGACGTTCCCTCTTCTTTACTCGCTCAATTTTTCTATATTTTCACATTCCATTATATATCATTAATCTGAAAAACACCCAAATTATTCAGAATATTAAGAAATAAAAACTTTAGAATTTTCTTATTTTAAAACAGTAGACAAAATTCCAAAAATTATGTTAGAATTTGTTTCAATATCATATCGCTTGTTAAATTCCTTTCAAAAGGAAAATAGGTACACGAAAATTTCGTTTCGTGTTTAAAAGGGAAGCTTGGTGAAACTCCAACACGGTCCCGCCACTGTAAATGCTGAGATTTCTTTGTTAGTGCCACTGTGAGAACGGGAAGGTGAAAGAAATTATATGAAGCATAAGTCAGGAGACCTGCCTGTTTTAACAACACTGATAGATTCACGGATGATGATGAGGTGTTAAAACAAAAAGGAAGGCTTATTTTCTATGTCTTTGTACTTTTTGTTATAAGTATTTCCTAGTAAACGGAAATGCTTACTTTCAATTAGGGAGGAATTTAAAATGGCAATTCAAACAAGTAACTTAGGTTATCCACGTATCGGACTACAACGAGAATGGAAAAAAACATTGGAAGCTTTTTGGTCCAATAAAATTGATGAAGAACAATTTTTAACATCGATGAAAGAAATTCGCCTTCAACACGTAAAAGTACAGCAAGAAAAAGGAATTGAACTCATTCCAGTCGGCGATTTTACATATTATGATCACGTTCTGGATACTGCTTATATGTTAGGTTTTATCCCGTCACGTTTTTCTGAGTTTACATCTTACCTTGATGTATATTTTGCAATGGCGCGTGGCTCTAAAGATCACGTAGCTTCCGAAATGACTAAATGGTTTAACACAAACTATCATTATATTGTTCCTGAATATGAAGAGGGATTACAAATCTCTTTAAAAGATAATCGTCCACTTCGCTTATACGAAGAGGCAAAACAAGAATTAGGCGTAGATGGAAAGCCTGTTATTTTAGGACCATATACTTTCTTAAAATTAGCAAAAGGCTATAAACAAGATCAATTTGCTACTATTTTAAAACAGTTAGTTACACCTTACGTACAACTACTTTCAGAACTACATGCGGCTGGTGCACAAATCATTCAAGTTGATGAACCGATTTTCGCTTCTTTAACTAAAGAAGAAATTCAGCATGCGAAAGAAATTTATGAAGCTATTCGTAAAGAAGTTCCAAACGCGAATCTTCTTTTACAAACATATTTTGATAGTGTAGAAGAAAACTATGAAGAAATTATTACATTCCCTGTATCTAGTGTTGGTTTAGATTTCGTTCACGGTAAAGAAGGTAATTTAAATGCTATTGCGAAATACGGATTCCCAGCTGACAAAACTTTAGCAGTCGGTTGTATAGATGGCCGTAACATTTGGAGAGCTGACCTTGATGAAGTTCTTACGTTATTTACAACGTTACAAAAACAAGTCCAAACGAAAAATTTCATCGTTCAGCCTTCTTGTAGCTTATTGCATACACCAATCGATAAAACAGAAGAAACTCACTTATCGACTGAGCTATTCGATGCGTTAGCATTTGCAAATCAAAAATTAGAAGAGTTAGTTCTCATTCATTCTGCTTTGACTCAAGGTACAGAAAGCATTAGTAACGAACTTGAAACATATCGCAATGCGCACCATACAATACGTTCATCTGCTGCACGTAACCGAGAAGATGTCAAAGCAGCACGAACAGCACTAAAAGAAGAAGATTTTTCACGCCCTCTTCCATTTGAAAAACGATACGAATTACAACAAGTTGCTCTGCAGTTACCGTTATTACCAACAACAACCATTGGTAGCTTCCCGCAAACAACTGAAGTTCGTCAAACGCGAAAAGAATGGCGTAACGGCGTTATCTCAAATGAACAATATGAGCAATTTATTGAAAAAGAAACAGAAAAATGGATTCGTTACCAAGAAGAAATCGGTCTTGATGTTCTTGTTCATGGTGAATTTGAAAGAACTGACATGGTCGAATACTTCGGTGAACGTCTTGCTGGTTTCTCCTTCACTAAAAACGGTTGGGTACAATCGTATGGTTCCCGTTGCGTGAAACCACCTGTTATTTATGGTGATGTTGCCTTTATAAATGGAATGACTATTAAAGAAACTGTATACGCACAAAGCTTAACAGAAAAAGTAGTAAAAGGTATGCTAACTGGACCTGTCACTATTTTAAATTGGTCATTCGTTCGAAATGATATTTCAAGAAAAGAAGTTTCCTATCAAATTGCATTAGCACTTCGTCATGAAATTGAATTACTTGAATCGTCTGGAATTAGAGTAATCCAAGTCGATGAGCCAGCGCTTCGTGAAGGAATGCCACTAAAAGAAAAAGATTGGGATGCATATATTACATGGGCAGTTCAATCCTTCCTTTTAGCAACATCTTCTGTAGCCAATGAAACGCAAATTCATACGCACATGTGTTACAGTAACTTCGAAGATATTGTAGATGCTATTCGTGCATTAGATGCGGATGTCATTTCTATCGAAACATCACGTAGTCACGGAGAATTTATTGATACATTAAAACATACAACATATGAAAAAGGGATCGGTCTAGGGGTATACGATATTCATAGCCCACGTGTACCAAGTAAAGATGAAATGTTTGAAATCGTAGAACAATCTTTACAAGTATGTGATCCTAAATATTTCTGGATTAATCCTGACTGTGGTTTAAAAACAAGAAAAACGGAAGAAGTTATTCCAGCTTTAGAACACATGGTGCAAGCAGCAAAAGATGCTCGTTCCCTTTTAAAAACAAATGCATAACAAAAATGGGTTATCCTTCCTTAGGATAACCCATTTTTTATTCTTTACTTTCAAAAAAGAATTCGTATTGTAGTTTATATAACTCATCATCCGTTGGTTCTTCAAGAGGAATTACCTGCAATACAACTGTATACTCACCATTTGGAATAGGAATTTGAAATTTATTTGAAAGAATACTCGTTACAACGATACATTCATTTTTAACTGTAAAAGGAACCGTAACTGTTCTAATTACTTCTTCTTTCTCAATATGTTTTCCACAAGTCACTTTTACTTCACAAGTATAATCAGAAAGTGCTTCAAAAATAACAGTTCCATCCGCCTTAGCATAACCTCTATCAAAATCTTCATCCGTCCAGTCTACGTAAGGCTGTTCACCGTCATAGTTCATCAACATTAATTGTGAATAAGAAATTGTTAACTCCATCGTTCCCCTTCTCCTTCATTATGAAATATGTAACACTACTTCACTTCAAATTTCACACGCGTACCATCTGGATATTTATCTAACTTATTTCCTACCCAAGAACCTGCTCCGCGATTATCCGCTGGACTTATATATTCAATATGCGCCCCTTTTCCGCCTTCTTTACACATCGCCATGGGCCATTCATCACGATCATAGCCTTTTTTTGATGGATATGGAGCTAACGATAATTTCCTTCTATCTCCAGCACCACCGCGATCAATTGTACAAACTTCTGAATGTCCTTCTTTTATAGCATCCGTAATATGTTTCCCTGTCTCTGGATATCGCTCTTTCGGAAATTCTAGAACTTGATCATACGCATTCGTTTTTTTGATACTTGTTTCCTCTGGAACAAGTACTTCATACACCGCTACTACAATAGAAAGAATTGCAATAATTGAAATGATAATACCTTTTAATTGCTTCATGTATACCTCCATGATTCTACCAGTTTCTTTTCCTCCGTTATTATAACAAACTTCTCCTGTATATGTTTTCAGACATTATTTTAGCTCTTCTTCGCCATTCCGCCAAAAATCTCTCATTTTTCTTCATCTTTTCACTAATGCTGTAGAAAACTAATAACCTTCCGACATTCTTTTTCAAAGGAAGTCCTCATAAAAAGATTGAAATGATATATACGATACTTTTTGGGGAGGAAATAACATGGAAGCTATCTATAAAACAAAAGATGTCACGAATAAAACAGGCATCCCAAAACATATAGTCCGTAAATATAGCCAACTGTTAGAGGAACATGGTTATATCATTTCAAAAACAGCTGATGCTCGTATTTATAAACTGGATGATTTAAAACTATTGAAATCTATACATGAAAGAGCTGCTAAACTTCAAGAAGATATTTCAGAAACGATACCTATTATTTTAAAAGAAAAAGAGGCCCCGCCTGTACCCGCTATACAAGATAAGCAAGAAATACAAACGAAAGAAAAAGAAGATGGGCGTAACTTTGAGGAGTTCATGTTAAAACTCGAAATGCTCGCTCAATTAAATGAAGCAATTATTCATCAAAATTCTACTCTAATTACACAAAATCGTTTGAAAGATGAAAAATTAGATGAATTGATGCAACAAGTTTATGTAAAAGAAGGCTCTCAAGAAAAAATGCTACAAGAGTTAGTTGATCACGCCGCTCAAACAGATGCCTTGCAAAAAGAAAAGATGGACTTATTAATGAATCATATGTATAAACGAGAATCCAAGCAAGAAGAAAAAATGAATAAACTCGTTAATCAAATTTATAATAAAGACAGTAACCGTGATACACAACTTATGCAAGTTATTCGCGAAATTCAAGAAACAAAAAGAATGGTCGCCGCCTCAAAAGAACAAGGTTTCTTCCATTCATTTAAAAGTTTATTTAGCCGAACAAAACAAGAAAGAACAAACGAATAAACAATATAAAATAAAAAGTTACCTTCCATCGGTAACTTTTATTCCTTATTTCTTACAGCCGGTAATATAATAATCGCTTCAGTACCTTTTCCGCTTTCGCTTTTATATTCCAGTGTACCATTATGCGCTTGTAAAATACTAAATGTCACCATAAGTCCTAATCCCGTCCCTTTTTCTTTTAAAGAATAATACGGTTGTCCAAGCCTTGCTAACTGTTCTTTTGTCATACCAACGCCACTATCTTTAACTCTTATTACGATTGTTTCGTCTTTTTGAACAGCCGTTACTTTTAAATATCCTTTATTTCCTTGAATTGCTTCAATACCATTTTTAACAACATTCATAATAGCTTGCTTCAATTTCGTCTTATCACCAATCGTATAAAGGCTCTCAGAAATCTCAACTTGCAAATATACACCTTGCATCGCTGCAAATGATGACATCAAAGTAGTCATTTCTATAAGTTGCGCGGATAAACAAATGTGTTCTTTTTTCTCAATTTGCGGTCTTGCTAAATTTAAATAATCTGAAATAATTTGTTCCGCCCGATCTAATTCAGCTAATACGAGACGCATATAGTCCTTATTCTTCATTTCTTCCGTACTTTCTAGCAATTGGATAAATCCACGAACAACAGTGAGCGGATTTCGAACCTCATGTGCAACACTTGCTGCTAATTCACTTACGATATTAAGTTTTTCTGATTTTTGCATCTCAGTACGTAGTAATGCGTTTTCATTTAAATATTCCGTTAAATACACCTGAAATACCATAGTCATAACCATAATAAGCGAGGCAAATATAAATCCGCTATATATTTGCGAAATATACGGTGTAAAACCTGTTTCTAACAGCACATTAATTATACCAAATACTAGAAAAACCAATACATAAAATGACGAAATCATAAATGCTAAAATTAGCTTCTTACCCCTTGAAAAAAGAGACCATTTCTTTGATAAGAACAATGGAACTATCAATAGAAATATTACTTCTACAACTGGAAGAATGCTCATTCCTTTTAGTGCCCATTCATATGTAACAAAAATAACTGCTGGGATTAAACCGACAATCCCACCATATAAAAAACCACTGACAATTGGGATTGGGTGAAAGTTATACCCGCAAACATTGTCAAAACAAATAGAATATGTCATGGAGAGAACGAGCGTAACGCTAGATAAAAACATAATAAAGTAACGATTCGGCTTCGGAGGCATTTCTTGATAGCGATTTAAACGAATCGCTTCATATAAAAATAATGGCAAAATAATGATGGCAATTTGGATCAATAAATCACGGATAAGCTCCATAGCCTCTCATCCCCTATATGTATTTTGATATGATTATATCATTTTATCAGTGTATTTGTTTTAAAATTTTGATTTTTCTTAACATATTTGTTAATTCTTTGTTAACAACACATATTAATTGTTACAGATTTTCGAAATGATTGTAAACCCTGTACCAAATTTCCTTCATGCAGTATACAATGAATACGGATTACAAAGAAAATATAAAAAATACTTCACTAGACGGACAACTATAGTAAAATACAGCATATAATCCATACTATCTATGTTTACAAATAAGTGATCATTACTTTAGTAGGAGGAAGATAAATATGGCGGGTACTACGCTTGTTTTAAAAGAAGAAAATTTGGTTGTTCTAGAAAATGTTGAAAAATCAGTGTATGAGGAATTACAGCATAAAACAGGAGAAGCAGATTGCACATGTGCTGTGAACGAATCAGTTGTTCACCTTGGCAAAGTATCCTCTGTACTTTGGAATGAAGATGAAATAGATTGGGAATACGGATACTAAAAAGTCGCTTATAGCGGCTTTTTTTCTGTTCTCTCTTTCTAAATTTCATATACAAAGCGTAATTATAGAAAGTATGATAAAATGAACTTAATTTTCAAACGGAAGAAAGGGAGATACAATGGAACAATTCATCAATCCTAGAGTAAAGGACATCCAAATTTCTGGAATCCGCCAATTCTCTAATATGATTCAAAACTATGATAATCTTATCTCTTTAACAATTGGGCAACCCGATTTCCCTACACCTTCTCTCGTAAAAGAAGCGGCAAAACGGGCCATTACAGAAAATTATACAAGCTACACACATAACGCTGGTTTACTAGAATTACGAAAGGCCGCTTGTAACTTTGTAAAAGATAACTACGATTTACATTATTCAGCTGAAAACGAAACCATCGTTACAATCGGTGCTAGTGAAGCAATTGACGTTGCATTCCGAACGATTTTAGAGCCCGGGACAGAAGTAATTTTGCCTGCTCCTATTTATCCAGGTTACGAGCCTATTATTCGACTATGCGGCGCAACGCCAATTTTTGTAGATGTTCGTGAAACTGGATTTCGTTTAACTGCTGCAGCACTAGAAAATGCTATTACAGAAAAAACGAGATGCGTCGTACTGCCATATCCTTCTAATCCAACTGGTGTAACTTTATCAAAAGAAGAATTAAAAGATATTGTATCAGTCTTAGAAGATAAAAATATTTTTGTTCTTTCAGATGAAATTTACAGCGAACTTGTATACGAAGAAAAACACACATCTATCGCCCATTTCCCAGAAATGCGTGAAAAGACGATCGTCATTAACGGTTTATCTAAATCACATTCTATGACTGGCTGGCGTGTTGGACTTTTATTCGCACCAAGCTATTTAGCAGGACATATTTTAAAAGTTCATCAATACAATGTAACATGTGCTACTTCAATCGCTCAATATGCCGCAATCGAAGCATTAACTGCCGCTATAGACGCACCGAAGATGATGCGCCACCAATACAAAAAACGCCGTGATTACGTATATAATAGACTCACTCAAATGGGGCTAACAGTTGAAAAACCAACAGGTGCATTTTACTTATTCCCATATGTTGGCCATTTAACATCTTCATCATTTGATTTTGCACTTGATCTAGTAAAAGAAGCTGGACTAGCCATCGTTCCTGGAACAGCATTTTCTGAGTATGGTGAAGGTTATCTTCGCCTTTCCTATGCATATAGTATCGAAACTTTAAAAGAAGGCTGTGATCGTTTAGAAGCCTTTCTACAAAAAAAAGCTAAGAGTTAAACTCCTAGCTTTTTTTATGCATAATGATCACATGTTTGACGCTTCAATAATTTATGCGGAATAATGATACACTTGGCAGTAGATTCAGCATTCTCCACTTTATCAACTA
Source organism: Bacillus cereus group sp. N31 (assembly GCF_016483245.1). Taxonomy (NCBI): domain Bacteria; kingdom Bacillati; phylum Bacillota; class Bacilli; order Caryophanales; family Bacillaceae; genus Bacillus; species Bacillus cereus group sp. N31. The sequence continues at coordinate 662,991 of NZ_JAEHCH010000001.1, read as the reverse complement.
AAGCTTTTGCTGCTTCATATCCTAACTGATATATATTCACATCAACTGTTGAAAGCGGCGGACTCGCAATTTCTGATAATAAAGCATTATTAAAGCTTACAATTGAAACGTCTTTCGGTACAACGAATCCTTTTTTAGAAAGCGCACTTAACACACCAAGTCCAATTAAATCATCCGTAGCTATAATTGCTGTCGGTGGTTGTTTTAGTCCCATTAACTCTTCAACAGCTTGTTGACCACTTTCCCTTGAAAAATCAAAATGTAAAATATACTCTTTCGGTAATACAATGTCTGCTAATTTTAAAGCATCACTCATACCTGCTAAACGATCTCTTGTTACAAGTAAATCTGAGCCACCACCAATGAACGCGACCTGTTTATGTCCTAGTGAAATTAAATATTCTGCCACTTCTCTTGCAGCTGTATAATTGTCATTATCTACATATGTGATTTCATCTTTTCGATCATATGGTTTTCCAATTAAAACAAACGGGAAGTTTTGGTCATGCAAGTATTGAATAATCCGATCGTTCTCTCTTGAATATAAAAGAATAATACCACCAATTTGACGCCCTTGTACCATTTTTACAACACCATTAAAAATTTCATCTTCCGTTTCACCTGTCGACATATAAAGTGCATACCCTTCCACATGTGCAAATGAACTAATTCCTCTTATAACTTCCGGGAAAAACGGATTTTGAAAAGCTTTACTTGCAGAGCTTGGCATAACAAGACCAAGTGTCTTCGTCGTTTGGTTCGCAAGGTTTCTTGCATTTAAATTTGGATGATATCCTAATTCACTCATTACTTTTCGAACACGGCGCTTTGTCTTTTCACTTATACTTGGATTATCAGCAATTACACGAGAAACAGTTGATGGTGCTACGTTCGCCTTCTTCGCCACATCTTTAATTGTAACTGTCATAAAAAATCCCCTCCTCTCACTTCTCTGCCATTTTTCATATATTTTATCTTGCACTCGTTGCAAGTCATAGGAGAAGTCATAAACTTTCATTTATTTATTTTATCTTGCAAAACTTATCATATTCTCCCTCTCCATGTATTGTAAGGGATATAGCTCTTTTTTCCTATACTATAATATACTATTTATTTCACTTATTTTCACATGTGATGTCAAATCTCTTTTCATCTCCCTATAAAGCTTTTTATAGGGAGATGAAAAGAAAAATGGGACGTAATGTCCCATTTTTCATCCTTTCGTACCTCCAGCTGTTAAACCAGAGATAAAGTATTTTTGTAGTGATAGGAATAAAATTGAAATTGGGATTGCAATTAATACTGAACCCGCTGCAAACGTCGTAAATTCATTACCAAATTTCTTCGCTACCATTTCATATAATCCAACTGCTAAAGTATAATTTTCTGGTGTGCGCAAAATGATACTCGCTAAAATGAAATCTGTAAATGGACCGATGAAAGTGAATAACGCTACAACCGCTACGATTGGCTTTGCAAGCGGCATAATGATTTGCCAAAAAATACGAAAATGCCCTGCTCCATCCATACGAGCTGACTCATCCAATTCTTTCGGAATCGTATCAAAATACCCTTTCATAAGCCATGTATTCATAGGGATTGCCCCGCCTACATAAATTAAAATTAATGCAAGGTGTGTATCAATTAATCCTGTTAACTGCGCTAATACGTAAAGAGCGATTAACGCTGCAAAGTTCGGAATCATTTGCAGAATTAAAAATGTTAGTAAGCCATTTTTTCTTCCAACAAAACGGTATCTCGAAAATGCATAAGCAGTAAAACTAATTGCTAACACTGAGAAAATCATCGTTAAAACACTTACTTTTAATGTGTTTTTATACCATAGTAAGTAATTACTATTCTCTAGATCTAATAACTTACGATAATGATCTAACGTTGCATTTTGCGGAATAATACTTGATCCAGATAAACTATCACCCGGATTAAACGATGAGCCAATAATCCATAATAATGGATAGAAAATGATGGCACACATTACAAAAATAACGAAATAGCTTAATGAGAGACGTAACATCTTCTGTCTTTTAATATTCATTTACATCATATCCTCTTCTTGGAATGATTTTGTTCTCTTAAATTGCCATAACGCAACTGTAATAACGATTAACGATAAAATCATTGTAAGAGCTGCTGCTTTCCCGTACTGCGCTGAAGTCATCGTCAACTTATAAATCCATGAAATTAAAATATCTGTTCCACCTGCATCTTGTCCAGCTACAGCAGGACCTCCGCCGTTAAATAGATAGATAATACTAAAGTTATTAAAGTTAAACGTATATTGCGTAATTAATATTGGTGCTGTTGCATATAAAACAAGTGGCAATGTAATTTTACGAAACTGTTGCCAAGCTGTCGCTCCATCTACTGTAGCCGCTTCATATAATTCTCCTGGAATCGATTGCAAAATACCTGTTGTCATTGCAAAGACGAATGGGAACCCAAGCCACGTTTGAATCATAATTAAAGCTATCTTCGCCCAAAATGGATCTGTCATCCAAGCTATCTTTTCAATTCCGAATAACGCCAATACTTGATTGTTAATTGCTCCAAATGTTTCATTAAACATACCAGAAAAAACAAGAATAGATACGAATGCTGGGACAGCCCACGGTAAAATGAAGATTGTTCGAATAATTGCCTTACCTTTAATACCAGGCTGGTTTACGATAATCGCTAAAAAAATACCGAGTGCAACTTGTAATGTCGTTGCAACGAATGTCCAAATGACTGTCCAAGAGAATACACTTAAAAATGTCTCTCTCCACATCGGTAGTGTGAAAATATCAATAAAGTTTTTGAAGCCCACCCAATCTACTAATTTAGCTGGAGGAGAATGATATAAATCATAGTTCGTAAATCCAATTAAAATTACGAAAATGATTGGAAATACAACAACAAAGATAAGTAGTAGAAAACCTGGCGAAACCATTAAATATGGAAAGCCTTGATCTAGTAAATTACGGTATTGCTCTTTTACAGAGTTTAATGGTGTTCCGATATCACGTTTCTTTCCATTTTGATATGCATCATATAAATTAAATGCATATATTCCGAGTCCAAACACGATAACGATAAGTGCTAAGATCCCTTCCACTAATAGAAAGACAGAATGATCACGTGGAACTTCTGTACCAAGCGTTACAATCCCCCATAATCCCATATTTAATAAATCAGCAAAGGCTACAATAAATGAACCTGTTAATACTAGAAAAATAAGACCTTTTACAAATTGTTTATTATACATTTGGCCCACGCCCGGAATGATTGATAACATGGTTGCCATTTTCCTATGTTTTGAACCGTTCATATCTTTCATTGGTTCCATAGATGTTTGCATATTCCTTCCCCCTTTTTTCTTCCTACTTGGAAGGGAGAGAATTCGTGCCTCTCATATTAGAGGCACGAACTTCACCTTATTTTTTCTTGTTATGATTTGCCTCAATATTACCTTTAATTTGCTTCACTGCACTATCAAGAGCTGCTTTTGGCGCCTCTTTATCTGTAACAACTAATTGAAGGGCATCTCCAGCTGGCTTCCATACTTCTTGCATTTCTGGAATGTTTGGCATTGGAATTCCATTTTCTGATTGCGTTGCAACCGCTTTTGCAGCTTCGTTATCTTTAATAATCGGATCTTCCATTACTGATTTTACTGGCGGAATTTCTTTCGTTTTCTCAAATCTAATTTTCGCGTTTTCTTCATTCGTTACCCATTCAGTGAATTTAGTAGCTAAATCATTTTGTTTAGAGAAGCTTGTTACATGCCATCCTTTTACCCCAACGAACGTTTTCATCGGTTGACCATTTGGTAATTTTGGCATTGGAGCAACACCATAATCAATTCCGTTCTTTTCCATCGCTTGGAACGCCCATGGTCCGTTCATGATAGAAGCTGCTTTTCCTTCATTAAATAATCCGTCAGCAGCAGGTCCACCAGATTCACCGATAATACCTTTCGGGAATAGTTTTTCTTTGTACCATTTCTGAAGATATTCAGCACCTTGTACAGCACCACTATTATTTAACCCAACATCACTTGCATTTGGTTTTCCATCTTTTTCACCAAACACATAACCACCCATACCTGCCATGAATGCATTAGCAAAGTAGAAATTATCTCCTAATGTTAAAAATCCGTACTTGCCATCCTTTGTAAAATCTTTTGAGAAGTTAAACAATTCGTCCATTGTTTCTGGTGCTTTTTGCATAAACTTTTTATTGTAAATAAAGACTGGTGTTTCAATCGCTTTTGGTAAGCCATATAGTTTCCCGTTATATGTCTGTGCTTCTATTGATAAATCAGTAAACTTACTCTTAACAGCATCATCTGCTTTCACTTCAGAAAGTAAGCCCTCTGTTACTGCATTTCCGATTTGATCGTGTGGCAATGTTACAACATCCGGTCCAGTCCCCGCTGGTCCATCAAGACGTAACTTCTTCACTTGATCTGTCATTTGCATTTCAACAACTTTTACTTTTACTTTATATTTTTCCTCAAAGCTTTTCACTGCTGGTTCTAAACCAACGCCTTTTTTATCATCTTCCCAAACGAGAAGGTCATAGTCTTTCTTCGCTTTACTTTCCTCTTTTTTCCCTGAATCTTTCGGCCCACATGCAGATAACATACCAATTGATAATGCCGAAACCGTTAATAATGATAATGCTTTCTTCATCCCAAAAAACCTCCCTAAATTGTCTATGTACCTTACTAATTGAAAACGTTTGCATTTGAAAGTTTAATAGAAGCGCAAACCCTATCTCAAATCTATGAAAACGTTTGCGCTATTTGTCTATCATTATACATTCTTTTATTCATTTTGCAAATATTAATTTTAAAAATAATGTCATTATACTCTTTATACATTGACTTTATATGAAATGAATACTACTCTTATAAGCAATATTAAAGCTAACAGAAAGGCAATCGTTTGCAATACAGGCTTTATTATTACATTTAAGGGAATAATATGTATAGAGATATTAAAGGGGGATTTTCTATATGCTTAAAGAAGCCGTTTACCATAGGCCGAAAGATAATTATGCATACGCTTACGATGAAAAAACAATTCACATCCGAATACGTACTAAGAGAAACGATGTTCAAATCGCCACTCTTATTTATGGTGACCCTTACGAATGGACAGATGGAAAATGGATTACGTCAAATACGCCGATGTACAAAACTGGTTCTACTGCATTATTTGATTATTGGTCCATTTCAATCGAACCGAAATTTAAGCGCTTACGTTATGGATTCGAATTAAAAACTGAGACAGAAACTCTTATTTATGCAGAACGAGGCTTTTTCTCAAACATTCCAGATGACGATGTCGGTAACTTTTTCTGCTTTCCATTCATTCATACAAAAGACGTTTTCATGGCACCACCTTGGATTAAGGACACAGTATGGTATCAAATCTTCCCAGAACGATTCGCTAACGGGGACAGCACATTAAACCCAGCAAACACCCTCCCTTGGGGAAGTACCGAACCAACTCCAACTAATTTTTTCGGAGGAGATTTTGCTGGTATTATTCAAAACCTTGATTACCTTGTTAAACTTGGGATTTCCGGAATATACTTCACACCTATTTTTAAAGCTCATTCAAACCATAAATATGACACTATTGACTACATGGAAATCGATCCGCAATTCGGGACGAAAGAAACTTTCAAAGAACTTGTTGAGGCATGTCATAAACACGGTATAAAAGTAATGCTCGATGCTGTGTTTAATCATAGTGGCTACTTTTTCGATAAATTCCAAGACGTACTAGAACATGGTGAAAAGTCAGCATATAAAGAGTGGTTCCACATTCATGAATTCCCAATTATAACCGAGCCACTTCCTAATTATGATACTTTCGCATTTACACCGTATATGCCTAAATTAAATACTGCACACCCAGATGTAAAAGAATATTTACTTGAAGTAGGGCGTTATTGGATAAGAGAATTCAATATAGACGGTTGGCGCCTTGATGTAGCAAATGAAGTTGACCACTGCTTTTGGAGAGAATTCCGAAGTGAGATAAAGGCGTTAAATCCTGAAGTATATATTTTAGGAGAAATTTGGCACGACGCCCTCCCATGGCTACACGGAGATCAATTTGATGCTGTCATGAGCTATCCTGTTACAAATGCTCTACTTTCTTACTTTGCTAACAATTCCATTAAAGCAAGTGAATTCATGAAACAAATTACAGAATCCCTACATTCCTACTCTATGAATATAAATGAAGCCGCATTTCATTTATTAGACAGCCATGATACACCAAGAATATTAACAACATGTAACGGAGATAAAAATAAGTTAAAGTTACTCTATGTATTCCATCTTTCTTACATCGGCTCTCCTTGTATTTATTATGGAGACGAAATCGGTATAGATGGCGGCATGGACCCGGATTGCCGCAAATGTATGATTTGGGATACAAAAGAACAAGACCATGTATTATTTACACATATACAAACATTACTTTCATTACGAAAACAATATAAAGCATTTGGAGGACATGGTACATTCCAATTCATCGAAGCAAATGATGAACATAATTACATTTCTTATACGAAAACATATGGAGATGAAACTATCTTTTTCGTTTTAAATCCTACTAACGATGAAATTACAGCTTCACTCCCTATCCATATTACAAGGAAGAAAATAGTCAATATATATACAAACGAAGAATTTTCAGCAGAAGCAAGTGTATTACAAGTTACACTTCCACCGCACGGATTCTCAATATTAAAATGGTAATAGAAAAAGCCTTATGCCGCTCGGACATAAGGCTTTTTCTTATTTCAATTTATACACCATTGCTTCATATGGACGCAATGTAACGTTTTCCATTAATCCATTTTCCGAGTCATAATTGTGTATTAACAGTTCTGATTCACTATAAACAATGTTCTCAGGCAATTCAAATACACATTGATCCGCAGTGAAGTTTGCAATCACAAGTAGCTTTTCTTCTCCATATGTTCTTACATAAGCAAAAATAGAAGGGCTATTATCTAGTATTAAATCATACGATCCATACACAACTATTTCATTATTTTTGCGTAACTCAATTAATTTCTTATAGTAATAAAAAATTGATCCTTCGTCTTGGATTGCTTGTTTCACATTAATCTCTTTGTAATTAGGGTTTACCGTAATCCAAGGTTCACCCGTTGTAAATCCAGCGTGATACTGATCATCCCACTGCATCGGAGTTCTAGCATTATCACGACCTTTTATATAAATAGATTCCATGACTTTTTCTTTATCTTCACCACGGTCTATCACTTTTTCTTTATACATATTTAGCGTTTCAATATCTCGATATTCATCAATTGATTCGAATCGAACGTTAGTCATTCCGATTTCTTCTCCTTGATAAATATATGGTGTTCCTTTCATCATATGAAGCACCGTCGCTAACATTTTCGCAGATTCAGTACGATACATCCCATCATTACCAAAACGAGATACAACGCGCGGCTGATCATGGTTATTCCAATACAGGCTATTCCATCCTGTATGCTCTAATGCTTTTTGCCACTTTGTTAAATTCTGTTTTAAAGTAAGAAGTGGACATGGTTTTACATCCCATTTTCCGCCTTCTCCTGAATCTAAATCCATATGTTCAAATTGAAATACCATTTGTAGTTCTTTTCTAGCTTCTCCTGTATACAATTTAGCTTCTTCTGTCGTTACACCAGGCATTTCACCAACCGTCATAATATCATAATGAGACAATACTTCTTCATTCATTTCATGCAAATATTTATGAATGTTTGGACCGTTCATAAAATGCTTATGACCTGAAACATACCCCTCTTCTTCTGTTTCAACAGTCGGTAAACCTTCTTCTTTAGAAATAAAATTGATAACATCCATGCGGAATCCATCAATTCCTTTTTCTAACCAAAACTTCATCATTTCATAAACATCTTGTCTTACCTGTTCATTATCCCAATTTAAATCCGGCTGTTTTTTAGAAAACAGATGTAAATAATACTCATCTGTCATTTCATCATATTGCCATGCAGATCCACTAAAAGCTGCTCCCCAATTATTCGGCTCTTTCCCTTCTTTTCCAGAACGCCATATATAGTAATCTCTATATTTATTATCTGTTGATTTACGTGATTCAATAAACCAATTATGTTCATCAGAAGTATGATTAACAACTAAATCCATCATAAGTTTCATATTACGTTCATGCATTTCATGTAATAGCTCATCCCAATCTTCCATTGTTCCGAACTCGTTCATAATTTTACAATAATTACTTATATCATAACCATTATCATCATTTGGAGATTCATAGACTGGCGATAACCAAATTACATCAATCCCTAATTCTTTTAAGTAATCTAGCTTTGAAATAATACCACGAAGATCCCCTATACCATCACCATTACTATCCATAAAGCTACGAGGATAAATTTGATATACTACACTTTCTTTCCACCATTGTTTTTCCATTATGCTACCCCATTTCATTAGTAATTCATTTTTCTCTTTCTCCCAAGGCGCAAACGTTTTCACTAATGAATGATAACAGATTCTATCTTAATTTAAAATAGCGCTTACAATTTTTATCCTTCTTTTTCTAGGAAAACATATGAAAACTACTACATATCACTCGAATAAATGAAAACGTTTTATTTTTTTATTTATTTTTTGAATCTATTCGTTTATAATAAACTCAAAGAAAACGTTTGCATAATTTTTTCTAGGGGGAAATACCATGGCAGAACTGAAATTAGAAAACATTTATAAAATATATGATAATAACGTAACCGCTGTAACAGATTTTAATTTACACATTCAAGATAAAGAGTTTATCGTATTTGTTGGTCCTTCTGGATGCGGAAAATCTACAACATTACGAATGGTAGCTGGACTTGAAGATATTTCAAAAGGAGAATTTTCAATTGATGGTAAGCTAATGAATGATGTTCCTCCAAAAGATCGTGATATCGCAATGGTTTTCCAAAACTATGCTCTTTATCCACATATGAGTGTATATGATAATATGGCATTTGGATTAAAGCTTCGAAAAATACCAAAAGATGAAATCGATCGTCGTGTGAAAGATGCCGCACGAATTTTAGGGCTTGAACAATATTTAGATAGAAAACCAAAAGCGTTATCAGGTGGACAACGCCAACGTGTTGCGTTAGGTAGAGCAATCGTTCGAGACGCGAAAGTTTTCTTAATGGATGAACCATTATCAAACTTAGATGCAAAACTCCGTGTTGCAATGCGCTCAGAAATTTCTAAGTTACACCATCGCCTTGGAACAACGACAATTTATGTAACACATGATCAAACAGAAGCAATGACAATGGCTTCCCGTCTTGTTGTTATGAAGGACGGAAAGATTCAACAAATTGGAACTCCAAAAGAAGTATATGAAACACCTGAAAACATTTTTGTTGGCGGATTTATCGGCTCTCCAGCGATGAATTTCTTCCGTGGTACATTAACTGAAACTGATTTCGTTATAGATAATTCATTGAAAATCAAAGTATCTGAAGGAAAAATGAAATTATTACGTGAACAAGGTTATGTTAATAAGGAAATCGTTTTAGGAATTCGTCCTGAAGATATTCATGATGAACTACTATTTTTAGAGGCTTCACAATCTACTACTTTCACATCAAAAATTGAAGTTGCTGAGTTGTTAGGTGCTGAATCCATTTTATATATGAAACTTGGAAATCAAGATTTTGCAGCACGTGTTGATGCAAGACATATATTCTCACCTGGAGACCAAATTAAATTGGCATTTGATTTAAATAAAGCGCATTTCTTTGATAGCCAAACCGAACAACGTATTCGCTAAAAAATTTTTCTTGTATATAACATACAAAAAAACCGTCCACATACATTGAGGGCGGTTTTCATTATTATACTAGGGCTTCTACTGTATGAAATGATTGTCCTTTCGTGCTAATAATACCGAAAATCGGTAAGTCACTAAGCACCACTTCTTCTTGCTGTTTCATAAAAGATGACGTTAATTGTTTTATCTCTATCCAAACGTCATTAATACAAAGTACATTGGAATCGTTCTCTTGTTGGCGAGAAAAAATAGAATCTATTTTATATAAACCAGCATTTTGAAAAAGCATATCAATGCGACTGAATGCATTCAAAGTAATACTGATAACACGTTGCCAATCTCCTTGTTTTTCCATATCATAGGATACAAAAAGGGCTTCTCCGCCTAGATTCGTAATTTCCTCCACTGTTGCTTGTCCACTCTCTTGATCAATGTCCGTCACAATTACTTTTGCGCCTTGTTTAGCCAACAAAAGAGCTGTATTACGTCCAATACCGATGCCACCGCCAGTTACGATAGCAACTTTTCCTGCAAGCTTCATTTTCATTACCCCTTCTATAAGTCTTACCGTCATTCAGTATACTCCTTTATAAGATTAGTCTGCAAGCAAGAAAAGTTACTCTTTTATTTGTAAGCGATTACTTTTTTGCTCCTTCTTTTTTCTTACTATTACACTGATCGAAAACGAGACCAATGAAAATTAAAATCCCCCAAAAGATTATGCTACCTCCCGTCATTACAGCTTCCCCCTTCATTATATAAAGATATTATTTTCATTCATTATACCATTTTCTTAATTTTCAATCTATTGAAAAAGGACTTTCTACTTCGAAAAATATCCTTCCATACTAAAAAACCTTTTTATGTACAAGCATAAAAAGGTTTTTTATTATACTAGATTCATCACTTTTGTCTTTGTAATTAAATCATGAAAACCGCAATTATCTTTGCGGAACAACATCATATATACGTTGCATATTAACGGAATTCCAAGTAACAATATGTTCGGTAATAACAATACAAAAAATCGTAAAGTTAATGTTTGCAACGTTAATTTTTCACTCGTCAATGAAATCAATTTTGTTCTCGTTATTTTTTTCCCAAGTGTAACACCGTTCCAAATAAAAGGTAACAAAATAAAATATAGAACCATTAATATGAAAACTACTGCGAGGTCATATCTATAGTCACCGAAACTTATATTAAACCGATTAAAAATAGCACTATAGTTTCCGGTCATAACAGCTACTACTGCACCATACATAACCGAGATTAAAAACATGTCAATTAGGGAAGCACCTATGCGATTCATTACAAGCGCTGGACGATGCATCTTCAACTTCATTTTATGTCGACTCCTTCGTATCCTTCTTTACCCGTTACATCGTACCACTTCTAAAAAACATTGTAAACTGGCGTTTCTCTTACTTTTCTTGTACAATGTGTTACAACAGCATTGTAAAGGAGGTTCCCATATTGAAAAAATGGATAATCCTATTCGTCGCCGTCCTATTAACTGCTTGTACAGGAAATACAAACCATGTATCTTATACGATTAACGATGAATACGAACTCATACGTACTTCTGGAAATGCATTTGAACTGTTCCCTACGCAAGATGCTGTATATGCCACACAATACATCCCTGCCAAAATTACAGACATCGCTTGGGATGATAAATACATTATTGTAAAACAAACAGAGGAAAAGTCAGATCCAAATAACCCTGACGCAGCAATTGCAAATAAAAAAAGTGAACATTATTGGATTATTGACGTAAAGCACAATAAACGTTTCGGTCCCTATAATGAAAAACAATTTAATGAACAAAAAGATGCGTTTAAAATTAAAGTGCCTTTTCAAAATGTAGATTCATACATAAAAGAAATAAAAAAACAGTCAGCATAATATATAGAATGCTGACTGTTTTTCCTTATATCATTTTAAAAACATATTACTCAGAAAGTGAAATGTTAAAACTTTGTGATTCTTTAACAGTTTCTTGTGTTTCTGTGTCTCCTGCCATTAAATCATCCGTTGTAAATTTAATATCCTTTACCTTTTCTTTTCCATCATCAAGTATTAAACCGATAATTCCATCTCTTGTTTCACCAGGCTTATAATCTTCTCTTGATACATTTTTCGTACCAACGAGCGTATCTTCATCATATAAAAAGTTTTGAGTCGCTACTTTAAAATGTTGCTTATCATTAATCGTAACATCATTCATAGAGAAAAATTGCATATTTTTATTCCCGCTATTTTCCACCTTATATGTAATTTCAACGTAACGAATCGTATCACTAATCTCTGTTCCACTTAGCGATGCATATAATTCAGCATCTTCTTGACTTACCTTATCGCCCAATCTACGCTTTACTTCGTCAGGAGTTAATGCCGTATATGCTTTTAATGTATTTTTTGCGTCTTTACTCATTTGTGATAAAGAGATTACTTTCACATCTTGTACATGAATTTTCATTGGTGCTACTTCAAATGTTTGATTCACAGAATGTATCTGCTCTAACTTGAAAGTACCCCATCCTGTTTCTTTCACTTTTTGCCCAACTTTTTTTAGCTCACGCCCACCATATTCTTTTGTTTCAGGAATAGATTCTTTCTTCTTTGGTTCAGCTTTCTTTTCTTCTTGATGGAAGCAACCACTTAACATAAGAAGAAAACTACATAAAACAAAAATACTTTTCCATGCTTTCATCATTTAATTTCTCCTAACACTATCATTCATTAAAATAAATTAGTCCCTAGTCTTGTAAACTATAGAAACAATAAGAAGTCCACAAAACGAACTTGTCAGTCCAGATACTATTATACCCCCTATTTGGAAAATATGAAAATAGGGATTTACGAACGCGTGAACGATAAATATAATAGTTGCCACAATGATTGCCGAAACCCAATACTTCCTTTTTTCTGAAGCTATAATAATATCTTTCCCTGTTTCATCTTTATACTTCCATAGTACGTGTAATAGTAATAATAAACCAACACATGTACTCCCATGTTGCATATATTTATACACCGGAATACTATGTAATTCTCTTTGTAACAATGGTATTTCCATAACGAAGTAGCCTGTATTATGAGTAAACGCATCCCAAACAACATGCGTGAGCATACCAAATAAAGCAGAATAGCAAAATACAAAGAAATCCTTCCATGTATGAAGTCCCCACCTCTCATCTACTGCATATGTATAGTAGCCAGCAAATGGTTTAGGTAAATGTGTTATAAACGGCTTTTTTAAAATGTAATGATATATGTATGCTAATAGAAAGACAAGAGGTAAATTTAAATATAAGAACCCAAGCCACGTATGTCCAATCACGCCATACGGTCTAAAGTGTAAAAAATATTCAAAGTCAGGTGCCATACTACCTAATATAAGAGCCGTTACTGAAATATAATTAACCTGCTTTTTAGAAAAAGGGAGAACAGCTGCTGGATGCGCAAATGTAAACGGCATATTTTAACTCCTTTTCATATTTCCAATAGAATATCATCTATCATAACGAGAGAATTGACCTTCATGCAATGTTTATTTTCACATTGGAATATGATAGTTTCCATGTTATAATCCTCATGAAATATTCAGAAAATAAAATGGGAGTTCTCATATCATTAACACTTTTCTTTTTTCTATGGAAGAACTTAAAAATTATAAAATATACGCCTGCTCTCGTTGGCTTTATAAGCGTTCTTTCCATTTTTATATTGCAGAGAATGACGTTCGGCTGGTAAAATCTCGGTTTTGGCGCACTTTATTAGCAAGTCGTCTTACACTTGTATTTTTTGCTTTTTTTAAATCAAAATCCGTTATGAATTGAGGTTTATATATTGATTGACGTACCCTTTTTAAAAAGTGTCACATTAAAAAAAGAAGATATCCCTAGCTTTTCCGCATATCCTTACTGTTTACCCGCTATTCGAACATTACAATCGCTCCTTTTCCATCCAAATGTAACATTCATTATTGGAGAAAACGGAACAGGTAAATCAACACTACTTGAAGCAATTGCAATTGCTTTAGGTTTTAATGCTGAAGGTGGAACGAAGAATTTCCGTTTTAGCACAAATAATTCACATTCATCTTTACATGAATATCTTCGAATTTCCAAAAGTTTCAATACACCAAGCGATGGTTTCTTTCTTCGCGCTGAATCATTTTATAACGTCGCTTCTTATATCGATGAAATGGATGCTGATCCAGAAGCACGCGGAAATCCAGTTATTGACTCATATGGTGGTATCTCACTACACAAACAATCACATGGCGAATCATTTTTCTCCTTATTTATGAACCGTTTTTCAGGACAAGGTTTATACATTTTAGATGAGCCTGAGGCAGCTTTATCCCCGATGAGACAACTTTCCATGCTCATTCGAATGCACGAACTAGCTGAACAAGGTTCACAATTTGTTATTGCCACGCATTCCCCTATATTAATGGCTTATCCTGAATCTACTATATATTCTTTAACACAAGAGGGGATTCACGAATCATCTTTAGAAGAAACGGAGCATTATCAAACGACGAAACTTTTCTTTGAAAATCGCGATCGATTATTCCATCATCTATTTGAGTCGTAAAAAAGAAGCAGCAAACGCTGCTTCTTTTTTATAATGCTTCTATAAATAAGGCAACCCCGATACCGCCACCGACGCATAAAGAGGCAATTCCTTTTTCTAATCCACGTCTTTTTAATTCATGAATTAAACTTACAGTGATACGAGCTCCTGTACAACCGATTGGGTGTCCAAGTCCTACACCACTACCGTTTACATTCACTTTTTCACGGTCTAAACCTAATTCTTTCTCTACAGCTAGGTATTGCGCAGCGAAAGCTTCATTAATTTCAAGTAAATCTGCATCTTCTAATGACCAATCTACTTTTTCTAATCCTTTACGAATTGCTGGTGCTGGTCCAATTCCCATAATTTTAGGATCTACTCCAGCTACTGAATAGCCAACAATTCTAGCTAACGGTTGTAAGCCTTTTTCTTTCGCTTTTTCTTCACTCATTAATACTAGAACTGCACTTCCGTCATTAAGACCAGATGCATTCCCTGCCGTTACAGATCCATCTTTACGGAAAGCTGGTTTTAATCCAGCTAATTTTTCCGCTGTAATATCTGCACGCGGATGTTCATCCTTAGAAAATACAATTTCTTTTCTACGCTCTTTTATTGTAATAGGAACAATTTGATCGTCAAAGTATCCAGACTCGATTGCTTGTAGTGCCAATGTATGACTGCGAAGCGCAACTTCATCTTGTTCCTCTCTTGTAATTTCATATTGTTCAACTAAATTTTCCGCTGTTTCACCCATCATAATATGATGAATCGGATCTTCTAGCACTTCCCACACCGTATCACGAATTTCTCCGTGCTGTAGACGTTGTCCCCAGCGGTGCTGTTTCAATGCATAAGGGCTCGAACTCATCGCTTCTACTCCACCTGCAATAACAACATCACTCACACCTAATTGAATTTGCATTGCAGCTGACATAATTGCTTGCATACCTGAAGAACATTGGCGTTGGATTGTATAGCCCGTAACTGTGTCAGGAAATCCTGCCGCTAATGCAGCCGTTCTCGCCGTATTTGCTTCATCAGTTCTTTGAATACAATGACCTAAAATTACTTCATCAACTTCATGTGGTTCTACCCCGCCTCGTTTTACAGCTTCCTGAAGTACAGGAACAGCTAATTCTACTGGTGTTATATTTTTTAGTGCTCCTCCGAAAGTTCCAATTGGTGAACGAACTGCAGCTGTAATGACAACATTATGCATTTTGTACTTGCCCCTCTCTTATGTACCCTAGTCAGTTTTTAGGTGAAATTCCATAAGATGTATATCTACAACTATCATACTATAAACATACTAAAAAATCAAAATATTTAATATAATAAAAATAGAAGGAATTAACCTTCTATTCTGTTAATGCGTATAGAAATTTTTGTAAAATCTTCTCTGTTGTTTTATTCAAATTCGGTAACTTATCTACCGGAAAATATTGAAGCTGTAATCCTTCATGATCAAGCTTAACTTCCCCACTCACATGATGCCCCTGATACAGATGAATGACATTAAAAATTTCATCTCCATTTGGATATTGGAAGTACACTTCTTTTCCCGAAAGAACCCCGATAAATTGCATAATTTTCGCGTTTAGTCCCGTCTCTTCAAATAGTTCTCTGCGAGCAGTTTCTTCTGTCGTTTCTCCTAGCTCCATCGCTCCGCCAGGTACACCCCAATCATATGTGTCTGAACGATATTGAAGCAATACTTCTTGCCTATCATTTAATATAATAATTGCTGATCCTACTAAAATAAGTGGCCTTGTACCAACGACTTTACGTAACTCTTCAATATACCCCAATATGTAAACTCTCCTTTCCTCACCCTCCCTTATCATAACAAAATTTTTCTCATTTTGTTGATGTAAATTTCAAGAAAAAAAGGAAGCTTTCGCTCCCTTTTTTCACTTTATTTCTTAAAACTTTCATATTTTACAGCTTCAAAAGCTTCTTCAATTTCATCATTACGATAATGAACGTATGTAAAACGCCCCAATTCTACTAATCTTGCTATTTCTTGTAACGCTTTATGTTGATCATATGTTTCCCCCAGCTTAATATGTACGTAAAACTTCATTAATGGATGCTCATATACAGGTTCTCCCACCTCTACATATACATCTTCAACCCCTTGCACAACTTTTACATAACTCGCAAATTGATAAAGAGCCTCTCTGTCTGAAACGATTTTTAATGTATACATATATTCTCCCCCTTTCCTTTACTATATCAAAAAGATGACCATACTACGTTATAGAACTATGAAATTTTTTCGACTTGTAGTCTATATATTCATGTAATAAACAAGGCGTTTATCCATACATAGCACCTTTTTCTCACATATATTATAGGAAGAATTTTTTCATTTGAGGTGTTCCCTATGGATCCATACGTCAATATATGTATTTGCATTACGCCAGGCGCCAACATTTCTGAAGACCGTATCGCAAAAGATTTAGCAGTCGCAGAATCAATTTGGCACCCCATTACATTTCAAATTCAAGAAGTAATTGTATTAAATGAGCTTTTTCGTTTTTCAGACCGTGAAATTAGTTATAAAAATTCTATTCAAAGTCAGGAAAAATTAGCATCCTTTTTCCAAACGTGTGTAAATGAAGCTCCAGAATGTGATCTTTATATTTGTTATATTGGCAGTGATTATTTTAAAGAAACAGCAGTAATTGCCTGTGCTTACTCTTTAGCTAAACAACAACAACTTACTGGTTATATCGTTTTAACAAATTCAGCCGCTCCTATGAAAAATATATATACGCTCGCTCACGAAATTGGCCATATTTTATTCACAAGGCGGGTTCACGGAAAACTTACACATGCAGATCCTCATTCTCCAACTGGCTCGGAACACCACCCTTCTCCATCAAATCTGATGTACCCTATAGTCCCCCGCCCAGAAAACGTCCATATTCATTCCTTATTAACAAACGAACAAAAAGAACTCTCTTTACAAAGCTCTTTATTACAAAGAAAAAAACAGTAACAATCTTGTTACTGTTTAAAACAATTTATTCCAATCAACAAACCAAATTCCGGCTGCTAGAAATAAAAATAGGCAACTAAACATAAATGTAATCCCTCTAAAAATCCCTATATAATATTTCTTTGGAAATAATTTTTTTGCATATCCAGAGCAGCCCTTTTCCTATTAACCTGAAGAACAACATATATCCTGATGTGTTATCTAATAAAGTATTGAAATAGACATCATGTATTTCTTTTTGTGAGAACAATATAATTAAACCTAGAATACAACCACTCCATATACATATAAATAACTCTTTCTCTTTTTTATTCGTATACTTCTCTTTTTTCTAATTTCGTATGAATTTTTAGAAGCATATAAATAATAATGAAAAGAATTACTTGTTGTACATACATTCCAATAATGTTTGATAAATCTATCTTTACAAATACAAATTCTAATGCAATTGGTACTAGTAAATAAGACAAAGTAAACCAACCACCAACTTTAACATTTACAATAGCTGCAAAAATAACTACTACGCCTACAAGAGTGAAGCTTTCTGTAGCAGTAAATTTAATAAATGTTGTACCATAAAATTCATTTAATAATGCAATACTAAAAATTGATAAAAACCATATTGCACCAGTTATATACATAATTAAAAATTCAGTTCTTTTACGTTTAAAGACTGCTGTTCTCATCCCCCATATTAATACACTAATCCCTACAAAAATCATAATTGGATATCCAATTACTTCGATTAAAGAATAAGACAAGCGATGGTCGGCTTCACTAAAGAATACACTCTTCATCATCGTGAATGCTAATAAGTTTATAATAAAGTAAAGCAATAATTTATAATTCCCTTTTCTATCAACTTCCATCTCTTTCGCAAGTTGATTAGCATATTCCTTTGGATCATGACCGAATATATCATTTACACTCTTCCCTCTTTTTTCTCCTTCTATTAAATGAATTTCAGCATCTTCTATAAAAGAAATAATATCCGTTTCTCTAATACCCCTCGTTCGTAAATACCCTTGAGTATCATCTAAAAATTTTTGTGCTTCATTCGATAACACTATTATCCCTCCCTTAATTAACCGTTTCTCTTCTATTCGTCTTCATCATAATTTCAACGAAAATTAAAATAAATAAACTTCCGTATAAACATATAATCTGAAATAACATTGGCATGAGATCTTCTGATGTAAATGCTTGAAATACTAACATAATAGAAAGAGGAATAATTAAATATAAGTTTTTAAACCATCCTTCAAAATACATGTTTATAGCTACTGTCATGATAAAGATCCCACCAGCTAACATATAACTTTGCATTTGGGTGAATGTAACCATCTTTGTAGGATATATTACATCTAATATCGTAACAGCTCCTAATAAAAACATTGGAGCGATCATGACTAAAGACCACATAGAAAACCACGTTTTTGTAAAGCTTGTTACAAAGGTCATTTTACGAAGCAAAAAATTAGGGCCTAACACAGCTAACATTAATGTGAAACTATAACCAATGCACTGAATAAGTGAAATTTGTAACT
This sequence comes from Bacillus cereus group sp. N31, assembly GCF_016483245.1. Lineage (NCBI taxonomy): Bacteria > Bacillati > Bacillota > Bacilli > Caryophanales > Bacillaceae > Bacillus > Bacillus cereus group sp. N31. The sequence continues at coordinate 643,984 of NZ_JAEHCH010000001.1, read as the reverse complement.
TTCCGTTATTCACTATTAAAATAGAAGCAATAATCCAAAATGCTACGATATTCATTACTGTAAAACCAATTTGCTTCCACGTTTCCTGTCTATCTCTTTCCATCACTTTTACAAGTTCATTAGCATATTCTTTCGGCGAACTTCCAAAAATTTCTTCTACACTTTTCCCGTCACTCTCACCTTCTATTAAATGCAACTCTGCATCTTCTAAAAAGCTTTCCATATCGCTTTCTTTCACACTCTTTGCGGTCAAAAACAATCTCATATCTAACAAAAACTTTTGTGCTTCACTTGATAGCATTATTTTCTTCCCTTCCCTTCAAGTAGACGTTCTACACTACTTTGCATCGCTTCCCAGCGACCCATAAATTCATCCAGTTCATCTTCTCCCTTTTCTGTTAACGTATAATACTTCCTTTTTGGACCAGATGGAGATTCCTTCATTACACTTGATATTAGCCCCTCTTTTTGCATCCGTATTAACAACGGATAAATACTTCCCTCACTCGCCATTGTAAAACCATACTTCGCTAGCTTTTCACTCATTTCATAACCGTATATTTCACCTTCAGAAATAATAGCAAGTAAGCATCCTTCTAAAATCCCTTTCAGCATTTGACTTGTCGACATAATTGAAATCCTCCCACTATCTTGTTTTACAAGATAGATAAGCGTAAGTATCTTGCTTTACAAAATAGTATAGCAGGGACTATTTTGTAAAACAAGATAGCTAACGGATTTTTTCCAAATGTTTGCAGGAATTTCGTAGTTCCCCCTCTAAATAGAGCAATGAGGGAACTTTTATTATGAAGGAGTGTTTTTCATCATGGTTACAAATCGAGTTGTCTTTTTAACAGGTGCTGCGAGTGGTATTGGTTATGAAATGGGGAATGCTTTTGCAAAAGAAGGCGCAAAAGTTGTTATTACTGATCGCCTTGAAGATCGTGCGAAAGAAGCTGCTGAGCAATTACAAAAAGAAGGCTTTCAAGCTATCGGTTTACAATGTGACGTTACATCTGAAGAAGAAATTACAGTAGCGCTTTCTCAAACAGTTAGTCATTTCGGTTCATTAGACGTATTAATTAACAATGCAGGAATGCAACATGTTTCACCGATTGAAGATTTTCCAACTGAGAAATTCGAGCTTCTTATTAAAATTATGCAAATCGCTCCATTTATCGCCATCAAACACGCTTTTCCTATTATGAAAAAACAAAAATACGGCCGGATTATTAACGTCGCTTCTATTAATGGCCTTGTCGGATTCGCCGGAAAAGCTGCCTACAATAGCGCAAAACATGGCGTAATTGGACTGACAAAAGTTGCCGCATTAGAAGGTGCTACCCATGGAATTACTGTTAATGCACTTTGCCCTGGTTATGTCGATACCCCTCTTGTACGTAATCAACTACAAGACTTAGCTACTACACGAAATGTACCGCTTGAAAATGTTTTAGAAGATGTCATTTATCCACTTGTACCACAAAAACGTTTATTACAAGTACAAGAAATTGCTGATTATGCTATGTTTTTAGCGAGTGAAAAAACAAAAGGCATAACTGGTCAAGCTGTCGTTATCGATGGTGGTTATATTGCTCAATAAAGTGAAACTTTAATCAGTGGGGCTTCATCCCCCACTGATTCGTAGCCCTCACCAATCGGGCTTTTACGGGCAGTTAATGCGTGATAAAAAAATAAAGTTTGCTCACGAAGAGCAAACTTTATTTTTTATCACGAGGATCATCGTACTTTAGTAATTGCTGTGGCAGTTTCTCTATCGCAACAGTTATCCCATCTAATTTACTTTCAATCCGATGGAGTAAATATAATGTTACAACAATTGGAAAGCCTACATTACCTATCATCCCGATCCACTCTTCCATCCTTCTCTCCTCCTTTCATTATATAAATAAGGGGAAAAGGCACATTTAGGCATAAAAAAACAAGCTATTATGTATTAGCTTGTTTTTCAAATAATGATGCAATTTCTCGCTCATAATCTCCACGTATAATACCTTTCTCAGTAATAATACCTGTAATTAATTCATGCGGTGTTACGTCAAATGCAGGATTATAAACATCTGTACCAATCGGTGCCACTTGTTTGCCAAAAATTTTCGTAACTTCTGTTTCATCTCTTTCTTCAATAACAATTTCGGTACCTGTTTGTTTCGTAATATCAAACGTAGATAACGGAGCTGCAACGTAAAATGGAATTTCGAAATACTTTGCTAATATAGCTAAATTCATTGTTCCGATTTTATTTGCCGTATCTCCATTTGCGACAATTCGATCTGCCCCTACGATAATTGCATCAATTTCTTTCGTACGAATTGCATGAGCTGCCGTATTATCTGTAATAAGCGTCACATCAATACCCGCTTGCTTTAACTCCCATGTCGTTAAACGGCCACCTTGTAAAACCGGTCTCGTTTCACATGCATACGCATGTAAGTGTACACCTTTTTCTTTCCCGATATAAAACGGCGCTAATGCAGTACCATACCTTGCAGTTGCAATACTTCCAGCATTACAAATTGTTAAAATGTTATCACCGTCTGTAAAGCATGTTAACGCATGTTCCCCAATACTCCGGCATACCTCTTCATCTTCCTGCTGAATGCGAAGCGCTTCTTCTTCTAATGTTTTTTGCGCTTCTTTTATTGTAGTAATCTCTCGAATAGATTCTCTCATACGATCAATTGCCCAATACAAATTCACTGCCGTCGGTCGTGATGTCCCTAAATAGTTACAATCTCTATTAAATATCTTTTGAAATTCTTCAATATGTATCGTGTTATATTTTTTTGATGCAAGCGCCAAACCAAATGCTGCTACAATTCCAATTGCGGGTGCTCCGCGTACTTCTAGCATTACAATACTTTTCCATACCTCTTCAATAGTCGTCAACGTTTTATATTCTGTACTATGCGGCAACTTTGTTTGATTTAATACCGCAATTGCATCACCTTTCCAACTTACAGACCTCGGAACAGTTACAAATGTACTCATGCTTTTATGCCTCCTGAAACTGTCTGTTGAAATAATGTTCGAAACAGTTGAATATCAGCACACTTAGATTCATATTTTATTAGTTCTTTTCCTAAGTACAGCGCTTGCTTCTTAGCTTGAATTCTTCTTTCTTTATTTGCTATTTCATCTAAATCCGCTACATGAGCTAAACCAATTGTTCTACGAATCAGTTCACATCCGGCAAATCCGACGGCATCAGTAAAGATATTTTGCAAAATAATTGGTAACCATTGTTTTTCTTTCGTATATGCTTCTACACCTTCTCCAATCCATAACTTCGTAAAAGTTTCTACAAAATAACTCCATGTCTTTTCTATATGGAAAAATAGTACACTTCTCTTTTCTTCTTCTCTCGATAAAGCATTTAATAATAGATTTGCAATAAATTGACCGATATCAAAGCCAAATGGACCGTACGTTGCAAATTCTGGATCAATCACTTTCGTTTCAGAAGGTGATGAAAAAATACTACCAGTATGTAAATCACCATGAATAAGCGCTTCTTTTCTCGTTAAAAACTTATATTTATATTGTGCTACTTTTAGTTTTAAAATTTTGTCACTCCAAAGTTCATCAATCACTGACTGTAAATCTGACTCATAATCATTCGTATCGTAATGTCCAAACGGATCCGTAAAAACTAAATCTTCTGTAATTTTACTAAGGTCTGGATTTACAAATGTACCTTCTAGCACCCTTTTCTCTTCTGACTGTAAACCGAAATCTGAAGTATAAAATAAAACATGTGCTAGAAAACGACCGATATGCTGGGATAAAAGTGGATATCCTTCTCCATCTATTAATCCTTTTCTTGTAATTGTTAGTCTTGATAAGTCTTCCATTACTGTAACTGCTAGCTCTTCATCATGACTGTACACTACCGGAACATAATCTGGTACATACTTCGCGAAAATTTGTAATGCCTTGCTTTCAATCGTCGCTCTTTTTATAGACAACGGCCAGCTCTCACCAACTACTTTCGCATATGGAAGTGCTTGTTTTATTATAATTGATCTCTCTCCATCAACTAATTTGAACACGTAATTTAAATTTCCATCTCCTATTTCATGACAAACTACATTCGCCTTCTTGTCAAAATATCCATGTTCTTTCGCATATTGTACAGCTGTTACTTCTGTTAATGAATAATATCCCATCGTCTTTTCCTCCTTTTTAAATTCAGAGGTTTTTCTAACGCAGAAAAACCTCTTTCCACTAAGAAAGAGGTTTGAAGTTTATCTTCTCCCCTCTTATCTGCCAGAAATTTTACTTTCTGCTGGAATTAGCACCGTGCCTTTTGGCGTCATAAACGCCCCATTTCACAATGGTATTACGGTCGGTTGCTGGGCTTCATCGGGCCAAATCCCTCCACCTGCTCTTGATAAGAGTTATATAATTTTTTAGAATTTTTAACTTTATGTTGAAGACTATACCAAGAATAAAAATCACTTGTCAATATTTTATTTGTATAGTTCTGGACGGCGATCTGCAAAAACTGGAATTCCTTTACGTACCTCTTTAATCTTCTCGAATGTAAGTTCTCCAAATAAAATGGATTCCTCTTTATTTGCCTCTACCACGACTTCACCCCAAGGATCCACAATTAGAGAATGACCTGCAAACTCATTATTCGGATCCTTTCCTGACCTATTGCATGCAACAACATAACATTGATTTTCAACTGCTCTTGCTTGCAATAGCAAACGCCAATGTGCTAAACGAACTAATGGCCATTCTGCTACAACGAATAAAACTTTTGCCCCTTTAGCAGTATGAACGCGCATCCATTCTGGAAAACGAATATCATAGCAAATTGTGCCAGCGCACTCGATATCATCTAGTTTAAATTCACCTGTTTCATTACCCGCTATTAAATATTTGTGTTCATCCATAAGCTGAAATAAATGTACTTTACTATATTCATTGACTAGATCTCCTTCGTTGTTTACAACATACATTGTATTGGTAACCCCTTGCTCTGTTTGCTTTGCTATAGAACCACCAACAATATGTACACCATATTGCTTCGACCATTCTTTCAACTTTTCTTTCGTTTCTAATCCATCTCTATCTGCAATTTCAGAAAGCCTCGTTAAATCATATCCTGTTGTCCATAGTTCTGGTAAGACGATAACATCTGGCCTTTCCTTCATCGCTTCGCTTATTTTGTTTTTAGCGTTCTCCATATTTTTTTCTACATCTCCAAATACAATATCCATTTGAATACATGCGACTTTCATTTTTTCAGCCCCATTCTTAATTTTCTCTTTACAAAATACTGGAAAGATTATATCATTTGTCACTAGAATTGTAACAACTTTCAAAAGAGGTGGAAAGTATGAAATTATTTCAACCTTCTGAGATAGTAACATCATTGCCAACACAATTTTTCGCTTCACTTGTTGCAAAAGTTAACAAAGTCGTTGCGGCTGGTCACGATGTTATTAATCTAGGTCAAGGTAATCCAGATCAACCAACACCGCAGCATATCGTAAAAGCTTTACAACATGCTGCAGAAAAGACCATTCATCATAAATATCCGCCATTTCGTGGACACGAAAGCTTAAAAGAAGCCGTGGCAACATTCTATCAACGTGAATATGATGTAGTAGTAAATCCAAAAACTGAAGTTGCTATTTTGTTTGGTGGAAAAGCTGGATTAGTAGAATTACCAATGTGTTTTACCAATCCTGGTGATACGATTCTCGTTCCCGATCCAGGCTATCCAGATTATTTATCCGGAGTTGCTTTAGCAAAAGCACAATTTGAAACAATGCCGCTTATTGCCGAAAATAAATTTTTACCAGATTATACAAAAATTGATGACGCTATTGCGAAACAAGCAAAGTTAATGTTTTTAAACTATCCAAACAATCCTACTGGTGCTACTGCATCAAAAGATTTCTTTGATGAAACCATTCATTTTGCTAATAAACATAATATATTAGTCGTTCACGATTTTGCTTACGGCGCGATCGGATTTGATGGTCAAAAACCGGTTAGTTTCTTGCAAGCAGACGGTGCAAAAGATATAGGAATTGAAATTTACACATTATCCAAAACTTTCAATATGGCTGGATGGCGTATTGCTTTTGCCATAGGGAATGAAAGTGTCATCGAAACAATTAACCTATTGCAAGATCATATGTATGTTAGTATTTTTGGTGCAGTTCAAGACGCTGCCCGCGAAGCGCTATTAAGTTCACAATCTTGCGTCGTAGATCTTGTAAATAGTTACGAATCTCGAAGAAATGCTCTTATTTCAGCTTGTCACTCTATCGGTTGGAATGTAGACATCCCAACCGGATCCTTCTTTGCATGGCTTCCTGTACCAGAAGGCTATACATCTGAGCAATTTTCTGATATTTTGCTAGAAAAAGCACACGTTGCAGTTGCTCCTGGTGTTGGATTTGGTGAACACGGTGAAGGATACGTCCGCGTTGGTCTCTTGCACACAGAAGAACGATTACGAGAAGCAATTAATCGAATTGATAAATTAAATTTTTTCAAAAAGTCGTTGACAACATGAAAAATATCTGACAAAATTCAGTTATCTTAAAAATTTAAACATTTCTAAATACTTCTTATCAAGAGCAGGTGGAGGGACGAGCCCGACGAAACCCGGCAACCGATCTACAATTGTAGACACGGTGCTAATTCTCGCAGCATTACGCTGACAGATAAGGAGCTGGTTGTAAAAAAACCTCTCCTTAGCTGAGAGGTTTTTTTATTTAACTAGGAGGTTATAACAATGAGCGGAATTATAGCGACGTATTTAATCCATGACGATTCACTTAACTTAGACAAAAAAGCTGAACAAATTGCACTCGGTTTAACAATTGGCTCTTGGACTCATTTGCCACATTTATTACAAGAACAATTAAAACAACATAAAGGCAACGTCATTCATATTGAGGAATTAGATGAACAAGAACATATCAATTCGTATCTACGCAAAAAAGTAAAACGTGGGATTATTAAAATCGAATACCCATTATTAAATTTCAGTCCAGATTTACCAGCGATTTTAACAACTACATTCGGAAAGTTATCACTTGATGGCGAAGTGAAATTAATTGACTTAACGTTTTCAGACGAATTAAAAAAGCACTTCCCTGGTCCAAAATTCGGTATAGACGGTATTCGAAATCGTGTACAAGTGTATAACCGTCCCCTTTTAATGAGCATTTTCAAAGGAATGATTGGACGAAATATTGGATACTTAAAAACTCAATTACGCGATCAAGCAATTGGTGGTGTGGATATCGTAAAAGATGATGAAATTTTATTCGAGAACTCCTTAACACCACTTGCGAAGCGAATTGTATCTGGAAAAGAAGTTTTACAATCCGTATATGAAACATACGGCCATAAAACATTATATGCCGTAAATTTAACAGGGCGAACTTTCGACTTAAAAGAAAATGCGAAACGCGCAGTGCAGGCTGGTGCTGATATTCTATTATTTAATGTATTTGCTTACGGACTAGATGTACTACAATCACTGGCAGAAGATGATGAAATCCCAGTTCCTATTATGGCACACCCTGCTGTAAGTGGTGCTTATTCAGCATCCAAGCTATATGGGGTCTCATCTCCATTATTACTTGGAAAGCTACTACGTTATGCTGGTGCTGATTTTTCTTTATTCCCGTCTCCATACGGAAGTGTTGCGTTAGAAAAGGAAGATGCTTTCAACATTTCAAACTATCTAACTGAAGACGATGCGTTTTTCAAGAAAAGTTTCTCTGTCCCATCTGCTGGCATTCATCCTGGTTTCGTTCCCTTTATTCTACGAGACTTCGGTAAAGATGTTGTTATTAATGCGGGCGGCGGCATACATGGGCATCCGTATGGGGCGCAAGGTGGTGGAAAGGCTTTCCGCACTGCAATTGATGCTACTTTGCAAGGTCATCTACTCCATGAAGTAGATGACATAAATTTGCATAGCGCACTACAAATATGGGGAAATCCCTCTTATGAGGTGAAATTATGAGTATTCAAGTATTTTGTGATTTCGATGGTACGATTACAAATAACGATAACATTATGTCGATTATGGAAAAATTCGCACCACCAGAAGCAGAAGAAATAAAGCAAAGAATTTTATCACAAGAGCTTTCTATTCAAGAAGGTGTTTCTCAATTATTTCAATTGCTACCTACTAATTTGCATGATGATATAATTCAATTTTTAAAAGAAACTGCCGAAATTCGTAGTGGCTTTCGTGAATTTATACAATTTGTAAATGAAAATAATATTTCTTTTTACGTTGTATCAGGTGGAATGGATTTCTTCGTCTATCCACTCTTACAAGGAATCATTCCAAAAGAGCAAATTTACTGTAATGAAACAGACTTTTCAAATGAATACATTACAGTTAAGTGGCCTAACCCTTGTGATCATTACTGTCAAAATCATTGTGGATTATGTAAATCATCTTTAATCCGCAAATTAAGTGATACAAATAATTTCCATATTGTAATCGGAGATTCTATTACTGATTTACAAGCTGCGAAACAAGCAGATAAAGTATTCGCTCGCGATTTCCTTATTACAAAGTGTAAAGAAAATCATATTGTTTATACACCGTTTGAAACATTTCACGATGTTCAAGCTGAATTAAAACATTTGTTGGAGGTGAAATCATGAAACAACTGTTTCGTCAATGGTATGACTTAAGCGAGATTAAAAAAGAATTAACAACTCGAAATTGGTTTCCAGCAACAAGTGGCAATATTTCTATAAAAGTTAGTCATGAGCCGCTTACTTTCCTTATTACAGCAAGCGGTAAAGATAAAACAAAAACCACTCCAGATGATTTTCTATTAGTAGATCATGCAGGAGTTCCCGTTTTAGAGACTGAATTACGCCCTTCAGCAGAAACAATATTGCATACACATATTTATAACAATACGAATGCCGGGTGCGTACTTCATGTTCATACAACGGATAACAATGTCATCACAAATTTGTATAGCGATACAGTCACCCTTCAAAATCAAGAAATCATTAAAGCTCTTGATATTTGGGAGGAAGGTGCAACAATTCACATTCCTATTATCGAAAACCATGCTCATATCCCAACACTTGGGGAGAACTTCCGAAAACATATACAAGGAGATTCGGGAGCAGTATTAATTCGAAATCACGGCATCACTGTATGGGGCCGAGATAGCTTTGATGCAAAGAAAAGATTAGAAGCTTATGAGTTTTTATTCCAATTTCATATAAAACTATTATCAATTCAAGGAGGCGTTTCTAATGGCGCAAATTCGTATTCATGAAGTAAATACTCGCATTGAGAATGAAGTGGAAGTATCAAAATTTCTACAAGAGGAAGGCGTTTTATATGAGAAATGGAATATTTCTAAACTTCCTACTCATTTAAATGAAAATTATTCGTTAACAGATGATAACAAAGCTGAAATATTAACTGTTTTTTCAAAAGAAATCGCTGATGTTTCAGCACGCCGAGGTTATAAAGCGCATGATGTAATTTCACTTTCAAGTAGCACACCTAACCTTGACGAATTATTAATTAATTTCCAAAAAGAACACCATCATACTGATGATGAAGTTCGCTTTATTGTCAGTGGCCATGGCATCTTTGCTATTGAAGGCAAAGATGGAAAATTCTTTGACGTTGAACTTGAGCCAGGCGACCTAATCTCTGTTCCTGAAAATGCAAGACATTATTTTACTTTGCAGGATGATCGTCAAGTTGTGGCTATTCGTATTTTTGTTACAACTGAAGGCTGGGTTCCAATCTATTAAGGTAGCTAGTTGAATAAAAGGACTTGGACCCCCTTTTCCAACCTTTTATTCACTCTACATATATACATCCTCCTATGGAACAGGCTTATTTCAAAAAATGAAATAGGCCTGATTTTTTATTTATTCAAAGCATCTTTCCTCTTCTTCCAAGAAACAATCTATCCACTCGATTTTTCAAGTGTATTTCTCAACCCTTTTTGAACATTTGTTGAACTTTTTTTGAATTTTTTCTGAAAATTCTGTTTTATATATGATATACTACAACTAATAAGAAGGAAAATAATATTGCAAACAGAGGGGGATAATCATGAGTTTACTTATCGCACTTATACTAGGAGTTTTATGCGGAGCTATTCCTGTTATTTTAGGAGCTATTATGGAAGAGTTAGAAGTTGGTGTTTTAGGTTTTGTCGCCTCTTGTGTAAGCGCTTTATTTTTTGGTTTATACGGCGCTATTCCTGTTGCTATTCTGTGCGCATTTTATATATTACGCCACGCTCGCTCAAAACAATTTGGCGCTAACCACATGGCGCAAGTTATCCCGTTCCCGGTTGAACGGTGCCGTCGAGCTTCTAGCTTATAATTATAAAAATGAAATATATTTACCTAAATAAATAAAAGTCCTCAAATGAGGACTTTTATTTATTTTCTTCTAGAAATTGAAACAATTCTTGTAGATGTAACGCATCTTCACTATAGCTAACAGACACATGACATATATCGTCAATCTCAGCTTGCATATAAAGATCCACTCCATCACGATCATATTTTAATGCCAAATAAAACTCCATTTCTTCTAACATCTTTTTTGAAGTTCGAATGACATAATGCCCTTTCTCATCTCTTCCATATTCAAAGTTTGGTTCAAAATCATATTTTTGTTTAAAGGCTTCCTTTTGTTTTTCATTGATTGGTATACAAGTTGCTCGCTGCACAGCATCAATCATCTCATCAAACTTTTGGAGATCCATCTCATTTACCCCCTTATATACTTTTTATATAACACTTGTGTTCCGCTATTTTCTTCTCCATCCATAATTAACTCTTCATACAATTCTTTCGCCAAGCTTAAACCTGGTACTGGTAATTGTAATTTTTCAGCCTCATCTAAAGCGATTTTCATATCTTTCATAAAATGCTTTACGTAAAACCCTGGCTCAAAGTCTCCTTTTAACATTCGAGGAGCTAAATTATTTAATGACCAACTACCTGCTGCACCTGTTGAAATACTCTCTAATACTTTATCTGGATTTAGTCCAGCCTTTTTCGCGTAAGCAACAGCTTCACATACTCCAATCATGTTGGATGCAATTGCAATTTGATTGCACATTTTCGTATGTTGTCCACTCCCAGCTGGTCCTTGTAACTGAATATTTGTTCCTAGTTTTTCAAATAACGGTAAACATCTATCATATATGTCTTTCTCTCCACCGACCATAATTGCAAGTCTTGCTTCTTTAGCACCAACATCTCCTCCAGATACTGGGGCATCTAACGTAAATACATTCTTTCTTTTACCAACTTCATTTATACGTTTTGCCAATGTTGGTGTAGATGTCGTAAAATCAATGGCTATCGTGCCTTCATTTGCATTCTCTATAATCCCTTCACTTCCAAAGTACACTTCTTCAACATCATGTGGATATCCAACCATAGTCATTACAACATCTACTTGCTTCACTAACTCTTTCGGTGTATCACACCAATTTGCACCATCTTGTACTAAAGAATCTGTCTTCGCTTTCGTTCTATTATATACATATACTTTATGACCTTCTTGCATTAAATGACGAACCATACTTTTTCCCATTACACCAATACCGATGAAACCTATTGATAAAATTTTGTTTTCCATATTCTCATCCCCTTTGTTCTAATAAATCATTTACCATCTTTCGAAACTCATTATTAAAATCATCATCCATACTATTTTTCACATTTGAAAATAAAATAACAAAAGTCCCTTTTTCTTTATTAAAATTATTGAAAGTGTTCCAACCAGATAGTACACCATGATTATGAAAATAATCTGGGTATATATAAAAACTAAATGCATATTTCCGTTCTTCTGAAGGTGAAAACATCGCTTGCATACTTTGTTCAGAAAGAAGTTTCCCATTTATAATTGCTTCGTCTAATTTCTTCATATCTCCAACTGTCGTATACATCTCGCCGCAACCGTATAACCAATCCATTGACAATTTTTGTGCAGGTTCAAGTACATTATCTTTCTTAACGTACCCTTTAGTAAAATGCTGATCTCCCGGAGCCATATTTCCCATACCAGATTCGTGCATTTCTGCTTTAATAAATATATTTTCTTTTATGTAATCTCCTAACGTTTTTTTTGATATGCTTTCTATAATATAAGCAAGCACCATATAATTATAATCTGTATATCTCCAACCTGCTCCTGGTGGAAACTCTACTTTTTGACTCCCAATCCAATTTACTAAGTTTATACGAGAAGCCGCATTCACTTTTCCTTTGCCGCTTTCCGGTAAACCCGATGTATGCGTTAATAAATGATATAAAGTGATATTTTTATCTGCTGGAAATGAAGGAATATATGTATTTACATTTTCCTGAATGTTTAATTTCCCTTGTTCTTGTAGCTGTAAAATAGATGTAGCAACTACTGTTTTCGTAATAGAACCGATACGATATTTTGTTTGAGGTGTATTTTCTATTTTATTTTGAACATCAGCATATCCATATCCTTTATTCAATATAACACGCTCTTTATCAGTCACCAAAACTGTCCCATTAAATTGCTTTCCTACTAAATATTGATCTAATTTTTGAGATATACTAGCATAATCAATTTGTCTCTCTTCTTTTTCTTCTATATTATCTTGCACTTCTGACCCAATAGCCGGGGCCACATTAGTAGTTAACACTGTTTGTTCCATTACACTGGGAGCATAGAAAGCATAGTATACTCCGCCGCAAACAACAGTACATAGTGAAGCAACTACTATTATTTTTTTTATCATATTGTTCCTCCATAATTACTTCATTGCATATGGTCTCCCTACTACTATTATCAGGCAATAAAAAAAAATCGCAACAATTAGTTGCGAAAAATCACATTTTTTCTTTTCTATATATACATACCTGATTTTTCCCATTTTTTTTCGCTTCATATAATGCAATGTCCGCTCGCTGCATTAATTCTTCTCTTGTAATTCCTTTCTCATATAACGCTACTCCAAAACTCGCTGTTAATTTCGAAATTCCAGAGAATTGTTTTGTTTCAATAAAAAAGCGCAATGATTCTGCAACTTGAAATGCTTCTTTTTCTACTGTATTTGTCACTAATATAATAAATTCTTCTCCTCCCCATCTTGCAAATACATGTTGTTGCTCTACTTTAGACTTCATAAGTTCTGCAAGTTGTATTAATGCTAAGTCTCCAAAATCATGACCATATGTGTCATTTACTGTTTTAAAATTATCTATATCAAATAATATAATTGCCATTTTTTCATCGTTACGTATTACATTATCCCACTCTACCTCTAATATTTGTTGGAACTTCAAACGATTATAAATCTCTGTCAATGAATCTATCATGGCAAGTCTTTCTTGTTCTTGATAGATTTCATCTAATTCTGTAATCTCTGTACACTTTACAATAAATCTCGATAAATCTTCTGGTAACGGCGTCGCACGTAATAAAAAAGTTGATACAATTCCTTCATAATTAGACATCTTAATTCTTCTATCATATGATAATGTATCATCTAACCATGTTATATCATGAGTCGTCGAATAATATCCATTTTCTCTAATAAAATGTTCGGCAAACACTAAATGTTGCGCACGATAATCAAACAAATTTTCATATCCAAAAAACTCTAAAAAATTCGTATTACAATCAACAATCTCATCATCTTCTACTATAAATAATAGATCATTGTGAAAATCAAACATCATCTGCAGTAGTTCTTGTTGCAAACTTACTTGCCGCACTAAAGAAAGTTGATACAAACTTTTATTTACTTCTTCTAAAACTACTTGTGGAGTTACTGGTGCTATCACAATATTACGTATTCCTAACGTAAGCACCTCTGTAAACTCATTTGTTATTTGTTGATCCCAAATGACAATGAATGTACTATGTGGATTATACATATTCTTTATATATTTTATTTGAGAAAAATCTGTTACATACATAATTACAATATGCGGTTTAGTCTTATGAAGCAATAGTTCTCCTTCTTCAAAACTATTTGCTATAAACATGCATTTGGGATGAATATTTTCAATCGTTTGTTGATGTGTGCATCCATTTTCTATATAAAGGACATTTAACTTAAGATCTTGTAGTACATTTTGGAAAACCGTATTCTCTAATAAAAAATGTAGTATGTTCATCACTAGTCTTCACTCACTTCATATATCTTGTTCTACAGAATTCCTCACAAACGTTTTATAAATAGCTATTCCCAAAAACTTTAATGCGTGAGGGATACATAGCAACAAGCTAATTGAGAATGTAATCTTCGCTTTTTCACTCTATAAATTCCTTTTTTAGTGTATGATTATAGGAATTGTATCGTTTGTATGAATGCCCTAGCTTACTCTTTAAAACTTGACAATTAAAATAAAGATATTATATTCTTAAACTCGACAACTTACAAAATGTAAGTAGAAGATATTACATTTATTTTTAAATAATTTGATATGTAATTTGGAGGATATATAATGACAAACGATAACTTTTTTAACGTTCTATATGAACGCACGTCTACACGTGCATTCAACCCAGACAAAGAAATTTCATCGACAGAATTACATGAAATTTTAAAAGCAGCTGCACAAGCACCTTCTGCTTGGAACCTGCAACACTGGAAATTCCTTGTTTTCCAAGGAGAAGATGTACAAAAACGATTACATCCAATTGCTTATAACCAACAACAAATTCTCGATGCTTCTGCAGTAGTCGCTGTTTTAGGTGATTTAGAAGCTTATAAAAATGTTGCACCCGTTTATGGTCCAATTGTTGAACAGGGCTTTATGAAAGAAGAAGCAAAAGAGCGTTTAGCTAAAAATATTGAATCTGCATATACTCGTGAACAATTCCCAAGAGATGCTGCTTTTTCAAATGCATCTTTAGCAGCAATGCAACTTATGCTTGCAGCTAAAGCAACTGGCTGGGACACTTGCGCTATCGGTGGTTTCAATCCACAAGCACTTACAGAAGAATTCAATGTTTCATCTCGATACGTACCAATTATGCTTATTACAATTGGTGAATCAACTTTAAAAGGCCACCCTGCACCACGAATGAGCGTAGAGCAAGTGAGTGAATGGGCAAAATAGTAAAAACGAAGGTAATTTCATTACCTTCGTTTTTTTATACTCTGTCACACATCCGTAATATTACAATGTGTTATTCGACATCTACAGATAGATAAACAGTACAGTTTAAGTTAATTCCGTAAACGAATATGACGTTTTATGTCGAAATTTGTTAAAGTATCGAAATATAACCGTGTGTTTTTGTTACAATTATGATACAATGATAACAAATAGATAACAAGAGAGGGATTTTCATTGAGTTCATACGGAAGCTTTATCGCACTTTTAAGTTACATAGTAACTGTACTACTTCTATATTTTATTGGCGATGCTGCAAACATATCAGTGTTACAATTCCCAAAAGAAGAAGCGTTCCAATTAGACGCAGAAAAACATACTGCACGATCCATTGCACCATTACTCTTAGCTCTCCCAGTATATATCATTGTTTTATATAAAAGTAAAAAAGTGTAAAGCCTACCTATTTCATTCATTTTGGTGGTCTTTACACTTTTTTGTGATATTTCCCCTATTTTAAACATCATTCCGTACTAAACACCCAGCTAGTCTTTTAAAATGAGAAAATACCCTAGAAAAAATTCCACGCTCTGTCCAGTCACTAACTACCGAACTTACATAGATTATAAGTGTGAAGGGGGTGATGAGGATTATGTTTGGATCATTTGGATGCTGTGATAACTTTAGAGACTGTCATCATCGTGAAAGAGAGTGTGACCATCGCGAACATCGCGAGAAAGAGAGAGAAGAAGTTAGACCACAACGAACTGCTGTATGTAACGTACTTGCTAACATTTCAGTTGGAACAGAGCTTTCTCTTTTAAGCATTAGAGGTAATGGTACTTTCAACAATGTAATTTTTGAAGGTTTCGCTAACGGTGTTGCTCTTTTCTCTGCTTTAGCTCGTAATAACAAAGACGACAAAGATAACAATAAAGACGATAAGAACAATCAAAATCGAAATACTTTTACTGGTATTTTACGTGTATGCCCAACTGATATCGTTGCAATCGCTATCTAATTCTGTCTCTTATCCTCGATAGTAAGCAAATAAGATATACTTTTCTCATAGAAAAAACCTGAGACCGATTTCAAATCGACTCAGGTTTTTTTATTGATTATATGCTTTTAACTAATTCAACAACTTCTTCAGCAGTTGACATTGTTAATGCCTTTTCTGCTAATGTTTCCATTTCTGCTTTTGACAACTTGCTTAGTTGTGTTCTTGCAGGAAGGATAGATGTTGCACTCATACTGAACTCATCTAAGCCTAATCCTAATAATAATGGGATAGCAAGTGAATCTCCCGCCATCTCACCACACATACCAGCCCATTTGCCCTCTTTATGAGCAGCATCGATAACCATTTTTACAAGACGTAAAATAGATGGGTTATATGGTTGATATAAGTAAGCTACACGTTCGTTCATACGGTCTGCAGCCATTGTGTATTGGATTAAGTCATTTGTTCCAATAGAGAAGAAATCAACTTCTTTTGCGAATTGATCTGCTAATACTGCTGAAGCTGGAATTTCAACCATCATACCCACTTCAATAGAATCAGAAACAGTTGTACCCGCTTCTACAAGTTTTGCTTTCTCTTCTAATAAAATCGCTTTCGCTTGACGGAACTCATCAAGAGTTGCAATCATTGGGAACATAATTTTTAAGTTACCGTATACGCTAGCACGAAGTAATGCACGAAGTTGTGTACGGAACACATCTTGCTCATCAAGACATAAGCGAATTGCACGGTATCCTAAGAATGGGTTCATTTCTTTTGGTAAATGTAAGTATGGAAGCTCTTTATCTCCACCGATGTCAAGTGTACGAACAACAACAGGTTGACCTTCTTTTACACCTTCAAGAACTGCTTTATACGCCTCGAACTGCTCTTCTTCTGTTGGAAGATTGTCACGGCCCATGTATAAGAATTCTGTACGGTATAAACCAACGCCTTCTCCGCCATTATCGATAATACCTTGTACATCATTTGGTGTTCCGATATTAGCAACAAGCTCAACGTGATGTCCATCGCTCGTTACAGTAGCTTGGTCTTTTAATTTTGCCCATATTGCTTTTTGCTCTTCAAATTTCGCTTTCTTTTCTTCAAAAGAACGAAGAGTTTCTTCCGATGGGTTTACAATTACTTCTCCATCTAAACCGTCAATGATTACGATATCGCCATCTTGGATTTTCTCCATAACAACTTTCGTACCAACAACTGCAGGAATTTCCATAGAACGAGCCATAATTGCAGAGTGAGATGTACGTCCACCGATATCAGTCGTGAAACCTTTTGCATACTTACGGTTTAACTGAGCTGTATCAGATGGTGTTAAATCTTCAGCAATAATGATTACTTCTTCAGAAATTGTACCAGGGTTTGAGAAGTTAATTCCTAGTAAATGTGCAAGAACGCGTTTTGTTACGTCACGAATGTCCGCAGCACGTTCTTTCATATATTCGTTATCCATGTTTTCAAACATAGAAATAAACATTGATGCAACTTCATCCATTGCAAATTCAGCATTTACTTTTTCGCTATTTACTTTATCTTTTACCGGGTTTACTAGTTCTGGATCATTTAATACTAATAAATGTGCTTCAAAGATCGCAGCTTTATCAGCACCCAGCTCAGCAAAAGCGTGGTCCTTAATTGCTTCTAATTCAGTTTTTGCTTTCTCAAGCGCAGCGTCTAAGCGTGCAATTTCAGCAGCTTCGTTTGTAATTGATTTCTTTTCAATGTTAAATTCAGGATTCTCAAGTCTGAAAGCCTTTGCAATAGCAATCCCACTTGATGCAGCGATCCCTTGAATATTAAGAGTCATTATTCTCCTAATCCTTCGTTTTTCATAGTTTCTTCGATAGCTGCTAGTGCTTGAGCTGCATCATCACCATTTGCAGTGATTTTAATTTCTGCGTTTTGTTGAATGCCTAAAGACATAACGCCCATGATTGATTTTAAGTTAACGTTTTTTCCGTTATACTCTAAGTTAATGTCAGAACCAAATTTGCTTGCAGTGTTTACAAGTAGAGTTGCTGGACGTGCATGAATTCCTGAGTCGCTAGTTACTTTAAAGATTTTTTCCATGATAATTTATCTCCTTTAAATTACAGTTTTTTTTAGTTGTATAGACGTGAGTACTACATCATCTATTGTATATAATAGGCGATGTTCGGTCAACCACATCGCCTATTATAATTATAAACATTTTGCGTCAAATTCCTACTGAATGTCAATAATAGCGTTTTCGCCCTTCTTAACATTTCCATCTTTTTTCAATTCGACTTGTTGCCCTTGTTGTAAATTTGTAAATACAATTGGCGTAATAATAGATGGTGCATTTTCTTTTACGAATGCAAGATCTACTTTTAATAATGGTTGTCCTTGTTTCACTTTGTCGCCTTGCGCTACAAGTGCCTCAAATCCTTCACCATTTAATTTTACAGTATCAATACCAAAGTGAATTAATATCTCTTTTCCACCCTCAGATTGAATACCAATCGCATGCTTTGTAGGGAATACATTGACGATCTCACCATTAACTGGAGAAACTACTGTTCCTTCTGTTGGCTCGATTGCAAATCCGTCTCCCATCATTTTTCCTGAGAATACTTGATCAGGTACTTCTGTAATCGGTAAGATTTTCCCTTCAATTGGTGATACGATTGTTTCATTTTCATCAACTTTTTGAGGAGTTTCTTCTACCTTTACAGGCTCTTCTTTTTCAACATGAGGTGTACGACCTGACATAATATCATGAATTTGTGATTTTAATGTGTCAGATTTTGGTCCGAAAATAGCTTGAATGTTATTTCCAACTTCAAGTACACCAGCCGCTCCAAGTTCTTTTAAGCGGTCTTTGTTTACATTCTTTTGTTCGTTAACTTGAACACGTAAACGAGTAATACAAGCATCTAAAGAAGCAATGTTTTCTTTACCACCAAGTGCTACTAATACTTCTCGAGGAAGTTCACCTGCTTCTGTTTTTCCTGCGCCGTCATTCGCATTTGCTACTTCACGACCAGGTGTTTTTAAATTCCATTTACGGATTGCAAAGCGGAATCCGAAGTAGTAAATAACTGCTAGTACAAGACCAACAATAATTACCCACCACCATGCTGTACGGCCTGGTAATACACCGAATAACATAAAGTCGATTAAACCACCAGAGAATGTCATACCAATTTTAACACCTAAAATTTGCATTGTCATAAATGATAGACCAGCAAATACAGCGTGAATTCCGAATAATACTGGTGCTACGAATAAGAATGAAAATTCAAGTGGTTCTGTAATACCTGTTAAGAAAGATGTTAATGCAGCAGAACCTAAAATACCAGCTGCTAATTTTTTATTTTCTGGACGTGCTTCATGGTACATTGCTAAAGCTGCTGCTGGAAGACCAAACATCATGAACGGATACTTACCAGTTGTAAATGTACCTGCTGTTAATTCTACACCATCTTTTAACTGTGCCATAAAGATTTTTTGGTCACCGCGGATTAATTCGCCAGCTGCATTTGTGTACTGACCAAATTCGAACCAGAACGGTGAATAGAAAATGTGATGTAATCCAAATGGAATTAATGAACGTTCAATTAAACCAAAAATAAATGCTGCTAACGTTCTATTCGCATCAATCATTTGATGTGAGAACGTATTTAAGCCACCTTGAATGTATGGCCAAATGAAGCACATGATAATACCTACTACTAAAGAGAATGTTGCAGTTGCGATCGGTACGAAACGCTTACCTGCAAAGAAACCTAGGTATGAAGGTAATTCAATATTGAAGTATTTATTATAGCAATATGCCGCTACTATACCGACGATAATACCACCAAATACTCCTGTTTGTAGCGTTGGAATTCCTAATACATTCGCATATGCTGGATCTGCAAATCCAATTTTCACTGGGTCTGCTCCAGAACTTGTTACTTTTACTAACTTATCTACTTCTAAGAACACACTCATCGTTTTGTTCATAATTAGGTAGCCAACGAATGCTGCTAAACCAGCTACTCCGTCTCCACCTGCTAAACCAATTGCTACCCCAACTGCGAATAATAATGCAAGGTTAGCGAAAATAATATCACCAGATTGTTCCATAATTTTTGCAACCATTACGAACCAATCTGCTTTTAAAGCAGGAATAACATTTGTTAACTGTGGATTTTGAAATGCATTACCAAATCCAAGTAAAATACCTGCTGCCGGTAAAATCGCTACTGGAAGCATTAACGCTTTCCCGACTTTTTGAAGAACACCAAAGATCTTCTTAAACATGGAAACCCTTCCTCTCTTATCTATATTGATACCTTCCGACAAACGCCAAAAAGGCATGAGGAAAAAAAGATAGAACGATAGCTATACAAAGGGTAGTATATCCCTTTCTCTAGCTTACATTCCTGGCTTTTCTCCACTCATGCCTGATCGAATCAGTAACACGTGTCAAAAATAGGTTTACGTATAAGTTCACTATAATTAAGGCAAACGTTTTCGTTACTTACCTTAATGTGTTTGTCGAAATTTGTATAACTTTGCAATAGTTATTATACATAACTATTGTAAGCGATTCAATGATTTTTTTTAACGTTTTCATTTTAGACAAAAATATATGTCTTTTTACACATGCTCCGCTTTCACTAATCGTTGCAAGTGCATTGTTAAATAAATACTTTCAGCTTCATATACAGGCAATTGCAATTCTTTTTGCATGACCTTAACCAGCTTCCAGGCTAAATTATAACAGACGGGATATTCTGCCTTTAATAAATCAGCAAAGCTTTGTGATTCCTCAACTTTTTCTCCCTTTTTCACCCGTTCAATAGCATATTGTAAATGACGAATAAGGCGCAAATAGTGAATACTTTCTTGGTCTAATGTAATTTGTAAGCTTGTTTCAATTAAAGATACAAGTTGTGCAATGAGACGGGAGTTTTGATTAACTGAAGATAAATCTGAATTTGTAAGTGAACTGTAAATATGGAGTGCAATAAAACCAATTTCTCCTTCTGGCAATGTAATTTGCAAACGAGAATTTAAAAGGTCTACAACACCTTCAGCAATTTCGTATTCTTCTGGATACAGCATTTTCGTTTCAACCAGAAAAGGATTATCTATTGTAAGTCCTTGTTTTAACCGCTTAACTGCAAAAGAAATATGATCTGTTAAAGCGATGTGAATATGTTCATTTAATGGCGATTTTGCCTTTTCTTGAATGTAGAACATAATGTCATTCATTAATTCAATTAATTTTTCACTCACATGCGGCACTAACAGTTTGTATTGTTCTCGATCACGTTCATTTTTTAAAACAAACATTTTTTCAATTTGTTCTTGCTCCAATACATCTTTCGCTTTTTTTCCAAATCCAATTCCTTTACCAATCACTACTACTTCCTCGTGTTCAGGATGGCTAGCAATGATGACATTATTATTTAAAACTTTTTTAATTTCTAGATAATTACTCATATAACACCACCCTCGTACTTAAATAGCCTGCTTTTATGTTACAGAATATTCTTCTTTGTCGTCAATGTAAAACATCTACCATTTAATAAAAATTCATTTTTTAGACATGTTTATATATGATGCGTATAATGTAAGGGCAACTGTACATAGAAAGGAGATTGCAACATGATTAAAATGTTTGTAAGTGATATTGATGGAACAATGATGCAACACGGAGGTTTTATCGACGAACAAGATATTATCGCTTTGCGCAGCTTAGCTGAACAAAATGTAATTCTTTGTTTCGCTTCTGGAAGACTTGATAATGAAATTGCAGACTTAATGAGAGCGGTTAATACAAATTTCCATCGCATTAGTGTAAATGGTGTTTTTGTATATACACATGAAAATAAGAAGCTATTATCTGCAACTTTCGATTCCAGCATTCTTCCAGATTTGTTAGCTATGACAAATGAAGACCCTTATTTCCGTTATGTAAGTGATGAACATAACTACTACATTGAAGAAAAAACACCGTTTATTCATGAACTTGAACAACAAGTAACGATGACTTCTGTTGAAGAACCTAATCTATTACAGAAAATTGATGATACAATTTTTCCAAATAAAATTTCTGTCGGTGGAACGAAGGAAAGCTTACAACTCCTTCAGAAAAAAATTGATGAAAAATTTCATGGGAAAGTTAGCACCTTCATTTCAGCAGAACAATGTTTAGATGTAATGCCACCTAATATTAGTAAAGGTTCTGCTATTTCTATTTTATTAAAAGAATTTCAAATACAACCAGAGGAAATTGCTTGCATAGGGGATTCTTATAATGATATTCCAATGTTCTCTTTAACCCCTCACAGTTTTGCTATGTCTCAAGCAGATGACGCAGTAAAAGAGCACGCTCACTATGTAGTAAATACGGTTAAAGATGCTGTTATCCACGTAATTACTCATAATAAAAATACGACTCACTCCTTATAAGGATGAGTCGTATTTTTATTTCTTTACATGTTAAACACTTTAAAATTTACTGTACTTTACAAACTGAAATATATTATTTGTTACGTGCGATGTTTGTAATAAATTTATAACGATCCCCACGATAAATACATTTCAC
Organism: Bacillus cereus group sp. N31; assembly: GCF_016483245.1. Lineage (NCBI taxonomy): Bacteria > Bacillati > Bacillota > Bacilli > Caryophanales > Bacillaceae > Bacillus > Bacillus cereus group sp. N31. The sequence goes on along the minus strand of NZ_JAEHCH010000001.1, from coordinate 621,260 downwards.
ATACTCTAACGGTATCTCACCTTCTGAATATGACCATTGGCGCATTACAAGCACAGGCGCCTTTTTAGGAATATGCAGATGTTCAGCTTCATTATCCGTTGCAATGGAAGCTTCAATTGATTGAGTAGCGCTAACAAGCTTAAAGCCCAGTTTTTTCTCTAAATGTTCATATAAAGATTGTTGCAATATTTCTTCGTTAATATCTTTTACAAGAGCTGGCGACAAATATGTCGTCTCAAAAGCAATCGGTTCATCATCAGCTAAGCGAATACGCCTCACTTCATAAACCGACTCCCCCTCCTGTATTCTCAACCGGTCTGCTATTTTCGCAGTAGCTGGAACTAGGCGGAAACTAAGTAATTGACTACTTGGGTTCATCCCGCGAGAAATCATATCTTCTGTGAATCCCGTCATTCCTTGCAATTTTTGTTCCACTTTCGGAAGTTGGACAAACGTTCCAATTCCACGTTTCCGATATAAATAGCCTTGTTCCACTAAATTATTAATCGCCTGTCTGATTGTCATACGACTCACTTCGAACTTATCACAAAGTTCATTCTCAGATGGGATTTTGTCTCCCGGCTTCCATTCGCCGTCCTCAATTAGCTGTTTCACCCACTCTTGAATCTGATAATAGATCGGAAATGGTGAATACTTGTCGATGTTCATCAGCAATCGCCTCACTGCATAAAGATAGAGCTTCTTGATCAGCGATTACGGTTACATTCGGATGACGTTGTAAAACTGTAGCAGGACACGCTTCACTATATTCACCTTGCAATAACTCATTAAGTGCTTCTGCCTTTTTAGGCCCCATAGCAACAAGTAGAATTTGTTTTGCTTTCATAATGCTTCCAATTCCCATTGTAATCGCATGAGTTGGCACATCATCTTCTTTTTCGAAGAAACGAAGGTTTGCTTGGCGTGTAGATTCTGTTAATTCAACAATGTTAGTTGGAGAATTAAATGCTGTTCCTGGCTCGTTAAATCCGATGTGACCGTTTTCACCGATTCCAAGAATCTGTAGGTCAACTGGGTTAGCAGCTAGAATGCTCTCGTAACGTGTGCACTCTTCCTCTAAATCACTTGCCATCCCGTTTGGTACATAAGTTTGTTTAAATGGAAGATAATCAAACAACTGTTCTTGCATGAAATAGTGATAGCTGTTTTTATCTTCGTGTGGTAAATTTACGTACTCATCTAAGTTTACAGTGGTTGCATGACTTGTATCAAGTTTATTTTTTCGCATTTCTGCATAAATACCTAATGGAGAGCTTCCTGTAGCCATTCCTAATGTTGGATTTTCTTTTGATTTTACAACTTCTTCAATTAATTTATAACCTGCTTCTGCTAATTCTTCTGGAGTTTTTACAACAAGAATATTCATTTAATTACTTCCCTTCCTTCATATGAATTCCTAAACGAACGGTATCATATACATGTAAATTTTCAGTCATCACAACAAAGTCTGCATCTTTCCCTACCGCTAACGCACCTTTATTATTTAATCCAAACTCTTCTGCCTGGTTAACTGATGTCATACGTACTGCGTCTTCGATTGAACATCCTGTAAATTCAATTACATTTCGGAAAGCTTGATCCATTTTTAGAATACTACCAGCTAACGTTCCATCTTCTAATCGAGCACTACCATCTTTTACATGTACTGGCTGTCCGCCAAGTTCATATAATCCATCTTCAAGACCTTTTGCTCGCATTGCGTCAGTAATGACACTTACTTTTTTCGGTCCTTTTAATTTATATGCTAATTTCACCATATCAGGGTGAATATGAATGCCATCTGTAATTACTTCAACCATTACATCTGGATTTAATAACACATGACCAACAACTCCTGGTTCACGGTGATGTAATCCACGCATTTGATTGTACAAATGTGTTGCATGTGTAATGTTTCTATTTTTTAGTTGCGCATCAATTGCATCTGTATGCCCCATTGTGCCAACAACACCAGTTTCAGCAAGATACTGTTCAAACTCTAATGCTCCTTCTTCCTCTGGTGCATATGTTACTAACTTAATTAAATTTCCGCTTGCTTCCTGCCATTGTTTAAACTGTTCAATATTCGCAGGAACGATATGTTCTAGTGGTTGTGCACCTGCACGTTTTTTTGAAACATACGGTCCTTCTAAATGAATATATTCGAAATGTGCTCCTTTTTCTTTCGCTTCCTTTGCAGCACTTAGTGCCGCTTCTATCGCATCTGGAGCTTGTGTCATTGTTGTCGGGAAGTAAGTTGTAACCCCTTCTTTTAACATTTCTTTACCTAGAGTTACTAATCCATCGCTATTTGCATCCATCGCATCAATATCGTATCCACCATGAATATGAACATCAATCATACCTGGAATTACAATCTTCCCTGTAGCATCAATAACAGTTTCATCTTCTTGTGGTACATATTGAGCCATCAAACCAATTTCTTTAATTGTTTCTGCGTAACGAATAAATCCGTTTTCCACTACTTCTTGACCTGTGTAAATTTTGGCATTGATGACAATTTGCGTTTTCATTTTCATCGACCCTTTCCCATAAACTTTCCTACTTGTTCTTATTACCTTATTCGCCTAATTCCATCTTAATATACGCACGAGTAGTTGTCTATACATTCTAATGAAATTTCCATTTTGTTTAACGAAACATATATTATAATTACGTCTCTCGTAATTATAATATATGTTATTCATTTTTTCCAAAAAGGGACGGTCTCCATCTCTAATGTATGAATTACTTCAATAATGGCATGAATCCACTAGACCCTATCATAATATGTTCCCCATCTGTATTCACTTCTACAGTGCGTTTATTTGTTCCATATATCATTATACCGTGCCGTTTCAATCTCCTTACTACACTTTGGTGAGGATGGCCATACGGATTGCTACTCCCATACGAAAGAATAGCGAACTGTGGTTCTACTTTTTTTATAAACGTTTCACTTGTTGAAGTATATGAGCCATGATGCCCAACTTTTAATATATCTGCATGTACATCAAATTGCTTTAATATCTCATGTTCCGTCCGTACATCAGCATCGCCCATCAATAAAAAGTCAGCCTTTCCATATCGAACCTTTAAAACAATTGAGGATTCATTATTTTCATCTTTCGATTTCCCATTGTTTAATACCTGTATAGAAACATGTGGATCTAGCGGTATATATTGTCCTTCCTTTACCGAAACAAAAGGTATTCCCCTTTTCTTAATATTATTTCGATACGTATGATATGTAAAAGAGCTATATGTTTTTCCACTATCTAGTATAAGTGAGACCGGCATTTGCTCTACAATCGGAATTAGTCCACCAATATGATCCATATCAGGATGCGTACTGACAATAACATCTAAATGGTTTATCCCTTTTTCGATTAGTTTTTGAATAATAACCTCTCCTGCTTCATAAGGTCCTCCATCAATTAACATTGTTTGTCCATTTGGCAATACAATAAGTGTTGCATCACCTTGTCCAACTTTTAAAAAGTTCACTTGCATTTTACTAAGATGTTGCCGCTGCATATGTAAAGGAGACGTAGCATGAATAGACATCATATATCTTTTAGCCGAGGTACTATTTAAAGAAAAACATAATAAAACAGAAATTAACAACAAAATACTTCGTATACCCTTCATAACTCGTCTCCTTTTTTTCACTTAGTATGGCACGGGATATAATTGATATACAAAAAAAGCTTAGCAAAATGCTAAGCTTTTATTTTGATATTTCTTGTAAAGAACCGAAGAATAAATCTGCTTCATTCATTTGTTCACTCTCTTCAGAAAGTAGCGGTAAATCATCTAATGTTTTCAATCCAAATGTGTCCAAAAATTCTTTTGTCGTTCCATATAAAATGGGACGCCCTGGACCTTCTGCTCGGCCAGTTTCTTTTATAAGTAAGTGTGAAACTAACGTTTGTAGTGCCTTGTCCGTTTTTACCCCTCGAATCTCTTCCATTTCTGTCCTTGTAATCGGTTGACGATATGCAACGATCGCTAACGTTTCAAGAGCAGCTTGAGAGAGTGAGGCAGCTGTTGGGATATCTATTAATTTCTGATAGTACGAAGCATGTTCTTTCTTTGTAGCAAAGCGATATACTTTTGCATATTGTACAATTTGCAAACCGCGATGTGCACCTTCATATTCTTTTTGCATTTCTTCTAAAATATCTATTACTTCATTCACTTCAATTTCAAGAACTTTCGCTATTTGTTCTGGATAAATCCCTTCATCACCAGAAACAAACAAAAGCCCTTCAATGATTGATTTTTGTTCTTTTCTATCCATTGTCCGAGCTCCTTCCTCCTATTTTCTCATTAAAAATACACATCAAAAAACCGAATCACAATCAATGCGTTCGGTTCAATATTTCTTTTCTTGTTCCAAACGATTCATTAAAACGTAACATGAGATAAACTGTTTCTCTATCCCATTTCCCATACAAGCTCTATGCGGATTTATTAGAACTCGATACAAAAATTTCATCAAAATTATGTTCTTGTTCTATGCTAATTTGTTGTTTTTTCATAAGCTCAAGAACCGCTAAAAATGTTACAACCATTATTTCACGTTCTTCATCAGCAAACAAATCATAAAAACTTTGACGGCCACCTTTTATTTCTAACTGTTTTAGAATATCAGCCATTCGTTGTTCAATTGGTATTTCTTGACGAGTAACTCGTGCTGTTACAGGTTTCTTTGCTTTTTTACGGCGCATTAATTTTTGAAATGCCGCTAGCATATCATATAACGTAACATCAAGAGGTAAGCTTGTCTCCTCTTCTTGTTGCAACGATGTAAAATCAATTGGCGGACGTGTATATAGCTGTGCTCTTTCTTGTTCTCTTTCTTTTAACTCAGTAGCAACTTGCTTATATTTCTTATATTCAATTAACCTCTCCATCAATTCTTGACGAGGGTCATCTATAAAGTCATCACCATTATCAAGTACATCTTCTTCATGTTTCGGCAACAACATTTTACTTTTAATTTGCAATAACGTTGCAGCCATTACTAAATACTCACTTGCAACATCTAATTGTAGTTCTTTCATCGTATGGACATAAGACAAATATTGTTCTGTAATATCCGCTACAGGAATATTATATATATCAATTTCATAACGATGTATTAAATGTAACAATAGATCTAAAGGCCCTTCAAAAGCCTCTACTTTAAAATTATACTGCACAAAGCATCCCACCACATTTTTTCTATAACAACATAAGTATAGAGCATACTCATGTTCTATCCAACCTTTTTAAGAAATTTAATTAAAAATAGACCTATGCCTATGTCATCATGCCCACAGCTTCATATGATAACAGTGTAGTAAGAACAATGTAGGAGGTCAAAAAACTATGGGTCACGTTGATTGCGGTTTTAGCGGTGGGTTCGCATTACTTGTTGTACTGTTTATTTTACTAATTATTGTAGGGGCAGCTTGCTTCTGCTAATATGAACAATAAACGACTAGGGAAAATCCCTAGTCGTTTATTGTTCATATTTCTATGATACACTTGTATTTATAACCGTTAGATAGGGGCGAAAAATATGTATCCTACCGAATACATACAATTTTTAATTCATTTTCACGGAGACTATGACTATTTTGAATGTCACGAAATATTGGAAGAGTATTGGAAAACCAAACCGAGAGGAAATCGTGATGATTACTTAGTCGGTCTCATTCAAGTGGCAGTTTCTTTATACCACCAAAGACGCACTAACTGGAATGGCGCCACAAAGATGATGAAAAGTGCAATCACAATTTTAGAAAAAAACAGTGCACTTTTACAACGTTTAGGAATCAATCAAGCGCAACTTCTACCCTTACTCAATGAAAGAGTGCAATCTATACAAAAAAAAGAAAGTTTTGTACCGTTATTTTTACCATTATCGGACACATCATTGGAAAAGAAATGTATGCAGTTATGTCAGAAACAAAACCTTCCGTGGAAAGATATGAACGCTACTCCTAGTGAATATATCCTACACAAGCACACATTACGTGATCGAACAGAAGTCATCACTGAACGCAAAGAACAATTACAAAAAAGAAAGCAGAGATAATAAACTACTTATCCCTGCTTTCATGAATGTATATTTTGTTCAAGCCCTTTACACTTTTCGCAAAAACTTGCTGTTTGCTCATTTCCGCAAATTGTAAACTCAAGAAATTTGCTCTTTAACTCTTGAACCATCATCGTCCCAATTCCCATATGACGATGAGACGGGTTCACACTCAAATGCTGAATTTCTAATACTTGATTCTCTTTTTTTACAATCCCCATTATTCCAACAAAATCTTCATTTTGCTTCCACAAATACAATTGCCAATCCTCTTTCGCTTCATACTCTTTCATTGTCAATTGTAATGTTTTCACATCTTTTTCAGTTGGCATAAACGAAAGAAGCCCCATTGCAATTTTTTCATAACTTTTTTTAAAACGAATTAACATAACCCTTATCCCTTCTTACAAAAGTTACAAACTATGAATCCCCTCAATCACTCTTTTCATATCACATTCATTTTACAATATTTTCAACAGAGTGAGAAGAGCCTAAAACAACTTGATAATCATACAAAGCGAAAAGAAGAAAGTCAAATATATGTTTCAGTACTATTTCTTTCTAAGTAGATTTAAAAAAAAGACAATGCTATATGATAGTTAAAAGTAACATCCGCTACTCATTACCGCTTCATTATTAGTCACCATAGAGCAACTTAATTCTAGCAAAATTAATATAATAAAAAATGTTTATTGAAACATATAATCTAGTGTATTCTATGTAATTTGTTAAAAGTTTGTTCTCATAAGTCATATATTTTAGCAACAATTACAGTACAGTTTGTATCATGTACTGTAAAGAAAATACTCATTCCTATTTAAAAAATAAAAAAGAGAGCAAAAGCTCCCTTTTTCCATAACTTACTCTTCCCAAACTTTAACTTCTTTCATTACATCGCCTTGACGCATGTTTAATACTGTTTCAATACCGCTTGTCGCTTTACCAAATACAGTATGTACGCCATCTAAATGCGGTTGTGGCTCATGAACAACAAAGAATTGGCTACCACCTGTGTTACGGCCAGCATGTGCCATAGAAAGTGATCCTACAAGGTGTCTATGAGGATTTCCATCAGTCTCACATGGGATAGAGTAACCTGGGCCACCTGCACCTGTTCCTGTTGGGTCTCCACCTTGGCTTACGAAGCCAGGAATAACGCGGTGGAATGTCACACCATCATAAAATCCTTGCTCTGCTAATTTTTTAAAGTTTTCTACTGTTTTCGGTGCTTCTTCTGGGAAAAATTCCAATTCGATTTTTTCACCATTTTCCATTAATATGTATCCTAAAGTTTTCATATGTATATGTCTCCTTTCAAGTATCTCAGCACTATATTACCACATTCATGACTAGAAACAAAAAAGAATCCGACAATCTACATACTTCTTTTTCAAAATGTGGACAAAGCTAGGTGACAAATAAGAAATATATACTATAATAACTGTGTTGCCCGAAAATTTTAGAAAGAGAAAGGGAGCGATTTTTCGTGAAAACGAAATTACTAGCTCTGCTATTAGCTGTAACGGTATTTATGATGCCAACAGCTTCATTTGCAGACATCATTGAGGGAGAATCAATTGTTACACTAGGAGAAAACTTATCTGAACAACAAAAACAAGATCTGTTAAAAGAAATGAAAGCACCGAAAGATGCTACAATTATTACTGTGTCTAATGCGGAAGAACATAAATTTCTAGAAGGAATTGTTCCAAAAGCACAAATTGGTACGCGAGCAATTTCCTCTTCTATGATTACATACACAAAGCCAGGATCTGGTCTCATTGTACGTTCAAAAAACATTAATTCAATAACAGATGCAATGTACACAAACGCACTTATTACAGCAGGTGTGAAAGATGCAGAGATTCAAATTACTGCACCATTTAAAGTTTCAGGAACTGCTGCTTTAACAGGTTTAATGAAGGCCTATGAAACAACATCGAACAAAGCAATTCCTGAGGAAGTAAAAAAAGTAGCCAATGAAGAAATGGTGCAAACGGCCCAGCTCGGTGATAAAATTGGTGAAGAAAAAGCAGTTCAACTTGTTGCAAAAATTAAAGAAGAGATTGCAAAAGAGCAGCCAAAAACAACGGAAGATTTACGTTCATTAATTAAAAAAATTGCTGATCAACTCGGCATTACATTAACGGATGAACAGTTGGATAACTTAGTAGCGTTATTTGATAAAATGAAAAATCTTAATATCGATTGGAATCAAGTTGGCAGTCAGTTAAATAAAGCAAAAGAACACGTTTCTGCCTTTTTAGGGTCTGAAGAAGGGCAAAGTTTCCTAGATAAAGTTAAAGATTTCTTCTCAAGTATCATTGATTTTGTTAAATCTTTATTCAAGTAAAAAGAAGCTCGTCAGTGACGAGCTTCTTTTTTATACAAGTAACGGTAATTTCATAACAGCTTCTTCAACCGAACGAACAACATGATTTGCTTTCTCCTTCACATATGGATGAGCATGATGAAGAGTAAATGAATGCGGGGTTACTTCAAACATTGAAATGTCATTAAAAGAATCTCCAATGCAGGCAACTTCATTTGCTTCAATTTTTAAATGTTCCATTAGTCGCCTTAAAGCACTCCCCTTACTTACACCCCTTGGCATAATATCAACATAACGTTTACCTGATATAAAAACTTCCGCTTCACTGTGAAACGTATTTCGTAACTCTTGATCTAATGCTACAATTTTCTCTTCTTCTCCAAATACAAATAATTTCGCTGGATGTACAGTCTTACCAAATTCTTCTTCTAACGCTTCTATTTCAGCAATATGTACCCCCATATACTCTTCAAAAGTATGATGATTTTCATTTTTTCTTTTTGTATATCGCTGCTCATTTGCACAAACAATATCTGCTAGTCCTTTGTTATGTATATATCGATATATTTCCTGGGCAACACTATCTTCAAAACTTGATTCATGAAATATTTTACCGTCCGGCAGTAACATTGTCGCCCCATTTAAACCTGTTGTGTAATACGGGAATGAAAACTTTTTTACGACTTCATCAATTCGGTGAGTAAAGCGGCCAGAGGCAAAACAAATATTTGTCCCTTTTTCAGCTAGCCAACAAAGTGCACGTTCATCTTCTTTTTGCATATCATTCACATTGTAAACGAGCGTGTCATCTAAATCACTTACAAATAATTTAATCATGTCCTCTTCCCCTTTCATACACAATATCTACTCTAAGTGTACACAAAAAATGTTTGGTTTTTGTTAAAAAAAATAAATTTTCAATAAAAAAATAAACGGGAGCATAATCCCGTTTATTTTTGTCTTCTTACATTTTGAGGTCGCACAATACTAGGACGCACTTTTAAACTAGACATAGTTGGTCGGAGTAAAATTTTCGTTAACGCGCCCCAATCAAATGGTAGAAACGGCCATAAATACGGTGTTTGTAAACTTTTTATAGACGTTAAAAATAAAATCAATATCGTCATTCCAATTACAAACCCTATCTCATGGAAGAGACCTGTTAAAATAATTACAAACAATTTCCCAACCTTATTTCCTAGTCCTAATTCATAGCTCGGTGTTGCATATGCCCCAATCATCGAAACAGCTACATATAAAATAACTTCTGGTACAAACAACCCTACATCAATGGCAATTTGACCAATTAATATAGCAGAAATTAACCCCGCCGCAGACGATAACGACGTCGGAGTGTGAATGGCAGCCATTCTTAAAAACTCAAGTCCGACCTCTGCCATTAACACTTGTAATAAAATTGGTAAATGCGTCATCTTAGTCGGTCCAATAAAAGCAAGATTCGGTGGCAAAAGAGTTGGATCAAATACAAATACTAACCAAAATGGTAATAAAAATAACGAGAAAATAACACCTAAAAAACGTACCCAACGTAAAAATGTGCCTACAGCTGGATTTTGTCTAAATTCTTCTGCATGCTGTAAATGGTGGAAATATGTTGTTGGAGTGATCATAGCACTTGGTGATGTATCAACAAGTACTAACACATGTCCTTCTAACAAATGGTTCGCTGCTACATCTGGCCTTTCTGTGTAGCGAATAAGCGGGAATGGATTATAACCTTGTTTGACTACAAATTCTTCCACCGTTTTATCCGCCATCGTAATCCCATCTACTTCAATATTATTTAATTCTTGTTTTATAATCTTCACTAAATCTGGATTTGCAACATCTTGTACATATGTAATACAAATATCGGTTTGTGATCTATCCCCTACTCGAACCATTTCATTTCGAAGACGTGGGTCGCGGATCCTTCTACGGATTAACGCTGTATTTACAACAATATTTTCAACAAAACCATCCCTTGCACCACGTACTACCTTTTCTGTATCTGGTTCTGTCGGTGTCCGCCCCGGATAACTACGAACATCAATTGCAAAAGCTTCCGTTTCACCTTCCACAAATATAACAATAAGCCCTGATAATACTTGGAGCATTACTTCATCCATCGTTTTTACTTTACTTACTTGTTGATGAATTAAACGATTCTCTAAAAGCTTTACTGTATCTTCTTCTACATCCCTTATTTCATTTGTATCCACCGCTTCTTCTAAAATAGGGATAATATAATTCGTATCACAAAGTCCATTTACAAATAACACACCAATTTCTTTGTTTAAAATTTGAAATTTACGAATACCAACATCATACGTGACACCCAATCCAACAGTTTGCTTTAAGTAATTTTCATTATCACTTAAAAAAGACGAAATCGGGATATTCACTTTTTTAGGCTTCGTCATAAAACCCACTCCTTTCCAAAATTAATTGAATTGCTTTTCTAGTAATAGGTGATCCTCGCTCCCATTCATCATTTCCACACATCTTGCCAATATCACCGACCCCCACAATGACTGGAACATTCAAATCATCTAAACAATAAATCGTATCCCCACTAATCCTGCCAATTTCACCATCTGGAAGTCCAAATTTATCAACACCGTATTCTGTTAAATTCCCATTCCGATCTACGCTTACATCTACACGCGCCCATTCCCAATGATGTGTATTAGATGCTACCGCTAAAATACCAAGTACATCAACTTGTTTATGTGTGGCTACATATTTTAAAGCCTTTTCACCAGATCCTTCTCCAATAAATCCACTGTCATCAAACATGACAAATACAGGGTCATATGGCGTTTGCATAATAAGCTCAACAACTTTCTTCCCTGTCAATTTGGTTGGATTACTTTGCGATGCTGAAATACACCTGCCCCCAAATTCCTTTGTTAACAGCTCAATTGTCCGCTTTGCATATTCATCTCCATCTGTTACCAAAACAACCCTTCGTCTCATTTGATTTATCCTTTCGGTTTACATATAAGTGCTACAAAAAATGAAAATAATATAGCTGCGGAAATGCCCGCAGACGTTAAACTAAACATGCCGATACCAATTCCTAAATACCCATGTTTTTCCGCCGCATGCATTGCTCCGTGTAATAGTGAATGTCCAAAACTTGTAATAGGGACTGTTGCTCCAGCACCTGCAAATTTTATAAGCTTATCATACAATCCGAATCCGTCTAAAATGGCTCCGACAACTACAAAACTTGCCATTAAATGGGCCGGTGTTAACTTTGCAAAATCTAACAATACTTGTCCAATTACACAAATCGCTCCTCCTACAAGAAATGCATATACAAAATCCACAATTCACTCTCCTTTAACTCTTTCAAACACAACACCATGCGCAATTGTTGGAATCGTTTCCTTTTGTTGCATCATCATTGGGCTCAATAAAGCCCCCGTTGCAACGACAAAAATGCGTTGTAAATTCCCTTTTTGCATTTCACGTAATAAGTGGCCGTATGTGACAACAGCGGAACAAGCACAACCACTGCCACCTGCAAACACTTCTTCTTGATTTGAATCATAAATCATTAATCCACAATCATTGTATATATGCCCAAGGTCATAACCTTCCTCAAGTAAAAGTTGTTTCGCAATTGGTGTCCCAACAGCCGATAAATCACCAGTAACAATCAAATCATAATCAGCTGCGCTTCTTCCTAAATCTTCAAAATGCTGTTGGATTGTATGAGCAGCAGCTGGTGCCATTGCCGATCCCATATCTAAAGGGTTCATAATTCCTAAATCTTGCACTTTTCCAATCGTAGCTGCCGTAATTTTAATTGCACTTTTTTCTTTGCTAATTAATATGGACCCTGCACCTGTAACAGTTGAATTTGCGGTTTCTGGCTTTTGTCCCCCATACTCTGTTGGATAACGAAATTGCCTTTCAGCCGTTGCATTATGACTACTCACCGTAGCTAAGACACGATTCGCAAATCCACCGTCTATAAATGCTGATCCAACTGCTAAAGTTTCCATTGACGTCGCACAAGCGCTAAACATTCCTAAAAAAGGAATCCCCCACTGACGCGCAACATAATTCGCTGTCACTGTTTGATTTAATAAATCGCCCGCTAAAAAGAAATCAATTTGTGATGTTTTTATATTCCCTTTTTGCACTGCTTGTTGCATTGAGTCTGACATTAATTTTCGTTCAGCAAGTTCCCAGTTTTCTTCTCCACAATGCAAGTCATTATATGAAATATCAAAACATTTTCCAAGAGGGCCTTCAGCTTCTTTCGGACCGACAGCAGTACCCGTTGCATTTACGTAAATATCATTTTGAAATACCCACGTTTGTTTTCCTGTCAACCTCATACTCGCCCCTCCTTTAAGACATAAAAATTTTAAAAGTATATCTTATTAATCCGATAATATATGCTCCAACAACGCCAAACACGATAACACTTCCTGCAAGCTTAAACATGTTTGTAGCAATCCCTAGAACAATCCCCTCACTCTTATGTTCTAGCGCAGCGCTCGCCATAGAATTTGCAAATCCTGTAACTGGTACTGCCGATCCTGCTCCAGCAAATTGACCGATTTTATCATATACACCACATCCTGTTAAAATCGCCGACAATAAAACAAGAGTTGCAACTGTCGGATTTCCTGCCTCTTGTTCACTAAAGTGAAAATAATGTATATAAAATTTCATCAATATTTCTCCGACTGTACAAATGAGCCCACCTACAAGAAATGCCTTCACACAATTTAGCAAATAGTTTGGCTTTGGGTGGTACTCCTTCACTTTATTTATGTAATCATCTTTCAGTTTTCGGTTTGTCATTTATATATTGCCTCCTACTTTACGAAATAAATCCAGTGAAACAATGAGCCTATTACTTTGCCAAGTACAAGAGCAACGAGTAAAACAACAATTTTCCCCTCTACCCCGACTCGTTTCGCTAAAATAGGTAAAACATTTAATACTTCCGTTAATGCCGCAGCAAGCATTCCAATGAATGTACCACAAAATAAACCTAATATTACAAGCCAATATTGCGATGTTTGAAATGTAATGTTTTTCAAACTACACCAAGCCCCAGTTAAAGTTCCCGCAATGACAGCCCACTCAAAATATTGAATATGCTTTCCACTTCTCGTTAATTGAGCTAAACGAGGGATTATACCAAGTACAGCTAAAAAGGCAACATATCCGCTACCTACTGCAATCCCGCCAGCTAAACCAATTAATATAACAAACCCACATTCAATCATCGGCAAGCTGTTTCGTGTTATCCTTGTTTTCATTAACAATTACATATTGATCAAGCGACTGTTGATATTGAAACATCTCAACTTCTAACGGACTCGGCTCTTCATTAATTCGCTTTTGAAATACATGATTAAAAAATAAAACCATACCTAATCCAAGTCCTACTGAATAGGGAACTTGAAATAATAGTGGTTGCTCCTTAAATTCTCCAGTAATCATGTAATATAACCGCTGGTGTACTTGTTGCATACTTACATCCTCATGGAAATAAATGATCGCAAGGGCCGCCCCAATGAACAACAACAACCATACAAGCCCAAAGAAAATTGGGGGCACTTTCTTTTTTTCATATATAATTTCAACAAGAGTTTGTCCAGAACCTAGTAAATTAATTTGTACATGAGATGCTTTTTGTTGAATAATTTCAATTACTTTCATAACATCAATTACAACATGCGTCTTATCATGTGCTGTTACGTTGTAAACTATTTCATTTTGTAAAGACTCAACTACAAAAGAATCTCCTGCAAGTTGAGCGACATCACTCAGCTTTATTTCATACGCAGGAGAAATTTTTAAACGATTGCGCATTTTAATATAAATCGTTCCTTCCAATTTTCATTCACCCCTTCACTCTTCCTCGTAGTTGTAGTATGGTTATTGAATTTTTTTCTAATACAATTTTTTCATAAAAAAACATCTGTACCGTTTCGGTACAGATGTTTTTAGCTTATGCCTTTTTCTTAAATAAATTTGCGATACTTAATGCAAGTCCTCCCCAAATGACTACGATACCAATAACCATCATCATAATCGCTGATCCACTCATCATGAAACACCTCGATCTTTCCATTCTTTTTCAAGCTGGGCAGAATCTGAATGTATTTGTGCATTCCATTTTTTCAAACCAATAACTAGTGCGACTAGAAGGAATGCTGCCGCTATCGACCAACCATATGTTACAACAAATTCCGTCGGATAATCTCCGTAGTTCTTTTTAATATTTTGGATTACACCATCAATTAACATATACCCTAACATGAGTGGAGTAATAACGAGTAAACTAACTCTCCAAAACGTTCCTAATTTTATATCAGATACAAAGTTAGCATGATTTTGGTAAATAGGTAGACGGCGCAAGATAAGACCTATCGTAACCACTTCAGCTAGTGCAATTGTAATTAATCCAAAATTATTAGCGAAATAATCAACAACATCTAGAAACATAAGCCCACCACGTGTTGCAAAAACAAGAGAAACTAACACGAGAAGTGTTCCCATAATTCCAATCGTCTTTTGACGACTCAAACTAAATTTTTCAGATACAGCCGCAAAGCATACTTCCGCAAGTGAAATGAGTGATGTAATTCCAGCAACAGTTAACGATAAGAAAAATAATACTCCAAATAACGGTGACATCGGTAATTCATTAATAATTTGTGGGAATACTACAAATGCAAGCCCTACGCCAGCACTCGCAACTTTATCAACTGGTACCCCCATGTTATTTGCCATAAATCCAAGAGCAGCAAAAACTCCAATTCCGGCTAATAATTCAAATCCTGAATTTGCAAACCCTGTAATAAAAGCATTATTTGTTGTATCTGAGTTTTTCGGTAAATAACTAGAATACGTAATCATAATTCCGAATGCTAGAGATAAACTAAAGAAAATTTGTCCATAAGCAGCAAGCCATACTTTCCCATCAAAAATACGACTCCAGTCTGGTTTAAAGAATGCATCTAACCCTTGCATCGCACCTTCCATCGTCACTGCACGAACAACGATAATTAAAAACATAACAACTAATAAAGGAATAAAAATGCGGTTAACAACTTCGATTCCTTTTTTAACGCCTTTGAATGCAACGCCAAGCACAATAATCCAAACGAGAGCTAACGGAATTAATACTTCTGGCACAAGCCCCCCAAATTGCCCTGGTTTATCTGCAACATGTAAATATTCTTTAAATAAAAATGATTGCGTGTCTTTCCCCCACGCTCCAGTAATTGCAAAATACGTATACGAAATAGACCAAGCGATAATTACTGCATAATATGTTGAAACGATAAACGTTACACACATTTGCCACCATCCAATAAATTCAGCACGTGGATGAATACGGAAGAATGTAAGTGGTGCAGAACCACGATGACGATGCCCAAGAGCGAATTCGAATGCTAGCAATGAAATACCAGTCGTTAATAATGCAAATAAGTACGGTAAAAAGAATGCACCTCCTCCATTTTCATACGCTGTATAAGGAAAACGCCATATGTTTCCTAATCCAACGGCTGAGCCGACCGCTGCGAAAATAAATCCAGCCCTCGTTCCCCATTGTTGCCTCGTTTCCATGTTTCCTTCCCCCTTTATGACAAGTTCATACTTGGATTATATTTTAAATTAACTAAATTATCAATAAATTCTGTTAATTTTTGCGAAAATTAACAACTCCCTCCTATTAAAGTCATAAAAAAATCGAATAGACAGTTATTCATCTATTCGATCTTTCATCTGTTTTAATATTTTCTTTTCAAGTCTTGAAACTTGTACTTGCGAAATACCTATGCGCTCTGCTACTTCTGATTGGGTTTGATCTTTATAATAGCGCAAATATACAATAAGACGTTCTCGTTCATCTAATTCTCTAATTGCTTCTTTTAAAGCTATTTTATCAAACCATTTCGTTTCAGATTGATCTGCAATTTGATCTAAAATAGTAATAGGGTCTCCATCATTTTCATACACGGTTTCATGTATCGATGAAGGAGGACGACTCGCTTCTTGCGCCAGAACAACTTCTTCAGGCGTTAGTTCTAGCGCCTCTGCTACTTCATTAATCGTTGGAGCCCTTCCGAATTCTTTCGAAAGCTCGTCTCTCATCTTTCGAATTTTGTTGCCTGTTTCTTTTAAAGATCTACTTACTTTCACTG
The DNA here is from genome assembly GCF_016483245.1 of Bacillus cereus group sp. N31. Taxonomy (NCBI): domain Bacteria; kingdom Bacillati; phylum Bacillota; class Bacilli; order Caryophanales; family Bacillaceae; genus Bacillus; species Bacillus cereus group sp. N31. Next base: position 604,651 of record NZ_JAEHCH010000001.1, on the reverse strand, counting down.
ATCCATCGTCACGTAAAAATCGTTGAATTTCTCCAATAATCATTGGAACTGCATATGTTGAAAATTTCACGTCGAAAGATAAATCAAATTTATCTACCGATTTTAAGAGCCCAATACATCCAATTTGAAATAGATCGTCTGGTTCGTATCCTCGATTCAAAAAACGCTGTACAACCGACCATACTAGACGCATATTACTTTGAACAATCGTATCTCTTGCTTGTTGATCTCCACCTTGACTTTTTTGAATTAACGCTTTTAGCTCGTGGTCCTTTAACTGAGGTTTCTTCTTCTCATTTTTGACCTCTATGTCCATAGGCTATTCTCCTTAATTGCATAGAGCGTTACTATTTGATAAGTATTTTGTCAAATGGATTGTTGTCCCGAAAGATTCGTTTGAAATAACTTCTACTTCATCCATAAAATTTTCCATGATAGTAAATCCCATTCCGGAACGCTCTAATTCAGGTTTAGTTGTAAAAAGGGGTTGTCTTGCCTCATCTAAATTAAAAATGCCAATCCCTTCATCTCGAATCGTGAGTTTCACCATTGCCTCTTCCAAAATTACAGAAATATAAACAGTACCTTCTGCATTTCCTTCGTATCCATGAATAATTGCATTTGTAACCGCTTCTGACACAACAGTTTTAATCTCCGTTAGCTCATCCATCGTTGGATCTAGTTGCGCAATGAATGCTGCCACTGTAACGCGAGCGAATGATTCATTTTGACTTAATGCTGAAAATTGAAGGTTCATTTCATTTCTCATTTATGCCACCCCCAACGTCGCGAGCGCGTGCGCTTCACTTTCTTCTAAGCGAACAATTTTGAATAAGCCCGACATTTCAAATAAACGCTTAACAGGCGGTGAAATTGCACAAACAACCATTTCTCCACCTAATCCCTTTACATGCTTATATCGGCCTAATATCACACCTAAACCAGAACTATCCATAAATGATAAGTTCTCTAGGCTCAAAACAATGTGATGAACACCATGTGTCTCAATCATATCTGTCACTTTCGTTCGCAACTCTTCAGCAGTATGATGATCTAATTCACCCGCTAGTCTCACACATAGGACGTCACGTTTTACTTCTAATTGCATGGAAAGACTCACACGATTTCCTCCTTATGCTCAAACTTTACTCATTTACATACATAAAGATTTTCGTGATACAACATAAGAATCCTTCCTACTGACAAAAGAAGAACTATTTCGCCATAAAGTGCAACCATTCAACAATTATTTACTTACATACGAATAGAAAAGCGGCAAAATGTTTGCCGCTATTTTGATGTTGAAAACATCCCAAAACTTCTTTTAAATAACTCCCACCAGCTTGCTGCAGCAACATCTTCTTTTGCTACGATTGTTTGTTTTAATAAAACCTCTTTATCTTTTTTAATAACAAGCGTGCCAAGTGCATCACCTTTTTTAATCGGTGCTTTCACTTTCTTTTCAGCAATTACTTCTTGCTTTACTTTGTCCATATTTTCGCCCTTCTTCATAAGAAGAGACACATTATCTGATGCAACTAAATCTACTTTTTCTTTTTTACCTTTTCCTACTTGTACAGTCTTAATTTTTTCACCGCGCGTATACATTTTCTTCGTCATATATTGACCAAATGCATAATCAAGAAGCTTCGTCACTTGATTGTTCCGTTCTTTAGATGTAGGTGCTCCCATAACAACTGAAATAACACGCATGCCATTTTTTTCAGCCGATGCTGTTAAGCAATATTTTGCTTCTGTTGTAAAGCCCGTTTTTACACCATCTACTCCAGGATAAAAACGCACTAACTTATTCGTATTGACGAGCCAAAACTTCTTATCCGTATCTTCTCGTAAATAATCTTCGTATTTACCTGTGTATTTGCGAATAAGTGGATACTTCATCAATTCTCTCGCCATTATAGCCATATCATTTGCTGTAGAATAATGATCTTTAGCCGGGAGACCTGTCGGGTTTTGAAAATGTGTATTTTTCAACCCTAAATCTTTCGCTTTTTTGTTCATCATATTTACAAATCCTTCTTCTGAACCAGCGATATGCTCTGCTACTGCAACAGATGCATCATTTCCAGATGCAATGGCAATACCTTTTAGCATTTCATTTACGGTCATCTCTTCCCCAGGTTCTAAAAAGATTTGTGATCCACCCATTGAAGCTGCATGTTCACTTGCTCTAACTTTATCGTTTAGTTTTAGTTTTCCTTTTTCAACTTGTTCCATAATTAATAGCATTGTCATAATCTTTGTCATACTAGCAGGTGGTAACTTTTCATTCGGATTTTTATCAAATAAAACTTTACCTGTATCTTGCTCAATTACGATTGCTGACGATGCTTGCTCCGCTAACTTCGGCGCGGTTTCTTCTGTTTTCTCCAGCTTCGTTTTCTCAGATTGTGCAAAACTAACTGAAGTACCAGAAAGCAATAACATAAAACAAACAAGTATTCCAAAAACTCGCTTCATGACTAACCCTCCATTCTATATCAGACCTATTTTTTCCAATTTATTATTTTTTAATACCATATTCTTCTATTTTTTTCAGTTGACAAACACATTCATACCCTATATTGTATTAAGTGTATTACGCATAGTAGTACACTTAATACATATGAGGAAGGAGACATTGCTCTTGCATATTCAACTTGATCCAAGAAGCAACACTCCGATATGGGAACAAATTGTTCAAAATATAAAAGAACTCGTATTAAAAAACATGTTAGCTCCAAGTGATAAACTTCCTTCTGTACGCGAGCTCGCTTCATTACTTGTTATAAATCCAAATACAGTGAGTAAAGCGTATCAAGAATTAGAGCGACAAGGGATTATTGAACCGTTACGAGGAAAAGGAACATTTGTATCTCAATCGATTACCCCAACATTAGACGAAAGGAAAATCGCTATGGTTGAAAAGCAATTTCATCAATTATTACTAGAAGCCTCTTATCTTGGGATTACGAAAGATAAAATTCATGATTGGATAGATTCATACTATAAAGAGATTGGAGGAAATATGGATGCTGAAAGTGACAAGTTTGAAGAAAACAATTGATAATCAAACGATTTTAGACGATGTTTCTTTCACATTACAAAAAGGTAGTATCGTCGGATTACTCGGAAGAAACGGTGCGGGGAAAACAACTTTATTACGAACGATGATCGGCATTTTAGACCCAGATGAAGGCACGGTTACATATGAAGATACAGATATTCATATGCATCCTGAAATGAAACAAAAGGTCGTATATGTCCCAGATTCTACTAACATACTGAACGGATATACAGTAAAAGAAATCGTGAAATTTTATAAAGCAGTTTATACAGCATTTGATGAATCATATTTCTACGAACTGCTTGAACTTTTTAACTTACCAAACAAGCGGATTCGTAGTTACTCAAAAGGAATGAAAGCGCTGCTTGCGATCATTTTAGCCGTTGCTACAAAAGCAGAGTATATCATTTTAGATGAACCGACAAATGGGCTCGATCCTATCGTTAAAAGACAGATTTTGCAGTTTCTCGTTGGAGAAGTTGCAGAAAAAGAGATTACCATTTTCATCTCAACTCATCATTTAGATGAAGTGGAACAAATTGCAGATACAATCATTATGTTAAAAGGCCATACCGTGGCATCTATTACTTCACTTGATGATGCAAAATCACGATTTGCAAAAATACAAGTAGCTTATGAACGGTCATTACCTCAAAAACTAGAAAACTTAAGCAATATTGAAATATTAAATCAAACAGGAAAAGTATTTACGATTTTAATCGAAGGAAATGTTGCTACAACGCTTGAAAAGTTTTATAAAGAGCAACCAATACTTATTGAAGAGTTAACAATGTCACTTGAAGATGTCTTCGTTACGATACTTGAGGAGGATGGGTATGTTTCATAAGGCACTATGGATGTGGAATTGGAAACGCGGGAAATATGCTGTATTACTCTTTTTCTTGAGTACACTTTATCTTTTATCTTTCGGATACTATAAAGCAGCTCAGCAGCAACTCGCTAATTATTATGAACTCTCAGAAAAGGGGACTTTCTATTACTATTATGCTTTTTTGTCAAATACAGGTAATAGTTTTTGGCTAACTATTCTTATTATTTGTTTAGCTTGTCTATTAATAGGTTGGGAACGTAGCAACCAATCTATTACCCTACTTATGGAAATGCCATTTACAAGAAAAGATATTTTCTTCTCTAAATGGGCTTTCGGTTCACTATGGATTATAGGGTCTCTCCTTGTAAACTGGATCCTTATGTACATTATTTATAGAACAACCATTCATTTTGAGTATCAAACATTCAGTCCATTTCATCGATACTTTCTTTATGCAATTGTTTCTTATGTTGCAGTCTATACAGCTGCATTATGTATCGGTACTTTTACTGGGAGCATTGTTTCACAAATCGCTTTTTGTATTCCATGGCTACTAATGGGACTTACATTTACTCCATTATTGTACAATTTTACAATAAACCATTTACAGGCTACAGATACTACAAATACCAACTTGTATCACCAGCTTGATGAAATCAATCGAAAAACAAATATAGTTGCACCAATATATAATTTCGCGATCTATTACCAATATAATCCTGAATCGCGCAAAAAAGAAAATGACCCAACTACTTTAAGAGATCCAGCATCTTATACGTATTATTCGGCTAAATCAGTGTTAGTCCCTATTTTGTATACAATATTTTACTTACTACTTGGCTTATTTTTATATACACGATCGCCTAATGAAAACACTCAAAAGATATTTATTTTCCAAAAACATTTACGAATATGGATATGGGGAACAACCATTTACTTTGCATTACTAGGTGGCTATAAAATAAATCAATTTAGTTTCTTATTTAACTACTATATCGGTTTGTTTCTCGCTGGAATCATTACTTATATTGTGTTATCACGCCTAACAAATTATAAAGTTTTTTAAAGGAGAGATCCTATGTTTCAAAAAGCACTATGGCTAAGAACGTATCAACAAAGTAAATATGTTTTATGGCTCTTTTGGTTCGTTAGCTTATACAATTTGTCATACAAATACTATTTGGCATCGATTGAACAACAATACCTTCTAAAGATGCAAAAAGAAGGGGAATATGTATATCATTACAATTTTGGTTTATTACTTATGGACCCTGTCATCTTTCAAGGTGGTGCACTTATCATTCTAGCTTGTACGTTAATAGGTTGGGAAAGGCAAAATAACTCCATCGATTTTCTTTGGTCTATGCCTTTTAAACGTTCACACCTTTTTATGACAAAATGGTTGTTTGGTATTTGTAACATTGTAGCAGCTGTTAGTATAAACTGGGGACTATTTGCTATTATGAAAAAGTTAACTTTTCATAATAAATATCAAGTATTTTCCCCATTCCATTCTTATTTTATATACATGTTAATTGTATTAATTGCTATTTATACACTTGCCTTATGTATAGGGACAATAACTGGGAATCTTATATCGCAAGGACTTCTCACTGCAGCTATATTCATATTCCCATTATTACTTCCAACACTTATCTCAGGAGTCATCGCTGTCCACTCAAATATTGACTTTCATGAGAACAATGGCAATATGCATCGGGTTATGGAAAACATGCGGATTTCTGGTCCGGCAGAAAATTTTACTATTCGCTTTGATTACGATCCACAAAGTTCTTATATTGATGAAAATGGAGTGCGTCATAACGAACCCAACTTTACAAAAATCCCTTCAGCAAAATTATTGATTGCACCTATTATATATATCATTATTTTGTTACCACTCAGTTTATATTTATATGTTCGTTCAGTCAACGAGCGAAATGGAAGTTTCTTACTATATCCGAAGTTTCAAAAAATAGTTATGAGCCTTGCTATTTTCTTTATAGGAATAGTTGGTGGTTTAGTCTTGGGGAGAGACAAATCATTACTGAATTTTTACATTGGATTTTTCGTGACGAGCATAATTACCTACTTCCTTCTACCTAAAATATTAAAATGGAAAGTCTCTTGGAATTTCAAATAAAATAACCTCCTCTTCTTGAGGAGGTTATTTCACATTCTCTCTTCTTTTCCCATACTCTTTTTCTTGCTTCGTTCCAAATCCGTCACCATTTGCTACGATTTGATCTGTTGGAGCAACTATACTTTCAGCAATTCTCCATTCTCCCCCTTGTTGAATAAACACTTGCATAAAATAATTCATTCCATTTAACTGATACGGATTTTCTTTTTTCACTTCATAACGAGCTGCAACATAATACACTTGAACATTTTCAGCCTCAAACTTAGCAATATATTGTGATAATCTCGGGATGTACTGTGATGCTTTCTGAAGTGGAAGTTGTTTTACTTTTACAAGAGAAGACTTTGTCACATTGCTTATCGTATCTTCATGCCGCATGTTATCACTATGATGAAATAAAATGGCATTCTGCATAGAACGAATCCATAGTTTTGAATATAAAACAGGTTGCTTATTTGAAATATGTTGTAATTCTTTTTGAACGACATGAATTGGCGTTGCGGCATCCACGAACTTATTAAAGCAGAACATACTTCCAATCATAATGAAAAGCGTAAAAATACGTTTCATAATTTTTCACTCCGATTCTTTTTAATTAAAGTATTGGAGTTTCAAAATATTTTTATTCAAAAGAAAAAGGATAGGAAAGCTTTCGCTTCCTATCCTCATTTATTATAATACGCGGCCAAATAATTCTAATACCATTTCTATTTCTTGGTCGCTCCAACCTTTAAATCTCTCTTTATAGTATTCCTTACGCACAGCTTCAAGTTTTTCAGTTACTTCTCTTCCGTGTTCTGTAATTTCTAAGTACACGATACGACGGTCTGAATTTGAACGCTTTCTTTCTACAAACCCTTTTCGTACGAGACGATCTGTAACAGCTGTAATATGACTGGAGGTTACGTTTACTTCACTCGCAATTTGCGAAGCCATCTGTGGACTGTTTAAAAATAACGCACGTAATACAGAAAATTCATTATATGGCATATGTTCTGCAAAGCGTGTATTAATATCATTTTGTAATAAACGTATCATCTTTCGAAATGATGCGGATAAATCTAAAATCAGTGTTTCTCTTTTTTCGTTCACTAGCCTCGTCCCTTTTTTATCATATTTACACATATTATAATCTATAAATACCTATGTTGTATATGCTTTCTTTCCTCAACATTCTCATTTATGTAACTTTTTTCATATAAATTTCTTTTTTGTTCACACATATACATATAAAAAGGATGGTGATGGAAAATGCAGGGTGGAATGAATCCTTATTTACACAACGTACGCACAGCTAATACTGGTAAAGAAGCGACTATTACTGTACAAGGTGAAGGTGTTGTCAAAGCGAAACCAAATGTTGTTCTATTAACACTTGGCATTCGAACTGATAGTAAAAATGTGAAACAAGCGCAAGAAGAAAATGCAGTACAATCAAAACAATTGCTGGATGCACTTAAACAGCTTGGTATTGCTGATAAAGATATAGAAACGATTTCTTATACGATCACTCCTCAATACGAGTATGTAAATGATAAAGCGTTACTACAAGGATATCGTGTGGAACATTTGTATGAAATTACCGTTTTAAATGTACAAAAAGCAGGGGAAGTATATGATATAGCCGTTTCAAATGGAGCAAACGTAGCAAAAGGTTTACGTTTTCGAATATCTCATCCAAATAAATATTATGAGCAAGCTCTTATTCAGGCTCTGCATCAAGCGGTAGAAAAAGCTCGTGCTATTGCGAGTACATACAATTTAAATATTAATCCTGTCCCCCTCTCACTCGTTGAAGAATCTGCTCAATTACCACGGGAGATTGCTTCCTATGCTACTTTGCATGCACAAACAGCTCCACCTATTCAATCGGGAGAATTAGAAATCATTTCAACTATACGGGCTATTTTTACGTATTTATAAATAATTTCGTTTATAAGTAAACGTTATCATTTTCTTTGTTGTAAAAACATGATGTTCTGATATAATAAAGGACGGTGAGCTCTTACAAAAGAGATATCACGGGTGGGAGAGGGATATGAAAAAGAAGGTTTAACATGAAAGGAATACTTGAAAGAACATTTAAATTAGGCTTACACGAAACATCACCAAAACAAGAAGTTTTAGCTGGAGTTACGTCATTTTTCACAATCGTATATATTATGATTGTAAATGCGTCAATCTTATCGGATGCCGGCATTCCACTTGAAGCTGGAATTTTAGCAACTGTTTTCAGTTCATTTGTCGGATGTCTGCTCATGGCATTTTGGGCAAATGCACCTGCTATTCTTGTCCCAGGTATGGGTGTAAATGCATTCTTCACGTACACAGCTGTGCATACGCTCGGTTTAACTTGGCAAGAAGCATTAGCAGCTGTCTTTATCTCTGGTATTATTTTTGCAATTGCTGCGTTTACACCAATTGCTCGCGTGCTTTCAGTATCGATTCCAAAGTCATTAAAGGAAGCTATTACTGTCGGTATCGGATTGTTTTTAGCATTTATCGGATTGCAAAAAGGTGGTTTAGTCGTTTCGAATCCAAATACTGCTGTTGCAATGGGGAAATTAAGTAATCCTGTCGTTCTTGCGACATTGCTTACTCTTATCGTTGCACTTGTATTATTTATTCGTAACGTACGTGGAAACTTTTTATGGACGATTGCAATAGGAACTGGTATTGCATGGCTATTTGGTCTTGTTGATACGAGTCAAATGGGAAATAGTTCATTCTCATTCGCTAATTACGGCGATGTGTTTGGAGCTATGTCATTTGGGAAACTTTCTTCCTTACCGTTTTGGATTGCAACATTCTCCTTAAGCATGGTGCTTATTTTTGAGAACATGGGACTTCTGCACGGTTTATTAGAAGATGACCGCAAATTCCCACGTGCTTACCAAGCCAATGCGATTTCAGCAATGACATGTGGTCTATTTGGCACAAGTCCTACCGTTTCAACAGTAGAGAGTGCCGCAGGTATTACAGCAGGCGGAAAGACAGGTCTGACGTCTATCGTTACTGGGATGTTATTCTTTGCATCACTGTTCGCTCTTCCGTTTGTCAAATTAATTCCTGATAGTGCCATTGCACCAATCTTAATTATTATTGGCGGTCTGATGATTACAAGCATTCAACAAATTCCTCTGAACGACTTTTCAGAAGGATTTCCAGCGTTTTTAATTATCGTTATGATCCCGCTCACATATAGTATCGCTGATGGCATTGCGTTCGGATTTATTGCTTACCCTATCTTAAAAGTTGCACTTGGAAAGCGTAAAGAAGTCGCACCATCTATGTATATCGTTACATGCCTATTCTTAGCCATGTTTGTATTACATGCTATTGGTTAAATAAAAAAACACCGAGGTGAATACCTCGGTGTTTTTTTATTTAAACCATCCTTTTTTATAAAACCAGGCCATCATTCCGCCACCAATTAACGCCATTAACAACAAACAAATAAAATAACTATACTTCCCACCAAGCTCTGGCATATGTGAAAAGTTCATTCCATATACTCCTGCAATAAATGTTAGTGGCATGAAAATAGTAGAGAAAACAGTTAATGTTTTCATAATGTTATTCATATGATGTGAGTTTAATGAAAAGTAGCTATCCCGAATATCTGCCGTCAACTCTCGGCTCGCTTCAATCATTTCAGTTAATTTAAGCAAATGGTCATGTATATCTTTAAAGTAAATCTCATGATCACTTATGCCGTAAAAACGAGTTGAATTTAAAATACGATACAATAAATCACGCATCGGAATAATTGTCCGCCTTAGCTTAGATAAATCCGCACGTATATCAAATACCTCTTCTAACACGCTTCCTGCTGTCTCACCCGTTAAATTATCATCAATCGCATTTAAATGGTCTTCAATGTAATAAACAGGTGCGAAATAGTCATCTACAATTTGGTCAATAATTGTATGTGCCACATGCAAAGGACCTTTCTTAATACGTTTTTTTTCGCCAAGTGTTTTCCATACTCTTTCGATTGCATTGTTATGAGAAAAATGGAAAGAAACAATATAACGATCACTAATAAATAAATCGATTTCATGCGGTTCTAATCCATCCTCACCAAATCCATGGAGAACTAAAAAATTATATCCATCATAAAAATCAACCTTTGGCCTCTGTACATATTCTATACAGTCTTCAATTGCAAGGGGATGGAACTTAAAATGGTCTTGCAAAATATATGTATACTCTTCTTTCGTTGGCTTATATAAATCTAGCCAATACCATACAATATGGCCTTTCGTTGTTTCTTCTAGCGAAACGTCATATAATACTTCATCTGTTTTTGTTACTGCACATATTCTAATCATAATTTCACCCATTATTATTATAAACAAAAAATAGTAAAAAAAGCCAAGGAGAAATCTCCTCAGCCTTTTTTTATCCCGTATTAACGTACAGTAAGACCCCTACCTCAACATTCAGCGAAAGCAAAGAAGTTAGGTCTGGGATCAACTGCTCATAAACGCCCGGTTAGTGAAGGGTAATAATCAGTGGGGATAAAGCCCACGCTGATTAAAGTTTCACTTTATTACTTCGTTACAATTCCGTGTACTAAAGTTGGTGCATCTACGTGTTCTTTAGAGATTTTCATGTTCTCATAAATTTTCGCTTTTACATCTTCAACATTTTCACGGTTTGCGTAAATCGTAACAAGGGAGTCACCTTTTTTCACGCTATCCCCTACTTTTTTACGAAGCATTAAGCCAACTGCTAAATCAATTTCAGATTCTTTCGTTGCACGTCCTGCTCCTAAAAGCATTGCTGCTGTTCCGATTTCATCTGCAACGATTTCCGATACATAACCGTCTTCTTTCGCTTCTACTTCAATTTTAAATTGTGCTTGTGGCAATTTAGAAGGATCATCAACAACAGATGCATCTCCGCCTTGTGCTGATAAAAACGTTTTAAAAGATTCTAACGCTTTACCGTTGTTCATCACTTCAATTAACTTTTCACGCGCATCTTCTAAAGATGAAGCTTGCCCAGCAAGGTATACCATTTGACTTCCAAGTGTTAAACATAACTCTTCTAAATCTTTCGGTCCCTTACCTTGTAATGTATCAATTGCTTCTTGTACTTCTAATGCGTTACCAATAGCCTCACCAAGTGGTTGACTCATATCAGAAATAACAGCCATCGTATTACGGCCAACGTTATTACCGATACGTACCATTGCTTCTGCTAAACGTTTTGCATCTTCATCTGTTTTCATAAATGCACCTGCTCCAGTTTTCACATCAAGAACAATTGCATCTGCACCAGCAGCAATTTTTTTACTCATAATCGAGCTTGCAATAAGCGGAATTGAGTTTACTGTTGCTGTTACATCACGAAGTGCATACAATTTTTTATCAGCAGGTGTTAAGTTTCCACTTTGACCGATAACAGCAATTTTATTTTCATTTACAAGACGCATGAATTCATCATTTTCAATTTCCACATGGAATCCTGGAACTGCTTCTAATTTATCAATTGTGCCACCAGTATGTCCTAAACCACGCCCAGACATTTTCGCAACTGGTACACCTAAAGCAGCTACTAATGGACCTAATACAAGTGTCGTTGTATCACCAACTCCACCTGTTGAATGCTTATCTACTTTTACCCCTTCAATGGCTGATAAGTCAATTGTATCACCGCTATTTACCATTGCCATCGTTAAATCTGCACGTTCTTGATCATTCATATCTTGGAAGAAAATTGCCATTGCAAGTGAACTTACTTGATAATCAGGAATATCACCATTTGTATATCCTTCAACAATAAAGTTAATTTCTTCTGTCGTTAATGCTTGTCCATCACGTTTTTTTGCAATTAGGTCCACCATTCTCATTGTGAGGTCACCCCTTCATTTGTTTTACGATAGCTTTTACTAATGCTAAGAAGTTTGCTTTAACACGTTCTGTCGTTTCAATTACTTCATCATGGTGAAGTGGCTGATCTAAAATACCAGCTGCCATGTTTGAAATACAAGAAATACCTAGTACTTTCATACCAGCATGACGAGCTACAATTACTTCAGGTACTGTTGACATACCAACTGCATCTCCGCCAAGTGTACGAAGCATACGAATTTCAGCAGGTGTTTCATATACAGGACCTGTCATTCCAACGTATACACCTTCTTGTACTTTAATGTTTAAGTCTGCTGCAACTTGTTTCGCCATTTCGCGAAGTTCTGTCGTATATGATGTAGACATATCAGGGAAACGTACACCCATTTCAGAATCATTTGGTCCGATTAATGGATTCGTACCCATGAAGTTAATGTGATCTGAAATTAACATAAGGTCACCTGGCTCGAACGATGTATTTACACCACCAGCCGCGTTCGTTACAACAACAGTTTCTACACCTAACTCTTTCATAACACGAACTGGGAATGTTACTTTTTGCATGTCATATCCTTCGTAGAAATGGAAACGTCCTTGCATTGCTACTACTGTTACACCTTGAAGTGTACCGAATACTAATTGACCTGCATGTCCTTCTACAGTTGATACTGGGAATTCAGGAATTTCGCTGTAAGGCACTGTTACCGCATTTTCGATTTCATCTGCTAATACGCCTAGTCCAGATCCAAGGATTAGTCCTACTTGTGGTGTTTCTTGAAATTTCTCTTTTAAGTATGAAGCTGATTTTGTAATAAGTTCACGATTCATTTGTTTATCCCCCTATTTCTTTAGCTCGTTTAAGAAGCTTGTTCCGTATTCTGGCATTTTCACACCGAAGTTTTCTGCTACAGTTGCACCAATATCAGCAAATGTTTGACGAAGTGGTAATTCTTGTCCGCCTTCTTTCATGCTTGGGCTATATGCTAATAACGGTACATATTCACGTGTATGATCAGTACCAGGATGTACTGGATCATTACCATGGTCTGCTGTAATTAATAATAAATCATCTTCTTTTAGTTTTTCGAATACTTCTGGAAGACGTGCATCATATTCTTGCAGTGCTTCTCCATATCCTTGTGGATCACGGCGGTGACCAAATAATGCATCAAAGTCAACTAAGTTTAAGAAGCTAAGACCTGTAAAGTCCATGTTTAATGTATCTACAAGCTTATCCATTCCATCCATATTAGACTTCGTACGAAGTGATTCCGTTACCCCTTCACCATCATAAATATCAGAGATTTTACCGATAGCAATAACATCATAGTTGCTATCTTTTAATTCATTCATTACTGTGCGACCAAATGGTTTTAATGCATAGTCATGACGATTTGGTGTACGTGTGAATTTCCCTGGTTCTCCAACGAATGGACGAGCGATAACACGACCTACCATGTACTTCTCATCTAGTGTTAATTCACGTGCAATTTTGCAAATTTCATATAACTCATCAAGTGGTACTACTTCTTCGTGTGCTGCAATTTGTAGTACGCTATCTGCAGAAGTGTAAACAATTAAAGAGCCTGTTTCCATTTGCTCTTGACCAAGTTCATCAAGAATCTCAGTTCCAGAAGCTGGCTTATTACCGATAATTTTACGGCCTGTTTTTTCTTCTAATTCATCAAGTAATTCTTTCGGGAATCCTTCAGGGAACACTTGGAATGGTGTATCAATGTAAAGGCCCATGATTTCCCAGTGTCCTGTCATTGTATCTTTACCAGTAGATTTTTCTTGCATCTTTGTGTAATATCCAAGTGGTTTCTCTACTTTAGAAATACCTTTCATTTCACGAATGTTACCAAGACCTAATTTCACCATGTTTGGCATTTGTAATCCATTCATATGTTCAGCAATGTGACCAATTGTGTCAGAACCTAGATCACCAAATTGTTCAGCATCTGGTGCTTCACCGATTCCTACAGAGTCCATTACGACTAGGAATATACGTTTATATTTATTCATAACTGCGACCTCCTATAAGTTCAGTTCTACTTCTTGTAGTATGTTCAAAACGCTATAAAGTGAAACTGTTATTCATAAGAATTCTCTTTCCTTCTCATTGTCAAACAGTACTTCTTTAAATCATTCTCTAACCTATTTCGTTTTACTTGAAACGACTCAAAAACATTTCTAGTTTTTTCTAAGTCAGATGTCAGACATCTGATATTGATATCATAACATGTTTACGCTTTCTTTTTAATACATTTTCGTAGAATTTCTTATTTTATTCACACTTCTATTGTAATCCATTCGGCGAAGAAGTGCTAATTATTTTATGATTTATTTCTTCATATAAAAATAAAAAGCAGCTCTAAAGAGCTACTTTTTATTTTACTTCTACTGTTTCTTCTTTATGTTCATGCAGTTCGCCTTTTCTTACATGTACTTTCACTTTGTAAGCACCGTTTTCTTTGAAAGTATGTTTACTTTCATACTCTCCTTTATTCCCTTCTTTTGCTGGAATAAATTCGTGCTTTTCAACGCCATCTTTCCAAATCTCAAGCTGCACTTCAGCACCAGTTAACGCTTCTTCTTTTTGCTTTAAATGAACTTTCATCGTTGATTCAGCATTTGCTTTTATGTCACCAGCCATAAGATGAATCATTGTGTCACTTTTATGATCACCATGTGCCTCTTCTTTTTTCGCATCTTCTACTTTTGCGTTTCCTACAGCGACTTTTACTTCTGGCATTACATGCATTTCACGTGCATTTGTATGAGCGATAATATGATATACGCCATCCGTTTCGAATGTTTTCTCTACTGCATAAACACCTTTTCCTTTATGCTTACCATTTAACATCTCGTGTTTTTCGTCACCAGTTTTCCAAATTTCAAACTTTACGTCATCAGCATCTGTTACTTTTTCTTTTCCTTGTGTAACAAGTGCTTGTACTTCTGTTTTTTCACCTGGTTTAATTTCTTTCGGATTTGTTTGGACTGCTACTTTTACAGCTTCAAGTTTCTGTTCTTTTTTCGGTTCTTCTTTGTTTGTATTACAGCCAGCCAACGCTAGCATCGCGATAAATAAAGTTATAATCAGTTTTTTCATCATCATTTCCTCCTTTATACTTTATTTAGTATAGAGGAAATACATTGTAATATTCCAGTCTTCTGCTGAAAACAATATACGAAATGTTTGTGAAGTTTCTGTGAAACGGCTTACTCTTCTTAATCTATGAAAAAAGAGCATAGTAACTATGCTCTCGGATGAAACTGTTTATATACATCTTTTAATCTAGCTTTTGAAACGTGCGTATAAATTTGCGTCGTTGAAATATCTGCATGTCCAAGCATTTCTTGTACCGCACGTAAATCTGCCCCATTTTCTAATAAATGCGTAGCAAAAGAATGACGTAACGTATGAGGTGTAAGTTCTTTTTCAATATTCGCTTCTTTCGCTAATCGTTTTAATATTTTCCAAAAACCTTGCCTTGATAATCGATTACCGTGATGGTTTAAAAATAGTGCATCTACTACTTTTTTACCCATCAATTCTCTTCTTCCTTTTTCAATGTACTTTTGAATCGCTTCTGTCGCTAAACTTCCTAATGGAATAATTCTTTCTTTATTCCCTTTCCCAATGCAGCGAACAAATCCCATCGTTAAATGTACATCTTCTAAATTTAAAGCAATTAATTCTGAAACACGAAGTCCTGTTGCATACAATAACTCTAGCATTGCCTTATCACGAATCCCAAAAGCACTTGTCATTTTTGGTGTCTGCAGTAACGCCTCTACTTCATCGATTGATAATACTTTTGGCAACTTTCGTTCTCCTTGCGGCGTTTCGATATGTACTGATGGGTCGTGCTCTACCGCTCTTTCACGAAGTAAAAATTGGTGAAATGAACGAATTGATGCAATATGACGTGCTAATGTTTTCGAAGATTTTCCGTTTTCTTTTAAATACTGCAAAAAGTTAACAATATGCAAACGTGTCACTTCATGAAAGGTTTTCATCTGTTCTACATTTTGCAAATACTTTACATAGCTTTTTAAATCACGTTCATAAGATACTACTGTATTTTTCGCTAGTCCCTTTTCGACAATCATATAATGAATAAAATCTTTTAATTGATCTTCCAATCTACACTACTCCCCATTTTCATAGAAAAACATCATTCTATTTACGAAAGCATCCTTTGCCGGTTCTTCATTCCCTGATACTTTTTCTACAGTCTCTTCTTTTGGCTTTTCATAACGATGATAGCTTTCGTATTCTTCATTTATCCATAGTATAGCGAAATAAAACAAAATCGTACAACTTGTAAATAATAAAAATACTTTTATTCCATCAAAAGTTAATTTTAAAGCTCGGCGCATTGTAAATTCCTCCAAAATATAAGTTATTACAACATATGCCAAGCTTTCACCAATTTATACCTTATTCAAATAAAAAACCTCTTCCTAGATAAATAGGAAAAGGTTATTTTTCATCCGTTTCATTTTCTTGACAGTTTTTACAAATCCCATGGAATGTTAAACGATGATCTTTCACCTTAAAGCTCCAATCTCGTTCTACTTTCCTTTCCACTTCACCAAGTAAATCTTCTTGTATTTCTTGTACAGCACCACATTGTGTACAAATCAAATGATGGTGGAAACGCTGCGCACCTTCTTGGCGTAAGTCATAGCGTGAAACACCGTCTCCGAAGTTAATCTTATCGACAACTTTTAACTCAGATAATAACTCTAAAGTTCGATAGACGGTTGCTAATCCGATCTCTGGCGACTTTTCTTTTACAAGGAGGTAAACATCTTCTGCGCTTAAATGATCTTCTTCATTTTCTAGCAGCACACGAACTGTTGCTTCACGTTGCGGTGTTAATTTATAGCTCGCTGCATGTAATTGCTTCTTAATTCGTTCAATTCTTTCTTCCATTCGGTACTACTCCCTCCTCGCCACTCTTACACCATTATATCAGAAGAAGGGCTTCTGTCAAAAGAAAAACAATAAAAACAAATTGATAATTATTCTCAAAAAGTATTTATTTTTTGTTAATAGCCTCAACAACTTCTTTCATTAAAACTGGTGATGCATATGCTTCAACGCTAGAAGCAAGAGCTAACACCACTCCGATCACTAGAAAGAAGCATGTATAACGAATTAATAATGGTAATAGTGGCTCGGTTATTTTCCTAATAAACTGATGCCTAATCATACGTAAGGAAAAGCTTGCAGCAATTGTTGTCATAACGAGAAAGACTGGAATGATAATTAAATTTTGCGGCAATACAGATACAAATGCTAATAATAATCCATTCCATCCGTGCTGACTTACTAAAAAACCTACTGTAAATCCAACAACTACTCCTTTTACAAATAATAAAATAAAAATGAGGGGCAACCCAATAATTGAAATCCCTAAAATCCAAATAAAGCCGATATATTTTAATTGCGAAAAGTAACTTTCTCGAAACATTTCGCCTGCAATAGCAAATTCTCCTTTAGAAACTTGTCCAAAAAAACGTTGTAAATAAAATGATAAATCTTGCTTTTGATTCATTTGTAAACTATTCACAAGAATAGCTCCAAATATTACTCCCATCAATAATAAAACAGCATTAAATATATATAATGAAGAGTTTTCCTGTATGTGAGACATTACGCGGTTTTGCCAAGTTTTTCGCCACATTTTTCTTCCCTCCGTTCACACTCTTACTAAAAATGTATGAAAGAAAGAAAAAAAGTATGACGAATTAACATTGAAATTCCGCTCTACTTTGCTAAACTAAAAAGTAGAGAATAGGAGGGATTTCTCTTGAAACCATTATTATTAGATTTTCCAACATTATTTCAAACTGAACGCTTACAAGTTCGCAAGCCGTTTCCAGGTGATGGTGCAGAAGTATATGAAGCAATCCAAGCTTCTCTAGAAGACTTAGTACCATGGATGCCAATTGACGCTGAAACAGAAGAGAGTGCTGAAGAAATCGTTCGTAACGCTCACGGGCAGTTTTTACTTCGTGAAACACTTGATTTTCACTTATACGATAAAGTATCCGGTACATTCATCGGAGCTATTACGCTCAAGCCTGAAAACTGGGATATTCCAAAGTTTTCACTTCATTTTTGGCTCCATAGTGCTTATACAAAACAAGGCTATATGACTGAAGCTGTTAAAGGTGCCATTCAATTTGCCTTTGATAAGCTAGGTGCTAGAAGGATTGAAATTCGTACTGATGCAACAAATGCCAATGCATGTAACTTAGCAGAACGTTTAGAATTTATTCTAGAAGGTACAATGGAAAATGATTTCCTTGCGCCAGATGGTAGCTTACGTGATGCACGTGTATATGCAAAAATCAATTAAAAAACACTCGCCTTTGGCGAGTGTTTTATTTTTGTAATTGTAAATATTGCACAGCGAACATCGTCTTCGCATCATGGATACGAAGGTCTTTCATAAGATCAATCGCTTCTTCTAATGATACTTCCATTAATTCCACAAACTCATCTTCATCTAATGCTGCTTTATTTTCTTTTTTTGTCAAACCTGTCGCTTTATATACATATAAAATTTCATCTGCAAATCCTGGAGATGTATAGAAAGAAGTAATGAGCTCCATATTTTCACATACATATCCTGTTTCTTCTTCTAATTCACGAACTGCTGTCACCTCTGGCTTTTCCCCAGGTTCTAATTTCCCAGCAGGAATTTCAATAATCGCCTTCTCAAGCGCTTTACGGTACTGCTCAACAAGCACAATTTCCCCCTCATCAGTAATAGCAATAATAGCAACTGCACCAGGGTGATTTACGATTTCACGTTTACTCATTTCTCCATTTGGTAATACTACATCATCAACACGAACTTTTATAACTCTACCATCAAAAATCGGCTCAGTTTTTACCGTTCTCTCTGCAAGATTACTCATACTATTTCATCTCCCTGTTCTATTTCCTATTCTTTCTTCATACATTTTACCACATTGAAAGGAGCGTGATAGAAATGAAAGTTTATATTTTACCAAATCGCATCACGTTAGTCGGCAAAGCATGGCAAATTCGCCATAAACTAAAACAATATGGCAAAGAGTATACAACCGTACAAGAGTGGATTACAGCGAATAAAAAGTAAACGTTTGTCAACCTCTTTTCCCTTTCGTACAATAAAGGAAAGGAGGTTGACTTATGAAAAAACGTCAATTAGGAAACTCAGATTTATTTGTGACAGAAATGGGACTTGGCTGTATGTCTCTCGGCACATCTGAAACAGAAGCTATGCGCATTATCGATGAAGCAATCGATTTAGGAATCAATTTTTTTGACACAGCGGATTTATATGATTATGGATTAAACGAAGAATTTGTTGGAAAAGCATTGAAGGGAAAACGAGACCAAATTGTTCTTACAACAAAGGTTGGAAATCGATGGACAGAAGAAAAAAACGGCTGGGCTTGGGACCCTTCTAAAGCCTACATAAAAGCCGAAGTAAAAGAAAGTTTACGTAGACTTCAAACTGATTATATTGACCTTTATCAACTTCATGGCGGAACGCTGGAAGATCCGATAGATGAAACTATTGAAGCTTTTGAAGAATTGAAAAAAGAAGGTATTATTCGCCATTACGGTATTTCTTCTATACGTCCAAATGTCATCCGTGAGTATGCAAAACGCTCAAATATCGTTAGTGTACTAATGGAATATAGCCTTTTAAATCGTCGTCCAGAAGAATGGTTCCCACTTCTTAATGAACACCAAATTAGTGTCATTGCCCGCGGACCACTTGCGAAAGGAATTTTAACTGACAACAATGCAAGAAAGATAGAAAGAGTAAAAGAAACGGACTATCTCTCTTATTCTTACGATGAATTAAACACTGCACTCGGGAGTGTAAAAGAAGTTATCGGAGAAAAATCTTTAACAGGAACAGCTATTCACTATTGCTTACATAACGAAACTGTTGCAGCTGTTATACCTGGTGCAAGCTCTATTCAACAATTACAGATAAATGTACACGCTTGCCAACAGTTACCTGTAACAAAAGAAGAATATATACAACTTCAAAAAATCGTTAAGCATGATTCATATGCCTTGCACCGTTAAAATATCGATTTACTGATAAAAACAGATGACTGCCCCCAACATTAAACATTAGGAGGCAGTCTTTTTTATAACGTATCATATTTGTCCGGATTCGTTCCTACATGTAAATTGCGATTTAACGTATTAATTTGATTCATCTCTTCTTCAGTTAATGAGAAATCAAAGATAGTAAAATTCTCCTGAATACGAGATGGTGTCACAGATTTAGGAATCGTTACTATCCCACTTTGAATATCCCATCGTAATATAACTTGTGCGGGTGTTTTTTCATATTTGTTAGCAATCCCCTGAATAATTGGGTGCTCGAATACTTCGCCGCCCCTCATTAACGGACTCCACGCTTCCATTTGAATTTGCTCACCTTCACAGAAATTACGCAATTCAAATTGTGTTAACATCGGGTGAAGTTCCACTTGGTTTACCATAGGCTTCACTTTACAATTTGGTAATAACAGTTCTAAATGATGTTTATGAAAATTAGAAACACCAATCGCGCGTACTTTACCTTCTTCATACAATTTTTCTAAAGCTCGGTACGTTTCAATATACTTCCCTCTAATTGGCCAGTGGATTAAATATAAATCTACATAGTCCATCTGTAATTTCTTTAAGCTGTTTTCAAATGCTTCGAGTGTCTCCTCGTATCCTTGATCGTCGTTCCAAACTTTTGTTGTAATAAATATGTCTTCTCTCGGAATTCCTGATTCACGAACTGCCTCACCGACACCGCTTTCATTTTCATATACAGCTGCTGTATCAATCGAACGGTATCCAACTTCTAACGCTGTTTTTACTGCTTGCTTTACTTCGTCGCCTTCTTTCGCTTTATAGACGCCTAGACCAATCATCGGCATTTTCACGCCATTATGAAGTGTAGTTGTTGGAATATGCACAGTCGTTCTCCCTTTCATTGTTACATTTTATAAACCACTACTTTATTTCAACAAGATTCATCCAAAAAGTCAAAATATACGTATAGTTGACATAATAATTTTATACACTAAAAATACGAACTCAATTATTTACGTTTCCTTTTCTCCATTCTTTTGCTTTTTCATCAATATTACGTACAAACTCGTTTTTCCCTTCCGTATATAACGTGCCATCATATGTATATTTTTCGGCTAGTTCTCTCTTTAAAACTGCATACGCCTTTGCTTCTTCACAATGCGCCATCATATAATCACGAAACGCTAAATGCCTTACTATCTCAGGATTTCCTTTTTCAAACACGTGTAAGTGATACGAGCGTTTTTCCTCCGTTCCATGAATAAAATAACGGCGTCTTGAAATACCATTTTCTCCTTTTACGATGTAACCAAGCTCTTTAAATCTTTCATTCCAACGATCTACACGATCGATACTTTCTACCTCCATAATCATATCGATAATAGGTTTAGCTGCTAGTCCTGGCACTGATGTACTGCCAATATGATGAATCTCCACTGTTTCTGGCAGCACAGACTTCAATCTTTCGGCTTCCATTTGAAATTTTTCAATCCAATGATTTTCATATGGTACGACTACAATTTTTCTCATTTTAACTCCCCTTTTCTTACAAGCTCGTCAAAAAAATGACCAGCGATATACACTGATCATTTTCGTTATTATTTAAAGTCTTTCCAAGTAAGATTACTTTCACTTAACAGTTCTTCAAATGATTTATTCTTTTCACGTTCTTTTTGCTCTTGACGCTTTCTTTCCAGTTCTGCTGCCTCTTTTTTCTCTTCTCTCACTTGCAACTCTTTCTTCTTATTCTTTAATTGCTGCATAAGTGAATCATTTAATTGATCACCTAATGTAAGTGATTCTTTCTTCGGTTGGTTCATTTGAGATTGTCTTTGCACTTGCCTTTGTTTCTTTTTCTTCATACCGCTCACCTTTTACTTTTTTCTCCATTATAGAGGATACATGCTGAAATCGACAATAAAAAAGGTTCATTACTCTATTATTCATTATTTGTAAATTTGTTAATTTTTTAAAAAAACTAAATTTTTATATAGATATAATCCTATGAATCTATTAAAATTATGTCGTATGATGTCAGATTATAAAAAAAGGAGAAATGAATTATGTGGAAAAAAATTATTCCCGCTGTCGCAGTTTTAAGCACCATTACTTTTTCAAGTGTATTCGCCGCTCCCCCATCTCAGACTCCAGCCGAACAACACCGTTACATAGACGTACAAATGCTTGGCATTAATGATTTCCATGGACAACTAGATACTGTTAAAAAAATTAATAATAAAGAAGCCGGTGGCGCTGATTACTTAGCCACTTATTTAAAAGAACGTAAAAAACAAAACCCTAATACACTTCTCGTACATGCTGGCGATATTGTCGGAGCTAGTCCACCAGTTTCAGCATTGTTACAAGACGAACCAACGATTGAATTTTTAAATGACTTAAAATTTGATGTAGGTACAATCGGAAACCATGAATTTGATGAAGGCATCGATGAAATGAAACGACTCATTTACGGTGGTTACCACGAAAAAACAGGGAATTTCAATGGAGCAAACTTCCCTTATGTCGCTGCAAACTTCTATAACAAATCAACTGGTCGCTTATTCTTACCACCATTTACTGTAAAAATGGTAGATGGTGTTCCTGTAGGATTCATCGGTGTCGTTACAACTGATACACCAAATGTCGTTATGCCTACTATGCTTAAAAATGTACAGATCACTGACGAAGTGGAAGCGATTAATAAATCAACGCAACAATTAAAGCGTCTCGGTGTTAAATCCATCGTCGTCCTTGCACATGTTGGCGGAACGACAGATGAGTCTGGTATAACAAATGGCGACCTTAACCGAATTGCAAATGAAGCTGATCCAGAAGTTGATGTTATTTTCGGTGGGCATAGTCATACGTATGTAAATGGTACTGTTAATAATAAACTTATCGTACAAGCGAACTCTTACGGGATGGCTTTCTCAGACGTAGATGTAACAATTGACCGTAAAACAAAAGATATCGTAAAGAAAAAAGCTGAAGTTGTTACAACATACCATGAAGGTGTCGAACCTGATAAACAAGTAAAACAAAAGTTAGATCAATATAAAGAAAAAATCGCACCTCTTGTAAATGAAGTAGTCGGAAAATCTACAGCACCTATTGACCGTAAACAAAACGATGCTGGTGAATCTACACTTGGAAATTTAGTTGCCGATGCACAGCGCCAAACGATGCAAACTCAAATCGCACTTATGAATCCTGGTGGGATTCGTAATGACTTAGACGCTGGTGATATTACATGGGGCGAATTGTACGGCATTCAACCTTTTGGAAATCAGTTAATTAAAGCAGATTTAACAGGTCAAGATATTCGTGATATTTTAAATCAACAATGGCAAAAAGGAACAACGAGAATGCTGCAAATTTCAGGTATTCAATATACTTGGGATGCAAGCAAACCAAACGGTGAAAAGGTTACGAATATACGCTTAACAAATGGAGAAGAATTATCTCCATCTAAAACGTATAGCGTAGTTGCAAATGCTTTCTTAGCTTCTGGTGGTGATGGATTCGTATCATTTAAAAATGGTAAAAATGCAGAGACTGGTCCAAATGACTTTGAAGCACTAGTTGATTATGTAAAACAAGTAAAAGAGCCAATTCAACCAACTATTGATGGTAGAATTCAAAAAATAAATTAAGTACGCTCCAAATAAGCACTCTGTACTTTTCATTGCAAAGGATATGCACTTATCCTTTATTCTAGCCGTAATATACATGAAACAAAGAAAAGGATACTCGTTCTTATAATGAACACAGTATCCTTTTCTTCAATTATCAAAATGTGATGTGTTGTTAAAGTCATATTGCTGTAAAAATTGTTGTAATGCCTCTTCTACAAGTTTAGATTTTTGAATCCCTTTTGATTCTGATATGATGTCTAATCTTGCTAATATTTCTTTATTAATAGAGAAGGTACGTTTCTTTTTTTCTGTACTTTTACTCATAATTGGTGCACTTACTTCTTCTCTCTTTCTTAATAATTCATAAATGCTTTGTAATTGCTCATAAATTAATACTTGATAATCTGTTTTCGCATATTGAAGGGCGGTCGCTTCTTGGAGTTGTAAGTGACGTGGTTCTTCTCCATCTCCTACAAAAATACGTTTCTTCCGTTCTCCATCATACTCGTATCCAATCCACCTTAATTTCTTCGATAATGTATACGGACTTATTTCAAGGCGCTTTGCTATAATAGCGATGGATTCACGCCTATTTAAACAATCTATAATTTCTCCAATCGTCACAATTTCCCCTCCTCCCATGTTGAAATGACACTAGCATGGTATGTTACAATGATTTTCTAACAGTATATGCAAAATAAATAGCCTGTGCGATTCATACGATTTCAGAAAAGGAGGTTTTCAATATGCTTTTTCGTAGCTGTACCCCACAGTTCTATAATGAAAATAAACAACTCATTCCTAATAGTATTGCTACGATGGAAAGCGTTATGATTAACAACCGAAAACAATTCCTCCTCATGCGTGGTCAAAACGTAGAACAGCCTATTTTATTATGCTGTCACGGCGGACCTGGCATGGCACAAATCGGATTTATTCGCCATTTCCAAAAAGAATTAGAGAAGCACTTTATCGTTATTAATTGGGATCAACGCGGGGCAGGTAAATCCTTTTCAATGAAAGATTTCGGAGCAAATTTCACAATCGAACAATTCGTTTCCGATGCAAAAGAAGTGATTCAATATGTACTTAAAAGGTTCAACAAACAAAAACTATTTCTCGCTGGTCATTCTTGGGGAAGTATTATTGGGCTTAACATAGCACATCAATATCCAAAATATATCGAGGCTTACATCGGTATAGGGCAAATTGTACATATGAAACAAAATGAAGAATTGCTATATCAACATTTAATTCATTCTGCCAAAAAACATGATCATAAAAAAGCATTAGCTTCCCTTTTAAAATTAGGCAAACCACCATTTTTAGATACGAGACGTCTTATTATTCAAAGAAAGTGGCTTGGCACATTTGGAGGCGCAATCCAAAACGGATCTTCCTTTTCTTTCATACGAAAAGGTTTCTTTTCTCCTGAGTATACGCTATTAGATTGGTTCAAGTTTCTCGCAGGAAATTTAAAATCTGGCGTTTTATGGGAAGAAATGCTGACAATCGATTTCTTTTCGTCTATTTCAAGTTTATCTATTCCGGTATATTTTTGTTCTGGTCGCTATGATTATCAAACTCCGTATGCACTCGTTCAAGAATATTGTGATGTTATTGAAGCACCCATAAAGAAAATGATTTGGTTTCCAAATTCAGCACATTCTCCTGATCTAGAAGAACCAGAACTATTTGCTAATTCTTTACAATCCATCAAACAAGAGCTATCTTTTCATCATTAAATACAAAAGGCTCTTTTACATTTCATAGAAAACATTTTATAATAATATGTCGCAAGTATTATGTATAAATATAGCAAACTGCTTCATATTCACTTGCCTTAACAGAATAAAAATTAGGGAGATTATATCTATTATGAACGCTGTACTCGTCGCAGTAGCAGTCATGCTATTGCTTAGTTTGTTACGTGTCCAAGTCATTGTCGCCATTATTATTGGAGCTCTAACAGGCGGACTTATCGGCGGACTCGGTATTTCAGAAACAATTAACACTTTTACAACTGGTCTTGGAAACAGTGCCCCTATCGCATTAAGCTATGCAATGCTTGGCGGTTTCGCTATTTCTCTTTCTAAAACAGGACTTCCAGATGCCATGATTCAAACCGCATTAAAATGGATTGGCAACGAACAAGACACAAAAAAACAAGTTTATTCTAAAATACTGATTTTATTCATCATTTTAACAATGGCTTGTTTCTCACAAAATGTTATCCCTGTTCATATCGCTTTCATCCCAATCTTAATTCCTGCACTTTTAAAAGTATTAAACGAGCTGAAAGTAGATCGTAGACTTGTCACATGTATTATTACATTCGGGTTAATTACACCTTATATGTGGATCCCTGCAGGATTCGGAAAAATTTATCATGACGTATTGCAAACAAATGCTGCCCAAAGCGGCCTTACATTTGATGTCGCGCTTATCCCAAAAGCGATGACTATTCCAGCAATCGGAATGATTATCGGATTATGTGTAGCGGTATTCATTACGTACCGAAAACCTCGTACATATGAAACAGAACAAATTCATACCGCCGAAAGTGAAATCGTTCCCTATACAAAGCGAAGCATCACTTTCGGATTATTATCTATCACAGCTACATTAACTGTTCAATTAGCAACAGAATCAATGATTTTCGGTGCCTTAGCGGGGATTATTGTCTTATCAATTAGTGGTAGTCTCCCCCTTAAAGAAGCAGATGCAATATTAACAAGTGGAATGCGTATGATGTCCTTTATCGGATTTGTTATGATTTCTGCCGCTGGATTTGGCGCTGTTCTTCGAAAAACAGGACATGTTGAATCACTTGTGCAAACGAGTGCACATTTCATCGGAAATAACAAACCGCTTGCTGCATTTCTTATGCTCGTTATCGGACTTCTCGTTACGATGGGAATTGGTTCATCCTTTTCAACCATCCCTATCTTAACAACAATTTTTGTACCCCTTTGCATTCAGCTTGGATTTAGTCCAATGGCTACAATTGCAATTATCGGTACAGCAGGAGCGCTAGGTGATGCAGGATCTCCAGCATCTGATAGTACACTTGGACCAACATCAGGTTTAAACGCTGACGGTCAACACCATCATATATGGGATACATGTGTACCGACTTTTCTGCATTATAATATACCGTTACTTATATTTGGCTTTATTGCCGCAATTACATTGTAAAAGGTGCGTATAAAACGCACCTTTTACTTTTTCATTTTCCCTTTTAATTGTTGAAAAGCTATTTTCGCTTCTTCTTCGACGTAATTTTCAATTGCTGGTAGTGATGGACCTATCCATTCACTCTCGATACTCCCATTCGGTCCAATAATTTTTAATTTTTCTGGTATATGTATATTTAGAAATTTGGCTGCTCGAATTAACTCGGTAGTAACCTTATCACTTGAAGCTACAATTCCATCTATATACGGATGAGTTTGCAATAATGTAATAAACTGTTTATTCGTATACCTTTGTACACATGCTTCTCGATAAGAGATCCCTTCATCCCAAACAGCGTCTAAAAATCCTGATATACGCTCTTCCATTTCTTCACTTTCTTCCCCCTCACCGAAATAAGCAAGAAAGTGACATGCTTTCTCTTTTAATAAAGAAACAGCCCTCTGTCCACTTTCATAATGATTTGTAAGAGGTTGTTTTTCCTCCATCACAACAAATGGGAATTCGATTTTCCCTAGACTTTTAAAAACTGATTTTGTCAAAATAACACCTGCAACGTTATTTTGCTTCAACATATGTATGTATCTATCTTTATTCTCTATATTACAAACGATTATTTGATAGCCTTCTTTATATGCTATTTCCTCAATACAATGTAGCAAAGTGATGTTTAATGGGTTACATAAATTCTCTACAAGTAATGCAATGATTGTTGAATTCTCTTTAAATAATGGCTTTGCTGCACTGTTTGGCCTATAACGTAATTCCTCAATTGCTTCCTTTACTTGTTTTACTGTTTCGTCATGAACGTATCCTTTTTCATTAATAACTCGTGAAACGGTTGCGACTGAAACACCTGCCAATTTTGCAACATCACGTATAGTTGCCACATCGTCACCCCTTAATATGGTAATAGATTACAATTTTAAGGTAACTTAAATTACAGTATTCGTCAAGATTAATAACTTATATTTCTGAAAATTGTTACATCATTTCAATAAACGATACTCCATCTGAATTTCATGTAAAATCGGGATATTATCATATCCAATGCGCGGAATTTCTTGCTTTATTTTTCGCGCCTCTTCTACTGCATTTACATATAAATTTGTCATCATGAAATTACGTTTTTGATAAAAGCGTAACGCGTTCATATTATCATTTGTTGTAATGAGCCAAACTCCTTGGCACTGTGCTTCTTGAGCAACTTGCAATACGCAATCCACAAGCTTCGTCCCGATCCCCTTCCTTTCTTCAAAACTATCTAACGATACAATTTCACACAAATTCCCAGTCACTTCATACGTTATAATTCCGATTATTCTGTCATCTAAAAACGCAACAAATCCTGGTAGCTCTTCTAACTGATGCCCCTTACCACGCGAAACCATCAATGAGCTCCCCCAGTTTTCACACATGAACATTCGGATTTTTTCTTTCATTGTTGATGTAATTTTTTTTATATGCACCATTTCCTATTTCTCTCCTTTTCTATCCTTGTGATACAATGTAAGTGTATCACATGTAACGGTATTTGGAGGATGAGGTAAAGTATGAAACGTTTTTTTGCAGCATTGTTTACTATACTAGGTGCGATAACTGCCCTTGGGATTTTCTTTACAAATAAAGTGATGTACTTGAAGAAAAAAACAGAGGAAGAAGTTCTAGAAAGAGAATCGAAAAAACATTTTCGTATAGAAGATTTTGACGCTCTTCATAAAGAAGAAATTCATATCCCTTCGCAATTCGGATATAATCTTCATGGATATTACATTCCTGCAGGTCATTCCAACAAGTTTATGGTTTTTTGTCACGGCGTAACTGTAAACAAAATGAACTCTGTAAAATATGCAAACTTATTTTTAAGCAGAGGATATAATGTCCTTATTTATGATCATCGTCGTCATGGTAAAACCGGAGGAAAAACAACAAGCTATGGATACTATGAAAAACATGATTTAAAATCAGTAGTTGACTGGCTAAAAAGTCGTTTTGGCACAAATATAATACTCGGTATTCATGGTGAATCTATGGGCGCTGCAACACTACTTCAATACGCAGGACTTGTAGAAGATGGTGCTGATTTCTATATTGCAGATTGTCCTTTTTCTGATTTCTATGGGCAATTACAGCACCGCTTAAAGGTTGAATTCCATTTACCCAAATGGCCTTTATTACCATTAGCAAATGCTTTTTTAAAAGTTCGTGACGGGTATACAATTCGTGAAGTTTCACCAATCGACTGTATAAAAAACATTAACAATCCCGTTCTCTTTATTCATAGTAAAGATGACGATTATATTTTAGCCGATATGACAAAAGCTCTATATGAAGCAAAAGAAAATAATAAACAACTTTATATTGCAGAACACGGTGCACACGCTTGCTCTTATAACGAAAATAAAGAGGAGTATGAAGCAGCTCTTGATCAATTTTTGAACACATACGTAAAAGAAACAAAAAACAGGCTTGCATAAGCCTGTTTTTTTCATTGCGATAAAACGTCTGTAACTTGTTCCATGTTTTCAGAAATCCATTGCACAGCTTCATCTAGCGTTGGAAATTCTGTCGTTTGAAACGTTACCTCATCTTGAAGTAACCAAACATCCTTCGCTTCTTGTCCTACACCGGCAATCGACCAGTGCAATAAACTATATGGATGATTATCATTCAAAAATGATGCCCACGTGCGCTCATTTGCAATATTTCGTAATGTAAGTAATTGTTTATCCATCTTTCGTCACCTTACTCTAGTCAGTTATAAAAAACATTATAACACTCTCTTCTCTCCCAAAGAAAGTGCTCTTTTTATCCCGCGTTAACGGGCAGTGAGACTCCCATCTCAAAATTCAGCTGAAGCAAAGAAGTTAGGCGGGAGATTAACTGCCCGTAATCGCCCGATTGGTGAAGGCTAATAATCAGTGGAATGAACCCCCTCCACTAATTAAAGTTTCACTTTATATTGTCAAGTGCTTCCCTTGATTATATGATGAAATTAAGCGTTTGGGAAGGAGGGATAGCGTTGGCAAAAGTACAAATTAAAGTAAATGATAATGGCTCTTTTCGCGTTACAGGGGACGTGGAATTAGTCGACTCACAAGGGAATGTATTCCCAGCAAAACCAGCATTTTCTTTATGCCGTTGTGGTTTATCAAAAAATATGCCTTATTGCGATGCTTCGCATAAAGGTAAATTCGAATCTGTTGTTAGAGCACCAGAGGCAAAGTAATTTTGTATGTGACATGCACATTTTTTGTGCATGTTTTTTCTTTTAATCAAAGTCTGGATATTCCTTTTCCTAACAACATTTCTAACACTTTTGTCTCCATTTCAATCTCCATGTATTTTCACACAATTCTTCACATTCAAATATTTTTTGCTAGCCTTTTTTCTTTTTTGTGCTATAATTTGACCAAACAGCATCCTTCGGGGTCGGGTGAAATTCCCAACCGGCGGTGATGAAGTGAAAACTTCTAAGTCCGTGACCCGTTTTCAACTCGAAAACGGTGGATCTAGTGAAACTCTAGGGCCGACAGTATAGTCTGGATGGGAGAAGGATATGTTTCTAGTTTTTTATATAGTGAATACACTTTTATTTCAGTATGCATATTTTTATACATTCATTTTGAATTTATATATATGTTTAGTTTTCTATACTCATTTTTTATACTGAAATAAAAAAGAGACAACTAGCGTTTAAAAAATTCGATATTTTGCTAGGTTTTTTCCTTATGCAAAAATGTCAATCATCGCTAGGTTTCTTTCCTGTACTTTCGTATTCGAACTATAATTCTAGAAATCACGTCTCCCAAACCCCAAGGATATTAAATCCTTGGGGTTTTTTGATTTTTTTAGGAGAGGTGAAGAGAATGACTGATCAAGAATATATGAGGATTGCCTTGCAATTAGCTAAGGGGACATCAGGACAAACGAGTCCGAATCCTATGGTTGGTGCTGTTGTTGTAAAAGATGGAAACATCGTCGGAATGGGCGCTCATTTACGTGCTGGTGAAGAACACGCGGAAGTTCATGCCCTTCATATGGCTGGTGAGAAAGCCAAAAACGCTACCGTCTATGTAACACTTGAGCCGTGTAGCCACTTTGGAAAAACACCACCTTGCTGTGAATTACTCATCGAAAAGGGAGTTAAGCGCATTGTCATTGCTACCCTTGATTGCAACCCGCTCGTTTCTGGTAATGGAAAAAAGAAATTAGAAGAGGCAGGAATCGAAGTAACTACGGGTGTTCTTGAAACGGAAGCAGTTTTATTAAATCGCTACTTTTTTCACTACATGAAAACGAAACGCCCATTTGTCACGATAAAGACCGCGATGAGCTTAGATGGCAAAACAGCCACTGTAACTGGTGAAAGTAAGTGGATTACTGGTGCAGAAGCACGCGCTGACGTTCACCAATATCGCCATACACATGATGCAATTCTTGTTGGAGTGAATACAGTTATAGCCGACAATCCACATTTAACAACAAGAATTCCAAATGGCGGGAAACATTCTATTCGCGTTATTTTAGATACCCATTTACGAACGCCACCATCTTCTCATGTCATAACAGATACTTTAGCACCGACATGGATTATTGTAGGTAAGGATGTAAATAAAGAGAAAATAGCTTCTTATGAATCTAAAAATATAGCGATATTCCAAATGAAAACGAAGCAAATTGAAATTCAAGATGTTTTAGATCTACTCGGTGAAAAACAAATCCTGTCTCTCTTCATCGAAGGTGGACAAACTGTTCATGCAAGTTTCTTACAAACAAACAATTTCAATGAAATTGTAACCTATATAAGCCCGAAATTAATTGGCGGGAAAGGTGCTCCTACTCTTTTTGGAGGAAACGGTTTTTCAAAATTACAAGATTCGCTTTCCTTGAAAATTCAAGAGATGAAACAAATTGGCGATGATATCAAAATTGTTGCGACTGCCCGAAATGAGGTGACGAAATGTTTACAGGAATTGTAGAAGAATTAGGAACGATCACAAACATGCAACAAAGCGGAGAAGCGATGAAATTAACGATCCATGCAAATGAAATTTTATCTGATGTCCATTTAGGTGATAGTATCGCGGTTAACGGGATTTGCTTAACTGTAACGAGCTTTACAACTACTTCATTTACAGTTGATGCAATGCCTGAAACGATGAAATCAACATCACTTCGCCTGCTTAAATCACACTCTAAAGTAAATTTAGAGCGAGCCATGGCTGCAAACGGGCGCTTTGGTGGACATTTCGTTTCAGGACATATCGATGGCATCGGGACAATTTTAACTAAAAAACAACATTACAATGCCGTCTATTACAAAATAGCAATTTCCGATGAATTGCTACGCTATTGTTTGCATAAAGGATCCGTTGCTGTTGATGGAACGAGTTTAACGATATTTGATATAGACGAATCTTCCATAACAATTTCACTCATCCCACACACAGTAAGCGAATCTGTCATCGGAGAAAAGAATGCCGGAGATATCGTAAACATTGAGTGTGACATGATTGGTAAATATATCGAACGCTTTATTTCTAAACCTGTAAAACGAACGGGGTCAATGTCCGAAAGCTTTTTACAAGAAAACGGATTTCTATAAGGGGGAAACATAATGTTTCATCGTATTGAAGAAGCTCTAGAAGATTTAAAACAAGGAAAAGTCGTTATCGTATGCGACGATGAAAACCGAGAAAATGAAGGCGATTTTATCGCTTTAGCAGAGTATATTACGCCAGAAACAATTAATTTTATGATTACACATGGTCGCGGCCTCGTTTGCGTACCGATTACGGAGGGGTACGCAGAGCGCCTACAATTAGAACCAATGGTATCTCATAATACAGATTCACATCATACTGCGTTTACAGTGAGCATTGATCATGTTTCTACAACAACAGGGATTAGCGCTCACGAACGTGCAACTACGATACAAGAATTGTTAAATCCTGCATCTAAAGGTGCTGATTTCAATCGACCTGGACATATCTTTCCATTAATCGCAAAAGAAGGCGGTGTCCTTCGCCGTTCAGGTCATACAGAAGCTGCTGTCGATTTAGCAAAACTTTGCGGAGCAGAACCTGCTGGAGTCATTTGCGAGATTATTAATGAGGACGGTACGATGGCACGTGTACCTGATTTACTACAGTGCGCAAAACAATTTGATATAAAAATGATTACGATAGAAGATTTAATTGTTTATCGCCGCCATCATGAAACACTTGTGACAAGAGAAGTGGAAATTACCTTACCTACAGATTTCGGTACTTTCCAAGCAATTGGCTATTCTAACTCATTAGATACGAAAGAACATATTGCGCTCATAAAAGGTGATATTTCAACAGGTGAACCGGTGCTTGTACGTGTTCATTCTGAATGTTTAACAGGAGATGTATTCGGTTCATGTCGCTGTGATTGCGGACCACAACTCCATGCAGCACTTGCTCAAATTGAGCGTGAAGGAAAAGGTGTTCTTCTTTATATGAGACAAGAAGGACGAGGCATCGGGCTTCTTAATAAGCTTCGCGCTTATAAATTGCAGGAAGAAGGATTCGATACTGTAGAAGCAAATGAAAAACTCGGCTTCCCTGCTGACCTTCGTGATTATGGTATCGGTGCTCAAATATTAAAAGATTTAGGCTTACAAAGTTTACGATTATTAACGAATAATCCAAGAAAAATTGCTGGCTTACAAGGTTACGATTTAGAAGTAGTCGAGCGTGTACCGTTGCAAATGCCAACAAAAGAAGAGAATAAAACATATTTACAAACGAAAGTAAACAAATTAGGACATTTATTAAACTTATAATCAAAGGAGAGATTTATTATGGTATTCGAAGGTCATTTAGTTGGTACAGGATTAAAAGTTGGGGTTGTTGTTGGACGTTTTAATGAATTTATTACAAGTAAATTACTTGGCGGCGCTTTAGACGGATTAAAACGTCACGGCGTAGAAGAAAATGATATTGATGTCGCTTGGGTTCCTGGTGCATTTGAAATTCCTTTAATCGCTAAAAAGATGGCCAGTAGCGGAAAGTATGATGCTGTTATTACTTTAGGTACTGTAATCCGTGGAGCTACTACACATTACGATTACGTTTGTAATGAAGTAGCAAAAGGTGTTGCGTCTTTATCACTACAAACTGACATCCCTGTTATTTTCGGTGTATTAACGACAGAAACAATTGAACAAGCGATTGAACGTGCAGGTACGAAAGCTGGTAATAAAGGATATGAATCAGCCGTTGCTGCCATTGAAATGGCTCACTTATCAAAACAATGGGCATAAAAAAAGAGGCTACGGCCTCTTTTTATTTTTTCGCTTTTTTTCGTACATCTTTTATTAATTCATTCATCGTTTTTCCTTCTGTCTTTATACGAAGTGCTTGCGCTGTTCTCCATACATTCTCTCTTTTTTTCGCTTCTTCTATAATAGTAATTTCTTTTCGTACTTCCTTTAAATCTTTCCCTTCCGTTTTCAATCCAAAATGTTCAGCTTTCGTTCGAAAATGTTGTTCAATTCTTTGTTGCATCTCTTTTTGTTCAGGATTTTCAGCGGCCTTAACTGGATCAGTACTTATTGCTTTTATTAAAATTAGACAGGTCATAATCGCTAATATGTATTTGTGCATGTAAAATCCTCCAACCCAATATAAAATACATATTTACTATGTACAACTAGGGCTTGGAAAATTCGTCCGCAAAAATTCTTTTTCTCACTCAAAACCCATTCGTATCAAGTGATAATAGCCTTTTATTACATTTTATTTACAAAAAAAGCAAACTCTTTTACAAGTTTGCTTTTTCCTCTATCTTATAGTGCACATTCCTCAATCTCAAATCCTAAATCTTCAATCATACCCCAGTCTGCAGTTGGCTCTTGTCCAGCTGTCGTTAAGTAATCCCCGACAAAAATAGAGTTTGCTGCAAATAAGCCGAGTGGCTGTACAGAACGTAAATTAATTTCGCGACCTCCTGAAATACGAATTTCTTTTGTTGGGTTTACGAAACGCATCATCGCCAATACTTTTAAACATTCTACAGGTGTTAACTCTTTTTGTCCTTCAAGCGGTGTGCCCTTTACAGCAACGAGGAAATTACACGGAATAGAATCTGCATCTATACGTTGTAATTCAAATGCTATTTCAGCACGTTCTTCAATTGTTTCTCCCATTCCAAAAATCGCCCCAGAGCATGGTGAAATACCAGCTTGTTTCGCTTTTTGAACCGTATCAACACGATCGTCATACGTATGAGTTGAGCAAATGCTTTCATAATTGTTTTCATGTGTATTTAAGTTGTGGTTATAACGATGAACACCAGCTTCTGCTAAGCGTCCTGCTTGATCTTCGTTTAAGAAACCTAAACAGCAACAAATCTTCAAATCTGTCGTTTCACGAATTTCCTTCACAGCCCCAATTACGTGATTTACTTCTTTATCTGTCGGGCGACGGCCAGATGCTACAATACAATATGTACCCGCTTTACGGCGAATTGCTTCATGTGCTCCTTCTACAATCTTCTC
This sequence comes from Bacillus cereus group sp. N31, assembly GCF_016483245.1. NCBI lineage: Bacteria > Bacillati > Bacillota > Bacilli > Caryophanales > Bacillaceae > Bacillus > Bacillus cereus group sp. N31. The sequence continues at coordinate 569,263 of NZ_JAEHCH010000001.1, read as the reverse complement.
CTGCGTTAACCATGCATATTTATCAATTGGTGCTTCTGAAATAATAGACTGTGAACAATACCCACAATCTTCAGGACATAAGCCAGATTTCGTATTAATAATCATATTCAATTTTATTTTCTTACCAAAATGATGATGACGAATGATGTAGGCTGCATTCATAATTTCTAAAACTTCTGTATCATCAGCTTCTAATATTGCTATTGCATCTTCTTTCGTAATCATTTTCTCTTCTACTACGTCGTATGCAAGTTTTTTCCAATCCCTTTTTGTTTGTACTTGTTTCATTTCATCTCTTCCCCTCTTTTGTTATATACGTAAATAAAGCATGATACGTTGCCATTATCCCTTCATTTCCCGTGAAGTCTCTTTCGTATATACGAAGCATCGCACGAAAGAGTGAGGGACTTTGGCAATATGATTCTTCATTACTATTGGTCGCTCCTACTTTTCGAATAGAATGCAGAAACTCTCTAACTTCTGCAAAACTCTCTATGTAACATGTTTCAGAAACATGTACATCCCCTGTTTCTATCTTGCATATATGGCGTAACTGATCTTTCGAATAAAAACGTTGACCTATCGCTATTTCATTTCGTATATTTTTTTCTTCTTTCGCCCTCCGAAACGAATTGTGAAGCTCTTGAAAAGTTTCTTGTCCAAACGTTGAAAAGAGTAGTATCCCATCTGTAGACAAATGATGAAATAGATTTCTAATCACTTGTTTTAAATCATTTAGCCATTGAAATGTAGCATTTGAAATAATGACATCATATGATTCTTCTAATCGTAATCGTTCGATATCTTCACAGTGAAACGTTACATTTTTTACATTTTGTCTAGTTTTCGCAACCGCAATCATACTTTCAGCAAAATCAATAGCTGTAATATGCGCTTTCGGAAATAAGTTTGATAATTTCTCTGTGACATAACCTGTCCCGCATCCAAGTTCTAAAATACGTATCGATGATGTTTCACTGTATCGCCGATTCAATACAGAAAGTAACGAATGGGCCATCTTTTTTTGTACATTTGCATATCGATCGTAAGATACGGCTGCCCCGTTAAACCGTTTTTGCAGTAACGTTTTGTTGATCATGTCGTATCCCCTCTACAAATTGAATTACCTCATTTACACAATATTCGAAATTTATTATACATAATGCGTGTCCTGCCTCACTTACTACCTTGAGTGTTACATTTGTATTGTCCGCCATACTATGAGCAGCAGACAATGGACATATTACATCCTGCTCTCCATGAATAAGTAGTATAGGTGCTTGAATTTCTTTCAGCTCTCCTCTCATATCTGTTTCTATTAAATAATCCAAACCTAATTGTAAAGACTGAATAGAATCCCCTTTAAAATGTTTTACAATATCTTCAAAACATTTATTCTCTTTCAGCTCATCTTTCGTAAACATATTTTCATAGAACCGCTTGAGCGTATCTTCTTTCTTTCTCACCAAATTCTTTTTCAGCCGTTCTACATGCAAAGAATTCCATCCACTTGTATAGTCACTCGTATTTGTAAATTTAGCAGTACCACCAATTAATACGATACCTTTCGCCTTAATCTTTTTATAGGCTTGAATTGCCGCTAAAGCTCCTAATGACCATCCAACTAAAATTACATTTTCATCATGCGCTACATCTATTATTCGTTCCGCAAACTCGCCTATCTCTTTCACGTTACGCCAATCTATACATTGAACAGGATATTCTTTGAAATACGGAAGTACTAAATCCCAAACATTTTCTTCCATTCCCCATCCAGGGATAAAAATAATCTTTAGCTCTTTCATACGAAAAGCTCCTCTTCTTTCGCAATGTGAATAATTTGATCAATGGCCCATTTTAAATCAGCTATTGTATGTTGTGACGTAACAGCAAAACGGACCCGGGAACTATTAAATGGAACCGTCGGTGGACGAATTGCAATTGCTGCGATGCCTACCTCTTGTAATCTTTTACTAAACCGTAAAGCATTTTCATTTGAACCGACTACAATCGGTACAATATGAGTTGAACTATTCCCAATATCAAAACCAGCTTCTCGTAAATGGGTTCTGAAATATGCACCATTCGCTATAAGACTCTCTCTTTTTTCGTTATCTTCTTTCACAATTTCAATTGCTTTTCGTATCGCCCCTAATATTCCTGGTGGTAAGGCTGTAGTAAAAATAAAGCTTCTCATCATATTTCGTAAATACTCTATATAAATTGCATCGCCTGTCAAATACGCACCATAGCACCCTAAAGCCTTACTAAACGTCCCCATATGTATATCAATTTTTTGAGCAATGTCTTTTTCTATATGAGATAACCCAGCTCCATCGATTCCATATATTCCACTCGCATGCGCTTCATCAACTATAATGATTGCCCCGTATTTCTCCTTAAGCTGCACTAATTCTCTCAAGTATGCAGTATCACCATCCATACTAAAAACAGTATCAGTTACGATTAATTTCCTCTTTTCAGGTGACGCTATTTTCAATAACTTCTCTAAATGATCCAAATCATTATGACGGTACCTTTTATGTTCTGCGCCGCTTAATATAATTCCATCAACAATACTTGCGTGATTTAATTTATCACTAAACACAATATCGTGACGACAGGCTAAAGCAGATATAGCACCTACATTTGCTGTATATCCACTATTTACAATTAGTGCTCTTTCAGTACCTTTCCAGTTGCATACACTTCTCTCAACCTCTTCATACAATGGATAATTTCCTACAACGAGGCGAGAGGCAGTCGCACCAGTTCCATATTTTTTTGTACACGCAATAGCAGCTTCTTTTAATCTTTCATCCCCAGCTAATCCTAAATAATTATTTGATGCTAAATTTAACAACCTTTTTTTATCTCGAATAAGCCACGTCTCTTCTGCTTGCTCTGTTACATGCAAATTACGATACTGTCCTTGCTCATGTAATTGTTGTAATTTAGATTGAAGATGTGTGCGCCACGTTTGATTCATTTTGAATGAACTCCTCTAATTTTGAAATCATAATATGTTCTTTTACTGATTCCAATAATTTTTCCCTAGTAAATTCACCTTCAAGAAATGGTAATAAACCTAAAACTGGTACTCCACTTAACTCCTCAATCATTTCTTTATTTTCTTGCACTCTTTCTTTGTCACATTCTTTACAACTAGACAAAATTACACCTGCTACTGTTAAACCGTGTGCCTGTGCATAAGAAATTGTTAAGACAGTATGATTTACTGTCCCTAGCGTAGGGCGAGCTACTATAATAAGAGGCAACTGTAATTGTTTTGCGAAATCAATTACTAAACTATCTTCAGTATATGGGACTGCAAGCCCGCCTGCCCCTTCGACAAATACGCTATTAAACTCTTTTAATAGTTCTTCATAGTGCCTCATAATGTCTTTTAACTTTACGACTCTTCCAGCTCTTTTCATCGCAAGTCTCGGAGCAAGCGGTTCTTCAATGGAATAAGGACAAATTTCATCTTCTTTTGTCGGTACACCCGATAATGCTTTTAATCTTGCTGCATCTCCCTCAGGGTTTGATGCAACATGTCCACTTTGCAACGGTTTATATACCCCTACGTTATATCCCAACTCTCTATATACACCTGCTAACGCACCTGCAACCACAGTTTTTCCAACTTCAGTATCTGTTGCTGTTATGAAAAAACCGCTCATTCTTCTCCCTCCGTAACATCTGAGATTGCTTTATATAAAATGCGTAACATATCATCTATCTCATCAATTGTAGAAGCAAGAGAAGGCATAAATACAATCGTGTTACCGAGCGGTCGTAAAATCATGCCAAGATCTCTTGAGCGTTTACATACTTGCACACCGACTCTTTCTGTCCATTCAAACGATTCTTTCGTTTCCTTATTCTTCACTAGTTCAATACCAATCATTAACCCGCACTGACGAATATCACCTACATGTTTATATGCAAAGAGCGCTTCTAATTGCTTGGCTACATATTCTGTTTTACGTGCAACATCTTCTATTAAATTTGTTTTTTCATATAATTCTAGATTCGCAATTGCTACTGCACACCCTAACGGATTACCTGTGTAACTATGACCATGGAAAAATGATTTTTGTTCCTCATATTCTCCTAAGAAGGCATTATATATTTCGTCTGTCGTTACCGTAACTGCAACCGGTAAATAACCACCTGTTAAACCTTTCCCAGCGGTTAAAATGTCTGGCGTCACATTTTCATGTTGACATGCAAACATTTTTCCAGTGCGCCCAAATCCCGTTGCTACTTCATCCGTAATAAATAAAACATTATATGTTGTACATAAATCCCTTAGCCCTTTTAAGTATCCTTTCGGCATTTTAATCATACCGCCAGCACCTTGCATTAAAGGTTCTACAATAATAGCTGCAATTTCTTCATGTTTTTCTTTCAGCATTTCTTCCATTTCTTCTAAATGTTTTTTTACAATTTGTTCCTTATTATCTCCATAAGGAGAACGATATGTATATGGATACGGCATTTTAATTGCTTCAAATAAGAGTGAACTATACACTTGGTGAAACAAGTCTATTGCTCCTACTGAAACAGCACCAATCGTATCACCGTGATATGCTTCTTTTAATGTAACAAATCTTTGTTTTCTCGGTTTCCCTTTAAGTTGCCAATATTGGAAAGCCATCTTAATTGCAATTTCAACAGCTGTAGAACCAGAGTCTGAATAGAACACCTTCTTCAATCCTTCTGGTACAACCTCAATAATTTTTTCTGCTAATAAAATTGATGGAACGTTAGCAAGTCCTAACATAGTAGAATGAGCAATTTTATTTAATTGCTCACGAATTGCTTCATCTAATTCTGGCACTTGATGTCCGTGAACATTTAGCCAAATAGATGAAACCCCATCCCAATATTCATTTCCATTTACATCGTATAGCTTTCTTCCCTCTCCACGTTCAATAATGACAGGATCTTCTTCTAAATAATCTTTCATTTGTGTAAATGGGTGCCATACGTAAGCTTTATTTTTCTCTGATAATTCTTCATATGTATAAGATGATTTTTCAGTCGTATTACTATTTACAGTCACAATTGTCACCCCTAATGTTAACTAGTTTATAGATATAGTTAACATTAAATCCAAAAGACTGTCAATTATTTTTAAATTAAAAAGTTCTTAAAAAAGAACAACTTATCATACGATAAGTTGTTCTACTTTCCATGCTGTATCTTTCCGATTTCTAAAATAATCTCTTCATCTTTTTTTCCTTCTGTATCAATTCCCAGTTGTTTTGCGTGCTCAATTAATAAATCATGACGCTTCTCAAATCTAGCTGTGTTTACTTCTTTCGTAATTTCCTCTTTTGTTTTCTCATCAGTAGAAACTCCTAGTTTCGCAGCTGCTTTTTCCATCGACTTCTTCTCTTCCGTTTCTTTCACTTTCTTCACTTCTGATTGCTGGATTTGCTTTTGCTTCACCTGCTCTGATTCAGCTGCAAAAGCTGTGTAAATTCCAGCACTTCCGCCAATGACTAGTAAGGTGGTAAAAAGAATTAGTTTTTTCTTCACTCTTTTCTCCCCTTTCGAATTCATTATAACGCACATTTTTCAATGTTAAAACCTATCTCCTTTATTTCCCTAAAAAAATATTACACATTTTTATTGACATGTATGATGAATATATGATAAAAATTTAACTAACATCATATGAATCGGCGTTGATAGGATTTAGTAGTATTTCGATTTCTGATTTCAGAGAGCTGGTGGTCGGTGCGAACCAGTACAGAGCGAATTATGAATTACCCCCTGGAGCTTCTTTTACGAAACATAAGGAGTAGTGAAAGACGGTTATAGACCGTTATGTCTAAAGAGTGGTGAAACGACACTGTTTCACAATTTAGGGTGGTACCGCGAATTTTTCGTCCCTGCATATATTGCAGGGGCGTTTTTTATTTTATTAACGCATATCATACGACCCTTTATTTTGTGATACATTCATTTTACAAGCTAGGGTGGTACCGCGATTTCTTCGTCCCTGCATAATTATATGCAGGGATGTTTTTTTATCCAATCATTTCCGTATCATATAGAAGTATTAACAAATTACCGGTAATTTGTCAAAAAATTCTAAAATTTAAAAGGAAATATACAATATTGGCGAATTTTATATAAAAAAGGCTATTCTCGATTAATTAGGAGGGGAAAACAATGGTTTCAAAAATTGAATCTGTTCTTTTAACAATTTTTATCTTTTTCTGTATTGGTTTTAGTGTTATTCAATTAGAAGTTTCACCGCATATCCCGATTTTATTCGGTATCGTTATTTTATTAGCGTTTGGGTTTATGAAAAAAATCTCTTGGTCTACTATGGAAAAAGGGATGATCAGTAGTATTTCAGCGGGGATTCCTTCTATTTTTATTTTCTTACTTGTAGGCGTATTAATTAGTGTATGGATCGCAGCTGGAACAATTCCAACTTTAATGGTATACGGCTTCCAACTTGTATCTCCGAAAATTTTCGTTCCAACTGTTTTTGTTGTTTGTGCGATTGTTGGAACGAGTATCGGTAGTGCATTTACAACTGCTGCAACTGTAGGACTTGCCTTTATGGGCATGGGTAGTGCTCTTGGATACGATCCAGCGCTTATCGCTGGTGCAATTATTTCTGGTGCATTCTTTGGGGATAAAATGTCTCCTTTATCTGATACAACAAACTTAGCTCCTGCTGTAACCGGTGTAGATTTATTTGAACATATTCGTAACATGCTTTGGACGACAGTTCCAGCTTTCATTATTGCTTTTATTGCATATTTCATTTTAGGCAGTGGATCTGGAGGCAATGTTGATTTCACATCCTTTATTAGCACGTTAGAAAAAAATGCAACAATTTCTATCGTTACACTTATTCCAATTTTATTACTGTTCCTATTCGCATTCAAAAAGGTTCCAGCAGTTCCAACATTACTTGCTGGAATCGTAGTAGGAATCATTATTCTCTTTATTTTCAAACCTGGTACATCTCTAACTGATTTAATGAAAGTTATGCAGGACGGTTACGTTTCTAAAACTGGTATAAAAGATATTGATAGCTTATTATCTCGCGGCGGTTTACAAAGTATGATGATGTCCGTTGCCCTTATTTTCCTAGCTCTTTGCATGGGAGGATTACTACAAGGGATGGGTATTATCGCGCAGCTGATGAATATCATCTCTAGCTTTGTTAAAAATAGTACACGCTTAATTATTTCTACTGCTTCAACTGCAATTGGTGTAAACTTCTTACTCGGCGAACAATACTTGTCAATCGTTTTAACAGGACAAGCATTCGCTAACAAATACGATGAAGTCGGTTTAGAACGTCGTAATTTATCACGAGTACTAGAAGATGCTGGTACAGTAATTAATCCACTCGTACCATGGGGTGTAAGTGGCGTATTCTTAACAAACGTCCTTAGCGTTCCAACATTCGATTACCTGCCATACGCAATCTTCTGTTTAGCTTGTCCAGTTGTAACCATTATCGTCGGCTTTACTGGATTCGGTCTTTCATGGAAAAAAGAAAAAGCAGTACCAGTTTCATAATATACAAGTAAAAAAAGGATTACCGATTGCGGTAATCCTTTTTTTTATACAACACTTTACTATCTATTTGCTTTCTTTCTTCTAAATAACATAAGTAATCCCGCTCCAACAAATGCAAGACCCGCTCCAATTGTAGAAGCAACACTTGCACCTGTTTTCGGTAAATCACGTTCATCTTTGTCAGCTTCTTTATTTTCACTTACAGTTGTCGTTGTTTCTTTTGTATTTTGATCATCTGTTGTAGTTTGTCCAGATCCTGCATTGTTTCCACTATTACCTTCATTTGTTGGTGGTGTCGTTGGATTCCCTCCATTATTACCTTCACCTGTTGGTGGTGTCGTTGGATTCCCTCCATTATTGCCTTCACCTGTTGGTGGTGTCGTTGGATTTCCTCCATTATTACCTTCACCTGTTGGTGGTGTTGTTGGTTTTTCTCCACCATCGTTCTTCTTCGTTATATCAATTGCATATTTAGCAAATTCATTTTCAGATGGTCCAACATATGATATTTTCCCATCTTTCTTTATATACTTTTGTGCATTTGGTGAAGAATCGAATGTTGTATTTAATTTATCTGCAACAATCGGCTTAAATGTCCAGTTTTGATCGGCTGCTGGATTAATAACTGGTGTTTCTTGCATATACTTCACAATGATTTGACGTGTTTCATCTTGTGATTGGTATACAACTTCCCCTTTACTTACACCTGGGAATGTTTGGCTACTTCCACGATAGTTATTTGTAGCGACGATAAATTCTTGATTGTCAGCTACTGGCTTACCTTCATACGTCATATTTACAATACGATTCGCATTCGCATTTTCCTTTATAACTTTTCCATCTTTATCATATTTTGCTGGTTGCGTCACATCAATTTCGTATTTTAAACCATCTAAAATATCAAAGTTATATGTAGGATAGCCTATATTTACTAACGGCTGTTCTTTCGTTTCCTTTGGATCAATTTTATTAAACTGACCTGCAGACATTTCAAGCCATTCTTTCACTTGTGCCCCATTTACTTTTACAGCATATAAAGTATTTGGATATACGTATAAATCTGCAACGTTTTTAATTGCTAACGTTCCAGCTGGAATATCCGTATAATATGTAGCACCGTTTCGGCCACCTGCTTTAAATGGTGCGCCTGCAGATAAAACTGGTATTCCTTTATATTTACTATATTGTCCATTTTCAGCAAACAACTTTTCGACATACCATTTTTGGGCATTTGTCACAAGTTGCACAGAAGGATCATCTTGTACTAATGAGAAATAACTATTAATTGGCGCTGTCGTTTTTCCTACAGCTGTATTCACATAATCAATTGTCGCTTGATGATCATCTTTAATTTCATTAACTAAATTTTGATCAGGTCCTACATTACCTTCATTATTAACAATCGGACGAAGTTGTGGCTTCGATTGCTCTTTTTGTACTTCCCATTTTCCGCTTACCTTTTTCAATTGCATATCAATAATACCTAAGTTACTTCCAAACACACCAGGCATTACAACTGGAACACCATTAAATACATCCTTCACTTCAGTATGTGAATGTCCCATTAATACTGCATCTACACCAGTAACTTCTGTTAAATAATACGATGCGTTTTCCATGCCAACGTTGTATCCACTCTTATCAACACCAGAATGCGCTAGTGCAACGATAACATCTGCACCTTCCGCTTTCATTTTCGGCACCATTTTCTTCGCTGTTTCAACTATATCTTTCGCTTTAACTTTTCCTTCTAAATTTGCTTTATCCCAGTTCATAACTTGAGGTGGAACAAATCCCATTACCCCAATTTTCACCTTCTGTTTTTGACCTGATTCATCTTCTACTTCTTTTTCAAAAATATGATATGGTTTAAAGTAATTTTGGTCGTTCTCTTCATTATTATCTTTATCATCTTTATAGACGTTCGAGTTAATAACCGGGAACTTTGTTTTACTAATCACTTTGTTTAAATAATCTAAACCATAGTTAAATTCATGATTCCCAAGAGAGATGACGTCATACTTCATTAAATTCATTACACGGTATAATGGATGTGTATAACTAGGATCCACAGGATTTTTCGGATCGTTTATTTTATTCGCTACATAATCTCCAAGCGGTGTCCCTTGTAATGCATCCCCATCATCAAATAGGACAGAGTTCTTCGCTTCTTCACGTGCTTTATTAACAAGTGTTGCCGTTTGCACGAGACCTACTTTATTATCTGTTTTCGTTTGATAATAATCGTAATTCATTAAGTTAACGTGAATATCTGATGTTTCTAGAATTCGTAAGTTAACTGTACTCTCCCCAGTATTCTCATCCGCATGAGCTGTTGTTGGCAATACTTGCGGCGCTATTACACCTATAGCAAGAGTTGCTCCAGCTAGCATTTTTTTTGACTTTTTCACAAAAAATCCCCCTTATACAATTACCAGAAATAATGAAATGAATCCCTATCGGTCCATAATCACATACCTTTTTTCTTCTATTAGAGACACGATTTTCATTTCATCCTGCGCTAACGAGTAGTCCCCTTAAACGCTCGATTGATGAAGACTAACAATTAACGGGAGATAAAGCTCCCACTAAGTAGCATTTCACCTTATCTGACATTATCATATATAAAACTCTTTCGTATCGTCAATATTTTTTGACAAACTTCAACAAATTTTCTGTAAAGTTATTGTAAACTTTTCATAAACATATAATATGCCCTTACATTGCTAATACTGCTGAATATGATACAATTACCAATTACAAGGAGGATGAATTTATGAAAAAAGTCATCTTAATAGTTGTTTGTCTCCTCCTTCTAATCATTTCTTATTCTAATTTTGAAAAGAACGATGAGACAAAACAAAACGAACCTGAAGACAAAACAGAGAAAACATCTGCTCCAAGTTGGATTGATAAGCAAACAAACGACTCCTTTTATCACCTCGTATTAGGCGATTCACTCGCTAAAGGATATGGATCGACACAAGGTGGATTTGCTGAATTAGCTTCCAGACAAATAGAGGCACAAATTCATAAACCAATTACAGTAGAAAATCTTGGGATAAACGGCCTTACTACAGATCGTCTCGCTAAAAAAGTTCAATCAGAAGATGTAAAGCAAAAAATTAGAGCTGCAAATATAATTACGATTAATATTGGAGGAAATAATTTATTTCGCTTAAATCGTGATGTCGGTGTTATAGATGGTATTAAAATGTTAAATAAAGAAAAAGCTCATTTTGAAGCGGATATACAAACTATTGTAAAGACAGTTCGAGATCAAAATCCGAACGCTTTACTCATTCTCTCAGAACTCTATAACCCGTTACAACTCGATGACTCCATCGCAAGTTATGCAGACATGTTTTTAGACGGATGGAATGAATCCGTTTATTCCATTTCAAAAGCAAATCAACCGTCTATCGTTTTACCAATTCGTAAATTAATATCGAATGATAAAAAAGATTTACTATTTGACCAAGTGCACCCAAATGATAACGGCTATGCGATTATTGCTAATACATTTACAAAGCAAGTGTTATCCTACAAATATTAAAGCTGCTGTGAAACAATTCTATTTTTATACCATGTCTTTTTTGTTACAATGAAAGTGGAAGGGGGCCTTTATATGGAATCACGCGAGTGGGAACGTATTGTTGATCATCTTCTTTCGCTAGTGCCTCTTTTTTATCGCAAATTTATGCTTCCTGGAGAATTTTCTTCTCAAAGACATATGCCGCCATCACATACACAAGTATTACTACTTTTGCATGAAAATGGCACATTAGCAGTTTCCGAAATCGGCAAGCGGCTAGCGATTTCAAGGCCTAACATGACACCTCTATTAAACAAACTTATTCAAGAGGAACTAATAGAGCGTCATTATAGCGAAAAAGATCGACGGGTCATTTTAATTTCTCTAACAGCTGAAGGGAAATTATTAGTAAATCAGTATCAGCAATTCATTTTAGACAAACTAAAAGAAAATTTCCAAACATTATCTGAGGAAGAGCGCGAAAAGCTCATTCAATCTCTTCAAACCATTCAAAATTTAATTTTGAAAACAAACGCATAAAGCTGCTTCTAAATAGAAGCAGCTTTATGATTCATAATAGTTACCGTAGTATACATTTGAATATGGCCATGTCGTTAAATATGGTTTTTGATCTTGCGTCGATTGTTGTGGTGGTATTTGTGGCAATTGCTGAAATTGTTGCTGTTGATACACTCCAACTTGCTGTCTCAGATCATTTACCGGATAATAATTTATATATGGGTATACTTGAGGTACATAGTAATAATACATCCATTCTCTCCCCCTTTTTCTTAAACATATTCAAAGGAGAAAATGAATGTGCCATTCTTTATATTTGTACAAGTGGTTCTCTCACTTTTTTCTTTCTGTTCTTCAAACGTAACTTACGATTCTTTTCATATAAATAATGCACAACGAAATATGAAACTACACCGAATACAACTCCTAAAATTGTCATTCCAATTAATACATATACTTCACTCTGTAATAAGCTCTTTAACATCGTGAAAATGTGACTTGAAAACAAGTCCGATATCGTGAATGGTTCATGATGTATTTTTTGTACATGAAATGGATAAATCATTTTCCCTAGCGCATACGCAAGCGGAAATAAAAACACTGGGAGAAACGATATTTTCCCAATAATATTGCCAATAACTGCAGCAGGAAATGATCCTTTTGCTAATCGAACGATTGGATAAAATATTACATATACGAGCGATGCTGTATAAATTACTAACATTTCTAAACCAAAACCAATAGCAAAACCTAACGACACTTTCTTTGCTCCTTCTGGCGATCGAAGCAACTTATAATATTGAAACTTTAATATTCTCCACATCCGCTGAAAAAACGAATATGTTTGCTTAGTTGTTTTCACTCTCATCATCTCTTTAACTATATTTTATATGTAGTATGTCCTTACACGCACTGAATAACAAATTTAGTTTTCTCTTTCTATTATAAATGATATAAAAATAATTAACCAAATATACATCCGACATTTTAATATAAAAAACCTTCCTTTTAGGAAGGTTCTTCTACATTATTAAATAAACTTACTAATAATGCTTTTTGAGCATGTAATCGATTACCAGCTTGCTCAAAAACGATAGACTGTGGTCCATCAATAATTTCTCCTGTTACTTCTTCTTCACGATGAGCAGGTAAACAGTGTAAGAAACGATATGTTTGCTTTGCATGCATAACAAGTTCTTTATTGATTTGATAAGGTTGAAATAAAGTATATTTCTCTTCTTCTCCATCTTGCCCCATACTCATCCAAACATCAGTATAAATAAAATCTGCTTCCTGTACCGCTAATTCAGGATTCTGCAAAATTTCAATTTCAGCGCCTGTTTCTTTAGCAATCGCTAACGCTTTTTTAACAATTTCCTCATTCGGTTCATACCCTACGGGTGTTGCCACAGTCATATTCATTCCGACTTTTGCACTCGCTAACAGTAACGAATGACACACATTATTCCCATCACCTACATAAGCCAATTTAATTCCTTTAAATGTATTCACTTCTTCATATATCGTCATTAAATCTGCTAATGCTTGACAAGGATGATGATCATCCGTTAATCCATTAATAACAGGAATGCTCGATTCTTTTGCCAGCTCTTCTACATCCGCGTGTGAGAATGTACGTATCATAATCCCATCAATATAATGAGACAGTACTTTCGCAGTATCAGAAACGGTCTCTCCTCTTCCGATTTGCATCTCCTTCCCACTTAAAAACATTCCATGTCCTCCGAGCTGTACCATTCCTGCTTCAAAAGATACACGAGTACGAGTTGAATGTTTATCAAAGATAAGCCCTAATATTTTACCTTGTAATAAAGGCTCTTGCTTATTCTTTTTTAAATATATAGCGAACTCAATTAAAGAAATAATTTCTTCTTTCGTTAATTCTTCTAGTGTTAAAAGATCTTTCGTATTTAATTTCGGTACTTGTACAGTTGACATGAAATTTCCCCCTTATATGATTGATACGTTTTTTGTACAAACTACTTTTTTTATCATATATACTGCCTGTTCTAACTCTTCATTCGTTACAATGAGTGGTGGTAATAGTCTTATGACATTAGGCCCTGCTTGTAATACGAGTAGCCCGTCTTTTTCAAGTTGTTCTATAAAATTTGAAACTTCATGCTTACATTCGATTCCAATCATAAGCCCCTTGCCACGAATATTTTGAATACATTCGACATGACATAACTCTTCTTGCAATCTCTTTAATACGTATTCGCCCTTTTCCTGTACGTCTTTTAAAAAGGATGGTTCCTTGCTTACCTGTAACACTTCTTTCGCAGCAGTCATCGCAATATAATTCCCTCCAAAAGTTGAACCGTGTGATCCCGCATTAAAAGAAGAGCCCAGTTCTTTCCTACCAATTACTGCTCCAACGGGAATACCATTTCCAAGAGCCTTAGCGATAGTAACGATATCAGGTTTTATTCCCATCTGTTCGTAAGCGAATAGTGTTCCGGTTCTTCCTATACCCGTTTGTACTTCGTCTATAATAAATAGAGAACCGTATTTATTACATAATATTTCGATTTCTTTTAAAAAAAACGAATCAGCTAGTATGACTCCGCCCTCTCCTTGAACAACTTCTATCATTACTGCCGCAACTTCTTCATTCATTACTTCCTCTAATGCTTGTATATCGTTAAAAGGGATATGTAAAAAAGACGGAAGTAGTGGACCAAACCCTTCTTTCACCTTATCTTGACCTGTTGCACTCATCGTTCCAAATGTTCTACCGTGAAAAGACTGCTCACATGTTACGACTAGAGATTTTCCAGTATGCTTACGAGCTAGCTTTAAAGCTGCTTCATTCGCCTCTGCCCCGCTATTACAAAAAAACACATAATCTAATGCTGTATTTTCTGTTACTAACGATGCAACCTCTTCTTGTAAGGAGTTTGTAAATAAATTCGATATATGCCATATGTCTCCAAGTTGCTTTTCAACCGCCTTTACAACAGTAGGATGACAATGTCCTAAATTACATACTCCAATACCGGAAGTGAAATCTACATATTGCTTACCATGTTTATCAATAACTTTCGTTCCATTCCCCTTTACAAACTCAACGTTTCTTCTTCCATACGTTTGAAAAAGATGACTCGTCATACAATACTCACGCCTTTCGTTACCGTCGTTCCGATACACTCGCCTGTGACCTCAGTAAAATCCTTTGTACCATTCACAATACTTACCTTTTGTACTCCCATTTTTAATGATGTAAGTGCCGCCTGTACTTTCGGAATCATCCCGCCTGTAATAACACCTTTTTCTATAAAAGTTGCAATTTCAGACTCATCCGTTTTCTTTACCAATTTCCCTTCATGTAATATCCCATCTACATCTGTAATGAAAATAAGTTCTTTTGCGGATAGCGCATCCGCAATCCCAGCTGCAGCAGTATCCGCATTTATGTTATACACCTCATTACCATTTATTCCGATTGGGGCAATAACAGGAATATAATTCATATCTATTAATTTTTTTAATAAGGTTGTTTCTACATAACTTACCTCTCCTACATATCCTATTTCTTCGCTGACAGGTTGAACTTGAAGTAAATTACCGTCACACCCTGAAAGCCCTACGGCCAGTAAATTATGCTTTTGTAAATTCATTACAAACTTTTTATTTGTACTACCACATAGCACCATTTGAACAACATCCATCACTTCTTTTGGTGTTACTCGTAATCCATCTCTTTTTTCCACTTTGATATGACACTCTTTTAATTTGGCATCAATTTCTGGGCCACCACCATGAACAATCACTACCTTATACTTCTGTTGCAATTTCTTTATACAATCAAAAAACACATCATTTAATTGATCCAACATGCTACCGCCGCATTTAATTACGATATAATCACTCATCTTCTCTCTCCTTATGTACGATAACAAGCGTTTATTTTTACATAATCATAACTTAAGTCGCATCCCCAAGCTGATCCGGTCTCTTTTCCTACATGTAAATACACATCAATAATAATTTCATGTTCTTTTAATTTCTTTTTCATTTCCTCTTCAGAAAATATTTGAGGTTCACTATTTTTTAGCACAACGATAGATTGAAGAGTAATATCAATTGTATTTGGATTAATCGTTACTTCACTTTGTCCAATACTGCTAATAATTCGCCCCCAATTTGGGTCTTCACCGTGTATTGCGGTTTTCACAAGACTTGAACCAACTATTTGCTTTGCAATTTTCTTTGCCTCTTCACTCGCTTTAGCCCCTAGCACATTTACTTCTATTAACTTCGTAGCACCTTCACCATCTTGTGCAATTTTTTTTGCTAAATCTTCACATACCTTCTGTAAAGTAAATACGAAAGTTTCCCAATCTGTGTGTTCCATATTGATTGGTTTCGTTTCCGACAATCCACTTGCCATAACGATGACCATATCATTTGTAGAAGTATCTCCATCTACCGTAATTTGGTTAAATGTATGATTCGTAATTTGTGATAATGCTGTTTGCAATACTTCATGCTCTATATTGGCATCTGTTGTAATAAAACTAAGCATCGTTGCCATATTCGGATGAATCATTCCTGAACCTTTAGCAACACCAGCGATAGTCACTTCTTTTCCATCAATAATCATCTCATAACAAGTTTCTTTCGTTATAAGATCCGTCGTTAAAATTGCTTCACAAAAAGAATGAGCTTCACTTACTTCTTTTGTCGGTATAAGAGATGTAACTCCCTTGCGGATGCTATCCATCGGTAAAGGTACTCCAATTACACCAGTTGAACCGACCGCAACGTAATTTTCTTTTACACCAAAGTGTTCTGCCCCTAATGTTCGTATCTCGTAAGCATCTTGCAAACCTTTCATTCCTGTACAAGCATTTGCATTTCCGCTATTAACGATAATTGCTTGTAATTTCCCTTCAGTTGCTATACTATCTTTCGTTACTTGCAGGGGTGCTGCTTGTATTTGATTTGTTGTATAAACAGCGGCGCATGATGCTGGTACGTCACAAACGATTGCACCTAAATCCTTTTTCTCCTTTTTCAAACCATTGCTAGTACCGATTGCCGAAAAGCCTTTCGGTGTTACAATTGAACCACTTTCTAATTTTGTAATAGACGCTACTTTAATCATCATGTCCCCCTTATGGATAAAGCGGCATATGCTGTAAACCTGTTGTCTCTTCCAATCCCACTAATACATTTGCGTTTTGAATCGCTTGCCCAGCCGCGCCTTTCATCATATTGTCTATAACAGAAACGACCGTAACTCTTTCTGTTCTTTCGTCGTAAGCTACCCCAATATCACAATAATTTGAGCCCCTTACTTCTTTCGGACTTGGAAATTCTCCATGAGAGCGAACTCGAACGAAAGCTGAGTATTCATACGTTTCTTCATACAATTTTTGAAGCTGCTCTATTTTCATTTCCTTTTTCACTTTCGCATAAAGTGTAATCATAATCCCCCGTGATATTGGTATTAAATGTGTACTAAACGTGATTGGCTTCATTTCACTATTCCACTCTGCAAGCATTTGCTCAATCTCAGGAATATGCTGATGGTGATTAACTTTATAAATGTGTAAGTTATCATATAACTCAGGAAAGTGAGCTATTGTTGTTGGCGTTTTGCCCGCTCCAGATACTCCTGATTTCGCATCAATAATAATGGAATCTTCTTCAATTATGCCGCTACGCATTAACGGCGCTATCGCTAATAATACAGCTGTAGCAAAACATCCTGGGTTTGCAATTAAATTTGCCTTTTGAATCTCAGTCCTTTTCCATTCACTTAACCCATACACTGCTTTTCTAAGAATTTCTTCTTTTGCTGCTGGCCTTTTATACCACAGTTCATATGACGAAGGATCTATCATACGAAAGTCTCCAGATAGGTCAATTACTTTTAAACCTTCTGCTACTAACTTGGGAGTTAACTCCGCCGATACTCCTGCTGGTGTTGCTAGAAATACGATTTCTGCTTCTTTCCCTATTGTCTCCACATCAATTTCTTGTAACGTATGAACGAGGACATTTCGAAGATGCGGATATACATTTGTTATACACTCACCAACTTGTGAAAAAGAATGAAGAGATGCTATAGAAAAATATGGATGTTGTTCTAATAAACGAATTAACTCAATGCCCCCATATCCAGTGGCTCCAATAATTGCGACTTTCATAAGTTCCTCCTCAAATCGATTCTTTAAATTAAGTATGATTATAATATTGTATATTTATAGAGTCAATTAAATATTTATAAATTTTAAAAACTAAAAAAACTTAATTTTACTAGAAAAACAATATACTCAACCGAATTTTTATACGAAAATAGTGCATAGTAGTTTTTTTATTTCACTTCAAGTACAATAAAAACAATACATACGTACATACAGGCGGGAAAAAATATGAATGAAAAATTAATTGAGAAAATGATTATAAAAAGTTTTCAGCAATATCAATGCAATCCTGTATCAAAAGAGGATCAGGAAATGTTAGTGAAACATATTCAAGCGATCATTCATTCGAATAATGAAATTGACGTATACGAGGCAATTGAGGATACCGTTTACGATTATGTGACTGGAAAATAAAAAAATAGGAGATTTCCATATGGAAATCTCCTATTTTTTACTTAATGATTTTCCCGCTACACGTTCAAATAAACCAGGGAATAAAGCATAGAGCTTAGGCCCCATTCCCATCCACTTCGGCAAATTCACTTCACGTTTTTTCGTTTGCATCGCCTTTACGATTTGTTCTGCTACATATGTTGGTTTTAACATGTAACGTCCCATATTTTTTACATATGTACCAGATTGATCAGCTATTTCAAAAAAGTTTGTATCTATCGGTCCTGGGTTAATTGCTGTTACATAAATATCTGTATTGGATAATTCCATGCGCAAACTATTCGTAAACCCTAATACGGCATGTTTCGTTGCTGCATACGCACTCGATTTCGGAGTTGCAATTTTCCCAGCAAGTGAAGCTATATTAATAATATGTCCTTCGTTTCTTTTTACCATATAAGGTAATACCACTTTCGTACAAGCTACTAGTCCAAATACATTTACTTGGAACATATCCTTTACTTCATCCATTGATGCCTCTTCAAACGTTTTAAAAATACCAAAACCCGCATTGTTTACCAATATATCAATACGTCCCACTTCTTGTAATACCTTTGAAAAAACAGATTGTACTTTCGTCTCTTCACTTACGTCTAATACATAATAATAGCAAGGCGTATTATAAGTTTTTTTTATTTTGTCTGCTAACGCTTGTAGTTTCTCCTCTGTTCGAGCCATTAATACTGGAGTCGCTCCCTGCTCTGCAACTTGCATTGCAACTTGCTCTCCAATTCCACTAGAAGCGCCTGTAATGACGATTACTTTTTCTTGTAAGCGTCCTGTCATTGCTGTCACCTACTTTGCATAATAAATCAATTGTTGCGAAGATTCATCAATCATCACTTGTTGATTATATGCTAAAAAGTCTAATTGTCCAACAGTTTCGGAGATAGTAAGCGGCAATTGTTCTTTATATAATACTGGAAATAGCTTCACACATACTTCAAATGCTGTCATCGGTTTTTCCTTTAATAACTCAAGTACTTTAAATGCACGTGTTTCTTGCTTTTGTAACCTCGTTTCAATAAGTTGTTTCACATTTAGAACATCTTCCCCATGCCCTGATAAAATACGTGAAATATTCATTTCACTTAAACGTTTTAACGTTTGATTGTATTGTAGCAATGGACGTGCTCTTTCCGTTTGCCCTTCATATGGTGGTTCTAATATTGGATTTGAAGAAATATGACTAATGAGAGCATCCCCACCAATTAATATCCCATCGGATTCTCTATATAAAGAAATATGAGTAGAAGCATGACCTGGGGTTTCAATTACTGTAAACCCAGGTAAAGAATCAATACGATCCCCCTCTCTCACAGTATGTGTTAACGATCTATTACAAGAATATTTAAGTGTCCTTGTCGTCAATAATGCCTCGTCATTCAAAAATGCTGCTGGAACACCGAACTGCAAGGCTGTCTCTCTAAAAAACTCATGATACCGCTTTAAAAACTCTGGATTTTGCGTGATCCACGGCTCATTCCAAGGGTGTCCAATAATATTCGTTTTCTCAGAAAATATATTTAAAAGTCCACAATGATCCGCATGATGATGCGTAATCACTACCGTTTCAATATCTTCTATCGTATAACCTAATGCACCTAATTGACTTTCTAACGCATTTTTTGCCTCTTCTGTATTCGTCCCTGTATCAATTAATGTTAATGTCTCCCCCTCAACTAAAAACACATTCACAGTCTCAACTGCAAATGGCACAGGAATCTCCATTCGGTGAATCGCCGTCATGCTTAGCCCCCCCTGACTCTTTCCGGTTCAAAAATGAATACCTCTTCAGTTTACAACTTCTATATAAATTTGTCATTATTTTCAGATAAAAAGAGGTGTTTTCTATAAAAAACCGAATGTATGTACATTTATAAGTATTTCTAACCAAGTTTAAAGGAGGAACATCATGTCTATTCAAAACATATCCTTTCTCGGTGCAGGCTCTATTGCCGAAGCGATTATTGGTGGATTGTTACACGCAAATGTAGTTAAAGGAGAACAAATTACCGTAAGTAATCGTTCTAACGAGACAAGGTTACAAGAGCTACATACAAAATATGGTGTCAAAGGTACGCATAACAAAAAAGAACTACTTGCTAATACAAATATTCTTTTTCTAGCAATGAAACCAAAGGATGTTGCAGAAGCGCTTACCCCTCTTAAAGAATATATAAATAAGGATTTGCTTATTATTTCGTTATTAGCAGGTGTTTCTACTCACTCGATTAGAAACCTACTTCAAAAAAACGTTCCGATCATTCGTGCAATGCCAAATACATCTGCCGCTATTTTAAAATCAGCTACCGCTATTTCGCCTTCAAAACATACAACAGCGGAACATATTCAAACTGCAAAATCTTTATTTGAAACGGTCGGTCTCGTCTCTGTTGTAGAGGAAGAAGATATGCATGCTGTCACTGCATTGTCTGGAAGTGGACCAGCTTATATTTATTACGTAGTAGAGGCGATGGAAGACGCCGCAAAAAAAATTGGTTTAAAAGAAGATGTTGCAAAATCGCTTATTCTTCAGACGATGATTGGTGCTGCTGAAATGCTAAAAGCAAGCGAAAAACACCCTTCTATTTTGCGAAAAGAAATTACATCTCCTGGCGGAACTACCGAAGCAGGCATTGAAGTATTACAGGAAAATAAATTTCAACAAGCACTCGTTTCTTGTATTACACAGGCAACGAAACGATCACATGATCTTGGAAAAACATTGGAACAACTCACAAAAGAAAAATAAAAATGGAGCTCAATCTTACTTGAGCTCCATTTTTTATCATCATATACTTTTAGTTATTACTCTTTCCAAAAATCTCTTCTTGTAGACGACGACCTGTCGGTGTTGCCGCAAGCCCGCCTTCAGCTGTTTCACGAAGTGCTACTGGCATCGTTTGTCCGATTCTAAACATTGCCTCAATCACTTCATCACATGGAATTGTACTCGTTACACCAGCTAATGATAAATCCGCTGAAATCATCGCATTTGAAGCACCCGCTGCATTACGCTTTACACAAGGTACTTCTACAAGTCCTGCAACAGGATCGCACACTAAACCAAGCATATTCTTTAATGAAATTGCCATCGCTGTAGCTGCTTGATCTGGTGTTCCACCAGCCATCTCAACTGCTGCTGCCGCTGCCATTCCACTTGCTGAACCAACTTCTGCTTGGCATCCTCCTGCCGCACCAGAAATACAAGCATTATTCGCAACTACCATACCGAAAGCTCCTGCTGTAAATAAAAATTCAATCATTTCTTCACGTGTAGGTTGTAATTTTTCTTTCAGTGCAAACAGTACACCTGGCACTGTTCCAGCAGAACCTGCTGTTGGTGTTGCACAAATAATCCCCATCGCCGCGTTTACTTCATTTGTTGCAACAGCTTTACTCACTGCGTCCAAAATCGTATCTCCAGATAAGCCTTTTCCGCTCTTCATATACGCTTGAACTTTTACAGCATCACCGCCAGTTAAACCAGTTGGTGATTTCACGCCGCGAATACCACGTTCTACTGCTTGTTCCATCACGACTAAGTTCTTTTCCATACCAGCAATTACTTCTTCACGTGAAATATGTCTTGTTTCCATTTCACATTGAATCATAATTTCTGCGATTTTTACATTTTGTTCTTTAGCTTGCGCCACTAGTTCCGCTGCGTTCCGAAACATGGTGTGTCCCCCCTGCAATTAATCCATAATAGTTACTTGACAAATATTTTGTTGCCCTTTTATTTCTTCAATCACTTCATCTGCTAACAATTCATCTGTTTCAATGACCATAAGCGCTCTTCTTCCTTTTTCTTTACGAGAAACGCTCATTGTACTAATGTTAATCTCGTGTTTCGCAAGAATGGAAGCTACAGCTGCGATAGCACCAAAGCGATCGTTATTTACAATAAGTAGTGCTGGACTCGTGCCTGTTAATTGAAGATCGAATCCGTTTAATTCTACAACTTCAATTTTACCGCCACCAATTGAGCAAGCAACAACTTCAATTTCCTCTTCACCTTTATACAGACGAATTTTCGCTGTATTTGGATGCGGAGCATTTGCATCTTCTTCAATGAATTCCACTTCAATCCCGCGTTCTTTTGCAATATCTAACGCACTTGGAATACGTAAATCATCTGTTTCAAATCCAAGTATTCCACCGATTAGCGCTACATCCGTACCGTGACCACGGTATGTTTTTGCAAATGAACCATATAATGAAATGCTAACTCTCTCTGGCTCATGACGAAACAGCTGACGAGCAACTTGCCCCATTCTTGCCGCGCCTGCTGTATGTGAACTTGATGGACCAATCATAACCGGACCAATAATATCAAACACTGAGCGGTACTTCATCATAACTCCCCCTAAACCTCTATGAAAAAAATTTATTCTACTATTTTATTAAGCTGCCACATTTGTTGCTGTTCCAGTTCTACCACGAATTTGTTCCGCTGTACGAATTGGATAGTTTTTGAATAAAATGAACCAATATCCTGAAATAATACCAGATACCATAATACATAAGAAATATAGCATTACTTTCATTTAAAACGATATAAGATAACCAGCAATAAATCCTGGTAGCAATCCAAAGTTTAACACAGAAGCCATTGCAAGCATAGCATAAACAGGTGATATAACCATTGCTAATACAACTAAATTTGCACCCGCTACTCAACCTAGACTACCTGCTGATGTTCTGAACTCTTTTAAAGAGTGGTATACCAATTAAATCCCCACCAACTTATTATTAAAAAAGCTTCTACTAAAGCACTTGCAACAGCTACACTAGCTAATCATACCGTTTAGCTAAAAAGTAAAAAAGACTTAGTACAAACAATGATATCTTTCCTATTATAATCTCCATATTACTCTCTCATGTTTTAGTCAACTTCACTTGTTACGACAATGACTAATATGCATGTGACTTATAATAAATTGTAATCTGCCCTCATTATAGCTTGTTTTTTATAAAACGCTTACTTTTGTTGAATTTTAAAAGTTCTGAATAAAAGTCCCTTTCTGCTATTTGTATTACTTGTATGTCATCTGACTTATATAACAGTTTTTCTAAATAATCATTATTACGTATTTTTATCCTATATATTCAAACCATTCTAAGTTTCTGTATCATCCAAGTTTAAGTATAAAATAATAACAGTTTTATTTTTAAAATTTTTTAGACATAAAAAAATGGTAACCTAATGTTACCATTTTTCTAAAAATCATTATTTTTCTACTGGAAATGATTTTAAATCTGTCGCTATTTCTGTATTAGGAAATAACTCTCGTGCCTCTTTCAATAATTCCTTATATGTATCTCCTTGATAACGAGAACTAATGTGAGTTAATATTAATCGTTTCGCATTTGCATGAAGTGCAATGCTCGCAGCTTGCTTAGATGTGGAATGAAAATAATCATGCGCTTGTTGTTCATCGTCTGCCGCAAAAGTTGCTTCATGAACAAGTACATCAGCATTTTGTGCTAGCTCTCTACTCGCTTCGCAATATCGTGTATCACCTAAAATGGTAATAATTCTTCCCTTTTGAGGCGGACCGATAAAATCTTTTCCATTTAGTATCGTACCATTCTCTAAGTCAACTACTTCTCCATCTTTTAAACGCTTAAAGATTGGCCCTGGTTTCACTCCCATTTCGAGCAATTTATCGACTAAAAGAACACCTTGTATATCTTTCTCTACAATACGATATCCAAAACATTCAATGCCATGTGACAATTTTTTCGTTTCTACATAAAACTCATTATCTTCAAACACAGTACCTTCTTCTGTTATCTCAACGATTTCAAGTGGATATTTCACATGTGTCGTACTTACTGATAATGCCACTTCAATAAATTGTTTAATTCCTTTTGGTCCGTACACTGTTAATTTTGTTGTTCCACCTTGAAACGAACGGCTACCCAATAAACCCGGCAATCCAAAAATATGATCGCCATGTAAATGCGTAATAAATATTTTTTCAATGCGGCGTGGACGTACAGACGTATGTAGTATTTGATGTTGCGTCGCCTCGCCACAATCAAATAACCAAGTCTGTCCTCGTTCTTCTAACAACTGCAAAGCAATTGCTGAAACATTCCTTCCTTTTGAAGGAACACCTGCACCAGTTCCTAAAAATACAAATTCCACTTTCTTTCCTCCAGCTCTTTATATAATCTATCTTTCATCTTACGGAATGTTATTTCAAATGGCAAATTGAATTTACATAACCAATCATCTAGACAACTATATAACACGAACGTTATACTCAAAAAATTTAGCTATCGTTCGTGTTTTGTGGTAAAATGATTGTACTACATTTTAAGGGAGCGTTTTATTATGAAAGAAGTATTTCGTTTACAAACTGATTTTTCATCTTCATTTGATCGCTGGGTAAGTTCTTTCGTGTCTGATCACCCAGCACAATTAGAATGGACGACTTTAAAAGAATTAATCCATGAATATACAACATCACATACAAATGAGACATTACCAACATATATTTCTTCAGCTTTAACATATTACGCACAACGCGTTTCAACAACAAATAACTCAGAAATTGTTATTTTTGAAAATCCTACAATCTCATAATCTATTATAAAAAGCACTGTAATGAGTGCTTTTTATTTATGTTCATTATTTTTTATTTTTCCAACTTATTCTCAAAAAATACAACTTATTTCATACTATATACCCTTCATAAATCTATTTGATTTTTCAAAAAAACAGATTAAAAAGATATTGACACTACGATTTTACAGTGCTAACATTCAACATGTAATTGAATATGGTCTCTGTTAGGTGAGGCTCCTGTATAGAGAAACGCTGCTGCCCAAAAATGTCGAGAGACGCCAATGGGTCAACAGGAAAGGTCGGAATGAAGGCCTTTTTTAACGTAGCTGGTTTCAGTACCTATGCTATACAGTGCTAAAACTCAACGAGGGAGAGGTGCATGTATTTTGTCATACACAAAAACTGTTTTTAGCTATGTTTACTAACAGGCTTTCGTGTGGACGTTTTTCAACTGTGAATTCAGACCTTTACTCGTTGTGAGTAAAGGTCTTTTTTATGTCTTTATGCACCTGACTATGAAACAAACATAGCATATTCAGAAACTATTAAATTGGACGGAGGTGAGGAACAGTGGCAAGTGATGATTCGGCCCAGATACCCATATGTTTTACGTTCATATTTCATCATGTAGGTAGGAAAGAAGCTGTTCCTCCTAATTTTAAATAGTCGAGTAACAGATTGTTTCCTCCTTCATGACAAAGGAGGAACTACCGATGTTAAATTTACAAAGACAAGAAGCAAAGCATGCTTACGATCAAGATAGCATGCAAACAAATAACAAAGTATTAGTGGAAGTTGCAACACAAGATATAAACTCTGCATTAAAACTTCTAGAAACTACAGAAAATGGACTCTCTAAACAAGAAGCGTCCCGTAGACTTTCTTTATATGGTCCGAACGAAATTGCTCATAATAAAACATTGCCGTGGTACATTCAATTTCTGCTGGCATTTAAAAATCCATTTATTTTTGTTTTATTAGCTCTTGGAGCGCTCTCTTTTTTCACAGATGACATGCAAGGAACAATTGTCGTATCTGTAATGATACTGCTAAGTTCAACGATTCGCTTTTTACAAGAATTCCGCTCTCAAAAAGCCGCGGATAAATTAAAGGCTATGGTTCGAGCAACCGCGAGCGTCTTTAGAATAGATGGATTTGTACACGAAACAAAAAACGTAACGAATTTAAATCGAAATTATACAATAGAAATTCCAATTGAAGAACTTGTACCTGGCGATATTATTTCACTTTCAGCCGGTGACATCGTTCCAGCTGATGTGCGTATTTTATCAGCTAAAGATTTATTTGTTAATCAGTCTTCATTAACCGGGGAAGCACTTCCTGTAGAAAAATACGAAAACTGCTACCATACAGAAAACAAGCATATCTTACCGAAAAATATGAAAAAAAATTTCAATCCACTCGATATGGAAAACCTTTGCTTTATGGGTACGAATATTGTAAGTGGTAGCGCAAAAGCTGTTGTCGTTTCAACAAGTACCGATACGTATTTCGGCTCTTTAGCGAATAAAGTAATCGGAAAGCGCGCAGAAACAAGCTTTGATAAAGGTGTAAACAAAGTAAGCTGGCTCTTAATTACATTCATGCTTATTATGGCGCCCATTGTCCTTCTCATTAATGGATTCACAAAAGGTGATTGGCAAGAAGCTTTCTTCTTCGCTATCGCTATTGCAGTTGGTCTTACACCTGAAATGTTACCAATGATTGTAACTGCTAATTTAGCTAAAGGTGCTGTGAACATGTCTAAGCAAAAAGTTATTGTAAAACAGCTAAATTCTATTCAAAACTTAGGCGCGGTGAACATTCTTTGTACAGATAAAACTGGGACATTGACAGAGGATAAAGTTGTTCTTGTTAGACATTTAGATCCTACTGGTAATACATGCGATCGTGTATTACAGTTTGCATATTTAAATAGCTTCTATCAAACCGGATTGAAAAATTTAATAGATAAAGCTGTTATTGAGCATACAGAAGAAAAACAAAAGTTCGACCCTTCAACGTTTCAAAAACTAGATGAAATTCCATTTGATTTTGCCCGCCGTCGCATGTCCGTCATCGTCAAAGACATCTCAGGTGAACATACAATGGTTTGTAAAGGTGCCGTAGAAGAAATTTTATCCATTTGTAACTACACTGAAGCAAACGGAAAGATTGTTCAACTTACCGAGGAAATGCGCTCAAATGTCAAACAACTAAGTGAGACATTGAATGGCGAAGGTATGCGTGTAATTGCTGTAGCTTATAAAAAAGATAGAAAAATAAATGATAAAGAGTACGCGGTAAAAGATGAAACTAATATGATTCTCGCTGGATATATTGGCTTTTTAGATCCACCGAAACCATCTGCAGCTGTTGCTATTCAAGCATTACAGAAACATGGTGTACAAGTAAAAATTTTAACTGGTGATAATGAAATTGTTACAAAAAAAGTTTGTAAAGAAGTTGGATTGGATATTGGTGAGCCTATCCTTGGCTACGAGATCGATTCTTTACCAGATAAAGCATTAGTAAAACTAGCCGAAGAATCAACAGTGTTCGCAAAACTAAATCCAATGCAAAAATCTCGCATTATTCGTGCCTTACAGGGGAACGGTCATACAGTAGGTTATATGGGGGATGGTATTAACGATGCCGTAGCACTACGTGATGCTGACGTTGGAATATCTGTTGATACTGCAACTGATATCGCAAAAGAGTCTTCCGATATTATTCTACTTGAAAAAAGTTTAACTATATTAGAAGCGGGTATTTTAGAAGGACGCACTACGTTCGGAAATATTTTAAAATATATTAAAATGACGGCTAGCTCTAACTTTGGAAATGTATTTAGTGTGTTAGTGGCAAGTGCTTTCATTCCCTTTTTACCGATGCTTGCCATTCACCTTTTAATTCAAAACTTGCTTTACGATATTTCACAGCTGTCTATTCCATGGGACAAAATGGATAAAGAATTTTTAGAAAAACCGAGAAAATGGGATACTGCAAACTTACGGAACTTCATTATTTGTATCGGTCCAATTAGTTCCATATTTGATATTATCACATACGTAGTCATGTGGAATGTCTTCGGTGCAAATACACCTAGCGAACAATCATTATTCCAATCTGGTTGGTTTGTCGTTGGACTGCTCACACAAACTTTAATCGTTCACATGATAAGAACACAGAAGATTCCATTCATTCAAAGTACTGCATCAGCACCGGTACTTTTATTAACCGCTTGTATTATGGCAATCGGAATTTATATTCCATTCTCACCGCTTGGTGCGGCCGTTGGTTTACAAGCATTACCACTTAGCTATTTCCCTTGGCTAGTAGGAATACTATTAGGCTATGCTTTCTTAACACAATTCCTGAAAAAAGTTTATATTAAAAAGTTTCATAGCTGGTTATAAAGTGAAACTTTAATCAGTGGGGGTTTTTTTCATCCCCCACTGATTATTAGCCCACACCAATCGGGCTTTTACGGGCAGCCCGACCCCCACCTAACTGTTTTGTTTTCGCTTAATTTTGAGGTGGGGGTCTTACTGCCCGTAAATAGCGGGATAAAAACGAGAATGAGTGGGTACTCCCCACTCATTCTTAAAAACATAACACGTACTTATATGTATGGAGGTGACCATGATGGTATGGTATGACATTGTATTAAGATTATTTATCGCAATTATTATAGGTGCTTGCATCGGAATGGAAAGGCAATGGAGACACCGGATGGCCGGTTTACGGACAAATGCTCTCGTATCACTTGGTGCCTGTATATTTGTTTTATTATCCGTCATGCTTGATCATGATGCTAGCCCCTCACGTATTGCTGCTCAAGTTGTTAGTGGGATTGGCTTTTTAGGAGGCGGTGTGATTATCCGTGACGGTTTTAGTATTAGAGGATTAAATACTGCTGCTACTTTATGGTGTGCTGCTACTTTATGGTGTGCTGCTGCTGTCGGTACTCTTACAGGCGCTGGTTTTCTCCTTGCAGCTATATTAGGTGCAACCGGCGTTTTACTAGCAAATATACTACTTCGCCCGATCGCTCTCTTTATGAATAAAAAATCAAAAGAAGAATCACCTGAACAAACAAACTACTTCCTTTCTCTTACTTGTTCCGAAGAAAATGAAGCACATATTCGTTTTTTACTCATGCACATGGTAAGTACAGAAGGTCTCGGTTTAAAAGAGTTATATAGTGAAGATGTAGATTCTAAGCAAAAAGTCTGTATACAGGCTACATTACATTGCAAGACAAATGCGGCTATCTTAATTGAAAAAATAATAAG
Source organism: Bacillus cereus group sp. N31 (assembly GCF_016483245.1). Classification (NCBI taxonomy): domain Bacteria; kingdom Bacillati; phylum Bacillota; class Bacilli; order Caryophanales; family Bacillaceae; genus Bacillus; species Bacillus cereus group sp. N31. The sequence goes on along the minus strand of NZ_JAEHCH010000001.1, from coordinate 540,136 downwards.
TAGAATGTTATTAGAATCTGGCGTTACTGCTGCTGGGTGGAAGACTTCTTTAAATTTAGAAGCGAGTTAAATATGAAAGGTGTCATGATATTTACTACTTCATGACACCTTCTACATAAACTTATTTTCTAACTTTTGTTGAAACGACTTCTCTTGCTTACGTAGTAGTTGACTACCTCGTTGTAAAAGCGGTGTTCCATACTTATCATTAATTTGATCAATGACAGCAAGTAACGGTTCTTTTTTCGCATCCTCTTCAAATGAAAACAAATCTAATTGTTTCACCGATTCTGTCTTCCACTCTATTTCAGTAGCTGTAACACCTAGTAAACGAACGGAATCACCATCCCAATGTTGCTTCCATAAACGGGATGCTGCTTGAAAAATATCGCGTTCTTCCCAAATGGCATTTTTCAATTGCTTACTCCGTGTTACCGTTCGCCTATCATGGTATTTAATCATAATTTGAATATTATAGCTGACAAGAGTTCGCTTTTGTAATCTTTTACTCACTGATTTTGATAAACGTTCTAACATATCAAGTAACTCTTTCTCTTCATCCATATCCTTTGAAAAGGTCGTCGAATTACCGACACTTTTATGCTGTCCCATTTGACTCGGATCAACTTCTCTATCATCCATACCTTTTGCACGCCTTTGTAAATCAACACCGTGCTTTCCAATTTTAGCGCGAATGATATGCTCGTCTCCCTTTGCCAATTGTTCAATTGTCTGTATATGAATATCATTTAATTTTTCAGCTGTTTTCTCACCAATTCCATGCATGGCTCCAACTGGAAGTGGCCAAATCAATTCTGGAATATCACGTTTTCGAAGTACAGTAATACCAAGAGGCTTTTTCATATCTGAAGCGGTCTTTGCTAGAAAAAGATTTGGAGCAATCCCAATACTACACGGAAGCTGTAGCTCTGTTAACAACGCTTGTTGAATCATCTTTGCTATTTCAAGAGGCGAACCGAGTGCATAGCAATCTGTAATATCTAAATATCCTTCATCTATAGAGACTGGTTGTATCTTTTCTGTAAAACGGGAAAGGATTTGAAACATTTGAAATGAAGCTTCACGATATAATGTGAAATTAGGACGCCTTACAACTAATTGTGGGCATAACCTTTTCGCTTCCCAAAGAGGCATCGTCGTACGTATTCCATATTCTCTCGCCTCATAACTACACGTTATAATAATTCCTTTTCTCTCTTTTTCATTTCCAGCAACCGCTAATGGCTTTCCTTGTAATGATGAATCATGAGCAATTTCAACAGATGCGAAAAAACAATTCATATCCACATGTAAAATAACACGGCCATTTTTCGGATACATTTCTCGCATAGTACTACCCCCTCCAAAGAACATTTGTTCCTTCATTATACCAAATTCATGTACAATATAATAATTACTTATTCTTTTTATCCTTATTTTGCTATACTTAATACGTAAGATGGATATTATTGTAAAAGTAGTGACTTATTATGAAATCTAATAGTAAACTTAACTCTACCTTTCTCATTATTATATTAATCCTCTTAATTAATTACTTACTACTCCCCATTTTTAATATTAATACAGCTGGACTCCTCCCTCGTTTACTAAGTATCGTAACAACTTATATATTGCCATGGATTTTCTTATATTGGTTTATCCGCCTAGTGAAAGCAGTTGAGTCAAAATAAAAAAGACGTGTAAACCATAATTGGTTCACACGTCTTTTTTATTTTATTACTTCGCTACTTCTTCAATAATTGCAACAACTAATTCTGCTGTTTTCGCTAATTCTTCAACAGGAATCTTCTCGTTTGTTGTATGAATTTCTTCATAACCAACCGCTAAGTTAACTGTTGGAATACCGTGTCCTGCAATTACGTTTGCATCACTTCCGCCACCACTTTGGTGAAGAGAAGGTGTGCGACCAATTTTTTCAGCTGCACGTTTTGCAACTTCTACAACGTGGTCGCCATCAGCAAATTTAAATCCTGGGTACATAACGTTTATTTCAACGTCTGCTTGACCACCCATATCTTTTGCAGTTGTTTCAAATGCTTCTTTCATTTTCGCAACTTGTTCTTCCATTTTCTCGTTGATTAAAGAACGAGCCTCTGCAAAGATTTGTACATGATCACAAACGATATTTGTTTGTGTACCACCTTCAAAACGTCCAATATTTGCAGTCGTTTCAGAATCAATACGACCAAGTGGCATCTTCGCAATTGCTTTCGCTGCGATCGTAATTGCAGATACACCTTTTTCTGGTGCTACACCAGCATGAGCTGTTTTCCCGCGAATAATTGCGTTCACTTTCGCTTGTGTTGGAGCTGCAACAACGATTTCACCAACTTTTCCATCGCTATCTAATGCGTAACCATATTTCGCTGTAATGCGCTCACGGTCTAATGCTTTTGCACCAACAAGTCCAGATTCTTCTCCAACTGTAATAATAAATTCAATTTTACCATGAGGAATATTTTTCTCTTTTAACACACGAATTGCTTCGAACATTGACGCTAATCCTGCTTTATCATCCGCACCTAAAATTGTAGTACCATCTGATACGATATATCCATCTTTAATAGAAGGCTTAATTCCATTACCAGGAACTACTGTATCCATATGAGAAGTAAAGTAAATTGTATCCACGCCATCTTTTGTTGCTGGTAAAGTACAAATTAAGTTACCTGCACCATGACCAGTTACAGACATTGTGTCATCTTCAAATACTTCTACACCTAAATCTGTAAATTTCTTTGTTAATACTTTGCAGATTTCTGCTTCAAATTTCGTTTCAGAATCTACTTGTACTAATTCCATAAATTCATTTACTAAACGTTCTTGATTAATCATAAGACTGCGCCTCCTGCACTACCATTATGTATGTAACACTACTAATTATAACAGAATTTCGCAAAAGTTTCGAAATACAAGACAAAAAACAGACGGTTTATATGTCTAGATAACCATCTGCTTTCGATTACTCATTTAACAATACCCAGCGCATATGATCTTCCCACACTCCATTTACCATTAACATCTTCCTAGATACACCCTCATACTGGAAGCCTATTTTCGTCACTACTTGTATAGATGCTAAATTACGCGGCATAATTGGTGCTTCTATACGATGTAAATGAAATTCCTCAAAAGCAACTGCAATTGCTTTTCTAAGCGCTTCTGTCGTATAACCTTTATTTAACTCTTCCTTATCTAATTTATAACTGAGTACACAAGATTGATAAATACCACGAACGATTAAATTAAATGAAATACAGCCAATTATTTTCGTGTCATCACCTTTTTTAAAAATCCATAGCCTAATGATCTTACCTTCTGTAAACTCTTTTCTATCCTTTTGTAGCTTTTTCTTTTGATAATCTAACGTAAAAAAATCCTCCGGTCTATACTCTTCCCAAGCTTTTAAAAATTCACGATTTCTGTCGTAATATTGAAGAATTTTTTCAGCATACGACTCATCGATTTCCCTTAAATGTAAGCGACCTGTCTCATATATTTTCATCATCGTATCTCCATTCTTCAGCTTGCAAAACAAAAACTCACAATCTATCTTTTAATATATTCTCTATGCATACTTAAATTTCCTGTTATATTTTGCAACCCCTTCCCGAAATTTGTCCTTTCTCTCCCCTTGTCCACAGTTTCATTTCTCGTTACAATGAAGGTGTACTGATTTGCAAGGAGGTTTAACGATGCATAAAAAAGCTCAAAAAGTTATGGTTTATATCATGCTAATTTCTATGCTTGTAACAACATTACTTGCTGGCGCAAGTATGTTTTGGTAAAAAGGGCGATGTGTTCGTCCTTTTTTTACGTTTTACACATAATAAAATAAACCATCTCGACATCGAGATGGTTTATTTTATATAAAACACAACCGCTACAATACTAAAGGAAAATGCCATTACTAACGCTATCACAAAACTCGTGTACTGTTTCTGCTGAAACGCCCCAATAACAAAAGTAAGATTAAGTAATGCCATCAATACAACCGCTACAACGTAAGAGCATATATTAAAAGTTGCCAATATGAATGTAATCACAAATAGAAAGCCAATAAAAAACTGCATATACGAAATTTTTGGATTCAAGTACATATGAGCAACCCCTTTACCTATTTTTATCCCGCATTAACGGGGAATAACCTCGCACTGATTAAAGTTTCACTTTATCTTTCTATATTTTCATTAACGCATGGTTATGTACACATGTCAAGACAACTTATGATAAAAGAAAAAGCCAACCTTTGCGTTGGCTTTTTCATATGCAATGGCACCTTTTTCTTTTGCCAATTGCTGAAATGTTTTTTTCGACTTCACAATCCACACTTTTGTTCCAATTGGAATGCGATCAAATAAATATTCCACATCGTTTTTCTTCATTCTTATACATCCTTGTGAAATATACTTTCCAATTGAACTTGGTTGGTTTGTTCCATGTATTCCATATTTACTCCCATCAGTTCCTCTTGCATTAAACCCAATCCACCTTGATCCAAGTGGATTTTTTGGTGAACCACCTGGAATATCTTTTGCAATATAGTACGGATCCTTCGCTTTCATTACAATATCAAAAGTTCCTTCTGGGGTTAATTCATTCGTTTTTCCTGTCGCTACGGGAAAAATCTTTTGAATTTTCCCATCGTCAATGTAAGCTAGTTTATTCGTCGCTTTATTTACAATAATGAAAGGATCTCCGGCACGTGGATTATCACCAAGAGGCCAAATCGGCGATAAAGAAAGACATAATATGAAAGAGAGAAGATACGGCATAAATAATTCCTACCTTCTATATAAGTTCTTTTATATTATCCTTTCCCTTAAAGCGACTTTTAATGAGTAAATATTGCTCCATTTCATATACAAGTTGAACAAGTTTTGCACGTATTTCAAATTCTTCACGTGTGACTGGTAACGGCATTTCTCTAAACAATTCCCTCATTTCTTGAAGCTGCCTTAAGGAAATAACACCTGTACTTTCAGGGCTAATTGCATTCCCAATATTTTCAACAACATCGGCAATCATATCAGCCTGTTCATATGTCCACGATAAAGAGGCTGCCAATGGTATCATTCTCTCTAAAATTTCGAATTGTTGCATGCGCATATTAAAGTAACGATAGTAATAATCATCTTCGCGCATAAATGCATTCTCCAGCTTCTTAAAAGATAAATCTCTTGCTTCATTTAGCATATTCTCGGTTTCAATGAGTTCTGCCCCGCTCCAACTACTTTCTCGATTTCGTAAATACACAACCATTTCAAACAATATCGTTTTAAAATTACTTTCTATTTTATTCCGATACTCTCTTAGCTTATTTTCACTACTTGGCATATACATGTTCACTAATAACGCCACACTAATTCCTATCGTTAATATAGCAATTTCATTTCCAACTATAAGCCATGTAATGTGTTTCAATGAATATAGATGCATAACAATAACTGAACTCGTGACGATGCCTTCTTGAATTTTCAACATAACTGCAGTCGGAATAAATGTAAGTAATAATACGCTAATTGCAAGTGGGGTATAGCCAATTGTTTCAAAAATGCAAAATGCGAATACCATTGATAATACACAAGCTAAAAATCGATGTACCGATACTTGAAGTGATTTACGCTTCGTATTTTGTACACATAATATAACTAAAATACCTGCTGAACTATAAAATTCTAACCCTAATAACTGAGCAATAAAAACTGCCGCTCCTGTCCCTATTGCTGTTTTTACTGTACGGTATCCAATTTTAAACATATCATTACTCCTATATGTATAAACGTATTTACAGTTAGTATAAAAAAAGGATGACACAATGTCATCCTTTTCTACTTATTATTCACATAACCTTTTCATATTACAATATTTTTTGTAAAAATTGTTGCGCACGTTCACTTTTTGGTGCTGCAAAAAATTGTGCTGGCGGACTGTCTTCTACAAGGTTTCCTCCGTCTAAGAAAAGAACGCGATCTGCCACCTCTTTTGCAAATCCCATTTCATGTGTAACGATAGCCATCGTCATTCCTGTCGTCACTAATGATTTCATAACTTCTAGCACTTCCTTCACCATCTCTGGATCTAGAGCAGATGTCGGTTCATCAAATAACATTACTTCCGGTTCCATCGCTAACGCTCTCGCTATCGCTACACGTTGCTTTTGTCCCCCTGAAAGGCGATTCGGATACGTATCTTTTTTATTTAACAAGCCTACTTTTTCTAAAAGTTTCTCGGCTTTCTTTTCAGCCTCTTGTTTCGTTACTCCTTTTACATTGATAGGAGCATACGTAATATTTTCTAATACAGTCATATGAGGGAATAGGTGAAAATGCTGAAATACCATTCCTACATTTTCACGAACGTGCATTATATTCGTTTTCGGATTCGTTACTTCTTCCGTTCCAATCCAAATGTGACCATTTGTTGGTGCTTCTAGCACATTCATACAGCGTAAAAATGTTGATTTCCCTGATCCGGACGGTCCGATAATTGCAACTACTTCCCCTTTTTCAATCGTTGTTGTAATGCCTTTTAATACTTCGTTTTTCCCGAATGATTTATGAAGGTTTTCAATTTTAATCACTTTTTTTCATTCTCCCTTCAATTGCCTTCCCGACTAATGTAAGAATAATGACTAGCGTATAGTAGATCAGACCAACAAATAGTAGCGGCTCAAGATATTTAAACGTTTCACCGCCTACAATGTAAGCGCGGCGCATTAAATCCGTCGCACCTATTACTGTTACTACAGCCGACTCTTTCGTAAGCGTCGCAAACTCGTTTACAAGTGCCGGTAATATATTTTTTAAAGCTTGGGGAAAAATAATATTTCGCATCATTTTTCCATATGGAATTCCTAAAGCCATCGCTGCTTCTGTTTGTCCTTTATCAACCGCTTGAATGCCGGCACGGATGACTTCTGACATATATGCACCTGAATTCAAACTAAATGCTAGTACAGCCGCTAAAAAGGCTGGTATCTCATAACCAATTATTTGCGGGACACCGAAATAAATAATCATTAATTGCAATACAAGTGGTGTACCACGGAAAATTGATGTATAAAGATCTGCCGCTATATTTAATGCTCGTATTCTAGCAATCTTACAAAGTGCTAATAACGTTCCTAAAATAAATCCTGCTAAAGCTGATACTGCTACAATTTTCAAAGTAACTTCTAGCCCTTTTAATATATACGGTATCGAAGGCGTAATCGCTGAAAAATCCAAGTTCATTCTTTTCATTCCCTTCACAGAAAAGTGAAAGGCAGCTTATTTTCCGCTGCCAAACCACTTCTTCACTAATTTATCCATTTCTCCGTTTTCTTGCATTTTTTTAATCACTTTATTAAATTCAGCTGTTTTATTACTGTTTTTCGGGAGGGCAATTGCCGCTCCTACTTCTTCTGGTGCTTCTTTAATTTCAATTCCTTGTAAATCTTTCATTTTCTCTAAATAATTTTTCGCTACTGTATCTTCTAAAATCGCCGCATCAAAACGACCCGCTTTAATTTCTTGTACAATTTCTGGTATACGGTCACGTCCCTCAGCTTTGAAATCAACTTGTTTTTTAAATTCCGTCGCCTTCTCTTCTTGAATAGATCCTGTTTGTACCCCTACTTTTTTCCCTTTTAAATCTTCTACTGATTTAATGTTAGAATCCTTTTTAGAAACAATCATGTTTTTCGCAACAAAATATATATCTGTAAAATCTACATTATTTTTACGCTCTGCCGTTGGCGTCATACCTGCCATTACAAAATCAACTTTTCCTGAGCTAAGAGACGCTAATAAACCACCAAAATCCATATCTTTCACTTTCACTTCATACCCAAGTTCTTTTCCGATATACTTTGCAATATCAATGTCAAAGCCAATAATTTCATCACTCTTTGAAGCTTCTACATATTCATAAGGTTTATAGTCTGCTGAAGTTCCCATTACAAGTACTTTCTTATTTCCTTTTTCTTCTTTTATGTCCCCATTACTACACGCACTAAACATACTTACAATTAAAATAAGTGCAAACGATATCGATAATAACTTCTTCATCTTTCTTCCCCCTAATAATGTATATTTAAAAGTTTAATAGAATATTTATTCGATGTTTGTATTGTATCAGCAGTTTTATTTTTATGCAATATATAAAATAAAAATAAATAAAATAACATTAAATAACGCATTCTCAATGCATAAAAAACTGCATAACAAAACAAGATGATGTATATTCCATCGTTTTGTATAATTAATAAAAAAAGCGGTACACCCACTTAATCGTGGGCGTACCGCCTTTTCACTTATTTATAGTTCTTCACAATTCTCTTCAAAATACGATTGTAATTTCGCAATAACTTGCATCGGTTCATGACCTTCAATTTCATGACGTTCTACCATCGTTACAATTTTTCCATCTTTTAATAAAGCAAATGATGGAGAAGAAGGTGGATACCCTTCAAAATATTCACGAGCTCTTGCTGTTGCTTCTTTATCTTGACCTGCAAACACCGTTACAAGATGGTTAGGACGTTTATCATAATGTACGGAATGCGCAGCAGCAGGGCGAGCAATACCACCTGCACAACCACATACAGAGTTTACCATTACAAGTGTTGTACCATTTCTTTTAAACGCTTCTTCAACTGCTTCTGGTGTCGTTAATTCTGTATATCCAGCAGAAACGATCTCTTCACGCGCTTGACGAACAACATCATTCATAAAAAAGTTAAAATTAATCAATCTTTTCCCTCCTCTAAATCTACCTATTTGTATCTTACCAGTTAATGTTTATGAAATACAAGTAAGTTTACTTGTATTTAAGCATAGAAAAGGTGTTAGAGCTCTTGCTCTAACACCTTTTCTCAATGACCACGATGTTTTTGCTTTGCTTTTTGTACTTTTATAAAACGTTTTCTCTGCTTTTCAGCTTCCCGTTTCTCTTTAGATTGCACTTTCTGTTCTTGTTTATGCAGTTCATAAGATAAACTAATTGCTTCTTGTGCCTTTGTAAAACGTTTTACATTTACTTCTTTTGCCGCTTCTCGTATGATACGTTTTATATTTTTTGGACGCTGTTTTTCTTTAACGTCCACACCACATTTTGCAACGTGCTGGAAATATGCTAACATTGGACCATTCACAAATATAAGTACTTCCTCGTCTGAAGGTTCCATTCCAAAAATATACCTCGCTCCATACAATTTCCCTTTTTCTTTATGCGTAATAATTCCTACAAAAAATTGACCGTCGTGATATACTGTCAAATCCATTGACAGCCCCTCCTTTAATAAAATTAGAAATATTGGACATCCCGGAGGGGAAGGTTACTGACATGAAATCATGCGTCTGGACTACCGACCAGAGCTGTGTTTTTATATTTCTTTCATTATTATATATTCATTTCCATAATTTTCATATATTCAACAATCATTTTTTTATGCGATCCAACAATATAGTCAGGTAGCTCCGTTACTGGAAAGAATTTAAGCTGAACCGCCTCTTCTTTATTCATAACAAAATGTCCTTCGTATTCATCCGTATAATAGGCTGTCGTTACAGATTGAAATTCATCACCGTTTGCTAATTTTGTAAAGTAGTTCGCTCCAGAAAACACATTGATTAATCGTAAGTTCTTTACTTCTATACCTGTCTCTTCATATACTTCACGGTAAGCTGTTTCTTCTGGTGATTCACCAAGCTCCATGAGCCCGCCAGGCAGCCCCCATTTTCCATACGGTTCTGTTCGTTGTTGCAATAATACATCTCCATGTTCATTTATAACGAGTACAACAGCACCAACTAAAATTAAAGGGCGATGACCAACTATTTTTCGTAATTCTTCTACATATCCCATCGTATCGCCTCCTTTTTCGTTGTCCACACTATTGTATCATATGTATGAAACGACAAAATGCGTATATTTTTCATTTTTTTAACAAAATATTTATTTTATGTGCTTCATCTACTGTAGCTAACATAATAGATTCGACTTCTGTACTCTCCTCTAGAAATTCTCTCGCCCACGCTTCTGTTTTTCCTAATAAAGCAAGAACATCTTTCTGAATCCTCCCATCCTTTACTAATACAAAAGAAACTGGAGATTTTTTTCCCGCCACTTTAAGATCAAGTCGCGAAACTGCTTCATATTCTGGATATCTAAATATAGAAACGACACCGTTCGCTTCCCATAATGCTAATTTGATTGTTTGAATATCGCTCACATTTCGCATACGAAGTTCCGAAAATAAATATTCCACGGTAATTCTCGCTTTTTTCAAATTGCTAAAATCAATGGAACCATTGTGTATAAGAATGATAGGTGCTGGCTCTAAAAAACGTCTCCATCTATCCCATTTCAGCATTAAAACTGAGCTTATAATATGAAGTACAACGAGTATGAACGTTGTAATCATCGAACCGAGTAACCCTACTTTTTCATCAGACAATGCGTTAGAAATATTCCCACCAAGCAATAGCACTAATACAACATCTAAAAAACGAAGTTGTGCGATAGATCTTTGCCCCATCGCTTTCGTAACTAATATTAAAAATACGTATGCTATTATAGCCCGTACAACCCATTCCATATTTGAAAGGTGCCGTGCCCCTTCAAAAATATGCATATGCATCATTCGCACCCCATCTCAAACTGCTAGTCTGTTTTAGTTTGCAACGTTTAAGAGCATATATGTAAAAAAGCTAGTTCGTTTTTACACGAACTAGCTTTTTTACTTAACTGAAAACATATATTTTTTATACGTTTTCCGTACCGATAATATGAGACCCATCATAATCATATTCGAGAACAAGGAACTTCCCCCATACGATAAGAAAGGCAATGCAATCCCTTTTACAGGCATTAATCCAACGATCATACCGATGTTTTGGAATATTTGAACCGTTAATATCCCAATTGATCCAGCACATAATAATGTACCGAATAAATTATCAGCAGAATAACCAATAATAATTGTTCTATATAGTAGTAATAGGAACAAGAACACAACTAACGCTGCTACGATAAATCCACCTTCTTCGGCAATTGTAGCGAAAATAAAGTCAGTATGCTTCTCAGGGATATAGACGTTCCCTTCGCCAAATCCTTTCCCTTCCATACCGCCACTACCTACAGCTAAAATCGATTGCTGCGTTTGATAACCTTGATCTGTATGTTCAAATGGATCTAACCAACCTAAAATACGTGATTGTTGGTGAGGTTTTAGTAAAGTAACTAACTTATTAAAGAAGAAATCCTCATACCTTACGTAAATAAATATTAACGTAGTTAATATGGTGACTGGAATAACTGTACATAACGCTATCAATTTCTTCTGAATACCTGACATAAATAAAATACATGCAATGGCAGCAGCATATAAGAACACCATCCCTGTATCCGGTTGGCTATATACAACAGCCATAGGCGGGAGGGATACTAGCACAATTTTACCTACTAATTTTAAGTCCGTTTGGAATGTCCTTGCCATATACTGTGCATTATGTTTCACTGCTATACTTGCTACTACGAGAAGCAATGAAATTTTGAAAAACTCAGACGGCTGAATTTGTCCAACTAGCGGAAATACAAACCATCTTTTTGCACCTAATTTTTCAGGTGTGAAAGTGGAAACTGGTAGTATTTTCAAAAGAATAAGTGAAGCAAATCCAACGATATAAAGTGGCCAAGACAATTTTTGTAATTGATCTAGGTCAATGCTTGCAACAAGCAATAACAATACAACCCCAATTATGTAGTTCAAACCCTGTTTCATCGCAAAGTTTGCCTCTCCATATTGGCCAGTTTGCTGACTGCTATATATAGCAGCTATACTCGTAACACATAGTGCACACAAAATTAAAATTAATTTTACATCTAAACTTTTTAGAAACTCGGTACTTCTTTTCATGACATCCTCCTGAAACATTGTTACAGCAAAATAAAAAACCAGGAGTCAACATTCTTCATGTTTTGACGACTGATTACACATTATCTATAAAACACTTATATAGAATAACTCTCTTTTTCATACAATACAATATATTATACTACAGTTTCGTCAGTAAGATTTGCCAAAAAAATTATTCTTTTCTTATTTTATATCCATATACCATATATCAGCAATGTATTTTCATAAATTCCTAATACATAATCGTTCATTGTAAGATTACTGGGAAAGATATTATACATATAGTAGGTTGTAGATGAAGAAATAAGATGATAAAAAGCTCGCATAAGCGAGCTTTTTATTAATATACAGATGTATTATTTTCTGACGTATTTTCTAAAATTTCTTTTACACGTCCTAAGAACTTACCACAAATTAAGCCATCTAGTACACGGTGATCAAGTGATAAACATAAGTTAACCATGTCACGAGCACCGAACATACCGTTATCCATAATTACTGGGCGTTTTACAATTGATTCAACTTGTAAAATAGCCGCTTGAGGGTAATTAATAATACCCATAGATTGAACAGAACCAAATGATCCTGTGTTATTAATTGTAAATGTTCCGCCTTGCATTTCGTCCGCTTTTAACGATTTCGTACGTACTTTTCCTGCAAGCTCTGTAATTTCACGAGCGATACCTTTAATTGTTTTCTCGTCCGCTTGCTTAATTACTGGTACAAATAGTTCTTCCTCTGTTGCAACAGCGATAGAAAGGTTAATATCTTTCTTCTGAACGATTTTATCGCCAGCCCACATAGAATTGATTTGAGGATACTCTTTTAACGCTTGTGCTACTGCTTTTACGAAGAAAGCAAAGAACGTTAAGTTAAAGCCTTCGCGCTTCTTAAAGTCACCTTTAATTGAATTACGGTATGACACAAGGTTTGTCACATCTACTTCAATCATCATCCAAGCGTGTGGCGCCTCATGTTTACTACGTAACATATTCGCTGCAATTGCTTTACGCACACCTGTTACTGGAATTTCGATATCGCCCGGCATTGTCGGTACAGAAACTGGTTTCGCAGCTTCTACTTTTTGCGCTACTGGCGCTGCTTTTGGTGCTTCTGGGCGCGCTTCTACTACTGCTACAGCTTCCTCTTTTTTCGCACCTACTTGCGGAATGTTTCCAGATTCCACTAGTTTTAAAATATCTTTACGAGTGATACGACCATTTGCTCCCGTACCTTCTACTAAATCTAAATCAACGTTATGCTCGCCCGCAAGTTTTAATACCGCTGGTGAAAAACGTGGTTTTCCATCAGTTGGTTGTTTTACTTTCGGCGCTTTTTCAGGCGTAGTTACTTCTGCCTTTGGTTCTTCTTTTGTTTTTTCTTCTACAGCTGTTGCTGCTACTTCATCCGCGCCTTCTACTTGAATGACACAAACTACTTCACCTACAGCTAACGTATCGCCTTCACCAGCGATTAACTCTTTCACAATACCAGTGAAAGAAGATGGTACTTCTGCATTTACTTTGTCAGTCATTACTTCTGCAAGCGGATCATACTTATTTACGTGATCGCCAACATTAACGAGCCATTTACTAATTGTGCCCTCTGTAACGCTCTCCCCGAGCTGAGGCATTGTAATATTTTCTACAGCCATGTATAGTCCCCCCGATTAAAATTCCGCAAGTTCACGCATTGCTTTTTCAACTTTATCTGGATTTACCATAAAGAATTTTTCCATTGTTGGTGCATATGGCATTGCCGGAACATCTGGGCCTGCAAGACGTGCAACTGGTGCATCTAAATCAAACAGACAATTTTCAGCGATAATTGCCGCCACTTCACTCATAATGCTTCCTTCTTTATTATCTTCTGTTACAAGAAGAACTTTACCTGTTTTAGAAGCAGCTTCAATGATTGCTTCTTTATCTAATGGATACACAGTACGTAAATCAAGAATGTGTGCAGAAATGCCATCTTGCGCTAACTTCTCAGCTGCTTGAAGAGCAAAGTGAACACATAATCCGTAAGTGATAACAGTAATATCATCACCTTCACGTTTTACATCTGCTTTTCCAATTGGTAATACGTAGTCATCTTCTGGCACTTCACCTTTAATTAAGCGATAGGCACGCTTATGCTCAAAGAATAGTACCGGATCTTCATCACGAATTGCAGCTTTTAATAAGCCTTTTGCATCATATGGTGTAGAAGGGATAACAATTTTTAAACCTGGTTGGTTTGCAAACATCGCTTCTACAGATTGTGAATGATACAATGCACCGTGAACACCCCCGCCAAATGGCGCACGAATTGTAACTGGACAAGTCCAATCGTTGTTAGAACGATAACGAATTTTTGCTGCCTCAGAAACAATTTGGTTTACTGCTGGCATGATGAAATCAGCAAACTGCATTTCAGCGATTGGGCGCATACCATACATTGCCGCACCAATTGCTACCCCAGCAATTGCAGATTCTGCAAGCGGTGCATCAAGTGCACGATCTTCACCAAATTGATCATATAAACCGTGTGTCGCTTTAAACACGCCACCTTTTTTACCAACATCTTCTCCTAAAACGAATACTTTCTCATCGCGTTCCATTTCTTCGCGCATTGCTAATGTAATAGCATCAATATAAGACATTACAGCCATGAAACGTTCCCCCCTATTCTGCGTATACGTGCTTCAATGCATCTTCAGGTGCTGCATACGGAGCATTTTCTGCATATTCTGTTGCTTCATTTACGATATGCATAATTTCGTCTAACATTTGTTTTTCAAATTCCTCAGTTAACACGCCAGCTTCTTTTAAATAAGCTGCAAATGTTATAATTGAATCTTTTTTCTTTGCTTCTTCTACTTCTTCTTTATCACGATAAACACGATCATCATCGTCACTAGAATGTGCTGTTAAACGATATGATACTGTTTCAATTAAAGTTGGACCTTCACCACGTCGACCGCGGTCCGCCGCTTCTTTTACAGCTTTATATACTGCAAGCGGATCGTTTCCGTCTATTGTATATCCAGGCATACCGTAACCAATTGCACGATCTGATACGTTTTTACATGCTAATTGTTTTTCAACCGGAATAGAGATTGCATATTTGTTATTTTCACACATGAAAATAACAGGTAGTTTGTGTACACCAGCAAAGTTTGCCCCTTCATGGAAGTCACCTTGGTTTGAAGAACCTTCTCCAAATGTAACGAACGTTACTAAATCTTTCTTCTCCATTTTTCCAGCTAACGCAATACCAACTGCATGTGGTACTTGTGTTGTTACTGGAGATGAACCTGTCACAATACGATTTTTCTTTTGACCGAAGTGACCAGGCATTTGACGACCACCAGAGTTTGGATCTCCAGCTTTCGCGAAAGCTGACAACATAAGCTCTTTAGCTGTCATACCAAACGCTAGTACAACACCCATATCACGGTAGTATGGTAATGCATAATCTTTCTCTCTATCAAGAGCGAACGCTGCTCCAACTTGTGCAGCCTCTTGTCCTTGACAAGAAATTACGAATGGAATTTTACCTGCACGGTTTAATAACCACATACGTTCGTCAATTTTACGTGCAAGTAACATCGTACGGAACATTTCTAATACTTGCTCATCACTTAAGCCAAGCTCTTCATGGCGCTTTTCTTTTACTTCTGCCATTTTTCATAACCTCCTAAATCCACATTTTTATGCGTGTAACGCTCTTCCATCTACAGCAAGTGCTGCTTCACCAATCGCCTCAGATAATGATGGATGCGGATGAATTGTATGTGCTACTTCCCAAGGTGTTGCATCAAGTACTCTTGCAAGACCAGCTTCAGAAATCATATCTGTTACGTGTGGTCCAATCATATGAACACCAAGAATGTCATTTGTTTCTTCATCAACTACAAGCTTTACAAAACCATCAGATTCTCCGTATACAAGCGCTTTTCCGATTGCGCGGAATGAGAACTTACCTACTTTTAACTTATAGCCTTTTTCTTTCGCTTCTTGTTCTGTTAAACCGACAGAAGCAACTTCTGGACTGCTATATACGCATTTTGATACCATAGAGTAATCAATTGGCGTAACTTCTTTCCCTGCAATATGTTCTACTGCAACAATTCCTTCGTGAGAAGCAACGTGAGCAAGTTGTAAGCCACCGATTACATCTCCAATTGCGTAAATATGAGATTCTTTCGTTTGATAAAACTCATTTGTTTGAATGTATCCTTTTTCCACAACGATATCCGTATTCTCTAAACCAATATTTTGCGTATTGGCTTGTCTTCCTACAGATACAAGCATTTTTTCTGCTTTAAATTCTTTATTCTCACCGTTATGTTCAGCTTGAATTGTTACTCCATTATCTTTTACCAATGTTTCTGGTAATACTTTTGCACCAGTCACCACTTTAATACCTTTTTTCTTGAACAGACGTTGCATTTCTTTTGAAACGTCCTGATCTTCTAGTGGTAAAATCGTTTTCGCATACTCTAACACTGTAACTTCTACACCGAAGTCAGCAAGCATAGATGCCCACTCAATACCAATTACACCGCCACCAACGATAATGATCGAACTAGGAAGCGTTTCCATTTTTAGGGCATGATCTGAAGACATTACATACTCTCCGTCTAACTCTAAACCTGGTAATGAATTTGGACGAGAACCCGTTGCAACAAGTACATTTTTTGGAATTAACATTTCATTCTCTTCTCCACTTGCAAGTTCAACTGAAATTGTCCCTGGCATCGGAGAAAAAATAGACGGGCCAAGAATACGGCCAATACCTTCAAACACATCAATTTTACCTTGTTTCATTAAATGTTGAACACCTTTATGAAGCTGCGTTACAATCTTCTCTTTACGCTCTTGTACTTTTGCAAAGTTTAGTTCTACATTACTTGCAATAACTCCGAACTCTTCGCTTTTTTTAGCAGTTGCGTATACTTCCGCACTACGTAAAAGAGCTTTACTAGGAATACATCCTTTATGCAAACAAGTACCACCAAGATTTTCTTTTTCAACAAGTGCTGTTTTTAATCCTAGTTGTGATGCGCGAATTGCAGCAACATATCCACCTGTACCGCCGCCAACGATGACTAAATCATATTCTCTTGCCATTATCTCAACCCCTAGCTACTGTTTGTTTTTCTCTTACCACATACTCTTTCGGCGCTTCTTCTTCACGTAATACACGAAGTGCTCCTTCTGCTAACGCTTCTAACTCATCTTCCCCTGGATGTACGATAACATCTGCAATCCAATCCACTCGTTCTTTTATTTCATCAACAAGTATTTTACTGTATGCAAGTCCACCAGTTAATACGATTGCATCGATTTTTCCGTGAAGTACAGCACTAGCTCCGCCAATCTCTTTCGCAACTTGATATGCCATTGCTTTATAAATAAGAGTTGCTTCAGGATCGCCTTTTTCAACCATTTGTTCTACTTTAATTGCATCATTTGTACCGATAAGACTTACAAGTCCACCTTGTCCGACAAGTTTTTTAACCATTTCGTCTCGGTAATACTCACCAGAGAAACACATCTCAACTAATTGTCCTACTGGTACTGTACCAGCACGCTCTGGACTAAATGGTCCTTCTCCGTTTAAGCCATTATTAACATCGATAACTTTTCCTTTTTTATGAGCACCAACTGTAATACCGCCGCCCATATGTGTAACTAATAAATTTAAATCCTCGTATTTGTGGTTTAATTCTACAGCCACTTTACGAGCAACTGCTTTTTGGTTTAATGCATGGAAAATACTTTTACGTTCCATACCAGCAATACCGCTTATACGAGCAATCGGTTCCATTTCATCTACAACGACAGGATCCACAATGAATGCTGGAATATTTAATCCAGAAGCGATTTCATATGCTAAAATGCCTCCAAGATTCGAAGCGTGATGACCGCTAAATCCATTTTTCAAATCTTCTAACATTGCATCGTTTACTGTGTATGTTCCGCCTTCTATTGGACGAAGTAATCCACCACGCCCACAAACAGCGTTCAATTTTGAAATGTTAATACCGTGAGAATGTAAAACTTCTAATATTGTTTCTTTTCGAAACTCATATTGGTCGATAATTCGTTTATATTTCCCAATCTTTTCTTCATCATGACGAATTGTTTCTTCTAAAACAGGTCTTTCATTATCAAAAACACCAATTTTTGTGGATGTACTACCCGGGTTAATAACAAGAATTCGATTTAAGGACAATGTTGCTACCTCCACTAATAAATTCAAAAGGACGTGGAAACCTCATGAGAGGTAACCACACCTTTTGTAAAAGTTATATATGAATGATTAGCGACGGCTAATAATGTCGTGACCGTTGCGTAAGTATGTGCTACGAGAGTTTTTCAAGCTTGCAATGCGCTCTTCAGCTAAACGATCTGCTGCTACATAAGTTGCTATGCCATCGCGTTTTGAAATTTCGATTACTTTTGCAATTGTGTCATAAATTGACTCAACACGTTTTAGCGCACGTTCTCTATTATATCCATATAATTCGTCTGCTACGTTAATTACGCCACCTGCATTAATTACATAGTCTGGTGCGTATACAATACCCATTTCATGAATGATGTCGCCGTGACGATCTTCTTTTAATTGGTTATTTGCAGAACCCGCGATTACTTTTGCTTTAAGTTGCGGAATAGTTTCATCATTAACTGTTGCGCCTAATGCACATGGTGCGTAAATATCACATTCAACACCGTAAATTTCATTTGGCTCAACTGCTGTTGCACCGAATTCTTCTACTGCACGTTGTACAGCTTCTTTATTAATATCTGTAACAATTAATTTTGCTCCTTCAGCGTGTAAATGTTTGCATAGATGATATGCTACGTTACCAACACCTTGAACAGAAATTACTTTTCCTTCTAGATTATCTGTACCGAACGCTTCTTTCGCAGCTGCTTTCATACCACGGTATACACCGTATGCAGTTACTGGAGATGGGTTTCCAGAAGAACCGAATGAAGGTGAAATACCTGTTACAAAGTCAGTTTCTTCATGGATAATATCCATATCATCTACTGTAGTACCAACATCTTCAGCTGTAATGTAACGTCCGTTTAATCCTTGAATATAGCGTCCTAATGCACGGAACATCGCTTCACTCTTATCTTTACGTGGGTCACCGATAATTACTGTTTTCGCTCCCCCTAGGTTTAAACCAGCTGCTGCGTTTTTGTATGTCATCCCTTTTGCAAGACGCAATGCATCTTCAATCGCCGCTTCTTCAGAATCATATGTCCACATTCTTGTTCCACCAAGAGCCGGTCCAAGTGTTGTATCATGAATTGCAATAATTGCTTTTAAACCTGATTCTTTATCTTGACAAAATACTACTTGCTCATAATCATATTTTTCTAAGTATTCGAAGATTTCTAATGTCATTGTCGTTTCCCCCTAATGTTTTACCCTTTTTGGTTTATTTTGAAGCAGTCGTAACTGCCAATGCTAATGAATATACTTTTGTTTCTGCTGAATCAGCACGAGATGTTAAAACTATCGGTGCTTTTGCGCCAGCAATCATCGCTCCTACTTTTGCATCTGCAAAGTAAACGAGTGATTTATAGAGCACATTTCCAGCTTCAATCGTTGGGACGAGTAAAATGTCTGCCTTACCTGCTACATCACTTACTATGCCTTTATGCTCTGCTGCGATTTGTGATACTGCATTATCTAAAGCAAGTGGTCCATCAACGATACAATTTTTAATTTGTCCGCGGCGATTCATTTGTGTTAACATCGCTGCATCAATTGTCGCCTGCATCGCTGGATTCACAACCTCTACTGCTGCGATTGGTGCCACTTTTGGCAACTCGATTCCTATTGCCCGGGCAACTTCTACAGTATTTTGTATAATAGCAGTTTTTTGTGTTATATCAGGTGCGATGTTCATCGCTGCATCTGTAACGAAAATAAGACGATCGTAATTTGGAACTTCAAATGCTGCTACATGTGAAAGCACGCTACCTTTACGTAACCCCCACTCTTTATTTAACACAGCCTTTAAAATATTCGCTGTTGGGATGTTGCCCTTCATAAGCACATCTGCTTCACCGTTTCTCACAGATTTAACAGAAAGCTCTGCAGCCTCAGCACTTGACGCTGCTGCAATCACTTCAATGTGGTCTGAAGTTTGTAAACCATGTTCTTGTAGCATCCCCATTATTTTTTCTTGATTTCCATATAGACGAAATTGAGCTAGCTGTAATTTAATCGCTTTCGCTACAGCTTCAATTACTTCATGATCTTCAGCTACTGCTACAGCTACAGTTTTTTTAGGCTGTCCTGCTGCTTGATCAATTAAGTGTTCTAACTTCATATTTTGTAATCAACCCTTTCCGTCGTCCCTCGTTTATTTATAAAGCAAATACCGTGCCAACTTTTTAAAGTGGTCTTACCAATAATGAAAACGCATTCAAAATGCAGTAAAATCAATACTTTGCAAAATAACGAAACATTCTGTCTTAATTTGTCACTTTTTATATACCATGCAATAAATTGCACGGTACGCAATTTATTGCATGCTATTTTTTGCACACTCATACTTTTCTAGCTTGTAATATAGATTTCGAACTGAAATTCCTAATGCTTTTGCAGTTTTCGTTTTATTCCCATCAAATTTCTCTAGATATCCACGAATAATATTCCCTTCAAACTCTGTCACTAAATGTTCAAGTGGCTTTTCTTCTAATTCAGGTAATAAGTTATTTTGAGCTAACTCCGCCTGCTCTTCTTTATGCAAAGGGGGTAAATGCTGTACATCAATATATATCTCGTTATAATTCATAAAGATAATCGCTCGCCCTAAAATATTTTCAAGTTCCCTTACATTCCCTGGCCATTCATATGATTGTAGATAGGAAATAGCCGAATCAGTGAGCCCCTCTACATTCCGACCATAATCTTGGTTTATTTTTTGTATCAATCGTTCAGCAATTGCCGGTATATCTCCTTTTCGCTGACGAAGAGACGGAATTTGAATTGGAATTTTATTTAATCGATAATATAAATCCTCTCTAAACTCTCCTTCTAGAATAGCCTTTTCTAAATTCACATGTGTCGCTGCAATTACCCGAACATTAATAGGTATCGCTTTCGTTCCACCAACTTTTACAATTTCTTTTTCTTGCAACACGCGAAGGAGTTTCGCTTGCGTATTTGCAGACAACTCACCTATTTCATCTAAAAAGATACTACCGTTATTCGCTTCCTCAAAGAATCCGCGTTTCCCCCCTCTTTTCGCTCCAGAAAACGCACCCTCCTCATAACCGAATAATTCACTTTCTAACAACGTCTCCGAAATCGCCGCACAGTTTACACGGACGAACTTATTATATTTTCGATTACTTCCATTATGGATCGCATGTGCAAATAATTCTTTACCCGTCCCAGATTCTCCGCGTAACAATACTGTTGCCGGTGTATTCGCCCCAAGTTTCGCCTGCTCGATAGCTGCAGTTGTTTCATCTGAATTTCCGACAATATCATCAAATGAATATTTTGCTTCTAATGTACGAATAATCTGTCTCGCTCTATTCAACTCATTTGTTAACTTTTGAATTTCTGATACGTCACGAATTACACCGACGCTTCCTTTTAATATCCCATCAACAATAACGGGTGCTACGTTTACAATTACATCGCGCTTCTTTTGCCCAATCTTCATATGTATTCCGCGTACCGCCCTACGCGTTCGAAGTACTTTCATATGCATACTTTCACCTTCTACAATATCAGTTGTAGCCGGTTGACCAAGAATATCTTCTTCTGTTAAACCCGTTAACTTCGTATAAGCAGGGTTTATAACTAATCCTCTTCCTTTCTCATCGACAACCGAAATTGCTTCTTCAGATGAGTTGATAATTGCCTCTAGTAACGTTTGAATTTCTTTTAAATCTGTAACTTCTTCCGCTAAATCTACAACTTCTGTAATATCTTTAAAAATCGCAAATGCCCCTTGAACCTCTCCTCCTTCTTTTAATATTGGAATACGTGTTGTAATAATTTTCTTTTCATTTTCTAACGTCAGTTCATAATTTACTTCTATTTGTTTCGTACGTATAATGCGAAGCAACTTACTAGTTGGAATAACTTCTAAAATATATTTCCCTATCGCGTCTTCTTTTTTATATCCGATAATACGCTCTGCACTTTTATTAAAAAGACGGACTTGTCCCTCTTTATCAATTACAATCATACCGTCATGTGTAGAATTTAAAATTAATTCTCCTTGTTGCGTCTGTTCCTCTAACTGTCCAATTAAACCTTCCTTCTCATGCGCTAATTTCGTAACAATTTTCGCAATATCACCTGGAATGAGAAGAGTATCTTTATGCTTTTTCTCTAGTAAAACTTTATGTAAACCATCGTCACCTGTCATATCAAATATGACATCGATATGCATAGAAAAAAACGGAGTTACACTCTCTCCAATCGCAATCCCATTTTCCTTAGCAATTTGTAATCCTTGCGCAATCGGATTTATATCAATAACCCCTATAATTTGAAATATATTCGAACTTTGTAACAGATTCAGCAGTGTACTTCCACCTTCACCTGCACCAACAATTAAAACCTTTTGTTTCATACATTACACTTCCTCTCGAAGTATCTCTGCAAAATTTTTCACACCTTTATCTTACTCGCTCAGCCCCCTCTTGACAAACCCCCTTCTCATATAACATCATTATAATATACTAAATAATCTGAAAAGGAGCGTTATGTATGCAGCGTTACCTTGCTCTATTATTAGCACTCATCCCTATTTCATTAGCTGTATTCGGCATTAAGTTAATGAGAGATACTGTATTTGGGATTTTATTCCCCCCAATTTCTATACTATGGTTACAGTTTTTTATTGGCGCTCTCTGCTTCGCACTCGGGTTTTACATCTTTGGTGGCTTCGTCTTACACCGAGACCGTAAACGCAATAAAGTTCAAGCTCGCTTTAGAAGATAAAGTAAAACTTTAATCAATAGGTTTTGTCCATTTCTAACTGATGATGAGTCCTACAACAAAGAGCTTGATAAATAAAAAATGAGACCTTTATATTAGGTCTCATTTTTTTATCGGCAATAAAGTTCTTGCTGTTTCAGGATAATCGGTAATAATCGCCGAAATATTCATATCAAAATATTTACGCATAAGAGTTTCTTCATTTATTGTATAGGGGCGAACCTCTACACCACTTTCCATTGTTAGTATAGCTATGGCATCTTGAAGGTAACGATAATTAGGATGTACTGCTGTTGCTCCCATTTTTTTTGCATATGCCCACGGACTATGCAAACCTTCACGATATAAAATAGCTGTTTGAATATCCGGAGCCATCATATGACATTTTTTCATACTGTAGTGATTAAACGAAGAAAATACAACACGATCTTCTAGACTAAACTTACGTACAAGTGTTATAACCTCTTCTTCTAAACCTCTGTATGGGATTTTATTATTTTTAAATTCAATATTGAGTAGCAATTTCGTTTTGGCGAGCCATTCTAATACTTCTTCTAGAAGAGGTATTTTACAAAAACCTACTTTATCACCGAATTTATAACTCGCATCCAACTTACATAAATCCTCATATAAATAATTTCGAACCGCACCTTTTCCATTTGTTGTCCGATCCACCGTTTCATCATGAATGACGACAACCTTTCCATCTTTCGTTAGTTGAACATCAAGCTCAATTCCGTCCGCTCTAAAAGCCTCCGCCGCTTCAAATGAAACCATTGTATTTTCCGGATACGTTCCCGCTGCACCACGATGTGCAAATATAAGAGTCATCCTCACTCCCCCAATCTTATGCTATACTATACGAAAAAGGAGGTACTTCTATGAGACCATTACAAATTTCTCCAGACACTGCAGTTCGCTTATCAAAAGCATTAGGTGTGCCGCTCGAACAGCTCATGCATATGCCACAACACATTTTAATTCAAAAGCTAGTTGAATTAGAAAAACAAAATAAAGACGAAGAATAATATGGTCCTGTTTTGCAGGACTTTTTAATTTATCCTTACTACATATACTATCACAAGTACATCTTCCATACAGTGAAACTTCCACCAGATAAGTTATCTTGTCTTATTCTCCTACTGATCCCACAACTAATCGCTTTCTTACAAGCATTCTTTGAACAAAAAAATGAAAGAGCGTTGCCTCATGGCATCGCTCTTTCATTTCTCTATTGGAAATATATTAAACCTTTATCATTTATCCGCTTTATGATTTATCGTTGTCTTATTATGCTCTGTTTTCACCCATGTATGTTGTTGCTTCCATTTAATTAGACCAACAATTTGAGCATAAACAAACGTATATGCGTAATAAAAGATAGAAAAACTCATTTGGATAAGTTTATACTTTCTATTTGTATCTACCTTAACTGCATAATACATACAAACAACAAATTGATACAGGAATAATATTAAAGAAAGAATACTCGCACCTAAAATCATCGCAACTAAACGTTTCCCTATTGCAGGGATATCTTGATATGATTGCGTCGCAACAACATATCCTAAAGCAATTAAAATACCTATCAAGGTTATTGTCATTTGAACTGCACGAGTCATTCCGAATAGATAAAACAACTGGTCAATAATTCTTATTTTCCCTTTTTCAGTAAACAGTTTTTTTACCATAGGTTTAAAGTTTGTAAATGCAACATACCAATGCCCTTGAGACCAACGCGTACGTTGTTTAATACTAATTTTAAAGTTATCTGGTTTTTCATCGTATACTCGAACAAAGTGATTCCATAATACTCTTCCATTATCTTTAACAATTTCCATCTCTAATTCTAAATCCTCTGTTAGCGAATCAAAACGGAAACCACCATGCTTCATTAAGTACTCCATTTTAACAATGAACCCAGTTCCACCAATAGCATTCGGTAATCCCAGACGATATTTTGCCAGCTGGAAGAAACGATTTGTTAAGTAATAGCTCATAGCATAACCAAGCGATAAATTAGTCGCTGAGTTTTTTGAATCTAAATAAATTTGAATCGCTTCTGGCTTATCTTTAGCAATGTACTGTGAATTTAACTCTTGTAAAACATTCGAATCGACATGATTATCAGCATCTAAAATCATTAAACAGTCATATTTTTCAGTCAGTTTATCAAATCCTAAATGACGTAACGCATATTGTAAACCTGCTGGTTTCCCTACGCCTTCACGAGGAAATAGCTGTTCACTTGTATTAACATATTTCATTCCCTTTTCTTCACAAATAGCACCTGTTCTATCCGTACTATTATCATTTACAACATAAATATCATACAAATCATCTCGGTATTGAATTTTTCTTAAATTATCAATAGTTGAACCAATTACTTTCTCTTCATTATGTGCTGCAACTAATATTAAAAACTTTGTCTTATCTTCAATTATTTCATAATCACGTTTTGCTTTACCAAATCCAAAAAAGGAAATGATTACATAGTATACCGTATTAATATTAACATATACTGTAATGATAAAAAACAATGCTAATAACACGGTAACTACTTTTCCGCTCAAAAATTCCATGTCCATCCTCCTAAAATCTTTCCAATATACACCATTATAGACTCTTAAATAATAATAATCTAGTTCGTTTCGTATTTCAAATAGTTTTTCTTACATAACGATGAAGATTAGTATCGTAAATAATCATAAAATACAGTGGAATTTTAGTCAGCTTTTTTTATCTATCTCCACTGACTATTATCCTCTATTAATTAAGTTTTTATTGTAATCTACCTTTCGCTAACCACCAAATCCCACTTACTAACATTACGTCTAAGCAAACTGTAAATAAAAATAAATGTTTAGCGAAATCCCCTTCTCCGCTTCCAACAAATGGGACCACATAAGAAATCATGCCAATTATAGCTACCGCTGTAAATATGTCAGGAATAAGCCGCTCACTATGCGTCTTAGCTCTTCTGTATTCTAGCAAAATTCCTAGTCCATATAAAATGTATAAAAGAACAATCCATTTGAATCCATTTGGATGATATTGCTCTTTCACATGACTCCATAAAGAAAATGTCTCCACTTGAGCAACAGGAACTGGATTATCTTTTTTCTCATAATTACCAAGAAAAGCAACCCCATCAACGGACGGCCGGATAGTCCAAGCATATTCAGCTGTTGCCTCTAGTTTACTCCAAAATCTCTGTGGATGCGTTAAATAAAATTTGGCGATATCAGGGAATTTTATTTTATTATATAATTCTTTATGCAATCTCGGGTCTTCCTGTGGTATCGCTGCATTAGACCAAAAATGAGTTCCTGCATTTACAGAAAGTTCTGGATCAACTCCAAGATCACGTAAATCTTGTTCTGGGTTTGGAGAATCTTTAAGAACCCCATAAAATACTGTTTGATATATATTAATTTTATCAATCCAGGCAGGTGAGCTTTTATAACAAATGAAAGATAAAATTAAAAGTAATGCCGTCATTGATACAATTACACTTCTCCATACTTTATCCTTGCGTATAAACCATAGTCTAATAGTAAGTAGTGCTGCTATAAATCCTGCTGGTGTATACTGCGTTTTAGAACAAGCTAGCATTATTGCTGATATATAAAACAAAATAACTAACCAAACAGACGGATGTTTCTGACGCGCAAGTTGTATCCCTAATGCAATTGTTAAAAATAGAAACACATACGTTACAGCTTCACCATACATAGAATTAAAATATAGTATGTATCCAATATCTGCAAAAACAACAATTGTTAACGTTACAAGAAAACCATTCACGATTTTATTATTCGTTTTATTCAGTTTGACAATTAGATATAGTGCTAGAAGAAAAATCATAATATATTCGACCGCTAGAACTCGTATATCAAACCAAGGTCCTGGTAATAATTTCCCAATCCATAAAGCTGGAACCATGAGAAACAACTGCGAAGAAACATAATCACCTGCAGCTGGATTCACATAAGCATATAAATGATGGATAAATGAAAAGTATTTATCTACCCTCGCTTCATTTGGATCTGGATAAGCCAATCCAATTTGAATCATAATACGTTCAAAGTCACCATTGTCAGCGAGACCAACAATAGGCTTAATAAGTAATAAACCAATCATTACTATTGCCGCAACAACAACTGCTATAACTTCCCATTTTAACCACTTTGTCTGCATTTTCTGTCTCCTTTATAGATGTATAATTATTATGTCATCGTTTTTTGTCAGACAAGCATAAAATTAACATAGTCCTTTCCCCTCTTTCTAACTGAAAACCATGACTTCTTTTAGCGTGTTTTTTGATGAAAACCTGGAGATATTAAAAGTCAACATATTCATAATATACATATCCCTATAATTACCAGAGCATTCAAAATATAAAAACTAACCAAATTCTACATCACCACCCTAAAACTGTCAATTTTACATTTAGAACACCAGAACAACAATCTACTCGCTATAATTCTATTTTCTTTCAACAATAAATTACCTAATCCTATACATAAAACCCCATCTTATTACAAGATAGGGTTTAACAACTAATCTAAACTATTTTTTTATTATTGAAAATCGTAAACAATTTATACAATCCTAAAGAAGCCGGAATATTCATAAATGCAAAAGCCTCATAAGTATAATGAGGTGCCGTTTCCCATAGTAACAAGAAAGTAAGTATTCCTAGTATACTAACCATTGAGATCCGTATAACCTCTGATTCAGCTTCATCTTTCTGCTTATAAAAAATAACTGCTGCTAAAACAGCTAGATAGATAAATAACTTAAAAATATACGAATATATGGTAACCATTTTATACTTCGTTTCTTTATAGTTCGATACAAAATTTGTGACCGTTTCATCTTTCTGCTGGAACCATTCCCCAATACGATACATTGAAAATTGACTCGATACCCATTCTCTAGTTATTTTTTCATTTAAATGTTTTATATAACCCATTACGCCAAGTTCATTAAATCGCTGTACTATAACTTCTTTATTGTGTTCATTCAAGTCCTTCGTATTCTTCATCTTTTCATCATTAATATAATCTGAATCCGCCTGATTCCAGACACCATACGTATCTTTGTTAACGCCCATTTTTATCCAATGGGTGTATGGAATTTTTTCAATTTCATTATCGGTACTGAGATTCAGTTTGGTCGTTATACCTTTAAAACTTATAATGAGAATTAAACAAAATACAACACTACTTAACACCTTCAGAGAATATTTCTTACGAAACTTTAAAATATTTTCAATTAAAATCGCCAACGCTACGGCCAATGCTGTCGGTCTTATAATATAAGTACAAGCTGCAAAAACTCCCAATAAAACCCATAAAATAACCTGCATTCTTTTTGTTTCTGCCGTTTTCAAACACAAATACGTATACATCGTTGCTGAAATGAAAAATATTACTAATGTGTGTGTATAAAAAACTGGCGCCTGCCAATATATAAAAATATTTAGTACAGACAATACAATCGATATGTGAGCAACTTTAAAGTTTGTAATTTTCCTTACAATCAATACATTTAAAATAATACTCCCTGTTATACATGCTATTGGTAATATTTTTATTGCTACATCTACACTTCCGATTAATTTGGCAAAGTACCCTCCTAATAATACAATATGTGTATTATATGGATAAAATAAAAGCTGTCCCATCTCTAAAAAATAATTATCTCCATTAAACACAGAGACAATTCCTTCTTTAAGGATGGCATAATCTCCTACAACAGGGTTAAACGCTATAGAAGTAATAATTATTTCTACTGTCAAAATACCCATTATACCCAAGGCAATCACGACATTTGTATACGTTCTTTTCATTTTATTAATAACCCATTTATAATACATAAAGAAAAGCCCAAATAAAAGAAGTGTCGCTACTATAACAACGCCTACTTTTCGCGCAGTATACTCTTCAGTCGGATAAGGAAATTCTCCACTCATCCAAATTATTTTCGGGATAAAAAATTTACTTACTATCATTGAAAATACAGATAAAAACACCGTCATAACAATGATTGGATAAAATTGATTCACTATTTTTTTTACAGACATTCTTTTATTCTCCTATATCTCCAGCATTCCCCAATTAATGATACGTTATCAAAATTGCACTGTCAAACCAACGTATTATATTACCTGTATAATCTGCTTTCTCTTAAGGTTTTTTACATATATTTAAACAACTTCCGCTATCCATTCACTAAATCAACTCACAATTTTGCGAAGACATTAGGTCGAAAAGCTCGATTGGTGAAGATTAATAATCAGTGCAGGATGAACACCATCTACTACCGCTGATTCTTCTTTTTTATCTATTTCAGCACTCGCATGTTTATCTGCTAGATTATCTGCAAGTCCTAACATTTGAAAAGTAACTGCAACAGCAAGAACTCTGATAGTTGTTACTATTCCTAGCCATGTTAATATTTTATTTCCCTTCCCCTTATCTGTGCCTTGTAATCCTTTCATAAAAAACCTCTTCTTATATGTAATATTACTAAAAAGAGGTTTTGTTTTCCATAAAATCAAATAACCCCCTTTCGTTAATTTCAAAAACTTTGACACATTCAAACTTACTACTCCATTTTTTCGTGACAAAATAAAAAGACCAACGAATCATAACATTCATTGGTCTTCGGATGAAAAGTTTATTTGTTTAAAATTAATATTGATTATAGATTTCAAAAACCCGTCAGCTTTGCTAAAAAATAAACCCTTTACTACTTCTACTCTCAGCTAGCCTTATGTTCAAGTCTCAACTTATCCGCAACCATTGCGATAAACTCAGAGTTCGTAGGTTTTGCTTTTGACATGGATACTGTATAACCAAATAAGGACGAAATAGAATCAATATTTCCACGGCTCCAC
This sequence comes from Bacillus cereus group sp. N31, assembly GCF_016483245.1. Classification (NCBI taxonomy): domain Bacteria; kingdom Bacillati; phylum Bacillota; class Bacilli; order Caryophanales; family Bacillaceae; genus Bacillus; species Bacillus cereus group sp. N31. Next base: position 510,323 of record NZ_JAEHCH010000001.1, on the reverse strand, counting down.
GCTACTTCAATCGCGTGACGGATTGCACGCTCGACACGGCTCGCTGTTGTATTATATTTCTTTGCAATATCTGGATATAATACTTTCGTAATAGACCCTAGTAATTCGATATCATTGTACACCATAGAAATCGCTTCTCGTAAGTACATGTACCCTTTAATATGAGCAGGTACACCAATTTCATGAATAATACTCGTAATACTTGCATCTAAGTTTTTCGGTTTTCCATCTATTGTTGTTGCTGATCGGAAAGATGGTAATGGACGTTTAATAGTAGCATTTGCCTTGCCACTCACTTGACGAATATGACTAGTTAAATTCTCCATATCAAATGGTTTTAATATGAAATATGAAGCACCTAGGTCAACTGCTTTTTTCGTCACATCTTCTTGTCCAAATGCTGTTAACATAATTACGCTAGGCTGTCTTAACCTTTCAATATGTCGCATTTTCTCTAGTACAGCTAAACCATCTAAATGTGGCATAATAATGTCTAAAACGAGTACATCAGGCTGCTTATCTGTTAATAAGTTTAAACACTCTTGACCATTATAAGCAGTACCGATTACTTCCATATCATCTTGAGCAGCTACATAACTCTCTAGCATTGATACTAATTCTTTATTATCATCCACAAGACATACTTTAATTTTCTCCACAGCTTTTCCTCCCTTACCGAATCGATTCTCCGACATGTGTATCCTTCTAGGCTACATGAATTGTTCGACAATTGTGTGAAAATTCCCTTTTAAAGTTTGTTACTTTCCGATAAAATCACAAAAAAATATGTTTATCGTTCATTTATTCCCTTTCGCAACACATTCCATCATAGAAATACAACGAAACGTTCAACCCTTTGCTTATATTTTACAACAAAAAACATCTCTTGCGGAGCTTTTACAAAATTTCAACGAATTTTTCAATAGAAAAGCGAGCTAATGAATAAATTAGCTCGCTTTTTTTTCTTGATCATAAATATTAATTCCAGCCTCATGTAACATCCATTCAATGTGAACACCGTACCCTGATGTTGGATCATTGACAAATACATGTGTAACGGCTCCGATTACTTTCCCGTTTTGTACAATTGGACTTCCACTCATCCCTTGTACGATACCACCTGTTTTTGCTAATAAACGCTTATCTGTTACTTTTATTACCATACCTTTTGTAGCTGGAAATTTTTGCGGTACCGTACTAACAACTTCAATATCAAATGCTTCTACTTTATCTTGATCAATAACTGTTAATATTTTTGCCGGTCCTTCTTTTACTTGATGAGATAATGCGATAGGCATTGCTTTATCCATTACGCCGTTTGTCATATTTGTATTTAATTTTCCAAAAATACCATACGGACTATTTATTGTAATATTGCCAATCACTTCACGATCTGGTGAGAACCTTGCTAACTTCTCTCCTGGATTCCCATGACTACCTCTTTCAATCGATGTAACTGTCGAACGCATAATTTGTCCATCTTCAACTTGAATCGGCTTTTTCGTATCATTATCAGAAATGACATGACCCAGTGCTCCGTATTTCATAGAATCTGGATGAACAAATGTCATTGTTCCGATTCCAGCTGCCGAATCACGAATATATAAGCCAATACGATAAGACGATTCCCCACTGTCTTTTTGTGGTGTTAATTTCGTGCGAATGTATTTTCCATCTCTTAACAAAACAAGGTTAAGTGGTTCACCTGTTTCACCACTACTATGAATAAATGGTGCGACATCACTCATTCTTTCAATTGTTTTACCATTAATTTCAGTAATCATATCTCCAATTTGCACACCAGCTGTTTCACCAGGAGATATTTTACCTTTTTCAGTTTGAATTAAATGATGGCCTACAACAAGTACACCTTTTGTGTTTAATTTCACACCAATTGATTGTCCACCTGGAATAACTTTAAAATCTTTTAATACTTTCACATTTACTTTTTTTACTGGAAAACCAGCGATTTGGAACACCATGTCCGCTTCACCATTTTGATGAGAATTTACCATAAGTCCTTGTTTTTGTTCATTCGAACTCACTGTAAATACATGGCTATTTGTAGATGAAGCTTTAAAAACTGGTAATGAAGCTATTTCTGATTGTTGTCCTTCAAAAACAACAAGTTGCTTCGGGGATGAAATAAACGTCCGAAGCGGCTTAAAACATCCAATAAAAACTAAAGAAACAAGGAGACAAAGACCTATTATTTTTCGAAATCTTTCTAATTTCAATTTGTTCACTCTCCTCGCTCCTACCCCACATTCAGCCTCTTGGCTTCACTTTTTAATCTCTCCTTGCAGTGCTTTATTTATAACCGGAAGAATTAAGAAATCTTCATTTGAGAAAAAAAGCTATCCATTACTGGATAGCCTCTGCTGTCTGTTTAAAATGATGCGCTTGCGTAAGTAACTCTTTCGCATGTTCTGTCGTTAAATCTGTAATTTCCACACCAGAAATCATTCGAGCTATTTCTGTTACTTTATCCTCCATAGTTAAAACGGTAACTGATGTAATTGTCCGATCATTCGCTACCTGTTTTCGAATAAATAAATGCGAATCCGCCATTGAAGCTACTTGAGGTAAGTGCGTAATACAAAGCACTTGTGAGTTTACTGATACACGATAAATTTTTTCCGCAATAGCCTGTGCAACTCGACCACTCACACCAGTATCCACTTCATCAAAAATAACAGATGCAATACCTTGATGTTTAGAAAAAATACTTTTTAAAGCTAAAATAATACGAGATAACTCTCCACCAGAAGCGACCTTTGAAAGTGGTTTTAACGGTTCACCGGGATTCGTTGAAATATAAAACTCCACGTGATCATAGCCGTCCGCCGTAAGGTGCACCGGTGCGCCTTCCACAAGAGGTTCTTCTGCATTTCCTTCTCTCTTCATGATTCTCACTTCAAATTTCGTTTTTTCCATATATAGTTCTTTTAATTCTTGATGAATAGCATTTGTAAGATGCTCTGCAAGTTCATGACGCATATTACTTAACAACGTTGCTTCTTTCAGAATAACACTTTCTAATTCCTTTAACTGCTTCTTCGTCGCTTCAATATGAACGTCTTTATTTTCAATCGTAAAAATTTCTTGCTCAATTTTATCAGCATACGCTAAAATCTCTTCTACATTATTTCCATATTTTCTCTTTAGCATACGAATTTCATTTAAACGTGTTTCAATTTCATCTAGACGATTCGGATCATATTCCATCATATCGAGATTTTCTCTAAGTTGATACGCAACTTCTTCTAATAAGTAATAGCTATTTGCAATTGAATCATGATTTTCTTGATATACTTCATCTAAATGTGTAATACTCTCCATTTGTCCCATTGCACTTCTTACATTATCTAATCCTTGTCCGTCAGCACTTAACGAACGATATGCATCACCTAACGCTTTATAAATCTTTTCAAAATTAGAAATTTGCAATCGTTCCTCAGTTAATTCATTTTCTTCATCCATCTTTAAATCAGCCTTACGGATTTCTTCATGCTGAAATTGAATTAAATCTAAGCGATGTGCCATTTGTTGTTCATTTTCACTTAACGATTTCAATTGTTTTTTTAATTTCTCATAGTCAGCGTAAACAGTTTGATATATATCCAACTGTTTAACAATACGCTCCCCATCAAAATGATCGAGCATAAACAGATGTCGCTCTTCATTCATTAAGTCTTGCGTTTCGTGCTGTCCATGAATATCAACAAGCGTTTTGCCAATCTCTTTTAATATACTAAGGGTAACAAGTTTCCCATTTACACGACATACACTTTTTCCGTTTGCAGCAATATCACGCTTCAAAATAATCATGCCGTCTTCTATTTCTATATCTAACTCTTCTGCCTTTTCAATACATGGATGCTTGTCGTCTTCCACATAAAATAACCCTTCTATCTCAGCTTTTTCTGTTCCGTATCGAACAAATTCCGCTGAACCACGGCCACCTACAAGTAAACTAATCGCATCAATAATAATCGATTTTCCAGCTCCTGTTTCACCGCTTAAAACTGTTAAACCTTTTTGAAAAGAAATATTTAATGCCTCAATAATAGCAAAGTTTCTAATCGATAATTCCGATAACAATGCCCCATTCACCTCGTTATAAACTAATCCCCTACTAAGGGCTTTTCTCAGTTCTTTATTCAAATAGTCATACTATATGTTTGTATGTACTCTTCTAACCCGCTCCATTGTACCAAACATTCGTTTTACGGGTCAATCCACCTATTTTCTAATTTTATTCAAACAAAATATTATATTACAATTAAAAATTCACATTTTTAACCGCTAAAAAAATCCTGTTCACTTCCACTTTACAGAGGAAAGCAAACAAGATTTTTTTTGTTACAACATATTTAAGAAACGATCAGAGACAACACCTGTATCCTCAGGTGTACGGCAAATAATTAAGCAAGTATCATCACCACAGATGGTTCCGATGATCTCATCCCACTCTAAATGATCAATAAGTGCTCCAAGTGAATGAGCGTTACCAGGCAATGTTTTTAGCACAAGCATATGTCCTGCCGTGTCTAATTTTACAAATGAATCCACTAGATTTCGTTTTAATTTTTGTAACGGGTTAAACCGTTGATCTGCTGGCAAGCTATATTTATAGCGACCATCATGTAATGGCACCTTCACTAAGTGCAGTTCTTTAATATCGCGCGATACTGTTGCTTGCGTTACATTAAATCCCTCATTACGTAAAATATCAACTAATTCATCTTGTGTTTCGATTTCTTTGTTCGCAATAATTTCCCTGATTTTAATATGGCGCTGACCTTTATTCATACATTTGCACCTCACACTATCTCTTACCATAGTTTAAACATTGGTATACTTCACTTATTTATGTTAACTTATAATTCGTTACTTGTACACAATTGTTTTTACAATCATTATACAATTACAGCAAAAAGAGGAACAACATATGTTATTCCCCTTTTCCTTTTTGTTTTAGAACGTCATGCGCTTCTGTAACAACTTGCTCAATAGAAATTGGAGAATGATTTTTGCCACTCTCATCACGTTCACCATGCCATTTTAAATGAATTAAGAATTCAATATTACCATCTCCACCCGTAATCGGTGAGAATGTTAAACCTTCTACATCATAGCCTTCTTTTAAAGCAAAATCGACAATCATTTCCACGACAGCTTCATGCACTTTTCTATCACGAACAATGCCTTTTTTCCCAACTTGCTCTCTTCCAGCTTCAAACTGCGGTTTAATTAACGCTGCTACATCACCGTTAAGCATAAGCATTGTTTTTAAAACTGGCAGTATTAGTTTTAATGATATAAATGAAACATCTATACTAGCAAATTGTGGTAAACCACGCTCTAAGTCTGCTGGTGTCACGTAACGGAAATTTGTACGTTCCATTACGACAACACGCTCATCTTGACGCAATTTCCACGCCAATTGATTATATCCTACATCTAATGCATAAGATAGTTTCGCTCCATTTTGAAGCGCACAATCTGTAAAGCCACCAGTTGATGAACCAATATCTATCATAACTTTATCTTGTAAATCTAGATGAAATGTCTCCAGTGCCTTTTCAAGTTTATAACCACCACGGCTTACATACGGCATAACTTGTCCCTTTACCGTAATCTCTGTATCTTGTGGGATCTTCTCTCCTGGCTTATCGAGTCTCATCTCATTCGCATATACGAGTCCAGCCATAATAGCACGTTTCGCTTTCTCACGTGTTTCTATAAGCCCTCGCTCTACTAATAGTACATCTACTCTTTCTTTTTTTGCACTCATTTGTTACGCCCTTTTTTGTTTTGATGGAATCATTGTATGAATACGGTCTACAACAGCATCTGTCGTTAAACCAATTTCTTCTAATAATTTTGTTACACTACCGTGCTCTATGAAACGATCTGGAATACCCATTCTTTCAATTAATGCACTATGGTATCCGTTCTCAGATGCAAATTCAACTACTCCAGTTCCAAAACCACCGATTAAACAAGCTTCTTCAATCGTTAAAATCGGTATATTTTTTCCTAAGAGATCATGTAAATACGCTTCATCCATTGGTTTAATAAAGCGAGCGTTCACTACTTTCACTGAAACTCCAGCCTTTTCAAGACGCTCTGCTGCTTCCATTGCCATTGGAATTGTCGTACCAAATGTTAAAATAGCTGCCTGCGTACCTTCTTTTAACGTTTCCCATGTGCCGATTGGAATTGCCTTTAATTCTTCGTCCATATGAACGCCAAGACCATTACCACGTGCATAACGTAAAGCGATTGGTCCATCTTCATATTGCATCGCCGTATACACTAAATGTTGTCCTTCATTTTCATCTTTTGGCATCATTATTACCATATTCGGTAAATGACGTAAAAACGAGATATCAAATACACCTTGATGTGTTTCACCGTCTGCTCCTACTAATCCAGAGCGATCTATTCCGATGAAAACATTTAAATTTTGACGACATATATCATGAACAACTTGGTCATATGCTCTTTGTAAAAACGTTGAATAAATTGCTAAGAATGGTTTCATCCCTTGCGTTGCCATACCTGCTGCCATTGTTGTAGCATGCTGTTCTGCAATACCTACATCGATCATACGATTCGGGAATTCCTTTTGGAATTTCTCAAGTTTCGATCCAACAGGCATTGCAGGCGTAATTGCAACAATACGCTCATCTTCTCTCGCCAACTTAAGTACTGTTTCACTAACAACAGCACTCCATGCTGGTGCAACTTCCTTCGGTTTAACGAAGTCACCTGACTCAATTTTATACGGGCCTGTTCCATGCCAAGTTCCAATTACGTCACTCTCAGCTGGTTTATAACCTTTTCCTTTTTTCGTAATCACATGAACAAGTACTGGACCTTTTGTTTTCTTTGCATATTGCAACGTTTCGAATAACTTTTCATAATCGTGCCCATCGACTGGACCTAAATATGTAAAGCCTAACTCTTCGAAAAAGACGCCTGATACTAGTAAATATTTAAGACTATCTTTTATTTTCTCTGCTGTTGCAGCCACTTTCCCACCGACTGCTGGGATTTTTTTCAATATATACTCTAGTTCATCTTTTACCCAATGGTATTTTCCTGCGGTACGTAAACGACCAAGTACATTATGAAGCGCACCAACGTTTGGTGCAATTGACATTTCATTGTCATTCAAAATAACAATCATGTCTGTTTTTTCATGCCCAATATGGTTCAATGCCTCTAAGGCCATTCCACCTGTTAAAGCACCATCTCCAATGATTGGTATAACATATTCTTTCGTTTTCTTTAAATCACGTGCTAAAGCCATTCCCATTGCAGCAGATAGTGATGTCGAGCTATGACCTGTTTCCCATACATCGTGCTCACTCTCACAACGTTTTGGAAAACCACATAGACCTTGATATTGCCTTAATGTACCGAATTCCTTCGCACGTCCTGTTAAAATTTTATGTACATAGGATTGATGTCCTACATCCCATAAAAATTTATCTTTCGGACTATCAAATAATTTATGCAGAGCAATTGTGAGTTCTACTACACCTAAGTTAGGTGCAATATGTCCACCTGTTTGAGAGAGCTCTTCAATTAAAAATTTACGAATATCCTCACTCAATCCCTCTAGTTCACTGATAGACATATCTTTCAAAAAACTAGGGTTTTGAATTTGCGTTAGATCCACATGGATCACTCACTTTCATTTCATAATCTGTCAACATGTCAAATATTATAAAAAACATTTACACAACACAAGAAATTTTCTTTTCTATCCTTTATCTTACCCTGCTATCAACCAGTCTATTGTGCCCTAATCCTATTATAAACCATATTTCTTTATGCGTTGAAAAAAATAGCCGCTAACACGAAGTGATAACGGCAATGTAATCTACATATATTTTTGCCAATAACAAGAAAAGAAAAACCTTTTCCTACATTTATATCATAAAATGATGAATGACTCAACAAATGAAAACGCTGTTATATTAGTTATTACGTTTTGCAATCAAATCGCAAATAGATAGTAAATATTCATCTTGTAATTGCAAGGAGCTAATCGCATCTTTTGCTTTTGCAATTGTTTCTTCTAAAATATTCTTTGCTCTATCTACAGTAAATAACGTCGTATATGTGCTCTTTTCGTTGGAAACATCACTACCAATCGGTTTTCCAATCTCTTCTTCGGTTCCTTCTACATCTAAAATATCATCTCGAATTTGGAAAGCTAGGCCAATATTTTTTGCAAACTCAAGTAACTTTTCTTCCTGCTCTTTTGTAGCATTAGAAAGTATCGCTCCTGCAAGTACAGCGAATTCAAGTAGTTTCCCGGTCTTATGCTTATGAATATACTCTAACTCATCAATCGTAAGTTGTTTCCCTTCAGCTTCCATATCCGCCACTTGTCCGCCAACCATTCCTTCCGGCCCAGCTGCTTTTGCAAGCTCAAGTACAAGTCTTACTTTTTTTTCAGCAGAGATTTCTTTTTGCTCATATGCCATAACAATTTGAAAAGCATACGTCAACAAACCATCTCCTGCTAAAACTGCCATTGCTTCACCAAATACTTTATGATTCGTGGGCTTTCCTCTTCTTAAATCATCATCATCCATACAAGGTAAATCATCATGAACTAACGAGTATGTATGTATCATTTCAAGAGCACAAGCTGCACCTACTCCAAGATTTCTTTCTTTCCCAAACGCTTGTAATGTTGCAAATAAAAGTAACGGGCGGAGACGTTTTCCACCCGCTTCCAAAGAATATGCCATCGCTTCCCGAAGTACATTTGGACATTGTAATTCATTTGCATAGCTTACAAGCTTCTCTTCTACGAAAGTTTTACTTTCTTTCAAAAAAGTATCAAAAGCGATTGTCACTATGCTTCATCTCCTAAAGCAGTAAACGGTTCAAGCTCTCCATCTTCTCCAAGAATAACTGCCATTTGTTCTTGTACGTTCTTCAACTTCTCATCGCAAAGCTTAGATAATTCCATACCCTCTTTAAAATAAGAAATCGCTTCTTCTAAAGGTACATCACCTTGCTCTAGCTTAGATACGAGATGCTCAAGTTGCGAAATTGCCTCTTCAAAACTCACTTTATTTTCCATTATTCAATTCACGCTCCTCTATGCCTGATACGCTACAATCTAGTATTCCATCTTGTAATTGAACTGAAACAGCATCTCCAAGGCTGACATCTTTCACACTTTTTAACACTTGCTTCTCTTCATCATATACAAGCCCGTACCCTCTCATCATTACTTTAAGCGGACTTAATGCTTCAAGTTTTTGAGCAGCTCTTACAAAGGCAAATTCTTTCGTTTGAAGTAATGTTTGCATTTCACGTTGTAATTGCTTTTGCAACGTTTCAATCGCTACCTTTGTTTGTATAATTTTTTGAGACGGGTGGTGCTTCTCTAAATAAAATGAAAGCTGTTTTAACTGATTCACCTTTTTATCAATGTAGCGCTCTTTCGCTAAAACAAGCTGTTCTAACGCTCTATCTAATTGCTCTTCCTTTTGTTCATATACTTGTCTTGGATAACGGAATGCATAAGATTTTTGCAATACTTGTAATTTTTCTTCTTTTTTATGTACTAACTCTCTCATTGCTCTTTGCAATCTTAGAGTTCTTTGTAATACCTTTTCTTGTAACTCTATAACGTTCGGTGCTGCTAGTTCAGCTGCTGCAGTCGGTGTTGGTGCACGTAAATCGGCAACAAAATCTGCGATTGTAAAATCTGTTTCATGCCCTACTGCTGAAATAATAGGAATTTCGCTCTTAAAGATTGCTCTTGCAACCACTTCCTCATTGAAAGCCCATAATTCCTCAATAGAACCTCCCCCGCGCCCAACAATTAATACATCTATATCTCCCATTTCATTCGCTGTACGAATCGCTTGTACAATCGAGGGAGCTGCTGACTCCCCCTGTACAAGTACTGGAAATACAATAACATTCCCAATTGGATAACGACGTTTAATCGTTGTTATGATATCACGAATCGCAGCTCCTGTTGGCGACGTAATTACCCCTATTGTTTTAGCATAAGGAGGGATTATTTTTTTATAAACTTGAGAAAACAATCCTTCTTCCTCTAAACGAACTTTTAATTGTTCGTAAGCCAAATGCAAATTTCCGACTCCGTCAGGTTGCATGTCTTGAATATAAATTTGATAAGAACCACTCGCCTCGTAAACAGAGATTTTCCCTTTTACAAGTACCTTCATCCCATTTTCAGGTCTGAATTTAATATTACGATTATGACCCGCAAACATAACCGCTGCGATTCTGGCATTTTCGTCTTTCAATGTAAAATACATGTGACCACGACTATGATTTTTAAAGTTGGAAATTTCACCTTTTAACCAAACAGACTGTAAATGCGGGTCATATTCTATTTTTGTTTTTATATAGCGTGTTAATGCTGTAACGGTTAAATATTGTTTCTCCATTTCTCTCTCCTCATAGCCGACTCAAATTATTTACAAACGACACCTGCGCGTTTGGCAGATTCAACAGTATTATGAAGAAGCATTGTAATCGTCATTGGACCAACACCCTTTGGCACAGGCGTAATGTAACCCGCAACGTCTAACACGTTGTCAAAGTCAACATCACCACAAAGCTTGCCTGTTTCTAATCGATTCACACCAACGTCAATTACAACCGCGCCTTCTTTCATATAATCAGCTGTTACCATTTTAGGTCGTCCAACAGCTACGATTAAAATATCAGCTAACTTCGATAATTCTTTAATATTTTGCGTCTTAGAATGACAATATGTGACAGTTGCATTTTCATTTAAGAACAATTGCCCCACTGGTTTGCCGACAATATTACTTCTTCCAATTATTACAACATGTTTTCCCGAAATATCAAGATTCGTTTCTTTTACTAATTCTACAATACCATGCGGTGTACATGGAAGGAATGTATCTTGTCCCGTCATCATACGTCCCACGCTGATTGGGTGAAATCCATCTACATCCTTTTCTGGTGAAATTCTTTCAATGATAGCTTTTTCTTCAATATGTTTTGGTAAAGGTAATTGCACTAATATGCCATTAATACGGTCATCGCCATTTAAGCGATCGATTTCAGCAAGCAAACGTTCCTCAGTAATCGTTTCAGGAAGTTCAATTAGCTCAGAATAAATTCCTACTTGTTCACAGCCTTTTTCTTTTCCTTTTACGTAAGAACGAGATGCTGGATCTTCTCCCACTAAAATCACTGCTAATCCTGGTACAATCCCTTGCTCTTTCAACTTCACAACTTCTTCTGTTAATTGTGCTCGTTTTTTCTCCGCAACTTCATTTCCTTTGATGATTACTGCTACCATTTTAAGATTCCCCCTTAAAGAAATTACAGTGTATCTTTTATATTAGATAAAACGCCGTTAATAAAACGACGAGATTCCTCATCCCCAAATGTTTTAGCAATTTCAATTGCCTCGTTAATTGTTACGTTGTGTGGAATTTCTTCCATGTACTTCATTTCATACACAGCTACACGTAAAATACTGCGATCAACAATACTAATACGCTCAAGCTTCCACTTTTTTAAGTTTTGACGAATTGCTGCGTCAATCTCTTCTTTATTGTCTACAAATCCTACAACAAGTGATTCTAAAAACTCATTTGTTTCTTCACCTTCATCTAGCGTATTTTCCACCGCTACCTTCGGTTCTAATTCACCTGTAATATCCATTTGGTATAATGCTTGCATAGCTCTTTCTCTAGCCGTCCTACGTTTCATTGTAACTCTCCTTTATGCTTCAAGTCTTTCCTTATGCTTTGTTATATTATTATAATTTATAAGCCGTCAATTCACTTACTCTTACAGTTTTCATTGATTTTCCAACCTTATAATACAATGATAATAACACAATTTATCGTTTCACACACGGGTTACAAGGCTGAAAAATAATAAAAAGATTAACTTCAAGTTCCATATCTTATCACAATGTACGTTTTTTGGAAAAACGAAACATTTTCTTTTTTATTTCTTATTTTTTGAAATAGTATAACAATTAGAGGGTTGTAATTTGTGAAGAAATGAAACGATAAAAAAGATGCCTATGTTACTAGGCACCTTTTTCATTCTTACACTGGTTCAATTTCTGTTTTTTGTGTTTCGAATGTTACGCCAACGATGTGAACATTCACTTCTTTTGGCTCAAGTCCTGTCATTGTAAAGAGTGCTTGGCGAATATTGTCTTGAATCTTTTGTGCAACAACTGGAATTGCTACACCAAAATACATTACAACATAAAGGTCAACGATAATATCTTCGTTTGCTAATTCAACCTTTACACCTTTACCATGATTTTTCTTACCTAACTTCTCAACAACATCTGTAGCAAAATTACCACGCATTGCCGCCACACCTTCTACCTCAGCAGCTGCAATACCTGCAATTACTTCAATTACTTCTGGTGCAATTTCTACTTTACCAAGAGTTGTATCTTGACCCATATCTAACATATGTTCAGCCATGAAAAAAACCTCCTTTAATGTATCACTGCGTCACAAGTTCATGCTCTTCCAAAAACTTCGTATTAAACTCACCTTTTACAAAATCAGGATGATCTAACAATTGCAAATGGAACGGGATTGTTGTATGTACGCCTTCAATGACAAACTCACTGAGTGCACGCTTCATTTTTGCAATTGCCTCTTCACGTGTTTTTCCGTGAACAATTAATTTAGCAACCATCGAATCATAGAAAGGTGGGATTGAATATCCCGGATATACAGCTGAATCGACGCGAATACCAAATCCGCCTGGTGGTAAGTACATTTCTACTTTACCTGGAGATGGCATAAATTTTTTGGCAGGGTTTTCCGCATTAATTCGGCATTCAATTGCCCAACCATTAAATTGTACTTCTTCTTGCTGTAACGATAACTTTTCTCCAGAAGCAACAAGAATTTGCTCTTTAATTAAGTCCATTCCTGTCACCATTTCAGTAACCGGATGCTCAACTTGAATTCTCGTATTCATCTCCATGAAATAAAAGCTTTTCGTTTTATATTCATAAATAAACTCAACCGTACCAGCACCTGTATAATCAACCGCTACCGCCGCTTTAACTGCCGCTTCACCCATCTGCTTGCGAACATTTTCATCAAGTGCAGGTGATGGACTTTCTTCTAATAGTTTCTGCAAACGGCGCTGAATTGTACAATCACGCTCTCCTAAATGAATGGCATTTCCGTGTGTATCTGCCATTATTTGAATCTCAACATGGCGGAAATCTTCAACGTACTTTTCTAAGTATACACCAGGGTTCCCAAAAGCGGTACTAGCTTCTTGCTGTGTAATTTGAATTCCTTTTACAAGCTCTTCTTCATGACGTGCAACACGAATACCTTTTCCGCCGCCACCTGCAGTCGCTTTAATAATAACTGGATATCCAATTTGATTTGCAAGCTCGATCGCTTCCTCGGTATTTTTTATAATCCCTTGTGAACCTGGTACAATCGGAACCCCTGCTTTTTCCATTGTATCACGAGCAACGTCTTTTGTGCCCATCTTTGAAATAGCTTCTGGACTTGGACCGATAAAAATTAAGTTACATTCACGGCATAACTCTGCGAAATCTGCATTCTCTGCTAAAAATCCGTATCCCGGATGGATAGCATCGCAGCCCGTTAACTTCGCAACGCTAATAATGTTCGTCAAATTTAAATAACTTTCTTTTGAAACTGTTGGTCCTACACAATACGCCTCATCTGCAATTTGTACGTGAAGTGACTCTTTATCTGCTTCTGAATAAATCGCAACTGTTTCAATATCCATTTCTTTACAAGCACGAATAATTCGTACAGCAATTTCCCCACGATTGGCTATTAATACTTTTTTTATCATCACAAAGACTCCCTTATTACGCTTTCACAAGAAATAGCGGTTGTCCATACTCAACAAGCTGTCCGTTATTAACAAGAACCTCAACAATTTCGCCCTCTACATCAGCGTCAATTTCGTTAAATAACTTCATAGCCTCGACAATACATACGATAGAATCTTTCGATACCCTGTCTCCAACACTTACATATGGAGGTGTATCAGGTGAAGATGAAGAATAGAATGTACCTACCATTGGTGAGGTAATCTTATGTAGGTTTTCATCTTGAACAGCTTTCTTCTCTTCTTGTTTTGGTGCTTCTACTTGCGCTGCCGCTACTGCTGTTTCAACTTCAACAGATGCTACTGGTTGCATAGCTTGTTTCGCTACAGGTGCTTGCATCGCAACAACTTCATTACCACGCTTTTTCATTTTGATTGTTGTACCGTCTTTTTTGTATTCAAATTCATCAATATTAGAGCTATCAATTAATTTAATTAATTCACGAACTTCTTGAATTTTAAACATGTAAAATCCACTCCCATACTCTTGTTTGTCCCGTTTTTACAGATTCTCATCACTAACACTAGATTGACTGTAAAAATACGATGTATTCTATTAGAAAATTTATTTTATTTACTAATAGAAATATTTACTATTTCCATCTTACGATAAATTTTTTAAACATTCCAATTTATATTTCTTTATAATAAATCGAAACTCCTGTAAAAATATTATTCCAATAAAAAATTTATTACCTAGTAATAATACCAAGTTTCACACGAAATTGGCAAGACCACTTCCTAAAAAACATTCCTTACCTTTTCAAAATGCTACACAGTAAACATCTAATTGCCGCTCCACTCTTCACCACATCTACGGTTCATAACATATTTTTACCAAATATTATTTTTTTGTTTACACGCCGTTCATCATTCCTTCATATAAGAATAGTATGTTCAAAGTGTAGAAAATATATTGTATCGAGGTGTGGACATATGATATGGCTCATGCTCTTCTTACCTGCCGTAATGGTTTGGGCATTCGTTCTCTTCATCCACGTCAAATCTGGAAAAAGTAATCATCATCACCATGAACCGCTAATTTTTTATTCACAACGTATTTCTCCATTCCGAGTTGAACATAGTAAAAACACATACAAAGACGAAATAGAAAAAAACTATCGAAAGTGATAGCTTTTTTCTATTATTATTTTTATCTAATTATTTTGAAGTACTCTATGTTCTTATTTACAAACAATGCGATTAGTAAAAATTAATAATCCGTGGGGGAAATCCCCCACGGATTAAAATTCTACTTATTTTGCTGATGGATCAAATTTCACACCTACATCTTTAGAACCGCCTTCACTTCTTACAAGCTGTATAATTTTGTTCGCTTCTTTTTGTGAATGTTTCGCTGCCTTCACTGTTACTCTAATGTCAGTTCCATCAGCTCTTACAAGGGCATCTTTATATCCTCCTTGAGCTTTAATAACTGTTTCAAGTAAACCTTCTTTTGTTTCCATTGTAGCGATTGCATCCATACCATCTTTCGCCTTACTTCTTTCTTCAGCAGTAGCGTTAGAAGACTTTATTACATTTTGTAATTTTTCTCTTTCAGCACTACGCTTATCTTCCATTTGCATACGTAAAGCTGTGAAATTCTCATCACTCGATTGAACTGATACATTCCCCTCTTTTTTACTTGTTTCTTTTTTAGCATTTTCTTTTTTATCTGTCTCTTTATTTGTTGTCTCTTTATTTGGTGTTTCCTTGCTTGGAGTTTCTTTTGTTGTTTCTTTATTTGGCGTTTCGTTTGTTACTGCTTTGTCAGTACCTTGTTTTTCTTGTCCAATCTTTTCACCTGTTGCCGGCGATGCTGTATTCATTTTGTCAGGAGTTGTTACGTAATACACAGATAGTACAACAACTAAACTTAACATTGTTAATAGCCAAACCGTTTGTTTTTTTAACACTTTATTTCCTCCCTATCAATTTTTCGGTGAAACTGAAACACGATGGGCTGGTACATCTAGCAGCCTTATCACAGCTTCTTTTACCATTGCTTTAACTTGTATATTATCCACTCCTTTTGCTACGACGAGAACACCTCGTACTTTCGGTTTCTCTGTCCGTAAAACAACGGGAGTTTCTTTATCACCTTCACGTATAATGACAGTCTTTTCATCAAGAGACTCGTCCTCTACTTCCCTCTTACCGCCTGTTTTATCTGTTTCACCTGTTGTTTGTGAGCGTTTCACTGTATTTTTTTCTAAAATTTTTTCTTCAGATGAATCTAAATTCACCTTAATCGTTACGTCTTTTACTCCTGCTATTTCTTCTAAAGCAGCTTTTAATTCTTGTTCATACGCTTTTTCATATTTTTCTACATTTGACATACTATCATTACTTTTTTGTCCGAAAGTTGGTACGTCTTTTTCTTGGTTTTGAGTTTTTTGTTCTTTAAATACAGGTACTTCTTCTTTTTTACTTGAAAAGAGACTACTAGAAAACATAAGCAAAATTCCAAGTATGAGTAGGACAAGTAAAAACTTAGGTGTTACCTTTTTCCCCTTCTCGTTGCTTTCTTTTTGATCCCCATTCAATAAGTTTCGAAAAAATGAGAACTTCGAATTTTTATCTTTATTGTCCATTTACTCTACCTGTCCTCCCTTCCGTTTGAACTTGGATTTGTTTATTCTCTAGTTGCCACCTGCTTGAAAAGAAATCTTTCATTTCTACATTCGTTTCTTCTACCTTTTTTGGAGGTTCATTCGTATTAATTTCAATTGGCTTTACTGTTTCAATTGCGTCATTTTTACTGCGTTCTTTTTCTTTCAACGTCACAACAACAGATTGAATATCTTTGGCTGACTTTACTTCTTCTACCCTTTCCGTTGCGACTATTTGTATTTCAGAGACTGTCATACCATACTTTTTCTCAAACTCTTTTCCTACTTCTTTTTTCATTTTGGTAGCCATCTCTTCTAAACTATATGCACGTGTTAGAGCTTGTATTTCTTTTTTCTTCGAATCTATTGAATTTTTTACAGATCCCTCTGCTAC
Organism: Bacillus cereus group sp. N31; assembly: GCF_016483245.1. Classification (NCBI taxonomy): domain Bacteria; kingdom Bacillati; phylum Bacillota; class Bacilli; order Caryophanales; family Bacillaceae; genus Bacillus; species Bacillus cereus group sp. N31. The sequence continues at coordinate 493,394 of NZ_JAEHCH010000001.1, read as the reverse complement.
ATACTTTTCTTCATTAAAATTTGCGATTACTTCATTTACATCTGTTTGCAACAGTTTAAAAAGAGGTGTTAAAATTAATACAACTAATAGTAGACTTACGACGAATTTAACGTATTTTTGCAAATTCGAGTTTGGAAGAATAAGATGAAGCATTGTCGCTAAGAGTAAAAAAACGATAATATTTCTAATCCACTCTGTAACAAATTGCATACTCTTCACCTCCTATCGCATCATAAGCGTAATGTTCCCCGCAGCAATAATAATTGTGATACTTAAAAAGAACATAAATGATACGATAGCTAAGCAAGCAAACACGTAAATGATGCTTCGTCCAATGATATCTAAACATTGAATAATTGCTCCTCCGCCAACTGGTTGCAATACTGCTGCTGCGAATTTATAAATAAACGCGATACAAAAAATTTGAATCGCTGGAAAAGCGACAATTAAACATAAAATAACGAGCCCTATAATTCCGACTGTATTTTTTAATAACCCCGACGCACTAATAACAGTATCCGCTGCCTCTGTAAACATCCTTCCAACTACAGGAATAAAGTTCCCTGTTACAAATTTAGCAGTTTTCACAGCTATCCCATCAGCAACCGCTGTCGCTGTTCCTTGTACAGATAATACTCCTAAAAAAATCGTTAAAAAGATCCCGATAATCCCAACGCTAACGTTTTGCAGAAGCTTGGACAATTTCGTAACTTTATATTGATCACTCATCGTACTTACAATACTTAATATCGTTGCAAGTAATAAAAGTGGTAGAACGATGTAATTCATAAGAAGCCCACTCGTATTCATTAAGAAAATGATAATCGGATGAAAAAACGATACAGATACAACACCGCCTCCAGTTGCTATGAGTGCAAGCAAGATTGGTAATAGCGCTAATATGAAATCTACCATTGTTTGTATCGTTTCTCTTGCATATGTCATAACCACATAAAAACTATTTAAAGCAAAAATAATAAGCACCATATATACAACTGCATCGGCAATTTTACTTACACTACTCTTTGAAAAGGCAGATTGCAGTGATTGCAACAATGCACTAAAAATTGTGAGCATAATGAGTGTTCCAAGTAGCTTTCCATTTGCAGCAAGCTCGTGAAACAAATATTTTAATAAACCTAGCATCCATTCTTTTATAGAGAATTCTTTTTCTCCCTTTACAAACTCCATAAAGCTTCCTTTTTGACTCTCTGGTAAATAACCTCCATATTTTGTAACAAGCCCGTCCCAAAATTGCTTCACATCTTCAATTCCGAGCTTATCCAATTGTTGATCAACGACGTTTGTTTCTACAGGAGAAGCTTGTACAACAACCGGTAAAGAAAAGAAAAGGAAGCAAGCAAATAGCAGCTTAGCTCCAAACTTCCTCAACATTCACTCCCCCTTATCCCGTCGGTAAAAATCCGAGAATAGTTTCAATTACGACTGTCAAAATAGGAATTGCCATAACGAGAATTAAGATTTTACCAGCTAGTTCAATTTTCGAAGCGATTGCACCTTGCCCAGCATCTTTTGTAATTTGCGCTCCAAACTCAGCGATATAAGCAATCCCAATAATTTTCAGTAACGTTTCTACATAGACGTTGCTAACTTTCGCTTCACTCGCTACTCTCTCAATCATTTGTAAAATAGAGTGAATTTGATCGATTAAAATAAGAAACATTACGCTACCTACAAAAACAATAAATAACGATGTAATGCTAGATTTATGCTGATTCAAAACAGCTGCTAAAAACGTAGCAACGAGGCCTAATCCGACAATTTGTATAATTTCGATTCGAACCGCCTCCTTTACTGGAAAAGAAAGACACTCTTAATCTTGTCGAACAACGTATTAATTAAAAATGCAACATGGAATAGAATGACGACAAAACCGACAAGGATAACCCAATTTGCAATATCCTCTCGTTTTAATTCTTTTAATACGGTATGAATGAAAGCTAAAACAATGCCGATTCCGGCGATTTGAAATATTAATCCAACATCAATGGACATCGCCTTTCTCCCTCCTATAGCAGTAAAATTACGATAAGTAGCCCCGCTAGTACCCCTAAGCTCTTAATCATTTTTTCATATTGCAGTTGTAACGCTTTCGCTTCTTCTTCCTCTCTCTCTAAATGTGTAATACATAATCGAATATGTTTTTGTTGTGATTCACGATCATGTTGTCCAAGTGTTTCACCAAATTGCTGCAAGATTTCATACTCGGTTTGTTGAAATGCTGTTAACTTCCAATTCTCTTTCAAACTTTCTATCCAAGCTTCCCTTACTGTTTGTTCCCCGTTTTCTAGTTTTTTGGCGAAACTTTGAAATATCCAATTTAATGGCTTGGGCATTTGTTTAACTAATCGTTCGGCGGCTTCAGATAAAGGTGTGTGCCCATACATAATTTCTGCCTCTAATGATTGGAGTGCCGATTTTAATAGTCTAAGTTGCCGCGGCCTCTCACTATATCTTTTTGCGTATGAAAACCCGAAAAAAGTGCTGACCGCAACGATTAACACTGCACCAATTATTTTCACCATACGCCCCCAGCCTTTCGATTCGGTAGTACTGGTTTTCCATATCTATCTTTCACTTGCATAACTGTTCCTGGGCCTCTTGCTTTTGATAACTCCACAAACCTATCAAATATGCCAAGCTCCAGCACTGCCTGTAGCGATGGACGTTTCACAACATCATCATAAGAAAACCCGTGTGCACTTATAAAAAGCTGGACCCCTGCATGCACCGCCTCCATAATTGCTTCACTATCTTCTTTACGTCCAATCTCATCTACGATCAAAACATCTGGACTCATAGAACGAATCATCATCATCATTCCTTCAGCCTTTGGACATGCGTCTAACACATCTACTCGTGTACCAAATTCATACTGAGGGATTCCTTTCACACATCCAGCAATTTCTGACCGCTCATCAACAATCCCCACTTTGCAAGAAGGAATTTTCGACGTACCAACCCCTTGACTCATGCAACGTGCTACATCTCTTAAAAGTGTCGTTTTCCCCGTTTGCGGCGGGCCAATTACCATCGTGTTTAACCATCTTGATTCATACAAATACGGCAAAAGCGGCTCAGCTATTCCTATTTTTTGACGAGCAATACGAATATTAAATGAAGAGACATCACGAATCATTTTCACTGTACTTTTCTCTGTAATGACTTTTCCTGCTAGGCCAATTCTATGTCCTCCTCGAAGTGTCACATACCCACGTTTCAATTCCTCTTCCATCGTATAAATTGAGAATTGACTTAACTTATTCAATAAGTAACTTGCATCTTCTGCTGTAGCGATATAGTCATAAAAAAACACCTCTCCATGCGCAATACACTCTAGCGGTCTTCCAATTCGAACACGAATTTCCTCTAAAGTATTGTATTGCTTACAACTTTCAACTAACTGTTTCATCATTTTTGGTAAAACCTCTAATACTTCTTTCATAGGCTTCTCCCCACTATACTCGACTTACTATTTCAACAATGCGATAAAAATGCAGCCAATTCCAAGTGCCAGAAAAAAGAGTTTCAAGAAAGAAATTTCGCTCGCTACACTCGCTATGCCTATTGTCATTGTTAAAATTAATACGGTCGGTCCAACAAACGCCAACATACCATTTATAAACAATGCTTTCTTCGCATCATTCACGTAAAGCATAAGCAAAGCGGCGAATATTTCCGCGCTACCCGAAAACAACCGAAGTAACCCCATTACGAGCACGGATGTTTCCATTGCCGCTAGCCACTGTTTCATTCTCCCACCTTCTCCCGTAACGGTTACGAATTCTACATTCCAAAAAAGAATATATTTGTACAACCATATGCAGAGGTTGTCTATTTCAGAAGTAAAAACATAATTTTTCTCTAACACCTTTATTTAAATCTGAATATTCGTATTTTTTTAATGGTATATTATGGTATATTTAATTTAAAAGGGGTATAGACGATGCAGCACGTTACTTTATTACCACTTGATTTACGCTATGCAAATGTGCTTTTTGAGCTATCAAGTGAACCACACGTAAAAAATGCATTAGGAATACAGGTAGAAAAAGTCGAAGACACGAAAGCATTTCTTCTTTTTGCAATAGAAGAAGAGCGCCAAAAGAAGTCTTTATCGAGAATGATTGTAAATGAAGAGAATGAAATACTTGGCCTCACCACACTTAAACATATTAATTATGGGAAGAAACAATCTCACATTGGTAGTTGGCTTGGCTATCCATATTGGGGTAAAGGGTATAATGAGGCAGCTAAAAAAGAAATCTTTAAAATCGCTTTTTTAGACTTACAACTTACATACGTATTCACTGGTGCTAAAACGACTAACATTCGCTCGTTAAAAGCACAAGAAAAACTACCTTACATTTCATTGCATGTGAAAAACAAGTTTCCAGGCGAACATGCTGCACTGGAGAAAGAAGTAAAATCACCTTGCGTACTGCATGTCGTATCGCGTAAGAAATTTTTAAATTGGCTGGACGTACAAAATGAGGGGGGAAAATATGAAGGTTTTGAAAATTAGTTTAACAATTGTAGTAGAATTAGCTCTTATTTATCTTTTTTCATTATTGGTCGGTTGGTCATTTATAGAGACCTTTTTCCTTGGCAGTCTAGCAATATTTGCAATTATGTGGTTAATTATTATGAGTAACCATAGAAATAACATTACAGATCACGCAATAAGTAAAACATTAACTGGTGTTGAGACTGGTGAAATAAAACCATTTCAATTCATTTTCACACCATATATAGCGGGTACTCTTTCACTTGTTTTAGTTAGTTTTGTTGTCACCGCAATTTACTATATGCCCTATTTTCTATAAAAAAGCACTCGTGATAATCACGAGTGCTTTTTTACTATGCACGAGAAACGTATTTACCTTCACCAGTGTTGATGATAAGCATTTCGCCTTCGTTAATGAAGATTGGTACTTGTACAACAAGACCAGTTTCTAATGTAGCTGGTTTTGTTACGTTAGAAGCTGTGTCACCTTTAATACCAGGCTCTGTTTCTGTAACTTTTAATTCAACTGTGTTCGGAAGTTCAACACCAAGTACTTCACCTTGGTATGTCATAATAGATACTTCCATGTTTTCTTTTAGGAATTTTAATTCGCGCTCGATTTGGTTTTCACCAAGTTCGATTTGCTCATAAGTTCCGTTATCCATAAATACATGAGCCTCACCGCTCGCGTATAAGTATTGCATACGACGGTTTTCGATGTGTGCTTTTTCTACTTTTTCACCTGCACGGAATGTTTTCTCTTGAACAGAACCTGTGCGAAGGTTACGTAGTTTAGAACGAACGAATGCAGCACCTTTACCTGGCTTTACGTGTTGGAAATCAAGTACTTGCCAAAGGGCATTGTCCACTGAAATTGTTAAACCTGTACGAAAATCGTTTACTGAAATCATGTAAAAAAATCCTCCTGTGTATTACAAAATAATAAGTTCTTTTGGTGATTTCGTAATTACTTCATTACCTTCACTCGTTACAATGATATCATCTTCAATACGTACGCCGCCAATACCTGGAATATAAATACCTGGTTCTACTGTTACAGCCATACCTGGTTCAAGTACTGTATCAGAACGGAACGCTAAACCTGGCGCTTCATGGATTTCAAGGCCGATTCCATGACCAGTAGAGTGTCCAAAGTATTCACCATATCCTTTTTCCGTTATGTAATCACGCGTTAATGCATCTGCCTCGCGGCCTGTTAAACCAGCTTTAATACCGTTTACACCACGTAATTGTGCTTCTAAAACGACATTATAAATTTCTTTTAATTTATCAGATGGTTCACCGACTGCAATTGTACGAGTAATATCAGAACAATACCCTTTGTAATAAGCGCCGAAGTCTAATGTAACGAAATCTCCTGTTTCTATCACTTTTTCAGATGCCACGCCGTGCGGTAATGCCGAACGAAGACCTGAAGCAACGATAATATCAAACGAAGAAGATGTTGCTCCTTGTTTTCTCATGAAAAATTCAAGTTCATTTGACACTTCAATTTCAGATACTCCCGGGCGAATGAATGATAGAATATGCTCAAAGGCAGCATCTGCAATCTGTGCAGCTTCCTTTAATATCTTAATCTCTGAATCAGTCTTTATCAAGCGTAACTTTTCTACAAGCCCAGAAGTCGGGATAAATTCAGCTTCGATCGCCTCATTATGCGTTACGTAAGAGCTATATGTAAGAGTATCCTGCTCAAAGCCAAGCTTTTGAATTCCAAGTTCTTTCACTTGCTTTGCAACTTCATCAATAATTAATCCTGCATGCTGCACGATTTCATATCCAACAGCTTGTTTACTAGCCTGCTCTACATAACGAAAATCCGTAATAAATTGAGCACGCTCTTTTGAAATAAGTACAACTCCAGCTGTTCCAGTGAAGTTAGCCATGTATCTACGACTATGTTCATTTGTTAATAAAATACCGTCGATACCAGCCTCAGCAAATGCGCTTCTTAATCTTTCGATTTTCTCCATGACTTTATGCCTCCCTTAATTTCTCCATTAATGCAAATAACGCTAACTTATAGCCATAAAAACCAAATCCAACAATTTGTCCTGCACAAACAGCCGCCGTCACAGATTCGTGACGGAACGATTCACGCTGGTGAATGTTAGAGATATGTACTTCAATAACAGGAATCGAAATGCTCGCAATTGCATCTCGAATTGCATAGCTATAATGCGTAAATGCTCCAGGATTTAAAATGATCCCTTCATATATATCTTCAGCCTCATGAAGACGATCGATAATCGCACCTTCATGATTCGATTGGAAACATTCTAACTCCACTCCCATTGTTTTTGCTTCTTGCTTCATATCTGCTTCAAGTGTCGCTAACGTGCCCTTTCCATATACATTTACCTCACGAACACCGAGGCGATTTAAGTTAGGACCGTTTACGAGGAGTAACTTTTTCATATTCTTAAAACTCCTTAATATTAAATATCTATACAACATTTTAACATAGGAGTTACTTATTTGAATAGTTCGTCTTCTCTTCTCCTTCTTGCTCCGCTTTATTACTATTTACTGCGTAAGAAACAGAGTATGCAATAAACACACCATACAATATAAAAATACATATTGTCGTCACAATCGTCTCTTTCGGCAAATTGAACGCACTTTTAATAACAGGTGCCATTAAACCCATTCCGAAAAACAGTAACGCCCACCAAAATAGCCCATAAATAATCCCTGGAATGATTCCTTCAAATTTCGCCAAAAACGCTTTATACAAAAAGGAAATCAAGATTGAAAGAAGTCCCATGCAAACAATTCCTGACAGATTGCCCCATATCCCTTCTTTCCAATTCCCAAACGCAAATGGTAACAGTAAATAATTAGGTCCCGCTTCCGTGAATGAAAATATATGAAGGAAATACCATATTCCTCCCCAAAAAATTCCACCAAACAAACCGATTTGCACATAATTCCTTGTTCCTAATTGTTCTTGACTCACATCAACACCTCCGCTCAATAGTATGCCCGAAACTATTTTGAAGCATGTTTAAATACTGCGAAATTTGTCTATAAAAAGAATAAGAAATGTCCGACTCTCGTAACATTTTCTCTTGTCATATACTTGTATTTGTCGATAAAATAAAGGAAACTCGGTGATTGTCTTATTTCAAAACGACAGAACCCAGTATGACAATTGCCTCTTTTTCTACATAAGAGAGAAACAAATACAGGTTGGTGTTAACATGGCAGAAGAGTCAAAACAAATATATGGCGGGCAAGCAGTCATAGAAGGAGTTATGTTTGGCGGTAGAGAATATACTGTTACAGCGGTTCGTCGTAAAGATAAATCGATTGAATTTTATCGATTACCACGCGTTCGTAATAAAGCATTATCTATCCTAAAAAAAATTCCATTTTTACGAGGTATTGCCGCCATTGTGGACGCAAGTGCGAATGGAGCAAAGCATTTAAACTTCGCTTCAGAACGATTTGATGTCCACCCAGAAGATGATGAACAAATTGCAAATAAAAAAGAAGAACAATCAAAATTAACGATGGTATTAGGAGTTGCAGCAGTTGGCGTTTTATCTTTCATATTCGGTAAAGTCATTTTCACAGCAGTTCCTGCACTATTAGCTGAATTAACGAGACCGATTTTCCCATCTCATACAGGGCAAATCATTGTCGAAAGTGTCATTAAGCTCATGCTACTATTGAGCTATATATACTTTATTTCTTTAACCCCACTTATTAAACGGGTATTTCAGTATCACGGTGCAGAGCATAAAGTAATTAATGCTTATGAGAATAATCTTCCTATGACTGTAGAAAACGTCCAAAAGCAAACCCGCCTCCATTATAGATGTGGTAGTAGCTTTATTATATTTACAGTCATTATTGGAATGTTTGTTTATTTCCTCGTTCCTACAGATCCACTTTTGGCACGAGTAATAAACCGAATTTTATTAATTCCAGTCGTTCTCGGCATTTCGTTTGAAGTACTACAATTTACGAATCGATTGCGAGACATTCCTGTATTACGCATACTTGGATATCCCGGATTATGGCTGCAACTATTAACAACGAAAGAACCAACAGATGATCAAGTGGAAGTAGCTATTGCATCGTTTGAAGAATTATTACGTTTAGAAAACAAACAATAATTATTTAAAAATGGTGTTCAACTCCTCTCCTCATCGTTAATATACTAATTTTAATATATGTTTTTAGGAGGTGTTCCTTATGAACGGTCGTTCGTTTACTTTCGCTATATTTGTGCTTATAATCGGATTAGCAATATTCGGCCTTGTTTCATCTGTAATTACAAATCCAATGGGTGTATTAAGAAATATCGGGTATATGTTACTTGTTGTCGGTATCTTTTACTTGCTATACAAGATGTTTACTAATTCCAGTGGTTCTGCAAATTCGCAAAGCTCATATAAGCGCGCTGCAAAACAATCGAACCGCAAACATGGGAAACAAAATGTAGCACCCCTAAGCAATTCATTCTTGAAACGAAATACTTCTGATGACAAGGGCAAAAAGGGTAATTCTCCATCGTTGAAACGAAAAAGAAAACAATCTCATTTAACTGTCATTGAAGGTAAAAAGAACAAAAAGAAAGACCGTGCTTCCTTTTAGGAAATACGGTCTTTCTTTATACTTTCAAGCACTTCTTTCAAAGTTTTATCTATCATACTTTCAATTCGAAGGTGATGATTTTCAAATGGTAAATTTCTTGTCACATCATTTGGAACAACGACGCATTTTAATCCTGCCGCAACCGCTGCTTTCAATCCATTTAATGAGTCTTCAAATACAACAGCTTCTGATGGTTCAATTCCTAATTCCTCTATTGCAATTCGATAAAGTGCTGGATCTGGTTTTACCTTCTCAACATCTTCTCTCGTTTTAATTACTTCAAAATAATCTCGAATCTGTAGATCTTCTAAAAAACGAACAACCCATTCTCTAGATGAACTAGAAGCTAATGCAATTTTCAACCCCATTTCTTTCGCTTCTTCTAAATATTCTTTTACCCCATCACGCGCTTCTGGTATTTTCATTTTCTCTTTATGTAAAGTCGTCACCTTTTCTTTTAGTGCACGCTCGTTAAACTTTTCTTTTAATTGTTCCTTTAAATATGCATAAAGTACATTATCTGTCGTTCCAATACATTTCGCAAATTCCTCTAAAGGTAACTCTCCGCCGTACTCACGAACAGCATCTCTGAAAGAGTGAAACCATATTGTTTCTGTGTCCACAATTAATCCATCAAAATCAAAAATAATTGCTTTCATAATTCTCCCGTCCTTTTCGATTGAAATAAAAAAGGAAACGCCATCCGTTCCCCTTAATTACTTTTCTCTTCATTTGCTTTTTGAACACCACGAAGTGTTTCTACTCGAACCTCATCTTGTTCAAAATATTGTACTAAATCACCGATACGGTCAATTGCTTCCCAACTTAAATGATGTTCAATCCCTTCAACATCATTGTAAATCTTGCTTTCATCCAAACCAATAATACGCATAAACTGCTCTAGCAAGTCATGACGATATACGAGACGTTCTCCGATTTTTTTACCTTTTGATGTTAATACAAGCCCTCTATATTTTTCATAAATTAGATATTCATCTTTGTCTAATTTTTGCACCATTTTTGTTACAGAGGATGGATGTACACTAAGCGCTTCAGCAATATCAGATACGCGGGCATAACCCTTTTCATCAATCAACAAATAAATTTGTTCAATATAATCTTCCATACTAGGGGTAGGCATCGGTTTCCTCCATCCAATTTCATTTTGCTTATTCCGAACGAAGCAATCAATAAAATGATACACCAGAAAGAATAACGTGACAAGGTAGAAACGAGCCTAAATCTGCAAAAGAGAAAAGAACCCGCATTCAAATACAAGTTCCTTTCATGTGAAATATTGAATTTCTGCGTCAGGAAAAAAGTGGCGAATATATCCTCGAATCGTTTCCTCCAATACTTCTGCATCATCTTTTTTATAGACGTATTTCCCAATACCGTATCGTCCCCATTTATATTTCCGCTTCTCTTCGTCCATTTCAAGTTTCGTATTCGGATAACGCGCTTGAATGACCTTTTTTGCCGGCTTCGTAAAGCGATGCTGAATTAATTCAAACGTTAAATTTGGTATCACCATATCTTTCAAGGCATTGTATAATCTCTCAAACAATTCACGATACCCCTCTTCCCATCCTTCATGCATATAAAGTGGCGCAACTATAAAGCCAAGTGGATAATTAGCCCCTGCCACTTTACGAGCAGCCTCAATTCTCTCTTCGAACGGCGATGTCCCCGGTTCAAAATTTTTAATCACATAACGTGAATTAATGCTAAATCGAAAACGCGTTTTCCCATTATGCTTTGCATCTAATAAATGATCAACGTGCGAATATTTCGTAACGAAACGTAAACGCCCATGCTCACTTTCTCCCATAAATTCGATCGTCCGCTTTAAAGCATGCGTTAAATGATCAATTCCAACGATATCTGATGTACACGCCGCTTCAAATCTTGTTATTTCTGGTGCCCTTTCATCCATATATTGCTGTGCCTTCTCAAATATTTCATCTAGATTCACATACACACGAACGTAAGGTTTACTACCAAGCGTCGTTTGCAAATAACAATAATGGCAATGTCCCATACACCCTGTTGCAAGCGGAATTGCATATTCAGCTGACGGCTTTGACGTATCAAACTTTAATGTCTTCCTCACCCCAACGACAAGCGTTGCCTTTGCATTGCGATACTTTTGCAAATCATTTTCACCTGGCAAATTTCTAATTTGATTATGGGATGTCGTTTCACGAATTTCTAATCCCATCTTCGTAAACTTCTCATACAGCTCTTTTCCAAGTGGATATTCGAGTGCCTTCGGTTCAAAGTAAACAAGTTTTGGCATAAACGGTTTCATATACTTCCCTCCTCTCGTTAGTATGGAGAACACGGAAAAATTAAAACGCATTAAAGTTTTCCACTTCAGTAACTTGCGTTGCAAGTTACTGAGTGTTATAATTTGGATAACAGCTACCTTGCAAGGCAAGTTACCTGAATAAAAGGTGGGGAAATCATGCACAGCCAAATGTTAAAAGGTGTACTCGAAGGTTGCATCCTATACATCATTTCGCAAGAAGAAGTGTATGGATATGAGCTGAGTACAAAATTAAATAAATACGGCTTTACATTTGTCAGCGAAGGAAGCATATATCCGTTATTGTTACGTATGCAAAAAGAGAGGCTAATTGAAGGAACATTAAAAGCTTCCTCACTCGGTCCAAAGCGAAAATATTATCATGTAACCGATAAAGGAATAGAACAGCTTGAAGAATTTAAACAAAGCTGGGGAATGGTTTCGACAACGGTGAACAACTTATTACAGGGAGAGTGATAGGGATGAATGCGCAAGACATGATTGAATTGAACAACAAAAAACGCGAACTTCTAACATTTGAAAACGAAGCTTCTTATGGCGATATGCTAGTATATCTTCGGTTATCTAACGTACCTGAACAACAAGTAGAAGAACTATTATTAGAAATATTAGATCATCTCATCGAAGCACAAAGAGAAAATAAAAATGCTTATGATATTTTCGGCAATGACTTACAATCTTATTGTGATGAACTCATATCGGCTTTACCAGCTCAAACAAAGTTAGAAAAAACTTCTTTAATCGGTTTTGTTATTAGCTTACTTCTTGCTATACAGTTTGGAATGGATGCACTTGTTTCGACTTTCATTTTAATCTTCAGGAAAAATATCGAACAATTAAGCCCAGCTTTTAGCATCCCTGGAACCACTTTGTTCGTTTCACTTATTATACTAGGCATACTTTTCATTTTATATTTATTAAAGCGCTATTCCTTTGATCAAAAGATGAATTGGAAAAGAAGGATTCTATTTGGATTTGCATTTGCTACTCCATTTTGTTCAGCTGTATTTTTAAATGTCTATTTTAAAAAACAACCTTATCTCATTTACCACCTAACCTTTTGGCAAAACGCCTTAATTGCTATCTTATTTTTCATTTTATATAAATTACTATACAAAAAATCAAATTTTTAACAGCCTTTCAAAAGGCTGTTTTTCTTCTGTCTAATTTTACAAATTGAAAAATTTCATAAAGAAAATAAGAAAAATGCAAAATAATTAAAGTTAATTGTTGACGTGATGCTTTTATTATCGGTATCATAAATCTTCGTGAGCAATTATTTTTCGTTATACGATTTTTTTATTATTACTGAATTTTTGAGAGGAGAAATTAGATGTCAGTTAAGAAGAAAACGCAAGTACGCACCGGCAAAATGGTACGTGAACTAATGTTAGCAGACGAAGATGTAAATGCTTCGCTAATTATGGTATACAGTGAAAACGGTGTAAACGCAGAAATTAAAATCGAGGGCTTAACGCCGAAATGTAACGAAGAATTATTTTTGAGCGGAAACGTGGATTGGAACAAGAGTGTTATTTATAAAATTGTTGATTTCACTGGAAACGCTGAAGTTGGTAAAGTTACATTATCAGCGATGAACAAAAACAATGTTTCTCTAGAAATAGAACGCGTTATGTGGAGTAAAGAAAATAAAGAGGCTGCTGGTCAAGAAGAAACACCGGTAGAAGCCACACCGAAAAAAGAAGTAGTTGTAGAAGCTCCAAAAGCAGTTACACCTGCTCCTAAACCTATTACGCGTGTAGAAACACCTGCTATGGCACCTAAGCCTACTCCGGTACCGACGCCGAAACCAGTAAGCGTAGAAGCAGCTGTAGAACTAACTACTCCAGCACCTGTGAAAAAAGTAGTCCCTACTCCAGTTACAAAGCAAGAGACGGTACCGGTTGCTCCAGCAAAACCGAAACAACCTGCTTTGACTGAAACAAATTCAAAACTACAAGAAAATTATGTGAAACTCGTGAAAAAGACAATTGAAGTTTGTCAAGATTACGAGCTTGGCATCGACATAGATGATTCTATTGAAGGCTTAAAAGAAGAACTACAAAGCCAAGGTATTAGCGTTACATTCGACAAAGAAATTATGGACGTTGTAAATCGCCTTCGTTCTTTACAAGATAAAGGAATCAAAGTAGAAAAAGTACTTAATTTACTATAAAAAAATAAGAGGTGGCAATTGCCATCTCTTATTTTTTATAATTCCATTCCTTACTTTCATACTTCTCTTTTGCTAATATTTGAACTTCATGTAATTGTTCTTCTGTTAATTCATATGGCACAAGCTCTATATCCAATCCTTTTTCAAACCCAACTTCGAACGCTTTAATTAACTGTTCGATCGTAAATGTACGGTCTGTCAATTTATTAATTGCTACCGCTTTAGAAGAAAACATACTTTTCATACGTTCTTTCACACGTTCATTTGGGAATAAAAATAGGTCGTATAGTTCGTCTAAATCTATTTCTAACGGAATCGATCCGTGCTGTAAAATAACACCTTTTTGACGTGTTTGAGCACTACCAGCGATTTTTCTTCCTTCAACTACAATTTCATACCAAGATGGCGCATCAAAACATACTCCTGAACGCGGATTTTTTAAATTCTCACGATCCGCCTCTGTTTTCGGAACTGCATAATACGCTTCTAATCCTAATGCCTTAAAACCGTCCAATAAGCCTTGCGAAATAACGCGGTATGCTTCCGTAACTGTTTTTGGCATATTTGGATGATCTTCAGACACAATAACACTGTACGTTAATTCTTTGTCATGTAGTACACCCCTGCCGCCTGTTTGACGACGAACGAATCCATATTTCTTTTCGTTAACTACATCCATATTTATATCTTTTTCAACACGCTGGAAATACCCGACTGTTAATGTTGGTACTTCCCATTCATAAAAACGAATTGTTGGTGGCATCTTCTTTTCACTTTGCCAATTTAATAAACATTCATCTAACGCCATATTAAACGCTGGTGAACATTGACCAGAGTTAATATAACACCATTTTTCTTTTCCCATCCTACACCTCATATAACCAGTTATTTTTCACATTCTCTAGTCTACCAAATTCGACAAAATTTGTGAAAGAATACGAAATTTCTCCTTATATACAAATGAATCTGTTGCATAAATACATATGGGCATTATAATATTGAAAGTAGGATAAGAAAAAAGGGAGCGATAGAACCGTGTCAACAACTTGGATTATTTTATTAGCCGTAATCGTAGCGTTCATCGGTTACACTGTATGGATGTATTTCTATCAGAAAAAATTAATTAAAACTCTTACAGAAGAAGAATTTCGCGCTGGCTACCGTAAAGCACAGCTTATCGATATTCGCGAAGCAGACGAATATAACGCAGGGCACATTTTAGGTGCACGTAACATTCCGTTATCACAAATTCGCCTTCGTCATAAAGAACTTCGCCAAGATCAACCTGTTTACTTATACTGCCAAAGCGGATTCCGTACAGGCCGTGCAGCTCAATACTTAAAAAAACAAGGTTACAAAGATTTCTACCAATTACAAGGTGGATTTAAATCTTGGACAGGTAAAATTAAAAAGAAATAACATACAAAAAACTAGCTGCATGCTGCAGTTAGTTTTTTATTTCATATTGTTTGCAATGTAATATAGATTCTTTTTTATTACATCTGCATCGTTCTCTTCTACATTACGATATAATAACTGATATTCAATCCCCTTTTCTTTCCATAGAAGCGTAGCAAATTCCTCTCCTCTCTCAAAGTCATCTTTATTTTTAAAATAAGCAGACGCTCCATTATTCAATTTCATTTGTTCTTGAAATCGCTTTTCTTCTACAAAATCCGGAAAACTATAAGGGAAATTTGCAACAGTTAGCTCAATATACTCATGTCTACCTTGCTCCTGTTGTTTATATTTAATCGTTAAGACAGCATTCTTCTTTTCAATCGTTCTTACTTCACCCAACACATCACTCGTAATGTCATACGGTAAAAAGGTAGGAACTTTAAATTTCGCCGGAAAATATTTTGGAAGTTCTTTTAACGGAATCGGATCCGTAACGCGATCTGTAGCCCCACCTGTTGTTCCCATAAATGTTTTTTCTTCTTGCATCGTTTGCTGAAATGAACATGAGCTAAGTAATACACTAGAAAACACGAAACAAATGATTCCTTTTTTCAATTTGTTTCCGCCCTTTCATACCGCCCTCTTAACGAACAAAGCGTTTATATGTTGTTCATATTCGCTTGAATGCCACACTCCACCTTTGAAAACTTTCCTCGTTATTCTCACACATTTTGACAAAACTGCTTTCAAACAAACAGAAAGACTTCGCTATTCTTACGCCCAAACGAAATGGTTACGCGAATAACAGAAGTCCTATTTATAACATAGATTGTGAAAAGCTTTTCAGGTCAAGATTTTTTCATTCTACTTATTTTCCCTTTATAATAAGTAAAGAGGTGATGCATATGGCCAATATAAAACAAATCGCTAAAACTGCTGGTGTATCTATATCAACCGTTTCCCGTGTCTTAAATAATCACCCTTACGTAAAAGAAGACAAACGGAAACGAGTTCTAGAGGCGGTTGAAGAATTAAACTACGCAAAAAATATAAATGCTATTCATTTAATAAAGGGGAAAACATATACAATCGGGGTTATGCTCCCTTTCATTAATGTCCCTTACTTCAGTACCATTATTGAAGGAATCGGAAACGAAGCGTTAGCAGCTGGATATCACATTAATTTATGCCAAACAAATTACGATAGTATTGAAGAAATTCGTGTTCTTGAAATGATGAAAATGAAACAATTTGACGGGATGATTATTTGTTCTCGAACGAGTTCATGGGAACAAATCGAACCTTTCGCAAAATTCGCCCCTATTATTTCATGTGAAAAAATGAACCACCCCCTCATTTCATCTGTCTACGTAGATCATTATGAAGGATTCCGGCTCGGTACTGCATATTTACTAAGTAAAGGCCATGAAAAAATCGGAATTTGTTTAGCAAGAAAAACGAGTGTAAATTCTATGGAACGTGAAAAAGCGTTTGCTGATACACTTCATAACGAAGGTCAAACGTTACATCCTGAATGGATTTTTCATCAATGCTATACAATGCAGGACGGAGCACAAATACTCCACCGTATTTTACATATGAAAAATCGTCCAACTGCTATTTTCACAGCGAATGACCAAGTAGCTGCCGGTTTATTAACAGAGGCAAAGAAACGTGGTGTTCGCGTCCCTGAAGATCTCGCTATTTTAGGATTCGATAACCATGAAATTTCAAAGGCGTTAGAAATTTCGACTATTGAACACCCTGGTCTTACGATGGGATCACGTGCTTTTACCTTATTCCATAAACAGATGCAGGACGAACAAATAACCGGGAACTCAGAAGAACTTCCATTCCATTTAATTGAGCGAAAAACAGTCTGAAAAGGAGCGTTAACTATAGCACTCTTTTTCAGCTTTTCACCTATTGACTTTGTGTTTTTTATCTCATATAATAAACCTAACGAACGGTAGGTAGGGGATGAAAATGACAGCAAATCGCATTAAAGCTGTAGCACTTTCTCATTTCGCACGCTACGGCTATGAAGGAACTTCATTGGCAAATATTGCCCAAGAAGTTGGGATTAAAAAACCATCGATTTACGCACACTTTAAAGGAAAAGAAGAGCTATATTTCATATGCTTAGAATCTGCTCTTCAAAAAGATTTGCAGAGCTTCACAGGCGATATCGAAAGCTTTTCCAATTCGTCCACTGAAGAATTGCTATTAAAATTATTAAAAGGCTACGCAAAACGATTTGGTGAAAGTGAAGAATCAATGTTTTGGTTACGAACTTCTTATTTTCCGCCTGATGCATTTCGCGAACAAATTATTAATAAAGCAAATGTACACATTGAAAACGTCGGAAAACTTTTATTCCCGGTATTTAAAAGAGCAAGCGAACAAGATGAACTGCATAACATTGAAGTAAAAGACGCCTTAGAGGCTTTTCTATGCTTACTCGACGGTCTTATGGTTGAACTACTATACGCAGGTTTAAATCGTTTTGAGACACGTTTAGACGCTTCTTGGAAAGTATTTTGGCGCGGACTTTCAAACTGACGGATTGCTCCTTTGCAATGCGTCGTTTTTAAGCCCTTTACCTAACGACTGGTAGGAAGGAGGAATGACATATGGCATGGATTTATGTAATCATCGCTGGTATTATTGAAATCTTTTGGGTGATTGGACTAAAAAAAGCGGAGGCACCACTTGAGTGGGCTGGTGTTGCTCTATTAATTACAATTAGTTTCGTCTTATTATTTAGAGCTTATAAAGATTTACCTGTCGGCACTGTATACGCAGTCTTCACAGGAATCGGAGCTGGCGGAATCGTTCTTACAGAAATTTTCATCTTCGGAGAACCTTTCTCTATCGTAAAAGTTTTATTAATCGGTTTAATCTTCTTCGGAGTAATTGGTTTAAAACGAGTAACAGAAGAAAAAGAAGCGAAGGAGGCCGCATAAAATGGCTTGGGTATTTTTAATTCTAGCTGGTATTTGTGAAATTATTGGTGTACTCTTTATGAAAGTAGCCACTGAAAAGAAAGGCTGGGCACCAAAAGTTATTTTAATCGCTAACTTCGGCGTAAGCTTCTTCTTCTTATCCCTTGCGATGGACACATTACCGATGGGAACTGCTTACGCGATTTGGACTGGAATCGGAACTGCCGGAAGTGCACTTCTAGGCATTCTTATTTTCCGAGAATCAGCGGATTGGCGTCGTCTTGCCTTCTTAAGCTGCATTCTATGCGGCGCTGTTGGCTTAAAACTATTAAGCTAACGCGAGGTGAATGTCATGTGGAAAGAAAAAGGAAAACAAATGTTAGCATGGATCACACTCGTGATCGCCATTCTACTGCAAGTAAGTTTTCATATAATAGAATGGTTGTTTCATAAAGTATTATCCATTCTTGCATTCCTTCCAAACATGACACTTGAAATTTTATCTATCGTTTGGTCAATTATTGCCTCCATTGCAATCGTAATTATATGGAGTATCGCCAAGCTATATAATAAGTTATTTAAAAGGACAGTTACTCTGAAAAAGAGTAACTGTCCTTTTTTATATTGATTCAGACTTTCTATAGAAGTTTGATGTGATAAGACAAAACAGACCAACTACGACAACACTCATACCAATCCCTTTATGCAAACTAGGAAATAGCGGTGGTATATCCGAATAATAGTTTGCTAATATGCAACCAATTGAAACTAAAAGTATTCCTATTCTATATAACCATTTTCTTTTGTTCATCATTCTCCCCCCTAAAATTTTTCATACACTCCTACCTTTTGGACATACTACCTAAAAAAGGAGTGGATAATATGCAAAATTCTATACATAAACAGATCCTATTTTTATTTTTCCTCTTTCTCATTCTCATTATCGTTTTCAGCTTTATATTACATACTCCAAAAGATGTTGTACCGAATAGCCTCTCTGTTTATAAACTCTTACTTTCATATTGTCGATATTGAAGAAGGTGCCTTTTATGAGGCACCTTTTAAAATTCTCTCTTCTCATACAATTTCATTGAAACGAAGGCAGATACTATGAACATGCATATTGAACTAACGAATAATAAACTGTTATATAGTTGGATTTGTTCCAGGTTGATTTCCAAGAACATAGTACAAATGGCTGTCGGTGCTATTAGCATGAAAAGCGTAATAAAAATAGCTTTTTTATATGCTAGCCAAAATGATATCGGTAAAACAAAGCTTAAATATATTAAAATAAAGCTAATACTAGCAACCATTGTCGTTTCAATAAATTCAAATAGGTTAACCCCATTCTTCATTCCCATCGTGAAACAACCGACTATTACACTTATAAAAAGAATAATAATTGCTACTATATATTTCGCATACACAATTTGTTTTCTCAATATTGGTAAACTATTTACTATCACTTCACTCTCATTTTTACTATCTGCTTCAAATGTTTTTACTGTTGCCCCAATTGTAATAATTACCGACATAATTATGAACAGATTTTCCGTATCTGTTAAGGCCATATAAAAGAAAATAGGATATAGTATGTACCAAATTAAAAATTTCCATTGAATGATGAAATCTTTTAAAATTAATTGCTTAATCATGTATTACACCTCCTAACATGAAAATGCCCCTTCTATAACTCTGCCTCCTGAAACATTTTCATTGAGAGTAACATTGATATAACTATACTTACTAACACTCCGATACCAAGAACACTCATCGCTACTGTAGCATCCTCAGAGTGAAGTACTTTTAACATAATTGTTTTATCACCAAAAACATTACACATAAGGCCAATCATACCCATTAAAGGAAAAATCATAATTACATACAAGACAGTAGTAGCTTTATTTCCTCCGATGTAATTAGTAGGTATCATTATCACACAATAAATCAAAGTTGCTACTATTGCTGAAAACATCGCATATCCAGGAATAACTATATCTCTGTCCAACAAAATATTTCCTAATATTACGACTATAATAAATAATGTAGTTGAAATATATTTAGCTATAACTATCTCTTTTCTCGTTATAGGCAAACTCACTAATACTTTTTCTGTTTTACTTTTTTCTTCATAATAAAAAGAAATATATATAATCATACTACATGTCATAAATAATCCTATTGCAATCCCCATCGGTTCTACAGAATTCCTAAAAATCAATAAAACGGGTATTAAAAAATAGAAAGGAATCATCTTCTTCTGTAAGAAAAACTCCTTCAAAATTAACTGTTGCATATGAATTCTCCTCTCTATAAATCACGGGCTCCATAAATTTTAATTGTTAGAAACATAGAAGCGATATATACACTAGCTAATATAATTCCTCCAACTATAAATAAGCTAAGATGTGATGGATTCATAATCCACTCAATGAATGAAGGTGCTGTTTCGTTCAGCCCATCCCCTATAAATATCCATGCAATTCCAGCTACTGCCATCGATGCTCCTGACAAGATACTTCTTGCTACCTTTGATTTGGTTCCGTAATAACTAGGAAAAAACGCTGCAACAAAAACCAAAGCGTAAACAGCTCCATTTACTACTCCATACCACGGAATTTCAATATACAAATTAGGATGGTATGCACCGATATCATCAATAACAGCGACACCTCTTATAAGAAAAACAACTACCATAGTTGAGACTATCCCACCTACAATAAATATTGCACAGGAAATATATCTAGCAATTATGATATCCTTTCGACTTAACGGTAAACTATTTATTACAATGTCACTTTTATTCCTTTCATCCATATAGATTAGCGTCATAACGGAGGAAAGGGTTATAAATAGACAACTCATCGGAAATAACAATTCACTCCCGGGCTCAAGTAAAAAGAACATAAGGGGCATAATAAGATTCACTAACCAAGTTACCCGAAAAAAGAACAAATCTTTATAGATGAGCTGACGCATAGGCACCTCTCCCTTTCGCAGTGTAAACGATAATATCATCTAATGTAGGCTTTTCTAGTACAACCTCATTTCCAAACCAATCGATAATTACTTGTTTATCCTTCGCTAAACCTTCAAAACCAAATTTATTTTTTCGTAATCCAACAAATAGCTCTTTTCCTTCTCGATCCAATAAATCATTACTTCCCTTTACGATTACGTAGCTCTCCATTAATTCATCTTTCTCACCAGTAAATATAATTTCCCCATCGTTGATAAAAGTAATATAATCTGCGATGCGCTCTAAGTCTGTTGTAATGTGCGTTGAGAATAATACAGATACTTCATCTTCCATTACAATTTCTTGCAATATATCAAGCAATTCACTTCGAACAACTGGGTCCAATCCTGCTGTTGGTTCATCCATAATAATAAACTCTGCATGATGCGAAAGCGCGATGGCAATCGCAAATTTCATTTTCATCCCTTTAGATAACTCTTTAATTTTTTTATACTTTGGAACTTGTAATCTCTCCATATACGATTGATACTGACATTCGTCCCACTTTTTATATAGCGGTGCAATAATAAACTTCATTTGTTCACACGTTAAATCTTCGTAGTAATGATTTTCATCATATACAAAGCCGATATTTTGTTTTATTTCCTTTTCTGCTTTCTTATTGTCCTTGCCAAAAATTTGTATATCGCCGCTCTCTTTTCTAATTAAATTCATAATCATTTTGATCGTCGTACTTTTCCCAGCACCATTCGGTCCGACAAATCCCATAATATATCCACGTGGCAGCGTAAAACTTATATTTTTCACTGCAAAATCTTGATATCTTTTACAAACGTTTTTTAGCTCTAACATTCCTTATTCCCCCTCATATAAACACGCAATCATCTGCTGTAAATCTTCAAGTGAAAGCTGCAACACTTTACTTTCTCTCACAATTTCTTCAACCTTACTTTCCAATAAACGTAAGCGCTGTTCTTTTAATAGTTCATTGTTTTTACGTGAAACATAAGTCCCCTTCCCAGCAACAGTTTCTATATATCCTTCTTTTTCAAGTTCCTCGTACGCACGCTTCGTTGTAATTACACTAATTTGTAATTCCTTCGCTAAGCTACGAATAGACGGCAGTTGGTCTCCCCCCTTTAAACCACCATTTAAAATAAGCTGGCTTAATTGTTTCCTTATTTGTACATAAATAGGGTCTTGGGAAGAATTCGAAATAATAATATTCATGTTTTCCTCCAGTGTGTATATACTGTATATATCTTATATATACAGTATATACACACCATCCTATTTTTGGCAAGAAAAAAAGACCAACATTTTCCTGTTGGTCTTTCGTATATGTATCACTTTTCAAAGCGATCTAACATTTCGTCTCTCATTCCGAAACTAACAACCGCAATTCCTACATACATAAACAGAAGGAATGCCGGATGAACTGTATTGTACCAGCTGCTATCAACAATTAAATAAATCGTTAACGCCACAACAAGAACAAACGCTAAAATAAACATATAAAAGTGTCTTGTACTACCCATGATAAACTCCTCTCTACTCTCTGCACCATTCAACAGTATATTTTATCGAATAATTCGATATGACTCAAGGTTAACTTTCTTTTATGTAATCAAGTTCTACCTTTACAATGTCCTCACATGCTATTGAAATGATTGTTCCTTGTTTATCAATCGCCGTCACTTCTCTATTATCCATTACACGATGTGCTACTCTTTCTAACACTTTTCCTTGGTCTCGATAGCAAAATTCTTTTACATCTTTAATTGTTTCTCCATTTTCTAAATGGTATACCATTCTATAACATCGATATCCCACACTTTCACCCCCGCCTTGCTCGTTTTTTCACATATACATAAAAATGAGTAATTTTTGCCTCATCACATCTTCTTAATTTCAATAAAATTCTAACAAAAATAAATACTTTTATCAAACCGACTTTTTCAACAAAACTACCTATAAAACTACATCTTTACACAATTATGAAACAAAAAATATAAAGTTTTAACATTTTCTTCACTATTTCTGCATAAAGTGAAACTTTAATCAGTGGGGATTTTTGTTCATCCCCACTGATTATTAGCCTTCACCAATCGGGCATTTACGGACAGTTTATCTCCCACCTGGCTTCTTTGCACCAGCTAAGTTTTGAGTTGGGAGTTTTACTGTCCACAAATAGCAGGACAAATTCTCCAAACAAAAAAAGAACCCGCATGTAGCGAGTTCTTTTTTATTCTAATCAAACTTGTACAGGAGCAAGCTTTTCATAACGTAAAACAGGTTTACGAGCAGCCATTGTTTCGTCTAAACGTTTAATAACTGTAGTGTGTGGTGCTTCTTGTACAACTTCTGGATTTTCTTCTACTTCTTTAGCGATTTGAATCATCTTATCAATGAAACCATCTAACGTTTCTTTTGATTCTGTTTCTGTCGGTTCAATCATAATACATTCTTCCACATTTAATGGGAAGTAAATTGTTGGTGGGTGGTAACCGAAATCAAGCAGACGTTTTGCAATATCTAATGTACGTACACCAAGTTTCTTTTGACGACGACCTGATAATACAAATTCATGCTTACAATGTCTATCGAACGGAAGATCATAGAACGGCGCTAATCTTCTCATCATATAATTCGCATTTAATACAGCATACTCAGTTACTGCACGTAGTCCATCTGGACCCATAGAACGAATGTATGTGTATGCACGAACGTTAATACCGAAGTTACCATAGAATGGTTTCACACGCCCAATTGCTTCTGGACGATCGTAATTGAAGTGGTAGCCATTTTCCGTTTTCTCTAAAATTGGTTTTGGTAAGTACGGAATTAAATCAGCTTTCACACCTACTGGACCAGAACCTGGACCACCGCCGCCATGCGGACCTGTAAATGTTTTATGAAGGTTTAAATGCACAACGTCAAATCCCATATCTCCTGGGCGCGCTTGGCTTAATACCGCATTTAAGTTTGCACCATCATAGTATAATTTACCGCCTGCATTATGGACGATTTCAGCCATTTCTAAAATATTTTCTTCGAATAGACCTAATGTATTTGGATTTGTTAACATAAGTGCTGCTGTTTCTTCGTTTACAACACGTTTTAAATCTTCTAAGTCAACAAGACCATGTTCATTCGATTTTACTGTAATTGTTTCAAAACCAGCTACAGTTGCAGATGCTGGATTCGTTCCGTGAGCAGAGTCAGGAACAATTACTTTCGTACGGTTAAAGTCACCATTTGCTTCATGGTAGGCACGAATTAACATTAAACCTGTCCATTCTCCGTGTGCACCTGCTGCTGGTTGTAATGTAACAGTATCCATACCTGTAATTTCAATTAAATGCTCTTGTAAGTCGTACATTAATTCCATTGCACCTTGTACTGTCTTTTCATCTTGAAGTGGATGAATATTTGCAAATCCTGCAAAACGAGCTACATTCTCATTAATTTTCGGATTATATTTCATCGTACAAGATCCAAGTGGATAGAATCCAGAATCCACGCCGTGGTTACGGTTTGAAAGTGCTGTATAGTGGCGCATAATGTCAAGTTCAGATACTTCTGGTAGCTCTGCATCTTCTACTCGAATATAATCGCTCTCAAATACATCTTCTAGTTTCACTTCTTCTACATCTAATTTGGGTAAGCTATATCCTACGCGTCCTTCTTTAGTCACTTCAAAAATAAGTGCTTGGTCTTGGTTCTTCATTGGATAGCCCCCATTTCGTTTACAAGTGTGTCAATTTCCTCTTTTGTACGAAGCTCAGTTA
Organism: Bacillus cereus group sp. N31; assembly: GCF_016483245.1. Taxonomy (NCBI): domain Bacteria; kingdom Bacillati; phylum Bacillota; class Bacilli; order Caryophanales; family Bacillaceae; genus Bacillus; species Bacillus cereus group sp. N31. The sequence goes on along the minus strand of NZ_JAEHCH010000001.1, from coordinate 468,615 downwards.
CTGCTAACAGCATATGATTTTCTAATTCTTTATAATCACGGCCTAGATCATAACCACCGATAATATTCTTTTGTAGTAATGCGTCGTTTACTTCTTTCACTGGACGTTTGCAATCTACAACGAATTCATTGAAGAATGGTCCAGCAAATGTAGCTGTGAAGCCTTTCGCTTCGAATTGACGTTTTGCATATTGTGCTTTAGAAATATTTTGACGTGCCATTTCTTTCACACCTTGTTTTCCAAGTGCCGTCATTGCAACAGAAGCTGCTAATGCATTTAACGCTTGGTTTGAACAAATGTTAGATGTCGCTTTGTCACGACGAATATGCTGTTCACGTGCTTGTAGCGTTAATACAAATCCACGTTTACCATCTGAATCTACCGTTTGTCCGACAAGACGTCCTGGAATTTTACGCATAAATGCTTTCGTTGTTGCAAAGTAACCACAGTGTGGTCCACCAAACTGTGTTGGAATACCGAATGGTTGTGCATCACCGATTACAATGTCAGCACCGAATTTCCCTGGTGGTGTTAATGCGCCTAATGATAACGGATTTGAAGAAACGATAAATAATGATTTTTGTTGATGAACGATTTTTTCAATATCAGCTAACTTTTCAACTTGTCCGAAGAAGTTTGGATATTGAACGATTACACAAGCAACTGTATCGTCTACTTCGCTTTGTAATACGTCTAAATCTGTTACACCATCTTTATGATTAATTTCAACAACTTCTAGATGTTGACCTTTTGCATAAGTTTCAAGTACTGCTCTTGATTCTGGGTGCACTGCACTAGATACAAGAATTTTCTTTTTACGAGTATGGCCAGCCGCTAACATTGCCGCTTCAGCTAAAGCTGTACCTCCGTCATACATAGAAGAGTTTGCTACATCCATTCCTGTTAATTCACAAATCATTGTTTGGAATTCAAAGATTGCTTGTAATTCCCCTTGTGAAATTTCTGGTTGGTATGGCGTGTAAGCAGTATAAAACTCTGAACGAGAAATAACATGATCAACAATTACTGGAGCATAATGATCGTATACGCCTGCTCCTAAGAAAGAAGCATATTCTTTTAAATTAGCATTTTTACCAGCCATTTGAGATAGCTCTTTTAAAAGCTCTGGCTCTGATTTTGCTTCTTTAATTTTTAAATCCCCTTTAAAACGAACACTCTCTGGAATATCAGAGAATAATTCGTCGATCGTTTGAACGCCGATCGTTTGTAACATTTCTTTTTTGTCTTCTTCTGTCATTGGAAGATAACGATGCAACATGAAATCTACCCCTCTCCCCGTTACTTTGAACGTTTATAAAATGGTGTTGGAACAACTACTGCTTTGACGCGTTTATTACGAATTTCAATTTCTACTTCTGTATCAACTGCTGCGTATTTTACATCAATTAGTGCTAAACCAATGCTTTTCTTTAACGTTGGAGATTGTGTACCACTCGTTACTTCCCCGATTTTTTCTTCTCCTACAAATACAGGGTAATGCGTACGAGGAATACCGCGTTCGATCACTTCGATGCCGACTAATTTACGAGATGCACCGTTTTCTTTTTGCTCTTTTAACGTTTCTTTTCCAAAGAAATCTGCTTCTTTGTTTGGTTTTACCGCAAAGCCAATTCCTGCTTCAATCGGTGTAATATCTTTTGATAATTCTTGTCCGTATAACGGAAGTGTTGCTTCAAAGCGAAGTGTATCACGAGCACCTAAACCACATGCTTTTAAGCCCTCTTCTGCTCCAACTTCAAGAAGTTTCTCCCAAAGTTTTGCAGCATCTTCACTCTTACAGTAAATTTCGAATCCGTCTTCACCTGTGTAACCTGTACGAGATACAAGTGCAGGAATTCCATCTACAAGAATATCGTTTTTAAATTTAAAGAACTTAATTTCTTTCAAATCTTCTGACACAACTTTTTGTAAAATGCCTTCTGCTTTTGGTCCTTGAATTGCAAGCTGCGCAACTTCACTAGAAACATTGACTACTTTCGCATCGCCAATTACATGACTTGCTAACCATTCGTAATCTTTCTCGATATTTGATGCATTGATTACTAATAAATAGTCTTCTTCACCACGTTTGTAGATTAATAAATCATCTACTGTACCACCATTTTCGTAGCACATAGCTGTATATTGTGCGCCTCCTACCTTTAAGGTAGATACGTCATTTGTAACAACACGTTGTAAAAATGCTAAACTATCTACACCTTTTACCTCAACTTCTCCCATATGAGACACATCGAACAAACCTGCCGCTGTACGTACAGCTTCGTGTTCTTCTTTAATGCTTGAAAATTGAACTGGTAATTCCCAGCCACCAAAGTCGATTGTTTTCCCACCATACTTCGCGTATACATCAAATAACGGTGTACGTTGTAATGTAATCATGCTCTTTCCCCCTTATGCTCTGACAAATCAATAAAAGTTGCTTCCCATATCTAAACATTTTCATTCTGAAAAGATAGGATATACGGAATCTCACTATATTTTTTTATGAAAGCGTAAATAAAAAAGTACTTTCTTGGATAAAATACGAAAGATTCCACACATTTCACACCATTATCCTAACATCATTCGCTATATTTCATCAATATTCTAGCATAAAAAATAATTTAGAATTTTTCATTCTTAATCTTACTAAATACAACTTTTGAGATTTAATGCTTATTATTGTCTATCATATAGCCTTTAATAACGATAACAAAGCCTTCTTTCAAGGCGAATCATTATACATGTAAAAAATAATTACTTTAACTTATAAAAGGTGGGAGAGTCGTAATGAATGTTGATATTTCCGTAGATCGGACGTGGCAAAACAATTTTTTAAATAGAATTGAAGAAGATGGTCCTTGGACAAACTGGGATTTATACCATTTAGCTTATGAAACAGAAAAATCGTTACTTGTTCCTACTTTCGATGGACTACAAGCACCGAAGCACTTATCCCATTTCACACCGCTTCCTCATCAATTAGAAGTCGCTCAAAATGTTATTGAACAAATGAACGGTAAAGCGATACTAGCCGACGAAGTAGGGCTTGGAAAAACAATTGAAGCTGGACTTATTTTAAAAGAATATATGGTGCGTGGGCTTGTGAAAAAAGTACTCATACTCGTCCCAGCCTCTCTCGTGTCACAATGGGCATACGAACTAAATACAAAGTTTTTCATTCCAGCTGTAGCTCAAAAGAAAAGCTACTCGTGGGAGCAAGCTGACGTGATCGTATCATCAATTGATACTGCAAAACGTTCACCACATCGCGATATCGTTTTGAACTTAGAATATGATCTTATTATTATCGATGAAGCACATAAACTAAAAAATAATAAAACAAAAAACTATGAATTTGCACAGCGATTAAAAAAGAAGTTTTGTTTATTACTAACAGCTACTCCTGTTCAAAACAAGATTGATGAAATTTTCAACCTTGTTTCTTTATTAAAACCAGGACATTTGGGCAATCAATCCAACTTTGAAGAATACTACGCTTCAAAAAATCGTTCAGCCGAATCAGATGAAGACTTAAAAGCTCTCATTAACAAAGTAATGGTCCGAAATAGACGTCATAATACCGGAATTGATTGGCCGAAGAGGCATGTACGTACAATTTTTGTAGAGTTTAATAAAGAAGAGCAAGCTTTATATAATGCAATTGAACACTGGGGAGGACGAGATGCCTTCACATCTGCTTTCTCATCCTTAACATTAAAGCGCGAGGCATGTAGTAGCCGTGAAGCTGTGTACTATTCATTAAAAAAGCATGTAGAAAAACGTCAGAAAGAAAATGAACAATATATAAAAGATCCATATATTGATGTTCTAATGGACAATATTAATCATATTCCATTCAACTCAAAAGCAAATAAAGCTCTTGAGCTTATAAAAGAAATTGACGATAAAGTCGTCATCTTCACGGAATATCGAGCGTCACAAATGTACTTACAATGGTTTTTACAGCAGCACGGCATTTCTTCCGTTCCGTTCCGCGGTGGATTTAAACGTGGGAAAAAAGATTGGATGAAGGAACTTTTCCAAAAACACGCGCAAGTATTAATTGCAACGGAAGCTGGCGGAGAAGGAATTAACTTACAGTTTTGTAGCCATATGATCAATTATGATTTGCCATGGAACCCAATGCGTCTTGAGCAAAGAATTGGACGTATTCACCGTCTTGGTCAAAAAAATGATGTTCATATTTATAACTTAGCTACAAAGCATACTGTTGAAGAACACATTTTGAAACTGTTATATGAAAAAATAAATTTATTTGAGCGTGTTATCGGTGAACTCGATGAAATTTTAACAAGAATTAATATGAAAAACATCGATGCGCATATTCAAGAAATTTTTGCGCAATCAAAAAGCGAAGGAGAAATTCGAATTAAGATGGAAAACTTAACATCTATTATCGACTTTGCGAAGCGAAATGAAGCTGAGGTGCAAGGCTATGCAGCAACATGAAATCCATAATTATTTAAACAATTTCTTTGAGGCGAATAACTGCGAAATTTTAGGACGTTCCCCTCACCTATTAGATGTGCAGTTAACAATTGAGATGGATAAATTATTAATGAACCGCCCTTTCTATTGGCACTATCTTGAAAAAACAGGAGGCGTACCGAATCCGATGCGCCTTACTCTTATTACAAATCCAGAAAATGAAGAAAACGATGGCGAACTTATTCACTACGGTTCACCACGACTACATCAAATTTTCCAGACAACGAAAGAATTAGGCTCTTACATACGTTTATATGAGGAAATAAAGCATAACGGGGCAACGCATACACCGCTCCATCCTTGGCTCGGTGTAAATATAAAAGTGTCTTATCAATGTGATCGAAAAAAAGACATCCTTCATTCCATTGGTATTCATCTCATCTCTGGAACAATGATGGCAAATTTTCATGAAACATTAACTAACATTAAACTTACACCGAAAATACCTGACTTTTGTTTTACGCTCTCTCCTATCATTAAGCCTCAAAGCGGCTTACAACGTATAGAGGACGCTTTAAAAAATATAATTGCAGAAGATGATCATGCGTGGGCGAAAGAAGCGAGGGTACGTTGGAATCACGATTTAGATCTTTTAAATCGTTTTTATGAAGATAGTGATGAACTTCCTGAAAGCTATGAAATTGAAAAACAAGCCTTGCAAGAACAATATGAACCACGTATTACAGTGCAAATTATTAACGGTGGCCTCTTTTATGTTACCGCTAATCATTTTCTATCTTAAAAAAGCTCCTTCCGTTTTTAGAAGGAGCTTTCTTTTTAGTTATTTTCTACCCTACTCGCTATCGTCACTACGCTCTTGCTGTTTTTTCTGTGCCATACGTTTCTGCTGTGCACGATCCTTTGCGCTCACATGATTTGCATCAGTTGGAAGGTTTTCTTTCGAACGTCCAATTCCATTGCTCATCTTTCCCACTCCTTTTTACGTTTTTCAAAACACATGTTTATTTTCAGCTAGAGTTACAATCCTTATACAAAAAAATAAGAGCAGCCATTGGCTACTCTTACTCACTCACATATTTTTGAAACATATCATGGATGCCTTTATTTACGAGGTTCGAGATCTGTTCGTCAGATTTATTCGGATAACGATCGCGCAATCTGATAGATGCCTTCACCATTAAATTTTCTAATACAGAACGGCCACCTTCTCCATAAATAATTTCAGCATACTTAACAAGCCTTCCATCCTCTACTGTTGCTGGATTATGATTGAAGAAAAATTTACTCATTGTTTCCACCTCTCTCTTTGATAACGTTTACATTTATATATTTTATTTATGTTATTTATTTCACAATATTGTATGCACGTATATTTAATTAGTTTCATTATAAAGCAACATATCGATAGTACATATGTGATTTTCCGTCCATTTTGTGAACAAACCAAAATGAAAGCGTTTCCTTTATTATATACTAAAAAAACTTACTACGCTAGGGGCAATTTTTTCAATCTACTAATCCCTCAAAAATTGATATATTTTTTCTTTTCCAATCAAACCTTATACAATTTTCAGAAATTATATTATAAAATATATGTATGACTTAAGGAGGATTTGTATGAATCAAAATAAAAAAGCTATATTAGATCTTGTCTTTTATCTCGTAATCCCATTCCTCATTTGGAAATTTGCAAAACCTTATATTGATCCTTATTACGCGATGTTAATTTCCTCTGTTCCGGGGATTATTTATACACTGTATACCTTTAAAAAAGAAAAGCAGTTTAACGTGACAGGATTCTTTATTTTAATTACACTCATTTCTAATACGACGGTAGATTTATTATCTGGATCAGCTGAACGAATGTTGTGGAACGATGCGTATTATCACATCGTACTCGGTATTATCGTCATATGTACAATTTTTATAAAAAAACCACTTATGTTATATTTCGCAGCAGATATTGCAGCACTACAAGGGCATGACCGTGATAAAAGTCGTGAACTGTATCGTGATAGTCGTATATATCCAGCACTACAATATTTAACGCTATTTTTCGGGCTTCAATTTATATTAAAAAGCTTTTTAAAAATTTATTTCATCTCCGTTTTCGGTGTAGATGGCTACGGTGAAATGAGAGCGATTATGACTGCTGTCGGCTGGGGCATTTCAATTTGCATCGGAATAGGGTTCGTATGGGTGAACAATAAAATACATGCGGTTACTGAGGAAAAAGAGTCTGTACAATAGAAAAAAACCCTAGTTCCTTATTGGAGGCCACAGAAAAACATATGTGTAACGAATAGAGGTGACTTTCCGTTCAAGTTTGAACAGAAAGTCACCTCTTTCTTATCATTTTTTATTCTTTTTCTTTCATTATAAAAATAGTCTTATTTGGCAAAATTCCTTTTTTGAAGCTTTTTTCATACCCTATAAATTCTCCATTCTATTTCCATGTTACGATATATTCTTTTTTCATCAGAAAATAGAGTTTTTGCAATTCCGTCTTGTAAATTTACCCTATCATCCACTATGTGCTTCGCAAATTTTTTCTATTGAAGGCACTTTTTTATAACCATCAACACATTTTCCTTTTCCACTATTTACAAATTGTAACGTTTAATAATTATTTAAAATTATAACGGATTAATTATTTATCTTAATAACTTAGTATAAAGATTTTTCGTTTTTATTTATATGTGATATTACTTTCAAAATTTTTATGAATCTTTCCATTTTCTATATACCACATTCCGCCGTAGGGTAGACTACCACGCATTCCTTCAAGAATAGATAGTCCATCAATTGACTCTCCTGCAAATTTTAACATGTGAGGGGTGGCTAATGATGAGAAACTAAAGGTTCTTTGTGCATTCCAATTTGTATCTTTATATAATCGACGACACATTTGAATCCAGCCTAACAAAGTCCCTGTGACAATCCATGCATCAGGTTCCCCATTTGTGAAACGTGTTGCTGGACGTAACCATGAAGCAGCCTCTTCAGGCCAGTCTACTATATTTAGTACATAGCCTCCCTTTCCTTCGCTTCCTCCTTTTGTTTCCCATAATTCAGCTATAGCATAGGCTATCTCTTTCGAGACATTATCTCTCCCATGACCAATTGTAATGGATTCAATTGGTGGATGGACGGAGGTAAGTAAATTCATCAACGTACCCATTTCTATTTCTTTTTGTGGAATTAGAGATTTCGATTGTTTTAAAATTGATTTTTCTGTATTCTCAATCAAAGGAGAAAAAGAGTAACGTTTTATCTTAGACATTCTTATCATTCCTTTTTTGAGTGTTTTTCCACTGCGCATATTTTTCTGGTAAACAAACTGTGCATGGACGATATCCAGCTGCAATTGCTGTTTTTTCATCAGAAAAAAATACTCGGTATTTTATATATCCTCCCTGCGCAATTGCACGTAACGCTGAGGGACAATCTAGTTTTCCATATAACTTGCCTCGGCGGTACCCCCCTAGAGTCCCAGGTATATCACTAGTATAAATATCTCTATTTGAATCCATAAGAATATATATTTTTTTCTCGCACATGTAACAAACCACTCTTCTAATTTAATGTTTTTGTATTTTTTGGGAAAATTCCACTACTTATTATTCCGTTCCAGATCTAACAGCGCCTCCTTCATTGTTACTCCCCCCTCTATACCTTGTTAATGAACCATTTGTTCCGACTACATGGTGACCAGTACTGGATTTTCTCCAATGGCGCGAACGGTATAAGGTTTTTTAATAAGGTTTGCTATGTCTGTATATGAGTATGTTTTCCCATAACGTATTTTATTTTGGACATTCGATTAATTCCTCGGCATATAGCTTTAACTTTTCATCTTTTGGAATTAGAACATCATTTAGAAGTCTCGTTTCAATCCAATTTGTAAGCTTATACAAAGATTCATTAAGTGAACCAACATAACTCTCTTTTAGTAGTGGCAATATACATACTCCATTTGGAATACGTGACTGACAAGATGGAAGACAAATAAGCTTTGTTGTTTTTACTGCGTAATAAAATTTCCCATTGTATGATGCATCATTTTGTATGATAGCCCACCATCTCTCATCAGTTAAATTGATTTCGTCTATTGCATTTACAACTGTTGGCTTATTTTGTTTTCTCATGTAATCGCCTCCATGGAAAACTAGTATAAACCCAGAATTCATCATTTGTACGGATTTGGGAATATAAGAGCAAGATTACAAAATCAAATAAAAGAAATTTATGATAAAAATATATTAGAGTTATGTATGAAAAAACAGGAGGAATTTGATGAAAAAGTATATTAACAATACTGAATGGGATGCTCCATATTTTATAGGTGATATAACTAGTAAAATATATTGCTTTCCATGGTGTGAAAATGGACAAAAAGAACAAAATATCACAGTATTCAAATCTAGAAAAGAGGTTATGCATTCTGGCTATCTCCCTTGTAAAAATTGTTGTTCCATTCTCCCACATGGTTCTTGGCAAGATTTTGAGCAAGAGATAAAATTATTCGTGCCTAAGGAATTTGCTTTCAAAGAGAACTTACAATACCTACAACGTTCTCCAAATGAATGTATGTATGATATTAAAGATGATAAGATCTATCGTATATTATCTATAGAACAAGAAAAACCATTAATTGAAATTAGCGCGGACGAAGAAGATAATCTTGTTATACGCTTTATAAATAATACAGTTATACAACCAAAATGGATTCGTGCGACTGTTGCTAGTTTTGTACGTGAATGGTTTGATTTAGACACTAATCTATCTCCCTTTTATGTTTTAGCTGAAAAAGATAAATTATTAAATACGCCTATCAAAGAGCACTATGGCTTACGTAATATGGGAATTCCCGATTTATTTGAAGCCTTATGTTGGGGAATTCTTGGACAGCAAATCAACCTCACCTATGCGTATACATTGAAAAGACGTTTAGTAGAAAATTTTGGTGAACATGTGGAATGGAATGGAAATAAATATTGGATTTTCCCACTGCCACAAAAGATTGCTAAATTGACTGTCGAAGATTTACTTCCATTAAAAATGACCATAAAGAAATGTGAGTATTTGATTGGTGTTGCACAACTTATGGTAGACGGAAAATTAACAAAACAATCCTTGTTACATACTAATGACCATAAAAAAGCTGAAAAACTTTTAGTTAGTATTCGTGGTATTGGTCCATGGACAGCGAATTACGTTCTAATGCGATGCTTGCGGTTTCCTACTGCTTTTCCAATCGATGATGTCGGTTTGCATAATGTAATTAAGCTACTCACAGGATCTGAAACAACACCAACAAAAAAAGAAATTAAAGAATATGCTACCACTTGGACAAATTGGGAATCCTATGCAACGTTTTATTTATGGAGAACCCTATATTGATATATCATTTTCTACCATAGTTAAATACCAGGAGGATAGGGATGAAAAATACAATTAGAACACAAATTTTTGAACTTATTGATCCAGAATATCAAAAATTTTCAGCAGCACTCATACCTAATATTGATAATGTTTTGGGTGTTCGACTACCCGAATTACGTAAAATAGCAAAGAAGATTGCAAAGGATGATTGGCGAACTTATCTAAAAACAGCCGAAGATGAATATTTTGAGGAAATTATGTTACAAGGTATGGTTATTGGCTATGTTAAAACGGATATTAATGACCAATTATCTTATGTAGCTTCTTTCGTACCCAAAATAGATAATTGGTCAGTTTGCGATAGTTTCTGCATAGGACTTAAATTTACCAAAGAACATAGAGAGGCTGTATGGGAATTTTTACAGTCTTATCTTTCATCAAAAAATGAATATGAAGTTCGATTTGGCGTAGTTATGCTTTTAGACTTTTATATTGAAAATGGGTACATTAGTAAAGTTCTAACTCTACTCGATAACACAAAACATAATGGTTTTTACGCAAAAATGGCTATTGCTTGGGCGGTGTCTATCTGCTATATAAAGTTCCCCGATTTAACATTGGACTATTTAAAACATAATACTCTCGATGATTTCACTTATAATAAAGCTTTGCAAAAAATTACAGAATCTTATCGTGTAGATAAAGAAACGAAAGCTCTCATTCGTAGTATGAAACGGAAACACTTTAAATAAACTAAAAATAATGACTGCAAAAAAAAACACAGAAAAAGCATTTTTCCTGTGTTTTTTATTTTCTTTTTATTCTGTTTTCTTGCAATGGACAAAAGAAGGTTTCCATTCTGACAAGTCCTGATAAACAAACGTTATATTGTCACATATTTTGTCTGCAACTCTATACATATGTTCTATATCATTAGCCGTAAATAATATACTTCCTTTGCGTTGAGTACTGTCTACAATAGTTGGTATGGTGTCACCCTCTTTTACTAATAGATCAATTAATACGACCTCGGATATGTTAGCTAACTCTTTATACTTAATTTCTTTTATGCAACCTGGTTTTGGAATTAGACTTAAAGACATAGCTTGACATTTTGAAGGTACACATCTGAATTCATCTATAGTCTCAGTAGCTAACGCATCATAATAGTATCCAAATTGAGATATGCCGGTTGTTAGTTCCACCATCTTCCAGATGTTTCCGCCACCTATTCTAACTTGAGACTCTATGATTATTGGCTTATTGTGTTTATCTATCTTTATTTCTGTATGAGTAATACCTTTTTCCATTTGCATGTCATCCAAAAATAGCATTACTTTCTCCATAATTAATTTTTTTTGAGATTCATCTATAGGTGCCGGCATAATAGTATAATTTATTATAAACGTATCTTCTTTAAATACTTCAGCTGATATAGCTAGTATAGAATGTTTTTTGTTATACGTAACGGTTTCAACCGTATAAACTACATCACCTTCAATGTACTCTTCCACTAAAACAGGTAGTTGAATACCATTTTCTTTAATAAATATCCCTACGTAATCTCCCGTGTCTAGCTTAGATACTCCTTTACCCCCTGCCCCAATCGGCGGCTTTATTATAATACTATCCTTTTTGTTCAAAAATTCATTAATGTCTTCAATAGTATTGCAAACTGTCGAATCTATCGAAAAGTCTTTGTCTGCTAGAATTTCACGCATCATGTCTTTATTGCGGGTTATCATATTAGCATTGTAAGAAGGTCCTTTAACATTAAAAATCTTTGCAATTATGCAAGCCGTATCTAATGCTGTTTCGTTGAAAGATACAACCACATCAAAGGCTTTCTCTTTGAATAATTCTTCAGCATAGTATATAGACAAGGGTATGTTTGTTGTGTCTAATTCCTTTTTATAGAAACATTTTTCTAATATAGCACCATCAAAGTATATGTGTTTAGCGTAAGATCCTATATACGAAACAGTATATCCACTGTCTAATGCATCTTGTATAGGCTTTGTCCATCCCCCTATAAATAAAATGTGTGGTTTATTTTCTATGTCAGTTTCTTTTAATACCTTATACATCATAATCATCCCCTCTAAAATGAACTCGTATATTCAATATCATTTCCTTTTGATACACCTCGTCTTAACAACGCCACTAAACACAATGTTGTTCCGAATCCTCCTATAAATAACGTAATTTGAAGCCCAAATATCGAAATTAAAAATGCACTAGCAAAACTCCCCAATGCCCAAGCTCCCCAATTCAGCGTACGCTGTACAGCATTTACTCGACCTAGCATGTGATTTGGTGAGGCAAGTTGTCGTATAGTTGCAGCGTAAGGGCCAAATACACCTTCTCCCATACCATGTATGATACTTGCGGCTACTATACCGTAAACTGTTCCCATATATCCCATTATTGGTATAAAGGCCAAACCGGTAACTGATACAGTAGCGCTATAAATAAGCATTTTTGTATTATTAATTTGTTGACTTTTTTTCATGAGTATCGTATTACCTATTAAAAATCCCACCGCTGCTGAACCTACAACAAACCCTATTTCAATTTCAGATAGACCCATTACCTTATAAAGGAATATTACTAAAATGCTATTTAGTATGTACTTAAAAAAACCGTAAACAGCGCCACAGGTTACAATCGGCTCTAATACAGGGTGTTTTTTGAAATATATCAAGCCTTCATATATGTTTTGGTATATGGATTTTATATTTACGTCTTTTAAGGTACCCTCTGTATGCGGTTTAAACTTTGAAATAAACAATACAAATACAAAACAAACAAAATACGTTACTGCGTCAACAGTAAATGAGCCTGTTAATCCAACTAGAGTAATGATAATTCCAGCTAGCATAGGACCAATTACTATAGAAAGAGACTCCGAAAGTGCTAGTTGAGCATTTCCTTTTTTTAACTGATCTTTATCTGTTACTATTTCTGGTAAGAAAGAAGGAATGGCGATATTATAAAATGTAGTAAATATTCCATTTAAAAACATGATAAACACCAATAAAGGGAACGTTATAATATTAGTTACAGTCAGTATGAATACTGATAAAAATAGTACACCTTGACATATACTACAAATTAGCAAAACATTTTTTCTATGAAAGATGTCTATCAAAGCACCAGCTACTAACCCGAAAATTAGATAAGGGACGAATATAACCCCACGAAGCATAGCAGCATTTGCTTCACTTGTTTGTAACACCTCTAATGCAAAAAGTGGCAAAGCTACTATTGTAAACTGAGTACCTAATAAACTTATAGATTGTCCTAGCCAAAGCTTGTGAAAATTATAATGTTTGCTATCTTTCATAATAACCCCCCATTAATTTACATTTATAAATTACCAAGTTTACGATATAAGTAAACTTAGTTAAAATCCACCTTTCACTTAATGTCTGTACTACATAAAAATTCGAAACCTGTTATAAAAACGATTTTAGTTCCGAAATGAAGACTTGATGTTTTTAATCATAACGTTAGGGCTCAAAACCCTTCTGACTAATGAAAAGTTCATCTTCCGAAAAATACTGCCGCATTCGTTTATGAACCAATTGGTAGACGGATGGATGATACCACTCTTCCATTCCTAGACTTCTATATAACGCTTGTAAGCCCATCCTGTGTGTTCGTTTACCACCGCTGCCATCCCCCATAAAATAATCGTCAATACATACACGGTTAACCAAAGGGCGCAATATTTCTGCAAATCCCTCGCTACTTGGTAATATGGGTGCAATGGCAACCTGTGCAGGAATACCGAATTCCGCAAGCAGTTCGAGTGTTTTAAGTCTTGCTGGAATAGGGGGAGCATAGGGCGTAAAATGCTTGCGAATATCTTCCCTATCGGTCTCTACTGTCATACTTACCCGAACTTTAGTTCCCAACTGTTGCAGCATCTTTATGCCCCTACGGACAAGTGGACTTCGTGTTTGAACAAGCAAGAAGTCCGGGGGATTGTCGACCATAATTTCCAGTAAAGACTGCGTAATTTTCTCCTTGTGTTCAATTGGTTGATAAGGGTCCGTACTGGATGACATGAAAATGGTGACCGTGCCTTTAGTCTTAGCTCTAAGCAATTCTTTTTGGAATGTGAGTGCAGCATCTTTTTTAATATCTACCCAAGTCCCCCATTCCGAGTTACGAAAGATGGAGACAGGCATTTGCCGCACATAGCAATACGAGCAGGCGAACGCACATCCCGTATAAGGATTCAACGAATGACTATAGCCGGACAAAAAACCAGTCCCCTTATTCAGCAGTGTTTTAGGTGTTTTATATAAATATTCAATTGTCATCCTCAATCACCTACTAAATCATATCTGTCGTATGGATTGGAGAAGAAGCAACAATCCTGAATTGTTACATGCTTATAAGGATGTAATTTGGGTCTGGGTTCACTTCGCATCATGAAATATAACCCCCAGACTATACCGCATTCCCGAATTGACGGTACCGACGCCATGTCGCAGAGCCACCTTGTAATATCCACGCGTCCCCAATATCGGTCGATATTGAGTTGGAAAAATGAGACCTTCACCCCGATTAAGCGTAATGACATGACCTCTGCTCTGTGCCCGTGGTCGCTGTTCAATGAGTAAAAATTCACCGCCTGTATAGTCTTCGTTCTGTTGATTCAGAGTAAACACGACTTGAAAAGGAAAGAATATATCCCCGTACAAATCCTGATGGAGGCAATTGTAGCCCCCTGCTTCATACTTCAAAATTAGCGGAGTAGGGCGATTCTGCCCCGCCTGGTGACATTGATCAAGAAACATCGCCAGGGTTTCTGGGTATTCGGGTGATCTATTCAACTGTTCCAGCCAGCGATTTGCCGCTTTGGCTAGCTCTGGATACAAGTTATCCCGGATTTGTTGTAACCGATTAGGAAGAGGCGAATGATAATATTTGTACTCCCCGATTCCAAAACGATATCGGTTCATGTCGATGGTCTTGCGATATAGAGATTCGTCTTCATAGCCTTTGATTAGACTCGCACATGATTCCGCATTTAGAAGAGGCGGCAGTTTAGCGTATCCCTGTTTATCAAGCATTTGATGTAACTCAGCCCAGTTAAGTTCGGCTAAAGATGCTATATGCTGATCAGACATGTTGTAATTCCTTCCTACTGTTTGTAAAGCCTCGTTCAAGTTCCAGCAATTTCGTTTTCATTTCTATTCCGCCGCGATAGCCCGTCAGCGATCCATTTTTCCCGATAACGCGATGGCATGGAACAGTAATGAGGATCGGATTCATTCCAATAGCCTTCCCAATGGCCCGAACCGCAGTCGGTTTTTGAATTTGTTGAGCAATATCCGAGTAAGATCGAGTTTGACCGTACGGAATATCACATAGAGCCTTCCATACAGCTTCCTGAAAAGGTGTGCCGCGATAAAAGATTGGAATGCTGAACCGATTGAGCTTGCCTTGAAAATAATGAACAAGCTCATCTGCAAAAAGTTGCAATTTTTCGTCATCTCGAATCAGGTCGTTTCCAGGCCAATAATGATTTGCCCATTTCACCAATTCTTCGCATGGCTGATTTTGTGATCCGACAAAACATAGGCCATTATCTGTTGCGGCAATGTACATCTTCCAGTTTTCATAAGAAAACAAGGACCAATAGAGAGAATTGCTTTTTTTAGATGTCATTTGAAAACGCCTCCTTCAGGTTTTGTTTTTGCTGTCTACGATAAGCTTCCGGCGTTTGTCCGGTTTTCTTCTTAAACAGCGTGATAAAATATGGTGTGTTGGAAAGGCCGACAGACTCACCAACTTCAGAAACTGGGTCATCCAAAGTAGTCAATAACATTTTCGCTTTTTCTATTCGAACATGCTGGATGTAGTCCACCGGGGTCATGCCTTTGATTTTTTTAAAAGTTCTATGCAAGTGATAAGGGGTTCCATGACTCAGAAGCGCAAGAGCTTCAAGCGTCAACTTTTCATCACAGTGGCTATCCACATATTCGGTTATGAAAGCAATCCACTCTTCATCGGGTAATCTTTGCCCGGTTGGCTTGCACCGTTTGCAGGGACGAAAATGTGCGGCTAGTGCTTGATCACTATTTTCAAAAAAGCCAATGTTTGCTCTTTTGGGTACTCTTGATTTGCAAGAAGGCCGACAAAAAATCCCTGTTGTTTTCACTGCATAAAAAAAATGTCCGTCATAAGAAGCATTATTATCTACAACAGCTTTCCATTGTTCATCAGAAACAGGGAAGGGTAGAATTGGATTGTCAGAGTCTGGTTGTTGATTAATTCGGTTTGGATTCGTTTTCCAATCGTATTTCATTTTGAATCACCTCTAGCTTCAGTATAAACCTGGAGCGAGTTATTGTAAGCATTTTGAAATGTAACAGCAAGATAACGAAATTACAATAACGGGTTGTTGTGTAATCATGCGTAGTCTGATTCATATGATTGGAGAAGATGAAAAACCTGTGAAGCCAAGTATCAGGTTTGAATTCAATACGTCATAAATATACACTTGGAGTGGATCATTTGTTGTATCATCAAAACCACCCGTTCATGACGGGTGGTTTTGATTAATTTAAGGCTTTGTCTACAGCATTCACTATACTTATATAGTCTGATTCAATTTGTTTCTTGTCTTTGTGACACAGTGCAACAAACCCGATAGAGAAGCTATCAAATAAGTCTCTTGTTTGCTCTATATATTGACCTTCTTGTATATTCAATGAAAAAAGAGCATAAGAAATACTATGACGAATAAATAGTTTCGTAGAAAGCTATATTTGAACTGGATTGTTGGAAACGAACATATCCCGAACTCATCCAATGCCCCTAGAAAGTTCTCCCGTTCGAGAGCCCAAGTTTCCAGACCCACTCTCTCAAATGGCATGTATGCGATATTGTCTAGTAGGGGTCACCATACCTAATACGAGATTCGTTACGTAACTATCGAATGAAAACATTTTATTAGTATATGATAGCGGATATTATACTATTCTTAATTCGTCTTAAGAATTTAAAGATTATATGAAATACTATAACCAGCATAGATATCAGTGAAATTTAAAGAAGATGATTCCTGTTGGATACAGAAACCATCTTCTTACTGCCGCCTAACTTTTTTTATTGTCCTTTACAAAGGATACAGATTAAATAAATACATAACTTTTCATATAGCCATTAATCTTGTTTAATTTCATTGGCATAGATAATATTTTCCCATATAAAAAACCTTCTATAGCAAATAGAAAAGCCGCTAAAAATAATATCCCGAGGAATTTTTTCAGTAGCTTTCCTTATTGCACTAGGAATTTTTCATCCCATATACTTATCACAAAAGGATCCAATGTATTTTCACCGTAAAAACTCGTAGAAAATAATTAACTTGATTTTTTCCTTTTATTTTTTACGTTTCGATAAAATAAAGCTGCACTAAGCGGCATAACACCAAACCATTTATTTAAAAATGGCTCTTTTTCAGAGCGGCGTTGTTCTTTCTTTTGTTTACGATCTTCTTTTGGTGCATCCATATATGACACAAACTGCTGCGTCACAAAGCGAACATAATCATTAGTAGACATATTATCATCACCTCTACTTGATTAGTATGTCCACTTTTTTATTCATTAATCTTTTCCTTTAATTCATTCATAATTTGCTTTACTGACTTATTTGTCGTGTCGATATGAATATGTGCCTCTTCATAATACGCTCGGCGCGATTCGAATTTCGTTACAAATGCCTCTATATCTTTCTTCTGAAATAGTGGACGTGTCGTATCTTCACGAAGCCTTTCTGCAATTACATGCGGATCACAATATAAATACACGACAGTCCCGTTCTCTTTCATCCACTTTCGATTTTCCACTCGCTCAATAATCCCTCCACCAGTTGTAATGATTGCATTATGAACTGGTAGTGAACGTAACATCTCACTTTCATATTCTCGAAAAGTTATTTCGCCTTCTTCTGCAAAAATATTTCGAATTGCCTTCTCTTGCTTCTCTTCGATTTTTTGATCTGTATCTACAACATCCATTTGCAGTTCTTTACCTAACGCTTTTCCAATTGTTGTTTTCCCAGCTCCCATATAGCCGGTTATGTATATAGATTTCATTTTCTGTCCTCTCAATCGTCATGTATTAATTGTTATTATAACGAAAGATGCTACTTTGTTTAATAAAAAAACGTTTTGTTCTTCTTATACTAAGAAGAACAAAACGTAACATACTCGCTTTTACCTATAAGTACCTCTTCTCACCCACTGCGTTGCAATCCATTTCTCGCCTTTCGTTACAGGTGCCCCTCCGTGTAACGTAAGCTCATTTAGTGATTGATCTTGATAAAAATACTCAAAGTATACTGCCATTCCCTTTCTAGGGTGTACAGAAAGATTTAATTTCGGGAAGAACGTTTCTCCGCCTTCTTCTACATCATTTAAGTACATTACAAGCGTGCTAATACGATTATTAGCAGCTGATCTACTATGTTCCGCAAAATAATCATAGTGCGCTTTATATTGTTGATCCACTTCATAATTTAAAATGTGCAATCCTTCTCCATGCGTCACCGGAACATTCATGATAGATGAAATACGTTTTTCAATCTTCGAAGTAAGTTCATTCTCTTCCAAAAATGCGCCACTACTTGTTCGGATATCATTTACATCACGTGCTGAACCAATTGTAGAACGTTTTATTTTATTTTTAGACATTTCAATTAATTCGTCGCATTCTTCGTCACTTATTACATTTCCTAATACGACGATAAGAGGTTCTTCGAATTTCGAAATAATTTGTATTTCCCTATCTTCTGTCATAATCGTATTTCCTTTATGATCAAAAATAGTTTGTTCTTTATTTTCACCTATTTGATTGTTATTTGTCATTTCCCTATTCTCCCTAAAAAAAATGATTGGATAGCATGAATATATCATATTCTTTCTACCTTTCTCTTTTTTGAGAAAATTTAAACTTTTGATCGTTATATTTATCCATTTCCCAAAAGAAATTGAAGCTCTTCACAATGGAAATTCATGGTTTTACTCCGCATACTTTACCTGTCATCCTTCTATCCAATCAAATATTTTCTCATCATTTTTTCTATACCGAAAGCTCACCGTATAGAAAATTCTTTGTTTTGTCTCGCACTGCAAAGAAACGAGAATCATATCATTTTCAAATTCGTACTTTCCACTCACTTTTCCCTTTGTATATGGAAAGAAAAAGGTACCATCTCTTTCTGTTTTCTGTAAGTCTACTTTTATATCTGCAATAGCTCGATTAATCAACTCTTCCACTAAAAATTTTTGCTCTATTTCAGTATAAAATTTTTTATCAGAAAGCAACATATTCGTTTCGTATACAAAAAAAGAGGTTAATAAAATTAAAAAAATGATTGTTGCTGGCATTGTAAATCCATCTTGTTTTTTCATTCCTTTATTTCCATTTCGCTATATCTTACAACTACACCTTCATGTATTTTCCCACTAGTATCTTTCATATTTATAAAGAGCACATGAGGTGTTAGTTTGTACGAAACATTGCCAACCTTTTGTAATATAACTTCCCTTCCACGCATATTCACTTTTCTTATAAGATGATTATTCACTTTTTCATATATCACTTCATCCCCATTACGCAAACGGAAGCGTAAAATACTACCTTTATTTTCAAGGGCCATTATATGTTCCCCAAACGATACCTCACGAAACTCCAGTTGTACTTGGCCTAAAAACACATCCCACTCCCACTCATTTAATCCTTTTGAGTGTTTATTCTCCATTCCGATAAAATGAAGACTCGGTAAAAGTAAAAAGAACAGTGATACTAGAAACAAACATACGATCATTTCTATTAATGTAAATCCAACTTCTAATTTATTTTTCCTCCCACATAAAAACATTGTTCCATCATTCTTCCCTTCACATCTTTCCACATAGTACACACTTCACTTCCTCCCCAATATGTGTAATATACAAGTTCGTTTATAATTTTTTCTTTTACTCGCATTTCCTCATTCTCATACATATATAAAGCTGCTTCTTTTTTTAATAATACGAATGCCTTATAGCGGAGTTGTATATTTTTTCTTTCTTGCATGACCAATACTGTTTGCGGCAGTACTACCGATACCGCCATCATTAGTATGCTTAACGATACAAGCATTTCAGCCATTATGGATCCTTTTTGATATTTCACGATACGTAAATCTCCCTCTTCCGAGCTGAAATACAATCTCATATTTATAACTTCGATACGAAAGTAAAATTGTACCACCTCTATTAATATTTCCGCTCGGATTATATGTCATCGGATTTGGAAATGTATGCAAATCAATTTGTATATCGTTACCATAGTCTCTCGACACAATAAAATGATTCGTACCCGACTCCTCAATGTAATACGTGTTTTTCTCTTTATACCACCGTAGCGTATAGTAATTCTGACGATTTATCGCTAATTGTTGCATATACAAAATATCATTTGAAAATTGGCTCAAAAATTGTTCGACTTTTTGTTTTTTATATAATGAATGAACATTAAAATACGTAATCATACTTAAGACAGAAATTACAAATAAAACGAGCAACATTTCTAAAAGAGTAAATCCTTTTTGTTTCACAATGTCCCGATTGATACTGTGCCATCATCTGAAATATGAATAGATTCACCATTCGGACACTTATGAGTTGTAATATATTTTTCGTCACTTAGCTCTTTTAACGAAGGAATTTTATTATGCTGTAATTGATATACCTGTATTTGCGCTTCTATAGATTTCACATAGGCTGCGCATCCTTTTCCTTGAACTGATGAGCGCTGCTTCACTACATTCGGAATAATTAATAGTAATAATACAGTTATAACAACCATAACTAATAACATCTCTAACAGAGTAAATCCTTCCTCATTCTGCATGTAAATGCCTCCTAAATGGAATTCATCATTTGAAACATCGGCATAATCATCGCTAAATACATAAGAACAACTATTCCTCCAATGCATGTAAATAAAATCGGTTGAATGATAACTAACATACGTTTCATTTTTTGTTCCATCTTTTCTATAACAAGATCGCTATAGTCCTCTAATTCAACTGCCAAATTACCGTTTGCTTGTCCATGCCTAATAATATAAGAAAGTTCTTTTTCATAATAACCACTTTTAGCAATGATAGATTGTAACGATTCTCCTGCAATTAATTGCCGTTCAATTCGGGCCGCTTCATACTGAAAAAATCGATTATATTTTTGCTCCATCATTATTGTGAGTGCTTCGAGCACCGATAGTCCGCCGTACAATAAACCACTCAATTGAGTGGAGAAATAATGCGAATGCTTTAAAATAAGAAATACTTTTATGAGAGGAATACGAAGCATGATTTTTACCTGTTCAATATGTGGGAGTTTCCGAAAATAAAACAAATATACGCTACATCCAATAATAAAGATAAGAATACCGCTAAAAATAATGTAAGGTATTCGTTTAATTGCACTTAAAATTTGTTCTGTAAATAGCGGCACTGTAGAACCAAATGAACTATACACCATTTCAACCTGCGGTAATAAGATGAGATTGAAAACAGCAAGCATAATCATTAAAAAGAATGCTAATAGCATAGGATACTGCATTATTTTCATCATATCTTTCCTATACTTATCCTTCTTATAAAGAAGTGCGCTCCCTTGTTGCAATGCAAAAGAAATATCACCATGTTTCTCAGCATAAAATAAATAACTTAACATCTCCTGATGAAACATTAATTGATGAAATGAATCGTGTAGACTTCTCCCCTCTTTTAATCCCTCAATCATATGCTGTAATTGTACTTTCTTTTCTATGGGTAATTGAAACCGTAAAAATTCTAGTGCCTGCAAAAGGGAGTATCCTTTTTCTAATAATTCTCCTAATCGTTTCAACAATACTAATTGCTCACTTAAACTCCATGTTTTCTTAAACATAAACATCTTCTTCTAAAAATCCTAAAGCATACCCTTTTCGTATCGAAGATTCTAATGTTTCATGTTTGTACGTAACACATTCTCCGTTCGCTTCTTTAATCGCTTGTTGCAAATCATATCCATCTAACAACTCGTAAACGCTTGCTTGTCTTACTTGTCGCATTGATTTACATAAAATTGAGCACTTTCCTCTGCAAAATGGACACTTTAATTCAACAAGTCGCTGTGCAGCTACAGCCAATAAAGATTGTTCAATTTCTTGCCTCGTTATGCCATAATCCATAAATCTGAGTATCGCTCCTTTCGCATCATTCGTATGCAGGGTCGTCATTACTAAATGTCCAGTTAAACTTGCTCTTACAGCTATTTTTGCTGTTTCTTCATCTCGGATTTCACCAACTAATATAATATCTGGATCATGGCGTAAAATAGCCTTTAGTCCAGCCTCATATGTGATACCTGCTTTTTCATTTATTTGAATTTGTAATAAATCGTCTTTTCTTTTTTCAACTGGGTCTTCAAGTGTTACAATTCGACGTGTTTTCCTTTTTCTAATTACCTCTAATAATGCATACATTGTCGTTGTCTTCCCAGAACCAGTCGGTCCAGTAAATACGAGTAGACCATGTGAATAACGTAAAAAAGAGAGGAGTTTTTCCGCCGTACTTGGAAATAACGAAAGATGAGATAACGGCTGCACAGATGCTTGTAAATGAAGGCGAATCACGAGACTTTCTCGATATACAGTCGGAAGTGTTGAAAGGCGTAAATACACTTCTTGTCCATCAATTTGTAAATACAATGAACCATTTTGTGGCTTCCGCCTCTCTCCTATATCCATGGATGCCAAAAATTTAAAGTGCGAAACAAGTTTTTCTCCAAACTCCTTTTCAATACATTGTTTCGTAATTAAATCTTTTCCTATACGTAGCTGAACCGCTACATCCTTCTGCCGGGGCACAATATGTAAGTCCGATGCTTGTACCCTACACGCTTCTTTCAAAATTGTATTCGCAAAAATTTCAATTCCATTCATCATTTTCCCTCCTCACTATGTATATAGCATAAAAAAATGCACAATAAAAATTGGGACTTTTGTATTTTCACCTGAATAAAAAGGAAAATTATGTTTGTGAAATTATGAACAATTTCCGAATTATTGTCTGAAATTACCTATATGGAAGTTTATCTGTATTATAATGTTATTATCTTGGATAAAGTGATAAAGGTGGAGATCCTAATGGAACAAGCTTTAAAAATTACAGGTGTATTATCTGACCCAACTCGTTATTACATTTATAAATATATTTCTCAAAAACATAGTTACGTAACTGTACAAGAAATTGCAGATGAGTTTGACATTCATCCAAACGTAGCACGCTTACATTTATCTAAATTAGAAGATGTTCATATGCTTAAATCTGAAACAAAGAAAACTGGAAAGGGTGGAAGGCCAAGCAGATTATATGTATTATCTGATGATGTTATCCAATTGCAATTTCCATTCCGTGATTATCAATTATTAGCAAAAATAGCGTTCAATTCTCTCCTTAGCCTTGGAGCTGCTGGTGAAAAAGCGCTATACGAAACAGGAAAACAATTCGGAGCAGAATTAATGCAACAACATATGCACCGCTTAAATGTGAGTGAAGAAGACTTAACAGTAGAACAAAAAGTTCAAATTGCAAAAGAAGCTTTCTCAACAGCTGGTTTATCACCTGCATTTGAATTAAGTGCAGATGGAACAAAAATTTTCTATGATGTACACAATTGTCCATTTAAAGAAG
Organism: Bacillus cereus group sp. N31; assembly: GCF_016483245.1. NCBI lineage: Bacteria > Bacillati > Bacillota > Bacilli > Caryophanales > Bacillaceae > Bacillus > Bacillus cereus group sp. N31. Next base: position 445,002 of record NZ_JAEHCH010000001.1, on the reverse strand, counting down.
TTGCTGTTCATCACCCAACTGAAATTTGTAATATGCATGGGGATATGATGAAAGGGATTTTTGAAATCCTATTCCCTAACATGGAATTAACACGAAATGATAGTCTACTAGATGGATGTAAATCTTGTAATTATAAATTAACAATTTAATTTCTCATATAAAAAGAAGCCAATTATAATTGGCTTCTTTTTATATGAACGAATATTTACAATAGTAAGAAAAATAAACTATAATGAGGAGAGGTTTACTTTTTCTAGAAAAGGAGGGAGATGGCATGGAGCGCATGTTTCGCGTTCTCGGCTTTTGGACTGGAATTTTCTCGGTTATGTTTTACGTAGGGGATATGCAACAGGCTGCACTACTATTTTTAGGACAAACAGGTTTCTTCGTACTTTTAAGTTATTTAAAATTAACAGAGCGTATGTATATATACGTATTTGGGGCCTACTTAACTGTTTTCTTCATAGGATTTACATACTACACGACGTTTTTACTTGTCCCTGGGGCTGGACATTAAAAGATGGCAATTTGCCATCTTTTTTTTAATCGCGGAATTTCCTAGTTGACTTATAGGTTTTATTACCTTATATTCTATATAACAGATTGGAATTAGGGGGAATCAACATGAATACACTGCTTGTCGGAATTAACGTTGCAGTCATGCTCATTTTAGTCGGCGTATTATATTATATGCAACGTAAGCATGTATCTTTTAATAAACGTGTATTTACTGCTTTAGGAGTCGGAATTTTATTTGGTCTTATATTACAATTTATTTATGAGCCTACTTCTAAAGTAATTATTGAATCAAATACTTGGTTTGGCTTAATCGGTAACGGTTATGTGAAATTGCTTCAAATGATCGTTATGCCACTTATTTTAGTATCTATTATTTCAGCCTTTACAAAATTACAATTAACGAAAAATCTTGGTAAAATCAGTGGCCTTATTATCGGAATTTTAATTCTTACTACAGGAATTGCTGCAGCTGTCGGAATCGCTGCAAGTGCAGGATTTGATGTATCAGCAACAGGCCTACAACAAGGTGATGCAGAATCTGCTCGTCTGAAACTAGTTGAAGAAAGATTTACTTCTATTGAAAAGACAACAATTCCAGACAAATTATTAGAGCTATTACCTACAAATCCATTTCTTGATTTAACAGGTGCTCGTCCAACATCAACAATTTCTGTCGTAATATTTGCAGCCTTTATCGGCATTGCCTTTATAGGTGTAAAACGAAAATATCCAGAACAAGCAGAGTTATTTAAGAAGATGCTTGATGCTGTATATGCAATCGTAATGCGTATGGTAACATTAATTTTACGCCTTACTCCATACGGCGTATTAGCTCTTATGGCAAAAACAGTTGCTGGTAGCGATATAAATGCTATTTTAAAACTTGGTAACTTCGTGTTAGCGTCTTACGTAGCACTTATCGTAATGTTCGTTATTCACTTATTATTAATTGCTCTATCTGGTTTAAATCCAATTCAATATTTGAAAAAGGTATTCCCTGTATTAACATTTGCATTCACATCTCGCTCTAGTGCTGGTGCAATGCCATTAAATATTGAAGCGCAAAAAGAAAAGCTTGGTATTTCCGAAGGGATTGCAAACTTCGCAGCTTCATTCGGAGTATCTATCGGTCAAAACGGTTGCGCAGGTATTTATCCAGCAATGCTTGCAATGATGGTCGCTCCAACTGTAGGAATTGATCCGTTACAACCACAATTTATTTTAACTTTAATCGCTGTCGTTGCTATTAGCTCATTCGGTGTTGCCGGTGTTGGTGGCGGTGCAACATTCGCAGCGTTAATCGTACTATCTACAATGAACTTACCAATTGGCATTGTCGCTCTTGTTATCTCGGTTGAACCATTAATCGATATGGGCCGTACAGCTCTTAACGTAAGTGGTTCTATGACAGCAGGTCTTATTTCTAGTAAATGGCTTGGTGAATTAGATCAAGATACGTACAATCAAGATGATACAAAAACTGGTGAAATTGCTTCATAATAAGAAAAAGACGCTAACATAAAACTGTTAGCGTCTTTTTTTACATCCCATCTTGAAAAGTATCACTCCAAGCATTCTTCTAGTTGCTCTTTTAACTCCTCCTCAATCTCATAATAAGAATAATCAACAAGTTTTCCTACTTTCTTACTCCCCCAAATTCTTGATTGAGTTAGCATTCCTAAAAGGATATTTTCACATTTCCAAATTGGAATGATATAAAAGTCAATCATCTCACCTTCTTCATCTACTATCGCCATAGAAACTGATGAATAATACCCCGTTTCAAAGGGATCCTCTTTTTCTCTTTCGAATCCAATGTCAAATTCCATACTTTTCTCAATATATAAATGCGCATACTCTCTAAAAAGTTTAAGTGATATTCGCTCTATCTCCTTTTCCATACATTGAATTTTCTCCTTCAATTCCAATGTAAAATCTCGTTCTTTATACTTCATTTCCGTCTCCTTACACATAGAAAAAGAGAATACAATAACATATTCTCTTTTCTCAAATATATTTCATTATCTCACAGCCCGTCCTTTTCACAAATAACCATTCTGCTCGCACCATTTATGAAATTGTCCTACGTCCACTCCAACTAACACGATATCCTTTAGCTCGACATCAATACTTTGTTCTCCAATTATAATAGCGAAGTGTGGTTTTAATTGTTCTTCGTTTTTCTTTACAATTCCAATTCGGTTCCGATGCGGTCCATCTTTTATATATGCTTTTTGCCCTACAATATCAAAGTTCAAGATTCTCACCTCTTTTACTGCGCTCAAATTGGAAATACAATCTCCACCTCGGAAAATTTCCTTTCATTGCACTATTTCTCTATATATATGACGAAACAATAAAAGAGTCCTTCCTTCTTTACAATTATTTTTTCTTTGTTTCATTTTTATGATTGAAACGTAAAGTTTATAATAAAATACACTTGGAAGCGCTTTCTATGTAATTTTTTATGTTATAATATAAAAGTAGAACTTCGTAAAGAGGGTTAAAAAATGAATACAAAAATAATAAAAAAAGTAATTGACGCATTAAAAGTATATGGCTTTCAGGATGTATCATTCTGTGACAAAACGAAACAATTTTTATTTTATAACGAAACGGATATTATGAGCGGCTATGCAGAAATAACATATAGTAGTCAATTTGAAAAATTTAACGTACAAATTCATCCAATTGAAACACATCATCAAGCAGAGTTACAAGAGGTTGAAAGACATATACAAGCTTGTATAAGAAAAGTGGAATATTTAAACGCACTTCTTACTGGGCAGACAAAACTAGATGATAAAATTATTATTATGTAAAAAAAAGAACGTGATATCCTCACGTTCTTTTTTCATTATACGTTCATCTTTTCCTTCAGTTGTAATCCTGTAATGGATTCTAATACATCCATCGCTTCTCCAAACGTCATATCAAAAATCGTCTTATCCTCTATGTATGGAAACTGTCTGAAACGCTTTTCTAACATCTTCACAGCATCTGATGTAAAGTTTGCACTATCAACACCAAATTCTGTTTCAAGAAGCACGATCCAATCTAACACATGAAAACCTAATCCATTTACGAATGAAATCAGTTTCTCTTCTGGTTGTGAAGATAAGAATACGTATCGCTCCATCTCACTGAATAGTTCTTCGCCTAAAACTTCTGCTAATTCATCATCATGTTCGCGTTCAATAATCTCTTCATATCCGTAATCATCAGTAAGCTCTTCTACTTCTTCACTATCTGCAAAAAGCAATTGACTAAGAAGCGCATCTTTCTTAAATTCACTCTTTTGTACCACTTCTAAAAAACTTGTTTCCCAACCATTTTCTAATTTCATATTATATAGCTCCTTTATATACTTTCCTTATCATCACTGTACCCAAAAGATTATCTTTATAACCTTTTAAACATCCACATTATTCATAACGTGAGCTACAAACTCTTTTGCATCCCCTTCAAAAATATGTACTTCTGGCAAATGGTAAAATGTTGTTTGCAGCGAATTTCCTTCATGATACATATATATTTTTTTCTCTAGTGCAATGGCCATTCCAAACTCTGTATGACTTCCATTTCCACCATCTAATATAAGTAAAAAGACATCAGCTTCCTTTATAGCATTCTTTTCCGCCTCACCAATTTCTCTTAATTGTTCTTGATTAACTGCTCTTTCGTTTTTTGTCCAATCATATGTATGGTGCCATCCTGCTTCTTTTAACTGGCCTGATACAAAACGAACAATGTGTTTATTTTGAAATCCCGATGCTATATAAAATTTCATTTATGTTCATCCTTTAAATATGTATGGGGAAACTCCTTTTAGCGTTACTTGCTATAGATATAATAAAGAACGACATCAAAAAAAATCCCCATCTTTAGAACTTATTTGCGTTTAAATGATGGGTTGCTTCATGGTCTTCTTTTATTTTTTGTTTTTTATAACTTTCATCAGCTAACATTTCTAGTTCTGCTGTTATTTCTGATTTTTCAAGCTCTCGTTCTTGCGAAAATTTCCTTGAAATATAAACAATCACACTACCAACGTACAACACAAAGCATATAATAAGTGCAGTATTTTCATAGAGACTTAGCTCCAACACAGTCACTCCTAATCCATTCGTATTTTCACGCTTAATCAATTGGAATTTCCCTACTAACCATTTGTTATTGTAACATAAAAATATCAATTCTTGGAATCTTTCATCCTATTAAAAAAGACATGATTGTATAATCATGCCTCTGAAATATGTTTAATAATAGTTTTAATCGCTTCTTCTCCATTGTATTTCTTTAATGCCCTTTTATACACCTCATTATTTTGATCTAACTCTTCGACATGCTTTATAAGAGAATTCATAGTAACATCTTCTTCGTACAATACTGAGGCATACCCTTGTTTTTCGAAGGATTCTGCATTTAAAATTTGATCTCCACGACTAGCAAATTTTGATAAGGGAATTAAAACCATTGGCTTTTCTAATGTTAAAAACTCAAAGATTGCATTGGATCCCGCACGTGAAATAACAAAATCTGTTGCCGCTAATATGTCTGGTAACTCCTCATGGATATATTCAAATTGTTTATATCCTTCTTTATTTTGTAAGCTTTCATCAAGATTACCTTTTCCGCAAAGGTGAACAATTTGATACTTTTTAAGAAGTTTTGGTAACGCTTCTCGAACTGTTTCATTGATTTTCTTCGCACCCAAACTTCCACCCATAATTGTAATAACCGGCTTTTTACGTGAAAAACTTACAAACGCTAAACCTTTTTCACGATTTCCCTTTAGCACTTCTTCACGTACAGGAGCTCCCGTATATATTACTTTTTCTTTCGGTAAATGTTTCGCTGCTTCCTCAAATGTAACAAATATTTTCGAAGCAAAACGGAGCGCAATTTTGTTTGCTAGTCCTGGTGTCATATCGGATTCATGCAATAAAACTGGGACTCTATTTAACCATCCTCCAATTACGACTGGTACAGATACGAAACCACCTTTTGAAAAAATTACATCCGGTTTTAGTTTTCGAATCCTTACATACGCATCCATAACCCCCTTCATTACAAGAAAAGGATCTTTTATATTTTTCAAATCAAAATAACGACGTAGCTTTCCACTCGCAATACTATAGTACGGAATGCCCTCTTTTTCTATAATCGCTTTCTCAATCCCTTGATGAGAACCAATATAAGAGATATCCCAATGCTGTTCTTGTAAATATGGAATGATGGCTAAATTAGGTGTTACATGCCCTGCCGAACCGCCACCTGTAAAGACTATTTTCTTCATACGTCTCCCCCTTCTACACTATAGTACACTAAAATACCTTGCCTCAGGGTGAGAAAATACCATAGCCGTTACTGATGCTTCTGGTTCCATCATGAATCCTTCCGTTAATGAAATACCTATTTCCTCTGGATGAATTAGACGGAACAATTTTTCTTGATCCGCAAGTTCTGGGCATGCTGGATAACCAAATGACACACGTATTCCTCTATATTTCGTACGGAAACGCTCTTCCATCGTCAGTTCAGGTGAATCTGGAATGCCCCAGCGGTCACGAATGAGCATATGTGTTTTTTCAGCAAGCCCCTCTGCTAATTCAAGCGCTAACGATTGAATTGCATGACTGCGTAAATAATCTCCCTTCGCCTTCCACTCCTCAGCAATATCCCGAACTCCTTCCCCAACAGTAACAGATAAGAAAGCGACATAGTCCATCTCATCTCCAATAGGGCGCAAATAATCACCTAAAGTACGGTATGGTGCTTTTCCTTGTCTAGGAAATGTGAAACGCTCTATTACGCGCGTATGATCTTCTGGATCATATATTACGATGTTTTGTCCATCGCTTTGCGCTGGGAAAAATTGATACACTGCTTTCGGTTTTAACCAAGATTGTCCTTCCACCAATAATTCGTCTATTAAATCATTTAATTCGTGCGCTCTTTTATCCCCCTCTTTCAAAAGCTTCTTCACATTTCCTTTTAATCCAAGGTGATGTCCAAGTAACATTTGTCTATTTAAAAATGGGGCAAGATGTGAGACAGGAACATCTCGTAATACAATTCGTTTTGTTGAATCAGGCACCATAACCTCTGATTTTGGTAATGGCTCAATTACTGCTGGAATTTCCACTTTCTTCTCTTCTTTTTTTACGATATGAAGATGACGTTCTTTTTTATCCTGTTTCATCTTCTCACGCTCTTCTTCTTTTTGAAGCTTATTAATAATATCAAGACCTGTCATCGCATCGCTCGCATAACATACGAGCCCCTTATACGATGGAGAAATACGATTATCTGTAAACTTTCTCGTTAACGCTGCACCACCAACAACAATTGGAATATCAATATTCGCCGCTTTTAAATCCTCAGCAGTTGTTACCATTTGTTGTGCTGATTTTACTAGCAAGCCAGAAAGACCTATAATATCAGGTTTTTTTTCTTGCACTTCTTGAACGATTCGATCCGAACGAACATTAATTCCTAAATTAATAATCTCATATCCGTTATTTGATAAAATAATTTCAACAAGATTTTTCCCAATATCATGTACGTCCCCTTTAACGGTCGCTAATAATACTTTTCCTTTTTTCGCACTATCGCTAGATTCCATATGCGGCTCCAAATAACTTACAGCAGCTTTCATACTTTCAGCACTTTGCAATACTTCAGCAACTATAAGTTCATTATTATTAAATAATCGTCCAACCTCATCCATTCCTGTCATAAGTGGACCATTAATAATATCCAAAGGTTTTCTTCCCTCTGTCAGCGCGAGACTTAAATCTTCATGTAATCCTTGCTTTGTACCTTCTACAATATAGTTGGCTAGTCGCTCATCAAGCGTTAATGTTTCTTGAACAACAACCTCTTTCTTTTTAGCAACACGATAAAAATTCGTAAATTCTTCTAACGTCTCTTTCGTCGTTTCAAATAATAATGCATCTGCAAGACGTTTTTCTTCCTCTGGAATTAACGCATAGCGCTCTAATTTCTCAGTATTAACAATCGCATAATCTAATCCTGCTTTCGTTGCATGATATAAAAAGACAGAATTTAACACTTCACGTCCAGCTGGTGGTAAACCAAATGATATATTACTCACACCTAAAATCGTTAAACATTCTGGTAACGCTTCTTTAATAAGTCGAATTCCTTCTATCGTCGCTGCCGCTGAACCGATGTATTCTTCATCACCTGTCCCTACTGGAAATACAAGTGCATCAAAAATAATATCTGACGGGCGTATACCATATTTCGTCGTCAATAATTCATAACTTCTTTTCGCAATTTCTAGTTTTCTTTCAGCACTTACTGCCATACCATCTTCGTCAATTGTCCCAACTACAATTGCGGCACCATACTTGCGAAGCAGTGGCGTTACCTTTTCAAAACGCTCTTCTCCATCTTCTAAGTTAATAGAGTTAATAACAGCTTTCCCTTGAATATAAGTAAGTGCTCTCGCCATTACATTTTCATCTGTTGAATCAATCATAATCGGTACTTTTAACACTTTTGTAACTTCTGATAAGAATTTTTCCATATCTTCTATTTCATCACGGTCAGGGTCTGCCATACAAATATCAATAATATGAGCATTTTTCTTCACTTGTGCTCTTGCCACTTCAGCAGCCTCTTCAAATTTACCTTCTGCCACTAATCGTTTAAATTTACGTGACCCTATAACATTCGTTCTTTCACCCACAAATAACGGTCTCATAGACTCATCATATTGCAGCGCCTCTAATCCACTAATTCCATGTCCGGCTCGTTCATTTTGCTCACGCGGTGTAAGAGATGCTAGCGCTTCTTTCATTGCTTTTATATGTTCTGGTGTTGTGCCGCAACAACCACCAATAATATTAATCCATCCTTCTTCAGCAAATCGCTTCACTTTTTCAGCGAGAGAAGATGGAGATTCATGATAATGTCCATCTTCATCAGGAAGACCTGCATTTGGATAACAAGAAATGTAACACTCCGATAAATCAGATAAAGAACGAATATGGTCTCTCATAAACTCCGGACCAGTCGCACAGTTTAATCCAACAGATAATGGCTTCATATGTTCTACGGATAAGTAAAAAGCCTCAATTGTTTGCCCAGCCAGAATCGTCCCCATCGGCTCAATCGTCCCAGAGATCATAATAGGAACAATTTTATTTAGTTCTTCAAAAGCAGCTTGAATTCCAATATAAGCAGCTTTCACATTACGCATATCTTGACTCGTCTCAACGAGTAACACATCAACTTCGCCATTTAATAATCCCCTCGCCTGCCTAGTATAAGCTTCTATTAGTTCTTCAAATGTAACTCCTCCTGTAACACTAATTGCTTTCGTTGTCGGTCCCATCGCACCTGCAACATATACTTCATTCCCGCTTTCTTTAACAGCTCGTTTCGCTAATCGTGCTGCCTTTTCATTTAGTTCTTCATCTAAATGAGACAGCTCATAATCACTTAATACGATATTTGTCGCCCCAAATGTATTTGTTTCAATAATGTCAGCTCCAGCTTCAATATAAGCTTTATGAATCTTTAAAATAACATCCGGCCTTGTTTCTACTAAATATTCATTACAGCCCTCGTACTCTTCTCCTCCGAAATCTTCCGCAGTTAAGTCCTCTTGTTGTATCATTGTCCCCATTGCACCGTCTAATATTAAAATGTTATTTTGTAATTTTTCTTCTATACACTTCATCAATTAATACCTTCTTTCACTTCTTGCTTTTCTCTCACATATTTAACAAGATGTTCTGTAATTTCATATTTTAGAAATGGTGTAATTAAATAGATACCGTTAAAATATTTCATCGCTGCATCGATCAACTCTTGTGAAATACGAATCCCTTCCTCGATAGCTGCCTCTTTCGTTTCGTGTCCATCCATTCTCTCTCTTATTTCTTCAGGAAGAGTAATACCCGGCACCTCAAAATGGAGAAAGTCTGCATTCCGCTTACTTACTAATGGCATAATTCCAATAAAAATAGGTTGTTCCAAATGTTTTGTTGCTTCATATACTTCTTCTATTAAAGCAACATCATATATCGGCTGTGTTAAGAAATATTCAGCCCCAGCATCTATTTTTCGTTCCATTCGCTTTACCGCTGCTTTTAAATGCCTTACGTGAGGATTAAAAGCACCTCCGACTGAAAACCTTGTTGCCGGTCCAATGGATTTCCCTAAAATGGAACGTCCATCGTTCATTTCTTTAATCATTTTAATTAACTCTATAGAGGACAGATCATATACAGAAGTTGCTCCCGGAAAATCACCAACGCGCGCTGGATCACCAGTTAAAGCTAATACTTCCTCCATACCTAGCGCTGATAAACCTAGTAAATGAGATTGTAGTCCAATGACGTTATGGTCTCTACACGTTAAATGTGTCAATACTGGAATATCGTGCTTCGTTAATAGTGCGCCCATTGCCATATTCGAAACACGAGGCGATGCTAATGAATTATCTGCTAGAGTAATAGCGTCTGCTCCCGCTCTTTTTAACGCTCTTGCTCCTTCAAAAAACCGCTGTGTATCTAACGTTTTCGGCGGATCTAATTCCACTACAACTGTCGTTTGTTTTTTTGCCTTTTCCGCAAGAGTAACCTGTGCCTTCGAACGCTTCTCGTGTGTATGAACTACTTTCGGTCTTTGAATCGTGTCTTTTTCTATTACAGGTGTAACATTCGCAACAGCGCGCTTCATACTTTGAATATGTTCTGGAGTCGTACCACAACACCCCCCCAATAACCGAATACCTTGCTCAATAAATTTTGGTGTCATCGCTTCGAAATAAGCTGGGCTTCCCTCATATACGTAACGCCCCTCCACATAATTTGGGAGACCTGCATTTGGGTATGCTGATAAATAGCCATTCTGCGGAATCGATATCATTTTGAAAGCTTCCGTCATATGAAGTGGCCCTAGTTGACAGTTCAATCCAACAACATTTGCACCGTAATCTATAAGCTGCTTTAATATTTCATTGACATCATTTCCATTTTGAGTCGTACCTGCTTCATGTAACGCTACTTGAGCAACAATCGGAATATTCGTTTGCTTACGCAATACTTTAACGGCATGAAGTAATTCAAATTCATCGTAAAAAGTTTCTAATAGTAATCCATCAACCTGTTCTTCTAGTAAAGCACCTGCCTGTTCAAGTAGCATAAATTCTCGCTCCATATCAGTCGTTGTGACAGCTCCGATATGTTTCATACCACCGATTGTTCCTAAAATTGCATTTCTGTTTGTAACAGATGCTTTCGCAAGCTTCACTGCCGCTTTATTAATTTGAACAACTTGATTTTCTAAGCCATACATACGTAATTTCGCCTCATTTGCTCCATACGTATTTGTTTGAATCACATCTGCACCAGCAGCTACATATTGTTTATGAATCGATATAATTAGGTCTGGATCAGATACATTCAATTCTTCAAAACTACTTTGCAAACCATGTGAATGTAATAACGTTCCAACCGCACCATCACCTATTACAATTCCTTTTGATAATAAATCTAGTAATTTCACGAATCTCCCTCATTTCTATCAATATAAAAACCCCCTCTTCACTTTGAAGAGGGGGACATAATTGTTCCGCCTCTTATTATGCAAAACATTCGTTTTGCAGGTATTAGCACCGTTTCAAACATTTCGTTTGAAGGTTGCCGGGTTTCACAGGGCCTTTCCCTCCACCGCTCTCAATAAGAGTTGTCTTTATTATTTTATTTATGTAGCTAAAAGGAAATGCGTTCCCCTTTTAACAATGTTTGTTAATTTTTTATAAATTTAGCATGCACAAATATAAAAGTCAATGACACTTGCGGAAAAATAAAAATTATTTAAAATAAAGTTGCAATTCAATTAACTTTTGTTGTAAAGTTAAAAACATAATAAAAATTTCATACGAACATTCTTATCTAGAGAGGTAGAGGGACTGGCCCTATGACGCCTCAGCAACCATTAACATTTGTTAATAAGGTGCTAATTCCAGCAAATTGTGAAAGATTTGACAGATGAGAAGAAGACTCTATTCAATCCAAAAGCCTTCTTCTTAGAAGGCTTTTTTTATTTTATATTCAACTACTGGTTCAATTTAAAAAGGAGGAATTTTTACATGTCAACTATCGAAACAAAACTAGCACAAATCGGAAATCGTAGCGAAACTACAACAGGAACTGTTAATCCACCCGTTTATTTCTCAACCGCTTATCGTCACGAAGGACTTGGTAAATCTACCGGCTTTGACTATTCACGAACTGGAAATCCAACTCGTGGTCTTTTAGAACAGGCAATCGCAGACTTAGAATATGGCCAACAAGGTTATGCCTGTAGTTCAGGTATGGCAGCTGTTCTCCTCGTCCTTTCATTATTCCGTTCTGGAGATGAACTTATTGTATCCGAAGATTTATACGGGGGAACGTATCGCTTATTTTCCGAACACGAAAAAAAGTGGAATGTTCGATGTAGATACGTAAATACACAATCTATTAAACAAATTGAGCAAGCTATCACAACTGAAACGAAGGCTATTTTCATAGAAACTCCGACTAATCCATTAATGCAAGTTACTGATATTGCCGCTGTCGCAACTGTAGCGAAAAGACACAGACTACTTCTTATCGTAGACAATACATTCTACACGCCTTATATACAGCAGCCATTAACAGAAGGTGCTGACATCGTACTTCATAGTGCAACGAAATATTTAGGTGGGCATAATGATGTATTAAGCGGACTTGTCGTTGCAAAAGGAAAGGAACTTTGTGAGGAAATCGCTCATTATCATAATGCCTCCGGTGCTGTCTTAAGCCCATTTGACTCATGGCTATTAATTCGTGGTATGAAAACTTTAGCGCTTCGCATGAAACAACATGAAGAAAATGCGAAAGCAGTTGTTGCTTATTTAAATGATGAGGATGGTGTGACAGATGTCTTTTATCCAGGGAGAGGCGGTATGATTTCATTCCGACTTAAAGATGAAGCTTGGATTAATCCATTCTTACAATCTTTATCCTTAATCACATTTGCCGAAAGTCTTGGTGGTGTAGAAAGTTTAATGACTTATCCAGCAACGCAAACACATGCTGATATTCCAGAAGAAATCAGAACGGCGAACGGTGTATGTAATCGTCTTCTTCGATTCTCCGTCGGCATTGAAAACAGTAATGATTTAATTCAAGACTTAAATCAAGCCATTAAACTTGTAAAAGAAGGTGTGAGAATATGAGTTATTCTATAGATACACTCTTACTACACAACCAATATAAACACGATGCACAAACAGGAGCTGTTAACGTTCCCATTTATAACACATCAACATTTCACCAGTTTGATGTAGATACTTTTGGCAAATACGACTATAGCCGATCTGGAAATCCAACTCGTGAAGCTCTGGAAGATATCATTGCTTTATTAGAAGGCGGAACAAAAGGATTCGCCTTTGCCTCAGGCATTGCAGCGATTTCTACTGCTTTTCTCCTTCTTTCACAAGGCGATCACGTTCTCATTTCAGAAGACGTATACGGAGGCACTTATCGAATTATAACTGAAGTACTCTCCCGTTACGGTGTTTCACATACATTTGTTGATATGACCAATTTAGAAGAAATAAAGCAAAATATTAAATCGAATACGAAACTCTTTTATGTAGAAACACCATCTAACCCACTTTTAAAAGTAACAGATATTCGCGAGGTTTCTAAACTCGCAAAATCTATTGGTGCTCTTACATTTGTTGATAATACTTTTTTGACACCATTATTCCAGAAGCCACTTGATCTTGGCGCCGATGTCGTTCTTCATAGTGCTACAAAATTTATTGCTGGTCACAGTGATGTTACTGCCGGATTAGCGGTCGTAAAAGATGCCGAACTCGCTCAAAAGCTTGGATTTTTACAAAATGCATTTGGCGCTATTTTAGGACCTCAAGATTGTTCTCTCGTACTTCGCGGTCTAAAAACATTACATGTACGTCTTGAGCACTCAGCTGCAAATGCCAATAAAATTGCACACTATTTACAAGAGCATGCTAAAGTACAAAATGTCTATTATCCGGGATTACAAACACATCTTGGATTTAATATTCAACAATCTCAAGCAACGTCAGCTGGAGCGGTCTTATCGTTTACTTTGCAGTCAGAAGATGCACTCCGCCAATTTTTATCAAAAGTAAAATTACCTGTTTTTGCAGTGAGTTTAGGAGCTGTCGAATCGATTCTTTCCTACCCAGCTAAAATGTCCCACGCCGCACTGTCGCAAAAAGCTCGTGATGAAAGAGGTATCTCTAATTCATTACTTCGCTTATCAGTCGGTCTTGAAAATGTTAACGATTTAATATCCGATTTTGAAAATGCCCTCTCTTATGTAGAAGAACCTGTAAATGCGTAGAGAGAAAAGAAGATATGAGATTAAGTTTTCATATCTTCTTTTTAGTGTTTTTTCTTTTTGTACTCAAATTTTTTGTCTTCTTCAACCATCCTCCTCGTTAGTCTAATGAGGGGTAGCGTCAGGAAAATGCGGATTTACAACGCTAAGGAAATATCACTTATTAAAAAAAGCCGATTCCCCTCTCAAGGAATCGACTTTTTTATTTATTCTTAATGAACTAACGCATGCGTTAGTTCATTAAGAAAGATGTTTGAAAAAATAGCCTGTATATATTTGAACGATGAATAACTTACCTATTTCCTTTTGTTTACACCGAATACAAAACAATCAGACAAACAAAACATATTATTTATCTGTTTGTTTTTGCTTCTTTTTCAAATACTCCGCACGCAATTTTTCAAGTTGCTGCTTTTTATCAAATTTGGCAGGCGTCTGTTTTTCATGAAACTTTGCCACAGCTACCTGACTTTTGTAATCCAATTGATATTTGCCCACTTTGTTCACCTACTTTTCTTGTCTTTACAGAGAATCTATTCAACAAATATAATATACCTTATTTTACTGAAGCAAATTTTATTACTTTAGTAGTTTTTCTACTTACATCTATCTTAATCCAAATATCCCTTTATCTAACTAACCTGCCCCGTTAGTTTAAGTAGGAAACTTCACAATCTCAATAGAGTAAAACCTATCGGTACATAATCCAATCACCTTTCAATTAGACCTCATAATGTCTCATAAGACTTGTATCAAAATACTTATCGTTGTAAATGTGTATTTTCTTGACTCTACCCCAATTATAATAAAACAACTTTATTGTTTTTTAAAGAATTTTATTGTAAATGAAACTACTTTATTATCTCTGTACAAAAATTTAATCATTGGGGGTTTTGTTCATTCCCACTCATTATTAGCCTTCACCAATCGGGCGTTTACGGGCAGCCCGCCTCCCACAAATAGTGGGATAAAAGCACATCACTTATTTACAAATAATGGTTTTATCGATATATTAAGAAATAAAAGGGGGTAAAAATAATGGATACTTGTTCTGATATTTTAATCGTTATCGATTTACAAAATGGGGTATGTTATAGCGGAGAGCATTTATTTGATTTACAAAACTTGCTTACAAAAGTAAATAAAAGAATTTCTTCATACAGAAAATCAAATAAACCAATCATTTTTGTTCAACATTGTGATGATCATTTAGTACCCGAAGAAGAACTTTGGGCTATTCATACTGATCTAGATGTTCAAGACCAAGATTTCTTTGTGAGAAAAACACATGCAAATTCATTTTATAAAACAAACTTAAAAGAAATTTTAGATCAATTATCTGTACATCGTATTGAATTTTGTGGCGCCCAAACAGAGTACTGTATGGATGCTACGATTAAATTTGCTCACGGACTAGGGTACGAAAACTTTATGGCACCTAAAATAACTTCTACATTAAACAATCCATTTATGTCCGCAAAAGAGACAATTGACTTTTATGAGAATATATGGAATCACAGATTTTTAAAGTTGCTAAAAGATGAGCTCTAGCATAAATGACGAATGACTTGATCATTCTAAGATTGATCAGCTACACTCAAGTGTCTCATTATCCTCATAAAAAAGCTGATTACATCGGGCTTCTTTTAACCTGTTTTATATTCTATATATAGCATTATAATTCCTTTGTCATATTATTTTAAAAATTTTGTATATTCATTTGAAAGAATAAGAAAATCATGATAAAATTGTGTTACAAATATATCTATATCTTTCAATTTTTAAAACGCATCAAAATTTTCGCCCAAAAGCGTCATTTTACAAAACTGTGCTAATTTATCCATTTTATTTACATCAGGGTCTCTTTTCTTACAATTTCTTTACTTTAGGAAATTTTTTCTGCAACAACTGTTTTCTTTTCTTTAATTTTTTGGTATGTATAGTATGGTATAACAGCTCACACGGAGGTGGAAAAGAACATGTTAGAAACCTTTCAAAAAGAAATAGAACTTTATGAAAGCAATGCAGAATTATTGAAAGTACTTGCTCACCCAGTTCGTTTATGTATCGTAAAAGGATTAATCGAGCGTGGTCCAAGCAACGTTTCTACAATGTACACTGGCTTAAACATGCCACAGTCTACAATTTCACAGCATTTAGCAAAATTAAAAAGTGCTAAAATCGTTTCTAGTGAAAGAAAAGGATTAGAAATTTACTACAAAGTAGAAAACGAAACAATTATTCAACTCGTTCGCGTATTATTAGGTTAGGGACTAATAAACAGAGAAAAAGAACGTATTCTATATTTTTCATCTCATATCTTTAATATAAATATATATCATGAGAGGAAATATATAATACTACATACGTCGTATTAAAAAACAAGACACAGAAATATGCTGTGTCTTGTTTTTTATATTGTTAAATACCGATTCAGATGTAAATTCTGTATGTCTTTCGTATGTATAACAACATCAAAGGCATTCCCTAATCCTCCGTTCAAAATCATAGAACGAATTGCTCGATTTTGTTTTTGAGTTTCAGAAAAAGGATTCGTATCTTGATGACTCGTAAGCTGTTCTAATATTCCTGCAGCTAACAAAAACTCAGATTGCTTCTTATGCCATACTGCACTCATTCCCTGAAGGTTAAAAATCTCCTTTAACTCATCCCAATGAATATGAGTAGTAAGATCCATTTCCCCTGGATACGCTAAAGGATTACATATTAACTTATGCTTATAATACCCACGTAAACTTCCTTCTCGATGCGCAGGGTACGTCCATTCTGCTTTTGTGTATCCATAGTCAACTGTAATACATATACCTTTTTGAAACCATTTTGCAATTCCTTTTATATAATCTTCCATCGCAATTGGCACCTCAAAACGCTGCCCTTCTGCAATATGAATGTTATATTTCAGTAAGTAGCGACCGATTCTTTTATCTAACGGTCTACATACTTCAGCAAGGTTCCCTTCCTCTGTATACGTAATACGTACTTCATACAACATTCCATTTCTCTTCTCAATTACTTCAACAGGAAATGCATCAAATAACTCATTCGAAAAAAGAATTCCTTCGAATGACTCTCCCATTTTACTATAAGATGTATAATACGATACATTAGAAAATGAGCACAGATTCTCTTGTTGTAATTTTCTATGAAAAGGGCTCACTTCAATCATTGAATAGTTTAAATCAATAAAGGTTTCCGGAGATAATTGCTTCCATTCTTGTAAAACATCATAGGCAAACTTTCCTGTTCCCCCGCCAATCTCACAAATATTTGGAGCGACTTCATCATTCTCAACAAGACGAATAAAAAACTTAGCAAATGTTTTTGCAAAAGCAGAGGATACATTGCTACTTGTAAAAAAATCGCCTTGTCTTCCAATCTTTTCACGGTCCTTCATATAATAGCCATGCCCTTCTGCATACAATACGAGGTTCATATACGTACTATATGAAATCGAATAATCTTTCTCTTTCCCCATCCATTCTCTTAAAATGAGCTCCATCCCCATAATGACTCCTTATTGTAAAAATGGATTATTTTCTTTTTCAAAACCGATGCTTGTTTCTGGACCATGTCCACATAGCACCGCTGTTTCATCTGGCAATACGAATAATTTCTCTTCAATACTTCCAATTAATTCAGCAAAACTTCCACCAGGTAAATCAGTTCTTCCAATACTCATTTGGAATAATACATCTCCTGAGAACACTGCATTCGCCTCTTTACTATAATAAGAAATACTTCCTGGAGAGTGTCCTGGCGTCTCAAAAATTTCAAAATTAAATGAACCGACTGTTAATGTACCTTCTGCATCAATAATATGATCTGCTGGCTTAGCTGTAATACTACGGTTCATCATAAAAATTTGAGAGCCATTTACAGTTCCATCTCCTAACCAATCTGCTTCTTCTTTATGTACGTATACAGGAATATGGAAAGCGTCTCTTACCGCATCAACAGCACCAATATGATCAAAGTGGGCATGCGTTAATAAAACCGCCAGTGGTTTTAATTGTTCTTCTTGTAAATATGTAACGAGCTTCTCTCCTTCATGACCAGGATCAAAGATAATACACTCATTTTGATCATTCGTTAAAATATAAGCATTTGTTTGTAATGGTCCTAACGGCATTTGTGTCCATTTCATATGAAAATCTCCTCCAGTTATTAAACTTACTTTTAATGATACAACATTTCTTTCTCTTAGGAAAAGAAAGGATGCTATCTCGACAATCATTTTTAAAACATGTACAATGTAAAAGAGTAAATATTCTAAAAACTCATATTTAAGAATAGGTAGACAGAGGAGGATATTGTATGGGCCTTGTTATTATTTTTACGCTTGTCACTCTGTTAGCTGTTTTTGCTACGCTTAGAACACTTCGCGAAAAGAACTTTTTCGCAGGCGGCTTTGCAATTGCGACTGTACTCGTTTTCGGATGGTTTACGATCATGACTGTTCTATATAACGGGTATCCGCCAGCAGCTTAATTCACTTACATGTTATTCTTCATCAAGATTTTACGCAAAAAGAGGAAGGGTTTCCCCCTTCCTCTTTTCACATTTCACAACTTATATCATCTTCGCTTCGTATTTGTGCTTTTTTACAAGCCAAGCTCCTCCAATAACACCTGCATCATTACCAAGTGTTGCAATGGCTAACTTCGTACTCTTTACAGCACGTGAGAAAGCATATTGCTCGAAATAACTTTGAATTGGTTCTAATAGTGCATCTCCAGCTTTAGACACGCCTCCACCAATAACAATTTTCTCTGGGTTCAACGTACTAGAAAGATTCGCTACAGCTAATCCTAAATAAGAAGCTACTTTTTCTACTACTTCATTTGCTAGTTCATCACCTTGTCCGTGCGCTTCAAAAACATCTTTTGATGTAATACGTCCTTCTTCTGCTAACATAGAACGTAACATGCTTTCTTTATCAGTCTCTTGTATTTTCTGCATAGCAACACGCACAATACCCGTTGCAGAAGCTACTGTTTCTAAACAACCAGATTTTCCGCAATTACATGGGAAAGCATTTTCTGTAACGACTGTAATATGTCCAATCTCACCAGCAGCACCACTTACACCGTGTACAATCTCACCATTGGCGATTACACCACCACCGACACCAGTGCCAAGCGTCATACAAATTAAATCTTTTGCTCCTTCGCCAGCACCTTTCCACATTTCGCCAAGCGCTGCTAAGTTTGCATCGTTATCAATTACAACAGGTAACCCTGTTTCTACTTCTAGTAAATCTTTTAATGGATAGTTTTTCCACCCTAAATTAACCGCTTCATAAATCATTCCAGATGCCACATGCACAGGACCAGGAGCTCCCATACCAATACCAATTAACTTGCTTTTTAATTCGCCTAACTCTTCTAATTTTTTATCAATTGCCTTCGCTACGTCAAGTGTAATATGTTTTCCTTGCTCATTTGTATTCGTAGGGATTTCCCACTTATGTAAAATTTCACCGTATACATTAATAAATGCTAATTTAATCGTTGTACCACCAAGGTCAACACCAACTAACCATTTCTCTTCCATGTTGCTTACCTACCTTTATCTAATTCTTATTTAGCTCTTTTTGAATTTCTTGCTTCAATAAAAATAAAGCTGTTTGATAGTCTTGTGGATCGATTAGCTGTGACTGATTTAATTCACGTAGCTCATCTTGCATTAATTGCAAATCTGCAATTCGATCACCCGTATAAATAATCGTACCAAATTTCTTTAGCAATTGCTGAATATCATAAATAGATACCATTTCATCACCCTCTATGCTCACTTACTATAAAAAATTATAATAAGAAAACGTTCACATATTTTATTATAATCAAGAAGAAAAAGTCTCGTCAATTTTTATTTGTCTATACAAGCCCATTTATAACCATTGTTCCTTTTTCTGTAATAATTTTTTCTACATTTTTATCAAATGGTTCCACTGGAATTTGTTTTACCATTTGAAAATCATAAGCTAATGATAGCGTTTTCCCTTTATAATGCACGAGATAACGATCATAATAGCCCCCGCCGTATCCAATCCGTTCTCCTCGCTCTGTATAAGCTACGCCTGGTACGATTTGAAGGTTAATTTCATCCGCATTCACTTCTTCAGTAAGCGATGGAATCGGTTCACGCAAATGCATATACACTGTTTCTAATTGATCAAAATTACTAATTTGCCGGAAGGACATTGTTCTTGTTCCTTTATTACACTTCGGAACTACAACTTTCTTTCCTTCTTCCCAAGCTTTTTCGATAATAGGATATGTATTCACTTCATTTTCCATTGAAAGAGTGATTCCAATTGTTTCAGCTTCAACCCACTCTTTTTGCGCATACAACGAAACTGCGATTTGCTCTGATAAAGTTGTATACTGTTCTTCCGATAAAGAATTCATGTGTTCTATTATTTTTTTACGTAAACGTATTTTCTCTTCTTTCACACATCTTCCCCCCTACAGTGACACTTTACTCTATGATGATAGTGTATCACTTTTAATATAGGAATCGAATAAAAAAAGAAACAGTAGGAAAATATTCCTACTGCTTACTTTGTTTCACGGTGTAACGTAGACTTCTTGTCACGCTTGCAATACTTTTTAAGCTCGATACGCTCAGCGTTGTTACGTTTATTTTTCTTTGAGATATAGTTACGATCTCCGCATTCTGTACATGCTAGAGTAATATTCACACGCATTCTTATTTCCCTCCAGTACTAATAACTTAAATCAGACTATACCATAATACCACTTTTAAAATAAAAATTCTACACCTTTTGATATTGTCTAATTTTTTCTATAAGATTTTTCATGTTTTCCCTTGCTATCACTGGATTTCTAGCATGTGAATACACCAAAAATTTTGGTTGTTTTGTATCAGAAACGATATAAGACCACTCTTTTTCGGTATATTTGAACTGCACTCCTTCAAATATACCTTCTTCCTTTCTTTCCATATCGGCCAATAATTTCCTCATCACTTTCCCTTTTTCGTTCCATGAACACACAACTTCATCATAAAGTAAATAAAGAGGCGGTGATTGCTCTACTATGCTAAGAAACGCCTTTTCTTGCAGTGCTATTAACTCGAATAACTTTCCAATTCGATATAAAATATCTCGTTTCCACTTTACTTGAAACGCCTTTTTTTCATCATGTATATAAAATAGAAGGTAACATTCTCCTAATTTCAAAGACATTGGGTAAATATTCCCTTTTGATTCCAGTAATAAGTCAGGAAGATCTATTTCTTCAAAATCTGTACCTTGGTAAATATTACTATGATTATCATATAACTCGAAATAATTTCCTTGCTCAGAAAACATAAGCGCCATATTCGCTTTACTTGATTTCATCAAAGCTTTCACATGATCTTTTTGTTCGCCCGCATAAATCCATGTAACTGTGCACCCAAGCCTTTGAAGAAAGAGCATAAGTAAATGTTGTAACATATCATTTCTCTTATTAATAAGAAGATGAAACTTTTGTTTTTGTATTTGTTCAATATCAATGCATTCTAATACAGCTTCTATATAGTCATTTAAAGAAACGTGGACTGGCGTATTTTGTCCCATTTCTTTCTCACATACGTAATAAAACGACTCGGACATATATACTTGTTCTATTGCTTTTTGCTGCTTATACGTTAACAGCATCCCATCCTTACCATACAGCTTTATAACAACTTCTTTTTCATTTTCCACTTGAACGAAAACCCCACCTGCACATTGCAAATTATGAATGCTATACTGAAAAAGTGACTCGTTCATCTCTTTACATTCCATCGTATGAATCCCGATACCATGAATAGCATGTAAAAATAAATTTTTATAAGAAGTTGTTTCTATATGTTCTTGACTCCCAATTAGTATGCTTTCCCCTTTTCCGAAAAGAGATCCATACGCCATCGCCACTTTTACAATAAATTGCGGAGTAATCTCAACATTCCCTCTCCCTACAATACGGCTTTTTTGTAACCAGCCAGCGCTTTTTTCACTTTCTTGAACACCAGCCGATCCTACTATCGAATGACTATCAATGGCCTTATAAGGCCATAATTTTCCTTTTTGCTTAATGACCGTACTCTTCCCTATATGACAATGATCCGCTACAATACTTTTTTGAAACAACGTAACGTCATCTTCAACCATTGTATGCTCTCCTATTGTCGTTTCTAATAGCTCACAATACTCCCCAATGTGAGCATTTGCAAAAACAATACTTTTTTGAAGATGAGAGTAACTTGAAACAATACTATTTTTCCCAATAATAGAGTACGGCTCAATTACAGCCCCCTCACCAATCTTTGCTCCTTCTCCAATAAAAGATGGGCCATGAATTTTCGTCCCTTTTCCAATCGTCACACCTTCTCCCATCCATACCATCGGTAACACTTCCGTATAAGGAATAGGTACTTGCAATTTTTTCGTTAACAAATCAAATTGTGCTTGTCGATATTGATCAAATGTACCGATATCTAACCAATAACCTTCTGACAAATATGCAAATAACGCGTTCTTATTTGCTAATAATGGAAACACATCTTGACTGAAATCAAAAAATTCTCGGGGTGGTATGTAAGAAAAGATTTCTGGCTCCATAATATAAATCCCTGTATTCACAATATTGGAGATTACCTCATTCCAGCTTGGTTTTTCTATATATCGTGTAACCTCTTGCTCTTTGTTCATTACAACCAAACCGAATGAGAGTGGGTTTTCTACTTCCTTTACAAACATAGTTACCATTCTTTTCTTTTGTTCATGAAACGCAATTCCTTCTGATAATCGAAAATCAGTTAATGCATCTCCACTTATAACAACAAATGTTTCATCTAAAAAGTTTTCCGCTTGTTTAATACTTCCTGCCGTTCCAAGTGGAGGGGAGTCTTCAAAATAGTACAAGTTAACTCCCCATTTACTACCATCGCCAAAATATTGCTTAATGGCCGCACTCATATATTGAACTGTAATTGCAATTTCACGAATACCATGCTGACGTAACAATTCAATATTGTATTCCAAAACTGGTTTTTCTAATAATGGCAACATCGGCTTTGGAGTATTACATGTTAATGGTCTAAGGCGTCTTCCTTTTCCTCCAGCTAAAATAACCCCCTTCATATACTTCAGCCTCCACTTATATAATGTTCAATAAATCCATACACCATATGTATATTCTCTATCCCACATGAACTAGCAATATAAGCTTGATTGTTTCAACAAATCATTGTGCTATGGAAAATCTCTGCTTATAATCTTCTTCCATATAAAATGAAACTTTAATAAGAAGGGCTATTTTTATCACCCTCAAACAACAAAGAAAGCGCTTACTATTAACTTAGTAAAAAAGCACTGAATAAAAACCAATAATACTAATTTTCCCATTATATTATGATACATCTTATCATCATAAACTAAAGGAAACAATGAGCTTTTTTTGTCATGTTTTGACTAAAAAAAGCAGGTGATTTCTCATCACCTACTTTCCTTCCTATTCATTCAATAAATAATGCTTTCCTTTTACTAAATAAAATACATTCTCAGCAATATTTGTAACATGATCTGCTACACGCTCAATATATCTTGCAACAAAGGATAATTGTGTAATTTGTGTAATAGCCTCTGGTTGTTCAGGGATCGAGGATATAAATTCACGAATTGCCTTCCCATATATTTCATCAACTGAATCATCCATCTCAGCAATTTGTTTAGCAAAAGTTAAATTTTCTTGTTCGTATGCTTCCAATGCTAAATTTAGCATCTTATGAGCAATCGCAAACATTTCATCAAGATTTTGCAAACTAACTGTTACTTCTTTTTCTCCAAGACGAATTGTGGATTTCGCAATATTAACAGCATGGTCTGCAATACGCTCTAAATCTGTCGCTGTTTTAATTGAAATAAAAATTCTTCTTAAATCACTTGCTACAGGCTGTTGCTTCGTAATAAGCATAAGAGCAAGATCGTTTATTTCCTCTTCTAAATTATCCATGCGGTAATCACCATCAATGACCTCTAACGCTTTCTCTACATCTCTTGTATGCAGACCTTCCATAGCAATTAATAAAGCTTCCTTTGCTAATTCACCAAGCTCAATTACCTTTTGCTGTAACGTTTTTAAATCACACTGAAACTGTTCTCTTACCATCGTTTCTTCCCCCTCAATATTATGTGCCATTTTATATAAATCTCCTATCTAACCTCTTATACTTGCCATAAGCAGTAAGATAGGAGAAGTTTTAATTCTCTATTAAAATGAGGTAAAAATAAGAAATGCCCTCTGTTAAGAGGGCATTTTCTCTTAGCCTTGCTAGCGATATCAACCGAATCGTCCTGTGATATAGTCTTCTGTACGCTTATCTGAAGGGGTTGTGAATAATTTATTTGTATCTGTATACTCCACAACTTCCCCACTTAAGAAGAAAGCTGTTTTATCTGAAATACGCGCTGCTTGTTGCATGTTATGCGTTACAATTACAATACTAAAGTCTTTCTTTAACTCTTGAATTAATTCTTCTACTTTTAACGTCGAAATTGGATCTAACGCCGATGTAGGTTCATCCATTAAAATAACGTCTGGTTCAATCGCTAAGCAACGTGCAATACATAAGCGTTGTTGCTGTCCACCAGATAAACCGTATGCGTTATCATGCAAACGATCTTTTAATTCATCCCAAATTGCTGCCCCGCGTAAACTTTTTTCAACAATTTCGTCCAACGTTTTTTTATCACGAACACCGTGGATTTTCGGTCCATATGCTACATTTTCATAAATAGATTTTGGAAATGGATTT
Organism: Bacillus cereus group sp. N31; assembly: GCF_016483245.1. Lineage (NCBI taxonomy): Bacteria > Bacillati > Bacillota > Bacilli > Caryophanales > Bacillaceae > Bacillus > Bacillus cereus group sp. N31. Next base: position 420,252 of record NZ_JAEHCH010000001.1, on the reverse strand, counting down.
GGCTTTTGGAACACCATTCCTACATGTGTGCGTAATTCTTCAACTGGATACGATTTATCAAATATATTACGTTCTCTATATTCAATCACGCCTGTAGTTCGAACGATCGGTACTAACTCTACCATACGATTTAATGTTTTTAAGTACGTTGATTTACCGCAACCACTTGGTCCAATAATTGCTGTAACTTCATTCTCATGAATACTTAAGTTAATATCCTTTAAAGCATGGTCTTCTCCATACCATAAATTTAGGTTTTTCGTATCAAATACTACTTTTTTTGGAGCAGTCTGGATTTTCTCTTCGTTTTTCACCTGTACATTTACTACTGTTGCTACCATTTGAATTCCCCTTTCATCCACTTCCAACTTATTTTCGATTCCGTAACCATAAGACAAATATATTGATAAAGAGTAACAGACCTAGCAAAACAATCATCCCAGCTGCTGCTACATACTGAAATTCTTCTTGTGGTCTACTCATCCAATTAAAAATTTGAATTGGTAAAACTGTAAATCTATCAAACATACTAAATGGAACATAATTTGCAAACGCTAATGCTCCGATTACTAACAACGGTGCCGCTTCTCCAATTGCTCTTGATACCGCTAACGTACAACCCGTTATAATTCCTGGGAAAGCTACCGGCAATACAATTTGATACATCGTTTGCCACTTCGTAGCACCTAATCCGTAAGAAGCCTCTAATAATGAACTTGGTACAGATCGTATCGCTTCTTGACTAGCTACAACAACTGTCGGTAAGACGAGCAAACTCATCGTCAGCGCCGCTGCAACAATACTCTCGCCTAAATGAAGAGCATATACAAAAATAGTTAAGCCAAGTAATCCAAATACAACGGAAGGTACTCCTGCTAACGTTTGATTATTAATTTCTATTACCTTTTTAAATATAGATTCCTTCGCATATTGCTCTAAATAAAGGGCAGTCCCGACTCCAAATATAAACGAGACCGGTATAACAATACTCATAAATAATATTGTCCCCGACAAAGCTGCAGCAATCCCGGCTTCTTTCGGATTACGTGAAGCGAAGTTTGTAAAGAAATCTATTGAAAGATAGCTTAACCCTTTTTCAAAAATTTGAAAAAGCAAAATAAGCAAAATTACGATTGAAAACAAAATTGCTATATAAAATAACAATTTGTAAATTCGATCTTTAAAAAAACGTGATGCCATATTTTCTTGTATTTTTTTATGATTCAACATTCGCATATTATGTCACCCTCCTAAAACGGCGCACAATATACTGTGAAATGATGTTCATTATAAAAGTAAACAAGAATAACGTTGCGCCTACGGCATACATACTGTAATAAGCAATCGTTCCATGCGGAGCATCGCCTAAACTCACTTGCACAATATAGGCTGTTAACGTTTGAATAGAGTGCGTCGGATCCAGCGATACATTCGGTGTGGATCCCGCTGCAATTACAACTATCATTGTTTCACCGATTGCCCTAGAAGCCGCTAATATAATCGCTGCCATAATTCCTGTAAAAGCTGCGGGAAACACTACTTGTTTTACCATCTCAAACCGAGTCGCACCGAGCGCTAACGAGGCTTCTTTCGTTCCTTTCGCCACAGCTCTCATCGAGTCTTCAGATAAAGATGCAACTGTAGGTATCATCATAAATCCAATCACGATTCCTGGACTAATTGCATTAAAAAACTGTAAATCCGGTATCATTCGTTGTAAAAGTGGCGTGACAACTGTTAATGCAAAAAAACCATATACAATTGTCGGGATACCTGCTAATAGTTCTAACATCGGCTTTAATATTTTTCGCGCACCGTTTGAAGCGTATTCGCTCAAAAATACAGCACACGCTAAACCGATAGGAATTGCTACAAACATGGCGATTGCTGTTACAAGGACTGTTCCACATATAAGTGGTAATATACCGAATTTAGGATCTTCAAAAAACGGTAACCATTCTTTCTCCGTCAAAAAGGAGTATAATGATATTTTTTGAAAAAACATCATTGTTTCATTTGCCAACGTAAAAATAATTCCAATTGTCGTCACAATAGACACACTAGCAATTATTTTTAATAATAATGGAACTATTTGATTGATTCGCTGCGTTTTTTTTCTTTGTTTTGTATTTCTTTCAATCAAATGTTGTACAGAAAATGTAATTTGACTTTTGTCATTATGAGCCAAAGATGAAAACCCCTTTCCACCCTGACATTACCTTTTGATTTCTGTTAACATTCGCAGCTGTTCATTATATTTTTCTTTTCGTAATTTTACATATCCAACCTCTTCAGCGAGGTTACCAACATGTTTGATCATAAACTCAACATAATTTGCTACATTTATTTTTTGTCGGATAGATGCATCATTCACATAAGTAAATAACGATCTAGATAACGGCTTATAATCACCTGATTGAATAGTCTCTTTCGTCGGAAATACACCGTTCACTTTTATCGCTTTCACCCTATCTCGATTGGCCATATAATAAGCATATCCTACAAAAGCAATGGCATTTTTATCATGCATTACTCCTTGCATAATAACTTGATCATCTTCAGACAAAGAGACTTTTTTTACAATGCGACGATTTTGTAAGATGACATTTTGAAAATAATCATAAGTACCAGAGTCTACACCTGGTGCATAAAACTTCACTTGTGCACGTGGCCATGTTGAATGAACTTGCGACCATCGCTTCTCTCTTCCATCTTCACTCCATAAGAGACGTAACTCGTCTACTGTCATATTGTCTACCCAAGTATTGTGACGATTTACAACAATCGTAAGACCATCATAAGCAACCTCAAAGGGTGTAAACTGAATGGAGTTATTCTTCATTTCATTTTCTTCCACTTGTTTCATTACTCTCGAAGCATTATTTATATCCACTTCTCCTTTACTGAAACGATTAAATCCTCCTCCAGTTCCAGAAACACTAATAGAAATTTTCACGTTTGGATGCTCCTTTGTATATTCCTCCGCTACTGCTTCTATAATAGGAAAAACCGTTGAGGATCCATCAACTCTCACTTCTCCCATTTCGTTCACAGCAAATGCAGTAGACATGCCAAAACAAAGGAACCATGTCGATAATATAAAAACTTTAATCGATGCACTCATCCATTTCACGTGTTCTTCCTCCTAGAAGTAACCGGAAATAACAGGATTACAGATATAAGAATACTGCTAAACTATTAATTCGGTTTTAATTGTTTGTAAAAGTTTTGTAAAGTTCCACAGGAATCAACATAAGATAAAAGTTTAATCAGTAGCCGCTATTCATTTCCACTGATAATTAATTAGTCCATAAGACAGTTATCCCCCTATACACAATATAAAATTATCATTTGTGAGACCGCGTGCTTTTTCCAACATTTTATACTTGTCCACATTTATTACACGATATGCATAAACCATAAAAAAAAGCACACTATCTTTTCAGATAGTGTGCTTTTTTTACAACTTTTTTATTCCTCATCTTGATCTTCTTTTTCATTTTTATTATCTTTTGCATCTTTTGGAGCTTCACCATTTATTTCTTGGTTTTTCAAATCAAAGTAAGCATCCATAATTTCACGACTAATATATCCATTAATACCAGTCTTATCATCATGTACCCACGGAACAACAACAGAAAATGCTACTTCAGGGTCTTCAAGTGGCGCATAACCTACTAATGTTAAGTTATAAACTTGAACACGCTCACCTTTTGCATTTCTACCAATCTCTTTATCTCCGCCATACACAGTTTGGGCTGTACCGGTTTTCCCTGCAGCTTTATATTTTGCACCTGTAAAGTATTTTGTAGCTGTACCACCCGAATCGTTAAATACTTGTCTAAATCCTTCTTGAACACGTTTAATTTGTGATTCAGGCATATCAATACGATTTAGCACTTTCGGTTCCATCGAATGAACAACTTTTCCAACTTCCTCCGGTTTCACTGCCGGTTGACGAATCTCTTTCACAACTTGCGGCTGCATACGATATCCACCATTGGCAATTGTTGAAATATACTGAGCTAATTGAAGTGGTGTATACGTATCATATTGACCGATTGCATAATCAAGTAAAAACCCTGGGATATTGTCTGTTCTACCCATCTGACCAGCAGATTCATTCGGTAAATCAATTCCTGTTTTTACACCTAATCCAAACTGCCCGAAATAGTAACGCATCGTATCAAATGATTTTTGTTTTATATCTAACGTACCACCTCTCACATATGGAACATTAGCAATATTCATCGCTGTTTTAAACATATATACGTTAGAAGACATTTTTAACGCTGTAAGATCATTAATATATCCCATTGTTTTCCAAGATGATTTCGTCGGTGTACCTTTTAATTTGATTGGTTCATCTAACTGTACCGATCCTGGTTGAATTGCACCTGTTTGATACCCTGTCAGAATCGTTGCACCTTTTACTGTTGAACCTACAGGATACGAGCTTGTCATCGTACCTAAAGCGAAATCTTTCACATCAGTTTTTCCTTCATCATTCGTAACAAGCTGTTTTCCAGCCATAGATAACACTTCACCGTTTTTCGGATTCGTCATAACAACGAAAGCACGATCTAAAAGAGGTTCCGCTCCTTTAAATCTCATTAAGTTTTTCGCAAGAATATCTTCCACACGCTTTTGTAATTCCATATCAATTGTTAAGTTCAGGTCATTACCGCTTTGTCCTTGCGATACATTAATCGTTTCCAAAATATTACCATTTTTATCTGTAATATTTTTCACTTCTGCTTTCGTACCGTGCAGGCTATCTTCATATTGCTGTTCAAGATAACTTTTCCCTACTCGGTCATTTCGATTATAATCACGAACAAGATAGTAATCTAGTCTTTCTCTCGGTAAACCTTCATCCGCCGTCGACACCCCACCAAGAACACTTCGGAATAAATCATCATACGTATATTTTCGATCCCAATCAACATTCGTATCTACACCTGGTAATGTTGCTAGGCTCTCGCTAATAATCGCATATTCTTTTTCTGTAGCATCTTTTTTAATAACTTGAGGTGTCATTGCATATCCGCCGTCCATCTTACTTTTAATCGCTAGTATTTCTAAATCTTTTGCGGATAATTGATTAATCTCTTCTTCTGTCACACGACTTCGTTGACGCTCGTCTAATTCTTTATCATCAATTTTGTTATCTTTCAATTCTTGACGATCTTTACTCGTAATTTTTGTTTTCGCTTCCTCTTTATGCATCGCAATCCAATAATCTTTTTTATCTCGATCTGTTAATTTATCTGTCGGTACTTCAATCAACTCTGCTAATTTTTTCGCTGTTTCTAAGCGATCTTCTGCAGTTGATCCTTTCATTTTTGTAAATGTAATAGTACGAACAGCTGTATTATCTACTACAGGTCGCCCATAGCGGTCAAAGATTTTCCCGCGCGGTACAGGATTACTTATCGTTGAATTCTCTTTCTTCTCTACTTCATTCTTATATTCCTCACCACGAACAATTTGTACATATCCGAGCCTTACAATAACCGCGGAGAACATTAAAAATACGCAAAAAAACAGCACGTTTAATCGAAAAGGAACGTGAGTTTTTTTCTTTTGTTGTTTCTGCTTCTTGCTCATACAAACCCCCTCTACCAACAGCTATGTAATGTGAAAGGGACACCTTCATACAGGTGTCCTCACTGCTGTCTTACATCTTTTTCTATTTTAGCATAAAACAAACGATAAGTTAACCTTCTGGTTCAGTTTGATTCTGAGTAGTTTCTTGCGCTACAACGCTGGTTTTCCCCACATTTCCCTCATCATATTTGACATTTTTAACTGCAAAATAAATAAGAAAATGTCCAGCACCTAAAATACATAGTAAGAAAGGTAAACTTTTTTCAGGCGGAAAGAATAACACAGCACATAAAAAACTTAAAACCGAACAAATCCTTCCAGCATTTAACCATAATTCCCGGACAACTACATACTCTACACGCCACTCTCTCGCATTTTTCGCTCTACCAATTACGTCATATGTCATTGACCCGTACGGAACGAGTAAAATAGGGTATGCGATCGCGATACATGCTGCATAAATAAGTAATTTTGTGTATGTAACATTGAATATAACTAAAAATACGACCGCATATAAAATAATGCCTCCAAGCAAAATCGCTTTTTTTCGCCACTCTTTCTTTAACATACGAGCAACTAAGTAGTAACATACAAATGATACAGCGGAGTTGACTAAGCTATATTTCCCTAATGCGAGCTCACTATCGGTTGCTAAGTACACATATACTGAAATAACAAAAATAAATGTTCCCTCTCTCAACCCTTGGAAAAAATGAGCACGTGTAATTCTCCCCCAATTTTTATCAATCCGTCGCTCTTTCAATACTTTTGTAATTTCATAACGCCCTTCACATTCTCTCTTAGATAAAAAAAAGCTTAAAACGACAGCAATTGCAAATAGCACTAATGAAAGAAAGAATATGACAGTATAACCACTCCATTTTGCCATACGTGAAATTGTGTATCCTGCCGCTATCGGTCCAATCATTCCAGAGAAGGATGTAAGAAGTCCAAGAAACCCATTAAAGAAATCTCTTGTTTCTGGTTCTGTAATCTCAAATGTCAATAAGTTAAACGCGAGCCAATAAAAACCATATCCGACTCCTAAAAGAGCCCCCATTAATAAAATATAGTGAGAAGCGCTTTTTCCCGCTACTAAAACAACGATAAAAAAAATTGCTAACGTGCCTACGCCTATTCGTAACAAGATTGAGCGGTCAATACGTTTCGCTAATTTCCCACCTATAAGAAATGTGAGAGGCTGCAATATAACGCTGGCCAAATTATACAAGCCAAGATTCACATAATTTTGTGTTTGTTTCCATAAATAAATATTAACAAACGTATTCGATAAAGAAATTGCGAGCGTGTATAAACCTCCAATAAGGAGCAATAACACTAAATCCCGATTCACTTCAACGTCACCAATTATATGTTTCCACTTCATACACAACTCTCCTTTACTTCATGTTCTAGTCTTCCAAAGACAAGCCCAATTATGTAAAAGGAAAGCATAGAAAAAAGCTAGGAGCATTCTCCTAGCTTTTTTCTATAATTATTATAATTATTTTGCTTCTTGGTAACGTTTTTCAGCAGCGTTCCAATCTACAACGTTCCAGAATGCACCGATATAGTCTGGACGACGGTTTTGGTAATTTAAGTAGTAAGCATGCTCCCAAACATCTAAACCGATAACTGGAGTTTTACCTTCAGTTAGAGGAGAATCTTGGTTTGGCGTGCTTGTTACTTCTAACTCACCATTGTTTACTACTAACCAAGCCCAACCAGAACCGAAGCGAGTTGCGCCAGCTTTTGCGAATTCTTCTTTGAATGCATCGAAGCTACCGAATTTCGCTTCAATCGCAGTTGCAAGTTCGCCTACTGGTTGTCCCCCGCCGTTTGGAGAAAGAATTGTCCAGAAGAATGTATGGTTAGCATGTCCACCACCATTGTTACGTACTGCTGTACGGATTGCTTCTGGTACTTCGTTTAAGTTTGCAACTAATTCTTCAACGCTTTTGTCAGCTAGTTCTGCATGACCTTCTAAAGCAGCGTTTAAGTTTGTAATGTACGTGTTGTGATGTTTTGTATGATGGATGTTCATTGTTTCTTTGTCAAAGTGAGGCTCTAAAGCATCATACGCATAAGGTAAGTTTGGTAATTCGTGTTTTGCCATTGTTATATTCCTCCCAGTTTATGTATTGCCACCATATGTGTGACATACAACTTCATTCTACCCTAATTGCCATAGGGTGCAAACAAATAAATCACATTGTCTTGCTATCATTAAAGTAGCAAAATTCCCACTTCTTTTCAATTAAAATGCTCATATATTCCGTAAAAAAAGCTTCCTTCTACAAGGAAGCTTCCTGCTGACATAATAAACATGTGAAATGGGTATGGACCCTGTAGGACTCGAACCTACGACCGGACGGTTATGAGCCGTCTGCTCTAACCAGCTGAGCTAAGGGTCCATAATTATGTATGTAATAACATATTAAACAATTGAATTCCTATCGGATATATCCTTTAAGAAATGTAAGATAAATTTACCATATAAAAAAGAAAAGTGTCAATTGTATTTTTCTCATTTAAAAGAAGAAAATTATTAAAAAGAAATTTAGTTATCTCCACTATATGTAAATATAATATATCTTGAGATTCTCTAGATTCCTACGTTACAATGACTTTATACATACATAAAGGAAGTGAATCTATGTCCATTTTTAAACAGCTAGCAAAAAGCGTATATTCGCCTAAAGATATTGCGCTTTTCCGTTTTCAAAAAATCGGTAAAACCATTTTGTATATTATGCTTCTTTGCCTAATCACTACTATTCCAAGAACTTTCTTGTACGGTAGCGTTATTCAAGACGGTGTTAATATGGTAAATAAAGTAATCGAAAAAGATTTACCTAATTTTAAAATTGAAAATGGCGAACTAACAGCAGATATTGATCAACCTATCGAAAAAGAAGATGGCAATGCCCTTTTCGTATTTGATCCAAATTCAACAGACTTAGAAAAATATCAAAATAAAACGGGTTTATTTGTTTTAAAAGATAAAGTAGTCTCCATGGGAAATGGTCAAACACAAACGTATTCCTATAACGACTTATTAGGTGCATCTCTTGAGAAAAAAGATTTACAAGACTTTATTTCTCTATTCGATAGTATCTATCCAATTTTATTATTTGTTATCGGGTTTTTAGTGTACCTATTCCAATTATTCATTACTTTTGTAGGCGTGACTTTACTTGCGTTCATCGGTTCTGCTATGAGCGGACAACGTAAATTATCCTACAAACAAGTTTGGACATTAACTGCTTACAGTTACACAATTCCAACAATCTTCTTTATGATTATGGATTTATTTAAAATCGTCGTACCTGGTTCAACATTCATTTATATCGCAGTTGTTTTAATTGTTCTATACTTAACACTTAAAGAAGTTCCACAACCGAAAGAAAAATAAGAACGATAAAAAATGCCTAAATAGGCATTTTTTTTTTGGACAAGCATATATTCCTAGCAAAGGAGTGAAGAATATGAAGAGATTAGGTATATTCTTATTCGTGCTTGTTCTCGGTTATATATTTTATTACGATATAAAAATCGGTACTTTACCGATGTTAAGTTCATACAAAAAAACAACAGCTGCTCAAACTATAAAAAAAGAAGAAACAACTACAAAACAAAGCAAAAAGGAAGAAACAGATGTTACTTATAAAGCCATTGAAGTAAAAACTGGTGAGACCGTTCTTTCGATTACAGAACAAATTAATAAGAAAAAAATCCCTTCTATTGAAAAGGTAATTGATGACTTTAAACAATTAAATAACAGTACATCTGCTACAAAAATTCAAATTGGAAAGACTTATAAATTCCCGTTATATCAATAAGCGATCACTTAATCCTTGTCAATTACATAAAGGCGCTGATACAATAGTAAAAGTGAAACCGAGCACTTCGGTTTCTATAGCCCTATATCACGTATACTATCATTGATATGAGGGACTAAATAAGAAACTTCTTTTATAAGGAGAGCGATCTATTCGTGAATGAAATGACTCATCGTACAAAAACACGTCCAGTTAAAGTCGGTAATTTAACAATTGGCGGTAATAATGAATTAATTATACAAAGTATGACAACAACAAAAACACATGATGTTGAAGCAACAGTTGCTGAAATTAAACGTTTAGAAGAAGCTGGTTGTCAGGTTGTTCGTGTTGCCGTTCCAGATGAACGCGCAGCAAATGCTATTGCTGATATTAAAAAACAAATCAACATTCCACTTGTTGCTGATATTCATTTTGATTATCGCCTTGCTTTAAAAGCAATTGAAGGTGGCATTGATAAAGTACGTATCAATCCAGGTAACATTGGTCGTCGCCATAAAGTAGAAGCTGTTGTAAATGCAGCAAAAGAGCGCGGCATTCCAATCCGTATCGGTGTAAACGCTGGTTCATTAGAGCGTCACATTTTAGAAAAGTACGGATACCCAACTGCAGATGGCATGGTTGAGAGCGCACTACATCACATTAAAATTTTAGAGGACTTAGATTTCCACGATATTATCGTATCTATGAAAGCCTCTGATGTTAATTTAGCAATTGAAGCATATGAAAAAGCTGCTCGCGCTTTTGATTATCCATTACATTTAGGTATTACAGAATCTGGCACATTGTTTGCTGGAACTGTAAAAAGTGCCGCTGGTCTTGGAGCAATTTTAAGTAAAGGCATCGGAAACACACTTCGTATTTCATTAAGTGCTGATCCAGTTGAAGAAGTAAAAGTTGCACGTGAACTATTAAAGTCATTCGGTCTTGCATCTAATGCAGCAACACTTATCTCTTGTCCAACTTGCGGTCGTATTGAAATTGATTTAATTAGCATCGCTAACGAAGTGGAAGAATATATTTCTACACTGCAAGTACCAATTAAAGTTGCAGTACTTGGTTGCGCTGTAAACGGCCCTGGTGAAGCTCGTGAAGCTGATATCGGTATTGCCGGTGCACGTGGAGAAGGATTATTATTCCGTAAAGGGCAAGTTGTTCGTAAAGTACCAGAAGAAACAATGGTAGAAGAACTGAAAAAAGAAATCGATGTAATTGCTGCTGAAATGGCTGCTGAAAGAGATAAAGAAAAAGAAACACAAGAACAATAAAAAGAAGGTTGCCCACAATATTTGTGAGCAACCTTCTTTTTTATGCAAAAAAGCTCGTCAGTTATATAACCGACGAGTTTTTATTTTGCACATTTTGGACAACGGCCGTATATTTCAAATTTATGCCCTGTTACTTCATAACCGTTAAAATCTTTATTCATAAAATCCATTGGACAGGAAGTAATCTCTTTCGTTCCCCCGCAATCTAAACAAATAAAATGATGATGATGTTCCATAATGGAACATGTAAAACGAAAATGTTTTTCACCATTTAATTCTGTTTGTTCTAAAACGCCGATTTCAGCAAAAACCGTTAAGTTACGATAAATCGTATCAAAACTAAGACCTGGATAATCATCCTTCATATGCTCTAAAACATCTTTTGCTGTTAAATAACGATTGTGAGCTGCAAATAATCTGAGCATCTCTTCCCTTTTCCCAGTATGCTTGTATCCTTTTTCTTTCATTAGGCGTAAAGCTTCTGTTAGATTCATACCTATCCCTACTTTATGCAGTTTTTTTCTTCTTCCATAAAATCGCACCGATTAAAATAAGAACTGCTATCATAACAATTGTACCACCTGGTGCTAGATCAAGTTGATACGAAGCAAACATTCCACCAATTACTGCAATTTCACCAAATAAAATGGAAAAGAAAATTGTTTGTTTAAATCCTTTAGCAATACGAATACTTGCTGCAACTGGTAACGTCATTAATGAGGATACGAGAAGAACACCTACTACACGCATTGATACTGCAATGACAAGAGCAACTAATATAATGAAGATAAAGTGAATCCATTTTGCCCTTAGACCAGTTGATACTGCGTATTCCTCATCAAATGATAATAAAAACAGCTCTTTATATAATAAAATAATTGTCGCAATAACAACAATTGCTACAATCCCAATAATAATTAAATCCGTACTCGTTACAGCACTTACACTACCAAATAAATAACTAAATAAGTCTGTGTTAAATCCATTTGCAAGTGAAATGAAAATAACTCCAATTCCCATTCCTGCTGAAAGAATAATCGGAATTGCTAATTCTTGATAATGCTTATATACAGTTCGTAACTTTTCAATTAGTAACGCTCCCCCAATCGAGAAAATCATCCCCATATATAGGGGATTTAAAAAGCCACCTGTAAAAATTGTTTTTTCAAGTAGTAAACTTGCTGCAATACCTGATAACGTCACGTGACTTAATGCATCTGCAATAAGAGATAAACGACGAATAACAACAAACACACCGATAAGCGGTGCAACAAGTCCAATTAAAATACCTGCATATAAAGAATTACGTAAAAAGTCATATTGTAAAAAATCTTGTATCATTATATCCTCCCGTGATGCTCATGCTCGTGTTTTAAACGATGGACATGATGTCCATATAAGACGGACATTTCTGCATCTTCTAACTCTCGGAACTCCTTTACATTCCCATGAAAATGTAAATGTTGGTTTAGACATGCAACATGTGTTACTTTCTCGGTAACAGCCCCCATATCATGAGTAACAAGAATCAATGTAATCCCAAGCCTTTTGTTTAAATCCTCTAATATCTCATAAAAACTTTCCACATTTTTCACATCAATCCCAACAGTAGGCTCGTCCAAAATAAGTAATTCAGGATCACTAACGAGCGCACGAGCAATAAATACACGTTGTTGTTGTCCACCAGAAAGCTCTCCAATATTGCGACCTTGAAATTCACTCATCCCTACATCAGCAATCGCCTTTTCTACCTTCGCCTTGTCGTCTTTCGTGAAAAAGCGAAAAAGACCTTTTTTCGAAACGAGCCCCATTGACACAACTTCAAAAACAGTTGCTGGAAAACCAGAGTTGAAACTATTTGCCTTTTGGGATACATAGCCAAGTTTGTTCCATTCTTTAAACTTCTTGCTATCAACACCAAACAAGCGAATACTCCCTTGTTTAGGCTTTAAAACGCCTAATAAACATTTTAGTAAAGTGGATTTCCCAGAACCATTTGGCCCAACTAAACCTAAAAAAGCTCCCTTCGGAACTTGCAAATTAATATTTTCTAACACATTTCGATCTTCATATCGAAACGTTAATCCTTCTATTTCCAATATATTATTCATAGCATCTCACCTATTTTAATTCAGAATGATTCCGATTTATATCTATTTGAATTATAGTACAGCTTATTATAGTTGTAAACCAATCTGCCTAAATTATATCTATTTTTTCAAGAAACCTTACTATTATAACAAAAAGCAGAGAAAAATTCTCTGCTTTCGAAAAATATTCCAAGTAACTTTTTAGTGGATAGCTGATTTAAACTTACCACCATTTGTTTCTTGTGTACTCATAATCGTAACAAACGCATTTTCATCAATTTCATGCACAATTGATTTTAACTTCGTCACTTCCAAACGCGTTACAACTGCATAAATAACTTCTTTTTCTTTATCCGTGTAACCACCTTTGGCTACAAGCTTTGTAGTTCCACGACCGAGACGATGCAAAATGGCATTTGATACTTCCTCATACTGATCTGATACAATTAAAACTGCTTTCGTTTCATCTAAACCTTGAATTACCGTATCAATTGTTTTGAATGCAATATAGTACGTCATAACAGAATACATAGCTTGTTCGACACCAAATACAAATGCTGCCCATGCAAAAACAAATAAGTTCACAAACATTACGAATTCACCAACAGAAAACGGTAATTTCTTCGTTAATAAAATCCCCATAATTTCTGTTCCGTCCATTGATCCGCCATGACGAATAACAAGTCCTACACCAAGCCCCAAAATAAGGCCACCAAAAACTGTTGCTAAAATGGGCTCAGTTGTAAATGGTGGAACAGCATGTAATGTCGATTCAATAAATGCTAAAGCTACAATCCCAAATGCTGAGGATAACATAAATGTTTTTCCGATTTGCTTATACCCAGAGTACATAAACGGAATGTTGAGGATAACAACTAAAGTAGAAAAACTTAACCACCAAATATTAGGAGTAAGATAATCTAATATAAGAGAAATACCAATAATTCCACCATCAATAATTTTATTTGGCATTAAGAATAATTCAATCGCTACCGCCGCGCACGCTGCCCCAAAAATAATCATTACTAAACGATAAATGAGATGGATAACGCTTTCTTTTCGATGTTGCTTTTGTTCCATAAGTCCTCCTTATATTCTTTTTCTGTAGTTTTGTCCTTACATTATAACATACGCTTCTTTTCCTCATGAAAAAAGAAACTCTATAAGAATATGTACAAGCTACGCACTCATATATTTCGATAGAAGAACGTATGAAGGAGGATAACTCGATGAATCTCATTAAACAAATTGTGAATAAAAAATTAAATCATATTTCTACAAAAGAGTTATTGAAATATAGTAAAGAATATGAAGTTTCAATTACAACTGCACAAGCTGATCAAATTGTTTTACTTATGAAAGGAAAGAATATTAACATTTATGATAATAATGAGCGACTAGAACTCTTAAAACAAATCGCAAAAGTAACTTCCCCTGCTACCGCGCAACAAGTAAACACTTTATTTCAGCAACTACTAAAATAAGGAGGGGATAACCCCCTCCTTATTGCGCTTTAATTTTTTCAAGAATCCCCTCATCAAAAGTACCGTTTTTCAGCATTTCGATTTCTAATTTATATGGTGGCTTCTTATCTTTTTTATCTTCACCTACATATGGTGTTTCAAGAATTTTTGGCACGTTCATTAACTGCGGATGATGTACAATATGATGCAATGCTTTATAACCGATATGACCAAAACCGATATTTTCGTGACGGTCCTTTCCGGCCCCACGCACATTTTTACTATCATTAATATGAAGCACTTGTAATCGATCTACACCAACAATCTTGTCAAATTCGTTCAATACACCGTCAAAATCATTTACAATGTCATAACCCGCATCATGCGTATGACACGTATCAAAACATACAGATAGCTTCTCATTATATTTTACACCATCAATAATCTTTGCAATTTCCTCAAAGCTACGACCGCACTCTGTTCCTTTTCCAGCCATCGTCTCTAGCGCAATGTTAACCGTCTGTTCAGGCGTTATTACTTCATTAAGCCCTTTAATAATTTGTTGAATACCCGCATCTGCTCCAGCACCAACGTGCGCTCCTGGGTGAAGAACAATTTGTTTCGCAACACCTAATGCCGCTGTTCTTTCAATTTCCATGCGCAGGAAGTCTACACCTAATTGGAATGTTTCTGGCTTCGTCGTATTACCAACGTTAATAATATATGGTGCATGGACGATAATTTCCTTAATACCATTCAGTTCCATATGTTTACGTCCTGCTTCTATGTTCAATTCTTCAATTGGTTTTCTTCGTGTATTTTGCGGTGCACCTGTATAAATCATAAACGTTGTTGCACCGTATGAAACAGCCTCTTCACTTGCTGCTAATAACATTTTCTTACCACTCATTGAGACATGAGATCCAATCTTTAACATACAATCACCTCTTCAATATACAATAGTTATAATGATAGCATAATTTGTAGAAATATGTAGTGAATTGTTTGTTCACAAAAAACGCACTACACAAATTTATATAACTATTTAAACAGACTATACTCTTCATTTAAATGAACTGGATTAAGTGAAGCTTTAATCCATATTTTTCTACCCATATTGATTACGACTCTCACAAATAGCTGGATAAAAAAAAGATAAGGGAAATCCCTTATCTTTTTTTATTGCTATATTTTTTCTTCACTTTGTCACGTTCTGTTGCAAGTTTTCGCTTATAGTTTGGTTTTACTTTTTTCGGCTTTTTAACAACTTTTGTTGCCATAACATCTAGTCCATCATTTGGTTTTTTACGACTCTTACGACGACGACGGTCACCTAAATCCGCCCACTCATCTCCGCGTAAATCTACATGCTTAAACTCGATATGACGTTGTTTTTCCAAACTATCTAACGCTTCTTCATTTGCTGGATCATAAATTGTCACTGCAATCCCTGAATGACCCGCACGTGCAGTTCTTCCAACGCGGTGAACGAAGAAATCTAAATCCGATGGAAGTTCATAGTTAATAACATGGCTAATTCCTTCAATATCAATACCGCGTGCCGCTAAATCTGTTGCGACAATGTATTGGAACTCTAAATCACGAACTTGTTTCATCATTTTTTTACGATCGCGTGGTGATAAATCACCGTGTATACGCCCTACTTTTAACCCACGTTCAGCTAATCCATCGGCTACTTCATCAGCCTTCTTCTTCGTGTTTGTAAATACAATTGCTAAGTACGGTTTAAATTGAAGTAGCATATTTTTCACTAATTCAATTTTATTACGGTGTCTTGAAGGCACAAGGTAATGCTCAATATTTCCTGCTGCAACTTGTTTCGGATTAATATGAATATGTTCTGGATTCTCCATATATTTCTTCAAAAATGGTTTTAATTTTTGAGGAATTGTTGCAGAGAAAACTAGCATTTGCAAGTTTTTAGGCATACGTGCTGCAATTTTATCTACATCTTGAATGAATCCCATATCAAGCATTAAATCCGCTTCATCGACGATAATAGTATCCGCTTTATAAACAAATAGCGCCTTTTCTTCTACTAAGTCTTTAATACGTCCTGGTGTTCCAACTACAATATGAGGTTGTTTTTTCAACTTTTCAATCGATCGTTGTTTATCAGTTCCACCAATTAAACAACGTGCTGTAATCATTTGATCTTCTGCACAGAACTTTGTTAATTTCACGATTTCTTCGTAAATTTGTTGTGCTAACTCACGAGTAGGCGCTGTAATAACAAGCTGTACTTCTTCACGACTTGGATTAATTCTGTTTAATGTAGGAAGTAAGTATGCATGTGTTTTCCCAGAACCTGTTTGGGATTGTCCAATTACACTTACACCTTTTTTCACGACCGGGAAAATTTTCTGTTGAATTCCTGTCGGCTCTGTAAAGCGTAGTTCACGAATTGCATCTATTAAAAATGGTTTAAAATCATACTGTGTAAAAGTTTGTTGTGTCATAAGTTACACCTTCTTTCTAAATTTCTACTGCGCGCACAAATCAGTCAAGTCTACATTATATCGAAATCTACAAGTAAAATCCATCTTTAGTTTAGGTTTTTACTTCAAAAACTAACCTTCTTCACTCTTATTGCATATTGTATGTGTATATACCTAACTGAAGAAAGGAGGATTTCTCACATGTTTCCAAAATCTCCCGTAAGGCAAATGTATCCACATCCAAGCCAACAACCTTATACACCATACCCCATTCCACAACTACCACCGATGGCACAAAAAAAGAAAGGGTTCCTTGCTAAACTCTTTAAAAAACACGATCCAACCGAACCTTTCATGCAAATGGTTCCGCCTTATCGACAAATAGAAGGACAGCCGCCAATGATGCACCAACAACAGCCACCCCAATATCAACAGCAATATCAACAGCAATACCAACAACAATACCAACAACAATACCCGCATCAATACTCACAGCAATATCAACCATACATGCAGCAGTATCCAGAGCAAATGATTCCCCCTCAAATGTATGAATCAAACGAAACGCGCGGCGGTGCAGCCACTACAGCAGCATCTAGCAGCGGCATCGGCAGTTTTTTTTCGAATTTAATTTCGAATCCAACTAATATGATAAACAATATCGAAAAAGTATCACAAGTCGTTCAATCTGTAAGCCCTGTCGTCGAACAGTACGGTCCCATTATGCGTAACCTACCAAGCATTGTTAAAATCCTCACCTCTGGAAAAAGTACGGAAGAAGATCAAACTGAAGATCTAACAGAAAAGGTTGAGGTAGCAACTCCCCCTCCTCCACAAAAAAAAAGAAAAAGAAAAAAAATAGTGATTGAGCCAGCCATAGAAACAGAAGTACGAGAGGAGCCTGTTCAAAAAATAGCAACAAAACCAAAACTATATGTGTAACAATCCTTTGTTTTCTATCCTCTCCTCCTTTATAATGTAAAGGACTATGCACAAAAGTATCCCTTGTTTAGAAGGAGAGGATTACTCATATGAAAATTGTTAAAATTTCCCCTCGTGGTTATTGCTACGGTGTTGTCGATGCAATGGTAATTGCACGTAACGCTGCATTAGATAAATCATTACCGAGACCTATTTATATTTTAGGTATGATTGTTCACAATAAACATGTTACAGACGCTTTTGAAGAAGATGGAATCATTACGTTAGACGGACCAAGTCGCTTAGATATTTTAGATCAAATCGATTCTGGTACTGTTATATTTACTGCTCACGGTGTTTCTCCTGAAGTTAAACAACGTGCAAAAGAAAAAGGTTTAACGACAATCGATGCAACTTGTCCAGATGTTACAAAAACACATGACCTTATTGAAGCAAAAAAAGCTGAAGGATATCATGTCATTTATATCGGCAAAAAAAACCATCCAGAACCAGAAGGCGCGGTTGGTATTGCACCTGATATCGTTCACCTTATCGAAAGAGCGGATGATTTAGAAACATTAGAAATCCCAACGGATAAAATTTTAGTTACGAATCAAACAACGATGAGTCAATGGGATGTTCAACATTTAATGGAGGACATTCGGAAAAAATTTCCAACAGCAGAATTCCATAAGGAAATTTGTTTAGCAACTCAAGTTCGTCAAGAAGCTGTAGCTAAACAAGCGGATGTTGCAGATTTAACAATCGTTGTTGGTGATCCAAAAAGTAACAATTCGAATCGCTTAGCGCAAGTATCACAAGAAATTGCTGGTACGAAAGCTTACCGTGTTGCGGATGTAAGTGAAATTCAATTAGAATGGCTACAAGGTGTAGAAAACGTAGCTGTTACAGCAGGTGCTTCTACTCCAACACCAATTACAAAAGAGGTTATCGCTTTCTTAGATCAATATGACCCAATGAATCCGGCTACGTGGGAAAGAATTCGAAAAGTACCACTTCAAAAAATCTTACCTCGTGTAAAAGTGAAAAAAGAACAATAATAAAAACCGTTGCCTACATGAGCAACGGTTTTTATTTTTCTTATACAAATGTGAATGGATCTGTATGTAACTGCGAAGCATGAATTTGTACATTGAATTTTTTCGCATCTACTTTTTCTTGCAGTTGCTTTTGCACAGCTTGCTTCATTACCTTTTCAACGTTATGTCCTGGATCAACTATATTTAAACCGAGCATCATCGCATCATGAGCGACATGATAATACATGTCACCTGTTACATATACATCTGCCCCTTTAAATTTCGCTTGGTTTATATATTTATTACCGTCCCCACCAAGTACAGCAACTTTACGCACTTTATCACCTAACTTGCCGACAACTCTTGCGCCCTTCACGTCTAATGATTGTTTCACATGTTCAGCAAACTGGCCAAGTGTCATTTCTTCTTGTAAATAGCCTATTTTTCCAAGCCCTAACGTTTCACCTTTATTATCAAGAGGATATACATCATATGCCACTTCTTCGTATGGATGAGCTACCAACATCTCTTTCATAACTTTTCTTTGTAGTGAAGCTGGAATTATCGTTTCGATACGTACCTCTTCCACACGTTCTAACCGCCCAGTTTCCCCGATATAAGGATTTGTTCCCTCCTGAGGTACAAACGCGCCTGCTCCCTCACTACTGAACGTACAGTGGCTATAATTGCCGATATGACCCGCACCTGCGTCTCCTAATGCTTTACGAACCTCTTCTGCATGAGTTACTGGCACAAACACAACAATTTTTTTCATTTCTTCTGCGTATGTTGGAGCTAATACTTCTGTATTTTGTAATCCTAACGCATCAGCGAGTAAATCGTTTACTCCACCTTTAGCAACGTCTACATTTGTATGAGCGGCATAAACGGCAATATCATTCTTAATACACTTTTCAATAATTTTCCCATACGCTTTCTCTGTATGAATCGCTTTTAACGGATTAAAAATTAAAGGGTGATGCGCAATAATGACATTCGCTCCTAATTGAATTGCTTCATCTACAACCTCCTCCGTTACATCTAAAGCAATCAATACGTGCTGCACGGGTTTATTAAGCGCCCCGATCTGCAGGCCAATCTTATCCCCTTCCATCGCTAAATGCTTCGGGTACATACTTTCAAATAAAGAAATAACCTCATGGCCATTTGGAATTTTACTCATGATAAAACCTCCCCTATCATTTTCATTTTCGCTTCTACTTCTACACGTTTCGTTTTTGTCTCTTCAGAATCTGCTGCACGTTCTAATTGTTTTAAGATATTTTGGAAGTTTTTCAATTCTCCTTCCCACTTTTCAACAAAAGCCTCACCTTTTTCTTTTATTAAAAATGGACCCATAAATAATTCAGCTTGTTTATTATCCGAGTAAGGTGCTGCAATATTTCCTCGTTCCCCAACTAAAATTTCGTAAATTTTCCCGTCTTCTTTTACGATTTTCTCACGGATAAGCTCCCAGCCATTTTCAATAAACCATTCACGTATGTGATGTGCTGCAATGTTCGGCTGTAAAATTAAACGTGTTACACCTTCTAACTTTTCTTTACCACTTTCTAAAATGTCACGAATTAGTGCTCCACCCATACCAGCAACTGTAATTACATCTACTTCCCCTGGTGTAATTACTTCTAATCCATTCCCTTTACGAACGTCCACTTTATCTTGTAAGCCACTTTCAGCTACAGTTGCTTGCGCAGAACGAAACGGCCCATCTACAACTTCTCCTGCAACTGCTTTTGTAGCAATATTATTTATAATTGTATAACACGGTAAATACGCATGATCCGATCCAATATCAGCTACTGTAGATCCTACTGGAATCTCGCGCACAACTTCTTCTAATCGTTTTGAAAGCTTTACTTCATTCATGTATTTCCATTACTCCTTCTCTTGTCAGTCTGTCTCCATGATAATGAATTTATAGTAGTTGTTGCAAGCCCATAACAACAATTCCATTCTCTATTACTCATCGTATTTTAGAAAGTATAGAAAAACAAGCCTTTTGCAAAAGCAAAAGGCTTGTTTTATGGAACCTTATTTTTTCTTAGATAGCCAATCAGCTACTTTAGCCGCTTGATCAGCTGGAACTAAATTTGGCGGCATATTTCCTTTTCCTTTCGAAAGAATTTCTTTAATTTCATCCTTTGAAAGTTTTCCACCAATTTTTTGTAAATTAGGCCCTACCGCCCCTTGTAACTGATCGCCATGGCAGCTCGTACAGCTTTGCTTCACAATATCCTCTGGCTTTGATGCTGTTTGCGCTGGCTTCCCGCCATTTTTTGTATCAGCTAACTCTTTAGATTTATTTAGCCCCTGAAATGAAAATACAAACATAACGATAATACCTAATGCTGCAATAAGAGCGAACGGAATCAGCGGATTACGTTTCATATCTCTTCTCCCCCCTCTATACCCCTAAATAGTTAGATGATTCAGTCATTTCCATTGTACTTGAAAACGCTCTATCCGAAAAGAGTAAACTATCACTTGTTGAAAATATTCCATAAATTCAGTTTATTGTTTTTTATTGTTATATCGCTTATTATTTCGATAATTATTAACGTTTCTCATCATATTTTTCGCTTTTCTACATATTTTTTTGTATAGAATAAACAAAATTAATCGAAAAATCGAAAAATGAGCATTTGCAAATCAAAAGACAATTCTGTAAAATAAATTACAAGAAATTGTAATCGTTGCCGATAGCTAAATTTTAACAAAATTTAACAAAAACAAAAAAGTTTACTTCACAAAAGTGAAGTAAACTTAAAGTTAGCCTATTCTAAGAAATCCTTAAGACGCTTACTACGACTTGGATGTCTTAATTTGCGAAGTGCTTTCGCTTCAATTTGACGGATACGTTCTCTCGTTACGCCGAATACTTTCCCAACTTCTTCAAGCGTACGAGTTCGTCCATCATCTAAACCGAAACGAAGACGTAGAACATTTTCTTCACGATCTGTTAGTGTATCTAACACATCTTCTAATTGTTCTTTTAGCAATTCATACGCTGCATGGTCCGCAGGCGATGTTGCTTCTTGGTCTTCAATAAAGTCACCTAAATGGGAGTCGTCTTCTTCACCAATTGGTGTTTCAAGAGAAACTGGCTCCTGTGCAATTTTTAAGATTTCGCGTACTTTTTCTGGCGCAAGATCCATTTCTTCACCAATCTCTTCAGGAGATGGTTCGCGTCCTAAATCTTGTAACAATTGACGTTGTACACGAATTAACTTATTAATCGTTTCAACCATATGAACTGGAATACGAATTGTTCGCGCTTGGTCTGCAATCGCACGTGTAATTGCTTGGCGAATCCACCAAGTTGCATACGTACTAAATTTGAAACCTTTACGATAATCGAACTTTTCAACCGCTTTAATTAGACCCATATTTCCTTCTTGGATTAAGTCTAAGAAAAGCATACCACGGCCCACGTAACGCTTTGCAATACTTACTACAAGACGTAAGTTCGCTTCCGCAAGACGGCGTTTTGCTTCTTCATCGCCTTCTTCAATACGCGTCGCAAGTCGAATTTCTTCTTCAGCGGATAGTAAGTCAACGCGACCAATTTCTTTTAAGTACATACGAACAGGATCATTGATTTTTACACCTGGTGGCACACTTAAATCATTAAGGTCGAATTCTTCTTCCGTTTTTGTAATTTGGCGATTATTAGGACCTTCTTCGTTGTCGTTATCGCCAACTAAGTCAATCCCTTGTTCACCTAAATATTCATAGTATTCATCCATTTGATCGGATTCAATTTCAAATCCATTCATGCGTTCTGCGATCTCTTCATATGTAAGAACGCCACGTTTTTTTCCGACCTCAGTGAGTTGTTCTTTCACTTGCTCAAGGGTCATTTCAGTTTCAATTTGTTTAGAACGAGCTGGTTTGTCAGCCATCTGTTCCCCTCCTTACGCGAGATACAAACATTCATTATACTAAATCTTTACCAAAAAAGCTATTTTCTCGCTTTTTGATTTTGTAAATATGCTACATAATATTTAGCAGCCTCTACAGGATCTGTTTTTTCCATCTGTTTTACTTTAAAGATGATTTCCATCTTTACAAGTTTTTCCTTATGACGTCTAAGCGTCTCTAAATGGCCTTGTAACACTTCTTCTGTGTATTCTGGATTAATAAATTCATCCGTCGAAATATCAGTGATAATGTTTTTCAACTTTTCATCAGAGAGCCAACTTAAAAATGTTCCGACTGAAGGTTCATTTCCCTTTTCATAATATGCGTATAGTTCATATAAAATCCCTTTATGTTCTTCTGTATGAAAATCTTCTATATGGGATTCCATGCGAACGGCTACTTCTGCACTTTGCAACATATGATAAATAATTTCTCTTTCTGCCCTTTCAAAACCTGTTAACTTCGGTTTTGTTTGAACAACTTGAGACGGCTTAGAAACCTGCTTTATTTGTTTTTGCTGTACCTTTTGTTCTTTGCGATATTGGTGCAATTGATTCAAAAGTGTTTCCATTGAATAAGAAAACTCTTGCGATAACGACTTCAAATATGATTCTGCCTGCATCGCGTCTTGTAACAACGACAACTCTTTTAAAACACTTTTCACATATTCTTCTTTGCCAGACTCATCTTGCAAATTTTTCCCTAAACGCAAATAATTTATTTTAAAACCAACAAAACTTATACTTGATTTCACAAGATTTTCAAAAGCGGTTGTCCCATATTGTTGCACATATTCATCAGGATCAAGCTTATCTGGCAAGGATGTGACTTTCACTTGGCAACCAACTTTTAACAGTAATTGCCCTGCTTTCATCGTCGCTTCTCGTCCTGCTTTATCACCATCATAGCAAAGAACAACAGTTTCAACGTTACGTCGCAGAAGTTTTGCTTGTTCTTCAGTTAAAGCTGTTCCCATTGTCGCAACAGCTTCTTCCACACCACTCTTTACCGCAGCTAGCACATCGGCATACCCTTCAAAAAGGACTACTTGCCCACGCTTTCTAATAAACGGCCTTGCTTGGTGGAAGTTATACAACAATTTACTTTTGTGAAAAATCGGTGTTTCAGGGCTATTTAAATATTTCGGAGTGTCATCTCCTAAAGCCCTTCCACTAAACGCTATCACCTTACCTTGTAACGTATGGATTGGAAACATAACTCTTCCACGGAAGCGATCATAATGACTACCATCCTTCTCACTTCTTATTAGAAGACCGGCTTGTTCCATACTAGACAGCGATAAACCTCTTTTTTGTAAAATTTTCGTTGCAGCATCCCAAGCAAGTGATGCATAACCAATTTCAAACTTCTCAATCATCTCTTTCGTAATACCACGGTTTAATAAATATGAAAGTGCTTCATTTCCCTCTTCCGTATTTACTAATAAATGATGATAATACTTTTTCAAAAGTTCGTGAGCCTGTTGCATGATGACAGTGTCATCAGATATGTCTTCTTGTTGTACTTGCCCTGATGTATACTCTGCAACCGCAATTCCATTTCTTTCACCTAACTTTTGAACAGCCTCGGTAAAAGCAAGTCCTTCCATTTTCATTAGAAAGGAAAATACATTTCCACCTTCTCCACATCCGAAGCAATGAAAAATTTGCTTATCAGATGAAACAGAGAATGAAGGAGAATTCTCACCATGAAATGGACAAAGGCCGAAATAGTTACGTCCCTGCTTTCTAAGTTGAACGTATTCACCAATCACTTCTACAATATCGGATGACGTCCGAATCTGTTCAACAACTTCTTCGGGAATTCTGTTGCCCATAACTCCATCTCCGTGTCGTATTTTGTATTCGATATAAATTAAAAAATTCCTTTATAATTCGACAATATTTTTTCTAAACTTGTTAGAAAGTATTGTCGATCACATTGTGTAAACGACTTCGGACCTCTTATATAGGCCCTTTGTCTGCGTAACTTCGCAGATACATACTACTATATAAAATTGTATTCATATGCTCATCTATTACAAATGCACCTCTTGAAGACAATACATATACACCTTTTTTACAAGAAGACTAGCAAGCCTCATATACTGTATGATCATGAGATCTGTTACCTTTGCAAGTTGATATATATAAATCAACTTCATCTTGTCCAGAATCTACATAAATCCAATTGCCTTGCTGTTTTCTTGAACGATGAGTATACGATGCGACAAACACAATTTCGACATGAAATTCAGTTCCAACTTGCACAATCTCATCCTTCACGGGATATGCATCTGCATCAACTAATACGTTATTGATGTTTTGCATATTTCTGTATTCTACATCCCTTCTGTGAATCCTTCCATAATGTGCGTTTTCTTGTATAGATTTTGTCGATTTAATGTAATTACATGTCTTTTTTGTAAATCCTATCCCTAGTTTATTCTGAAAAATTAAAGTCTAAACGTAAAATATAGGTTTTTATCACAATTTTTTATTATAATATATTTTCTTCAACTACGCTACATATCCCTTTATTTTTTCATCTTCTACTTTAGGATAACTAAACCATGCTTTTCACATAATAAAAAAACAGAAGAATATAAGTATAACCACTCCGCTATAATCTATTACTAATCCAACAAGTATCGTATTTCATATGAGCGAAAAAAGCACATTCACCTTCGGTAAATGTGCTAAAACATTTTTTGGTTTTGCACTGCATTCACAATAATATTTGCTGTTTCTTCAATCGCTTTATTCGATACATCAATTACTTGACAATTTATTTTACTAATTACTGCTTCAAAGTGATCAATCTCTTCTTGAATACGATTAATATTGGCATATGTTGCGCCGTCACTTAATCCAAGTGATTTTAATCGTTCTTTTCGAATATGATTTAATTTATCCGGTGTAATTTTCAAACCGAAACATTTCTCTTTTGCCACTTGATATAATTCCTCAGGTGGATCCACTTCTGGTACAAGCGGCACATTGGCAACTTTCAACCGTTTGTTATGAGCTAAGTATTGAGAAAGTGGTGTTTTTGATGTACGTGAAATTCCAATTAACACGATATCCGCTTTTAAAATACCTCGTGCATCTCTACCATCATCGTACTTTACAGCAAACTCAATTGCTTCAATCTTTTTAAAGTACTCTTCATCTAATCTACGAACAACACCCGGCTCATATCTCGGCACTTGCCCTGTAATTTCTTCAATTTGATCGATAAGAGGTCCGATAATATCGTATGCCTCTACCCCTTCTTTTGCAGCCTCTTTCACTAAATACTGGCGCATTTCCGGCTTTACTAACGTAAAACAAATAAGCGCTTGATTACTCTTAGCAATCGAAATCACTTCTTTTAATGTCCCTGTATCTTCTACATACGGTACACGTCTAATATCAGGAGCAAATGGGAATTGCCCCATTGCTGCTCGAACAACTAAATCAGCCGTTTCTCCTACAGAGTCAGATACGACATATACGATTTTATTATCCATTACATTACCTCACTTTAAACAAATTACACTTATTCGTTATTTACTAGGTTTACAAACGCACGTGTAATATTTGTTTTTGTAATTCGTCCAATTACTTCTAAACCTTGCTTCGTATCTTTCACAACCGGCATCGCATCAATCTGTCTTTCTATTAATTCCATCGCAATATCATATAAAGAATCTTCTCTACGACACATGGCAATGTTTGGCATCCTTGTCATGATAATATTAACCGGAAGAGAGGTTAAATCCTGCTTCCCTAAGCTAGCTCTTAATAGATCTTTTCGAGACACAACACCAACTAATAGTGTAGATTGATCTACAACAAACAATGTACCAACATCCTCTAAAAACATCGTACAAATTGCATCGTATACTGATACATTTTTATCAATTACAGCCGGTCTAGATTGATAATCTTGCACTTTAATTTTCTTAACAGCTTCAGATAATAGCTGCCCCCCAGTTTTCCCCGTATAAAAATAACCTACGCGTGGACGCGCTTCTAAATAACCAGCCATCGTTAAAATTGCTAAGTCTGGTCTTAGCGTTGCACGTGTTAAACCCAATTGCGCAGCAATTGACTCCCCTGTAATAGGACCGTGATCTTTTACAATCTGAATGATATGTTCTTGCCGTTTATTCAGCTCTATGATAATCACCACCTTTAATGCACAACGAAAAAAGTTATACTATCTCTTAAATATTATATACTAAATATGCTATTCGAAAAAGAAAGTATGTAAAAAGGACCGTATACGGCCCCAAATTATATTTGAAACTTATCAAGTTGCTCTAGGAAACGTCTTGATTTCAAATAAATTCCGCAATATTCATCATAATATGTATTCAATACTAAGCGCATTTGTTTTTTTGTGCTATCCTTCACTGATACATTGCCGAGCCTATGTAAATCGAAATGGAAGAAAAGACGTAACAATTTATGTACAGCTTCTCCCACCGGTATACGATACGGATCTTGCTCCGCATGACGTGAGCACAGAAAACCGCCTTCCCTGACAGAGAAGGCGACAAAATCTGTTTCTTGATGACAAATCGCACATGTATCAAAATACGGGCGCATCCCTAATACAGGAAGCATTTTCGTTTGATAAATTAATGATAATACTTCTGGATCAACACCCTCACACATATAATGCAACGTTTGATATAACATTTCAAATAAGTACGGATTATGTTTTTTATCTTCTGTTGCTTTATCAGTTAACTCAACAACAAATGATGCATAAGCAGTTAAAAATATATCCTCGCGAATTTCTTTCATAGTTGAAATAATCTCGCCTTGTTGCAAAGTTCCAAGCCCAGATCCCACTTGAATAAGAAAATGCCCATGTGTCATAAGTTGCGAAACAGATGCTAACCGACTTTTCGGTTTTTTCGCTCCTCTTGCCATTGCACTTATCTTACCGAATTCTCTTGAAAATATTGTAACAATCTTATTCGTTTCTCCGTAATCTGTCGTACGGATAACGATGCCCTCAACTTTTTGAAACATGTTCGTCACCATCCAAGGTTTGAACAAAACGGGTCAAGAAATTGGAGAGTCTAGATGCGCTAGCTCCTCATCATGTTGATCCATCTCATCGTTTACGTCTTTTTCCATCTCTTTTAAAAGCAAATACGTTTCAATGCTTCCTGTTTTGGAGAAAAACTTCCAGGTAAAATCTAGCATAAGAATCCACCTTTCTCAATAAGCGTAGCCTATAAACCAATTTCCTTTGTTATTAAATTGACCCATTTTGTCCATTTTCATGTGAGAAAAATTTTTCCTAATTTATTAAAGTTTACAAAAACCAATAATCAGCGGATGAGCAAACATCCACTGATTACAACCTTACTTTATTTTAGTACTCGTCTTCGCGGAAACCAAGATCACGAAGCTGAGACATCTTATTGCGCCAATCTTTTTGTACTTTTACCCATACCTCTAAAAATACTTTAGAACCAAGAAGTGCTTCAATATCAAAACGAGCTCGTTTCCCGACTTCTTTTAACATCTTCCCTTGTTTCCCAATAATAATTCCTTTTTGTGACGCACGTTCAACAACAATCGTTGCATTTATATAAACTGCACCGCCCTCACGCTTCTGAATTGCATCAATAACAACCGCTACAGAATGTGGCACTTCTTCACGTGTTAAATGTAGTACTTTTTCACGAATAAGCTCTGCAATAATAAATCGCTCCGGATGATCCGTTACTTGATTATCTGGGTAGTATTGCGGTCCTTCTGGTAAATATTTTTTAATTGCTCCAATTAACGCTTCTACATTATTACCGTCTAATGCAGAAATTGGTACAATCTCTGCAAACTCATGTAGTTTACGATATTGATCAATTAACTCTAATAATTGCTCTGGATGAACTTGGTCAATTTTATTAATTACCAAAAATACCGGTTGTTTCGTTTCTTGTAATTTCTCAATAATGAATTCCTCACCACGACCAAATCCTTCAGTTGCATTGACCATAAACAGAACAATATCAACTTCTTTCAATGTCGTTTGAGCCATCTTCACCATGAAGTCACCTAGTTTATGTTTCGGTTTATGTATTCCTGGTGTATCAATGAAAATTACTTGTGAATCATTTTCTGTATATACGCCTTGAATTTTATTACGAGTCGTTTGTGGCTTGTCACTCATAATGGCAATTTTTTGGCCGATAATACGATTTAAAAATGTAGATTTCCCAACATTCGGTCTGCCAATAATAGAGACAAAACCTGATTTATAACCTTTTCTATTCATGTAAATCCTCCGCTAAAAATGCTCCTGGTAACAATTCTCCGACTGTCGTCTCTTGAACGTCACCATGTAAATTTGATAGGTATACTTTCGTATCCTGTTTACATAATTCTACCATAACTTGTCGACATGCTCCACAAGGAGGTACTGGGCGTTTTGTATCTGCTACAACCGCAATAGCTACAAACTCTTTATCCCCTTCAGAAACTGCCTTAAATAAAGCAGTTCTTTCTGCACAGTTGCATAAGCCATATGATGCATTCTCAACATTACAGCCACGATATACTTTTCCATCGTGCGTTAATAATGCTGCACCTACTTGAAATTTTGAATATGGTACGTACGCTTGTTTACGCGCTTCGATTGCTTCTTGAATTAATTGTTTACTATTCATATCCCGCATCCTTCCTGTTCACAGCTGTGAATAGATACACTATCTCACTAAAGGCCTTTATAGCACTTCCAAGGCTTAATAAAAGCTTCGGAATGCAACTATACCACATACGGTACAAAGATAATAGCACCAATTATAACGGCTATAACTGCAAAGAGTAAAACCGCTCCTGCTGCGACATCCTTTGCAATTTTCGCAAATGGATGTATATCAGCAGTCACTAAGTCTACTGTTTTTTCCACAGCCGTATTTACCATCTCTAAACCCATTACAATCCCTATTACAATAAGTAATACCACCCACTCTATTTTCGTAATATGGAAATAAAAGCCGCAGCATATAACAATGACTGCGGCTAAATAATGAATTCTCATATTTCTTTCATGACGAAGACAAAAGAATATACCAGCTATAGCATATCCAAAACTATCTAAAAGTTTTCCTTTTTTCATCGTCCTAATCCAAATGCTTCTAAAATTTCTTTTTGTCTTCCAAACATTTCTTTTTCATCTTCTTCTGTCATGTGATCATAACCAAGCAAATGTAAAAAGCCATGTAACGCTAAAAACCCAAGTTCCCTATCAAAAGAGTGTCCATATTCTTCAGCTTGCTCTTTCGCTCTTGGAATAGAAATAATAAGATCTCCTAACATACGCGGCATCTCCGCACCGACAATTTCCATTTCACCTTCTCCCATTTCTTCCATAGCGAAAGAAATAACATCCGTAGGCTGATCCTTATCTCGGTAATCACGGTTTATTTCACGAATACGTTCATTATCTACAAACGTAACCGATAATTCTGCCCCTTCTTCTATGTTTTCCATTTGAGCTGCTTTCTCTACCAGCTCTCGAATCAAACTTATATAATCTTCTTTCACTTCTTCTGTTTCATCAATAAAATCAATTAATAAACTCATTCTTTCTCCTTCTCTTCCGGTAGTTCCGGATATGTAATACGCGAATGGAAAATACCATTTAACGTCTCGCATAACGTTTTTCCAACGATTTGTAGCTCTTTAAATGTCAAATCACATTCACTAAATTGTCCATCTTGCAAACGATCTTTAATAATACTTTGCACTAAATTATTAATTTGATCTGGCGTTGGATGATTCATAGAACGCACCGCGGCCTCTACACTATCAGCAATACCAACAATCGCCGACTCTTTAGAAGTTGCTTTGGATCCTGGATAACGGAACATCTCTTCTGTATATTTTTCTTTATCTTCTTTAATCGCCTTATAGTAAAAATATTTAAGTAACGTTGTACCATGATGTTGTCCAGCAATATCAATAATTTCTTGCGGAATATGGTACTCTTCTAGCATCCTCACCCCGTCCGTTACATGAGCGATAATAATATCTTTACTCGTTACAGGGGCGAGTTTATCATGTGGGTTTTCAATCCCCATCTGATTTTCAATAAAGAACTGTGGTTGTACCGTTTTTCCTACATCATGATAATACGCCCCTACACGGGCTAATACACCATTTGCCCCGACTGCTTCACAAGCAGCTTCAGAAAGATTCGCTACCATTACACTATGGTGATATGTCCCTGGCGCTTCTAGCAAAATCTTACGCAAAAGCGGATGATTTGGACTTGATAGTTCCATAAGCTTCATACTTGATACAATGCCAAGTCCACTCTCTAAATATGGTAAAATCCCCATAGCTAACACCGAAGAGATAATCCCTGAAACAGAAGCCATCAATAATTGTGTACCAATTTCAAGAGGCGAAAAATTCCCATTACGCAACAATAATAACGCTGCCAATACGACCACATTTAACACAGAAACGAGTATACCCGCTTGTAAAATCATCGTACGACGATTTTTTTCTCTCAAGAAAATACTAACTGATAGTGAACTTAGTAACACATAGATCCCCACACTATAATTCAGGGTGCTCGTTACTCCTTCATTAAACATAATGCTTCCGCATACAGAAAAAATCATGCTTGTTAAAAAAACAAATCGATCACCAATCATTAGTTTTACAAGTATTGTTCCCATTGCAACTGGAACGACATACGCGATCCCTGCATATTCAAGCTTTTGGAACAAGCTAATGATTTTCATTAAAACGATCGTGATCGACAAAATGGTAATGTACGCTAAAATATACGGTCTATCTTCCCTTTTCCGTTGTAAAAATACTTCAAATTGCTTATGCATAAAGTACAATAGCACACCAATGAGTACCGCTAATCCAACATAGGGTTGAAAACTGTTCCCTTTTTCTAACAGACCAACTAATTTCAACTGATTGTACATATCACTTGAAATCGTTTCACCTTCTCTAACAAGGACTTGCCCTTGAAGAATATAAACAGGTGGAACTAAATCTTCTTCCGCTTTTCTCTTCTCTTTTGTTAGGGTCGGATCATAAAAATAGTTTGCAGAAATCGCATATTTCCCTAACGCCTTAATAGATTCCTTTAAACCATTATCAACATTAACACTATTCATCTCACTTACATATCGTTCCTTCGCATCCTTCAATTCGTCCATTTTAATATGCTCAGTCATGATACTATTAATAGCTGTAACTGCTGCATCTTTTGCTAATACTAATTGGTTCGAATCTGCATTAATTAAGTTTAGTAAGTTTAAATCAGATAATTCTTTCGTTAAATCAGTAGGCAATTTTTTTTTCAACTTGTCCACTTTTTCAGCATCAGTAATCTTTTTTTGCTCATCCGGCCCAACCGCTTTAATCTCTTGTATCACTTCATCTACTTTAGCAAAGACGTCATTCACAATATCCACTTTATTTTGTTTATACTCACTTTTATATGTATATTGATCTTCAACTTTTGTAGCGGCTTCTTTTTTCTTTTTGTCCGTTGTAACTTTATCTTCAATTTTAATAGGAGAATGGATTGTTTTTTTCGCAATAGAATATGTTGTAACATCTAATTGCTCTGGTTTTACATTATTCATAAGTGCAAAAAACAGCACTGCTCCTAATAAAACGTAAGAAATCCAACTTAGTTTTTTCGAATGTTGTAAATTACGAAACCACTTAGAAATTTCTTGAGATCTTGACATGATTTCAATACCTTCTCCTCTCCAGAAATAAAGTGAAACTATTTATAGCTTTCGTTTCTTCTAACAAGCGACACTTTTAGAATCATACGTCATTTATCGCTTATACTCTTCTTCTTTCATGATAGTAAAAAAATTGCTATTCGCCAACCTTATCATACAAAAAGAAATGATCCTGACAAATAGGATCATTCCATTTTATCATACGCCTCAATAATACGTTGCACTAACGGATGTCTCACAACGTCGCTTTGCTCTAATGTAATGAACGAAAGTCCCGATACACCAGATAAAACATTTGTAGCAATAGAAAGACCTGATTTTGCCCCTTTTGGCAAATCTACCTGCGAAGGATCCCCTGTTATAACCATTTTAGAACTAAAACCTAATCTTGTTAAAAACATTTTTATTTGGACACCAGTTGTATTTTGCGCTTCATCTAAAATAACAAATGAATCATCAAGCGTACGCCCTCTCATATAAGCAAGAGGCGCGATTTCAATTACACCTCGCTCCATCATACGCTGCGTATATTCTTGTCCAAGAATATCGTGCAGTGCATCATACAATGGACGTAAATATGGATCTACCTTCTCTTTTAAATCCCCTGGTAAAAAACCTAAACTCTCTCCAGCTTCTACAGCAGGCCTTGTTAGAATAATTTTCTTTACATACCCTTGTTTTAACGCTCTTACAGCCATTACTACAGCTAAGTACGTTTTTCCAGTTCCAGCAGGTCCTATCCCAAATACAATATCATTCTTCTTCATCGCATGAATATATCGTCTTTGTCCCATTGTTTTTACACGAATAGATTTACCCTTTGCCGTTTTAAAAATTTCTTCTTCATATAACTCTTCAAATTGAGCAATTTTCCCTTGTTGTGCGAGCTGAATTGCATACGCAACATCTCTTTCTGTAATGGATACACTTTTACGAATAACAACAAGTAATTGCTGTAAGATTTTTTCTACGAGTGTCACGTTTTCATCTGCCCCAGACACATGAACTGTTTCACCTCTAGTTACGATAGATACATTAAGTTCTCGTTCCATTACTTTTAAATGAGCATCATTGACTCCAAAAAGAGCGATTGCTTCGTTAGTATTTTCCAATTGCTGGTTCATTTCTACTAATTGTTCTGCCATTACTCAGTCTCCTTGAATATCGGATTCGGATATCGGTTGTGACTCTGCAATATTTTCAATTACAGTATAATGCAATGTAACTTTTAGTTGATCCGCCTCAACCTCTTTACTCAAAATCTTATCACTTACAATCATAGCATGTTCATCCAATTTTTTCTTTAGTTCTTTTTCAGCCATCTCTTTCGCTACTTTCAATGCCTGTTTTTCTGTGTATTCTCGATTCGCTTCTTCCTCTTCTCGTACAATATCTTTTTCATATGCAATCGGTAATGTAAAACCAAATAATTTCACATCATGTTTTACATGTTCAGTACGAGAGCGTTTATACTTATCATGTTGAAATCCCCATATTTTTATTTTTGCACTCCCAAACTGAAGAAAGTATTCATTATACGCATTACCAGTATACACTTGAAATTGTGTTTTCAGCGGCACACTCACCTCGGATGTATACCAAGTTTCTCCATATACAATACCTTTCGCCGAAACAACTGACGGGTTTTCCTCATTACCATATATACCTGATACAAGAAGTTGTCCTTTTTCAACATGGTCATTTTTCATAACGACTGGTTTCCCAACCTCTACAAACGTTTTTGTAATAATTGCTTCTTTTTTTGCCACTAAATTTTGCGGATGCTGTTCCTTTTCTTTTTTCGGCTCATTTTTTTCCACAATTTTAAAATGATAGGTGGTCCCTCTTACTTCCAGCCCCGCCCAAGTAATCGCATTAATATTGTCCGTCAAATGGCGTTGCACATCTTCTACACTAGGCATTTGAAACTGTAGTTTTCCTTTCTTAATACCCATTTTATCCAATTCTTTCATCAATATATATTCTGTTTCAGGTTTCGCTCCTGTAATCTCAATTTTCCAAACCATATTTGACATTGCAATCATACCAAAAAAGAAAATTAAAAAACCGATTAAAAACCCACTATTTTTAATTAAACGCTTATTCCAAAAAGGAAAACCGTAGCGTCCAATGAAATATAATTTGCATTCATTTTTTCTATAAATTGGTTTTAATTTTTTCACATCGCGTAACAACATACAAAAAACTAACGTTTCATCAGCAATCTTCTTAACATCCCAAACTAATAATTTTCTACGTACGCATTCATTAACGAACCGTTCCGCTCCTCTACCTTCAATTCGTACTTTTACATATCCAAGCCACTTTATAAACCATTTATTTTTCATCTACTACCTCCACTACCTTTCCCAAAAGTAGACATACTACTTTTCACTTTAATTAGCAAAATAGCTCGTACGAAAATGAAATAAAGAGTTTTACTGCCCATAAATAGCGAGATAACTGAATAGTAAGGTCGAATCACGAGAATAAAGAAGAAAAACTTCACATACGGAAGTTTCCCTCACTCTTTTTGCTTTTCACTTTCTAAAAACATCACTTGCTCAATGATCCCTTCAAGTAAAAGCTCCTCTGGAAGGATTGTTTTAATAACGAAGGATTGCCCCTTAATTAATAATTGACCATGTTTTAGCAACAATCTTACTTCTTTATCTGAAAACACTAATAAACCTTGATGATTTTCTATATAGATATGCACTTGCCCAACAAGCGTGATCCGAGGTAGATCCATTAGCACATCCACTGGCAGGTCTATTTGCTTCGTTAACCAATTCTTCATTTGTTCTAATTTTTTCATCTTAAAAGACCTCCTCTCATCCCATATGTATGAAAAAAGAGCTTGTAATATCACGTCCAAACTGAAAAAAAGCATAAAAAAACGTCTCATACGAAATGAGACGTTTTTTTATGCTAATAGCTGGATAACCAGCTTATTCACAAGTGATCCGTCTGTTTTACCTTTTACTTTCGGCATAACAGCAGTCATCACCTTACCCATATCTGCTTTTGATGTCGCACCAACTTCAGAAATAACTTGCTTGATTACATCAATCAGGTCTTCTTCAGTTAATTGCTCCGGCAAATATGCGCTTAAAATCTGAATTTCACTTTGCAGTTTATCAACAAGGTCTTCACGACCAGCTTTTTTAAATTCAAGGAGGGAGTCCTTATACTGTTTTACTTCACGAGCTAAAACTGTTAATTCCTCTTCTTCAGTAAGAGTATGTTGCAGTTTAATACCTTCATTTTGTAAAGCAGCCTTAACCATACGAATAACGGTTAATTTTTCTTTTTGTTTATTCTTCATCGCTTGTTTCATATCATCGTTTAAACGACCGAGAAGACTCATAACTTACACCCTCTCTTAGAATTTACGCTTTCTTGCCGCTTCAGATTTCTTCTTACGTTTTACACTTGGTTTTTCATAAAACTCGCGCTTTCTTGCTTCAGCAAGTGTACCAGTTTTAGAAACCGATCTTTTAAAACGGCGAAGTGCATCCTCCAAAGACTCGTTTTTACGAACGACTGTTTTTGACATTCTCTTTCCCTCCCTCCGAAACATCACACTTACATACTAACTTCAGCATGCAAAAAGAAACACTTCTTCAGCATGTCTTTTACGATTATAATACATTTTATCACTTCAGGTCAACTATTTGACAGAATAAAAGAGGAATAGATGCTCTTCCTTTTTTAAAGCTATGCAAATAGCTATCATCCTTTTTCACTGAAAACAACTATATTTTTATCATTGCACCTTTTCAACACTTAACTTTTCCATGAAAAAAGAAAGCATGCAAACCGTTTCCGTTTGCATGCTTTTTTTTACGCGCTCGCTGATTCTTTTTTCACATCATCTTCAATAACACGAACAAATTGCGCTTCGTTATATGGATAACCAGCTTTCGTAATTTTCACTTTCACTAGCTTACCAATTAATTCTTCTGACCCTTCAAAGACAATTTTCAAATAGTTATCTGTATAACCTACATATAACCCTTCACGGTCGCCATCTTTAAATTGCTCTTCCGGGATAATTTCAAGTACTTCTCCTTCAAACTGTGAAGCATACTCTTTCGCTAATTGATTAGATAGTTCAATTAGACGGTGAACACGATCATTCTTCACATCTTCAGGAACTTGATCTTCCATACGCGCTGCAGGTGTTCCCGTACGTTTTGAATAAGGGAATACGTGTAACTCAGAGAAGCGATTCTCTTTAATGAAATTGTACGTTTCCATAAATTCTTCTTCTGTTTCACCTGGGAAGCCAACAATTACGTCTGATGTAATCGCAAGACCTGGTAACGCTTCTTTCAAACGATCTAAACGCTCTTGGAAAAATTCCATTGTATACTTACGACGCATACGTTTTAATACAGTATTAGATCCTGATTGCAACGGAATGTGCAAGTGGCGTACAACTACTTCAGATTTGTCTAACACTTCAATTACTTCATCTGAAATTTGACTCGCTTCAATAGAAGAAATACGAAGACGTTTTAATCCACCTACTTCTGCTTCCATATCACGAAGTAATCCAGCTAAGTTATAATCTTTAATATCTTCACCGTATCCACCTGTATGAATACCAGTTAATACGATTTCTTTATAGCCTGCATCCACTAATTGCTGCGCTTGTTTAATAACTTCTTTTCCATCACGAGAACGCATTAAACCACGCGCCCAAGGAATAATACAGAACGTACAGAAGTTATTACAACCTTCTTGTATTTTTAATGAAGCACGTGTACGATCCGTGAAATATGGTACATCAAGTTCTTCGTATACACGTGTTTTCATAATGTTACGGACAGCATTAATTGGTTGACGCTCTTTACGGAATTCTTCGATGTATCCTAACATCTTTTCACGATCTTGTGTACCAACTACAATATCTACACCTGGAATTGCCATAATTTCAGCTGGAGATGTTTGCGCATAACATCCCGTTACACAAATAACCGCATCTGGATTTTGACGCACAGCACGTCTAATTACTTGACGGCTTTTTTTATCTCCAGTATTTGTTACTGTACATGTATTAATAACATATACATCAGATTTCTTTTCATATTCAGTTCTTTCATAACCACCTTGTTTAAACAATTGCCAAATAGCTTCTGTTTCATAGTGGTTTACTTTACAACCTAACGTGTGGAACGCAACAGTTGACATTGATCATCACCCCATCAATTCAAAATGATAAGAAGCAGCACTTAACGCATAAAGCGGTGCCGTTTCCGTTCTTAAAATCCTTGGTCCTAAACTACATAGTACAAATTTATGTTCACGAAGCGCTGTAATCTCTTCCTCAGCTAAACCGCCTTCTGGGCCAAATACAATTAATAGCTTTTGACCTGGTTTCATTGTCGTTAAAGCTTTCGCAAAATTAGATTTCTCGCCTTGTTTTGCTTCTTCTTCATACGCAACAAGACAAACATCATACTCACCACTCATTGAAAGCAATTGCTTAAACGATGCTGGAGCATGTACTTCTGGAACTTCACTTCTATGCGATTGTTCCGCAGCTTCTTTCACAATTTTTCTTAAACGCTCAACTTTTTTATCAGCTTTTTTCGCATCCCATTTTACGATAGAGCGAGATGCTTGAAATGGTAAAAATGCGGCTGCCCCAAGCTCGGTTCCTTTTTGAAAAATTAACTCTAGCTTGTCTCCTTTTGGCAGTCCACTTGCAATCGTCACGAACACAGGAAGTTCACTTGATGCCTCTACCCATTCTACAATAGCTGTCTCAACAAATTCACTGGTAATTTCATCAATTGAACATACTGCTGTTTTTCCGTTTACACAGCAATAAATGTGATCACCAGCTGACATACGCATTACTCTCGCAATGTGATGTACATCATCACCTACAATGCGAATCTTTGCTTCACTTACATGTTTTTCTTCTACAAAATAACGTTGCATATAATCACCTTAGTAGAGTTTCGTTCCTTTCGTAAGTCAACACTTACGAAAAGAACGAAACGTTATCATTTTTCATATAACAAACGGCAAGTCCCTCACCTTATAGTGAGAGACTCCCCCTTTTCATTATAAACTAAAATCTATATTACGCATTTCGTGCAATAATTGCTACCCAATCATCCATTCGTAATACTTCTTCAATTGTAAATCCAGCTTTTTCTAACGCCTCAGAAATTACTTTTTCTTTCGCTGCAATAATACCAGATGTAATGAATAATCCACCTGATTTTACAACTCGTGCTGCATCTTCAGGGAATAGAAGAATAATTTCTGCTAATAAATTCGCTACGATTAAATCAACAGGTCCTTCAATACCTTCTAAAAGACTATTTTGTCCAACAGATACGATATCATCTGTTTTATTTAAACGTACATTCATTTCCGCACTTTCCACTGCAACTGGATCTAAATCGTATGCTTGAACAGAAGACGCACCTAATTTTGCCGCTGCAATACTAAGTACACCTGAACCCGTTCCTACATCAATGACAGTATCACCTGATTGAACTGTTTTTTCTAAAGCACGAATACACATCGTTGTTGTTGGATGAGTTCCTGTACCAAACGCCATACCCGGGTCTAATTCAATGATTTTTTCATCCAGAGAAGATGGTGTGTATTCTTCCCATGTCGGTACGATTGTGAATGTATCAGAAATTTGTACTGGATGGTAATACTTTTTCCAAGCAGTAGCCCAATCTTCTTCATTGACTTCGTTAATGGTAATATTTCCAGTACCAATTTCAATGTCGTAAGATGGAAGCACATCAATAGATGATTTTACACCCGCAATCGTTTCCTGTAAAGAATCCGTTTGTGGGAAATATGCTTTTACTAATACCCCCTCTGCCGGGTATTCATCTGGGTTCAACGCATAAATTTCACCATATTGTTGCTCGCGCTCTTTCGTCAACTCTGCTGGATCCTCAATTGCAACTCCACTAGCACCAGCTTCATGTAAAATATGAGAGACAGCTTCTACTGCTTCTTCTGTTGTATGAATACTAACTTCTGACCATTTCACAATTTACCAACTCCATTTTTTATTTCCATTATTCCCCTTTGAAAGCACGTTTAAGCTTTCCGAATAAACTATCATCCTGCTCTTCTTGCCCTGCAAATTCACGTAATAAATCTTTTTGATGTGAATTTAATTTTGTTGGTACAACAACACGAACGACTACATATTGATCTCCTTGACCGTATCCACGTACGTTTGGAGCACCTTTTCCTTTTAAGCGGAATTCTGTTCCTGTTTGTGTTCCTGCTGGAATTTTCAGCTTCACTTTCCCATGAACAGTAGGAACTTCTACTTCAGCACCAAGTGCCATTTGCGCAAATGTTAATGGCATTTCGCAAATAATATGATCACCTTCACGCTCGAAGAATTCATGATTTCTTACATGAACAACTACATATAAATCTCCTGCCGGTCCACCATTTACGCCCGCTTCACCTTTTCCAGATACACGAATTTGTTGGCCATTATCAATACCAGCTGGAATCTTAACGTTAATTTTTTTACGCTTACGTACTTTACCTGAACCGTGACATGTCGTACATTTTTCTTTAATCATTTGACCAGTTCCTGAACAATGACCACAAGCTTGACGGTTTACAATACGACCAAACGGTGTATTTTGTTCTACACTTACTTGACCTGATCCTGAACAATGTTTACATGTTTCTTTTGAAGTTCCTGGTTTTGCCCCGCTACCTTTACAAGTATCACATGGATCTTCTACTGGAATTTCAACGTTTAACTCTTTACCAAAAATAGCTTCTTCAAAGTCTAAAGTGACTTGATATTGTAAGTCAGCACCTTGGCGCGGAGCATTTGGATCACGACGTCTGCCGCCACCGCCGCCAAAGAACGAACTAAAGATATCTTCAAAACCAAAGCCACCGCCGAAGTCTCCTCCGCCACCGAAGCCTTGATTTGCACCAGCATGACCAAATTGATCGTACTGCGCACGCTTTTGATCATCGCTCAACACTTCGTATGCCTCTTGTACTTCTTTAAACTTTTCAATTGCATTTTCTTCTTTACTTACGTCTGGATGGTATTTTTTAGCCAAACGACGATACGCTTTTTTAATTTCATCTTTTGAAGCGCCCTGGCTAAGTCCAAGGACCTCATAATAGTCTCGTTTACTCATAAATTTGCAACCCCCGAATCTTTCACATAAACGTAATTTTAACACCGAAAGAAAGTGCTTTGCAACAAAGTTTCCTCACTTACAGTATGCAAGCTAAAAAACTTAAGATCCTCACACATTTCTCCTCATTTATGAAAAAAGCCAAAGCCAAGGCACGCTTGACTTTGACTTTTTGTCATCTTACTTATTATGTTTGTACTTAAATTACTTGTCTTCTTTTACTTCTTCAAATTCAGCGTCTACTACATTATCTTTTTTCGCGCCAGCGTCTTGTGCTCCTTGTGCACCTTCTGCTTGCCCTGCAGCTGCTTGAGCTTGCTCGTATAATTTAACGCTTAATTGTTGTACGATTTCTTGTAAAGCATCTTTTTTCGCACGGATTTCATCAAGATCGTTTTTCTCAATTGCCGCTTGCAACGCTTCTTTCGCTTCTGTCGCTTTTGCAACCTCAGCCGCATCTACTTTACCTTCTAAATCTTTTACAACTTTATCTGTTTGGAATACAAGTTGGTCAGCTTCATTACGAAGTTCAACTTCTTCCTTACGTTTTTGGTCAGCGTCAGCATTTGCTTCTGCTTCTTGTACCATACGATCTACTTCTTCATCAGAAAGACCTGAAGATGATTGAATTGTAATAGCTTGCTCTTTGCTTGTTCCTAAGTCTTTTGCACGTACGTTAACGATACCGTTCGCATCAATATCGAATGTTACTTCGATTTGTGGAATACCACGTGGTGCTGGTGGAAGATCCGTTAATTGGAAACGACCTAATGTTTTGTTGTCAGCTGACATTGGACGCTCACCTTGTAGTACATGAATGTCTACTGCCGGTTGGTTATCAGCAGCTGTTGAGAATACTTGTGACTTACTTGTTGGAATTGTAGTGTTACGCTCGATTAATTTCGTGAACACACCACCCATAGTTTCAATACCTAAAGAAAGTGGAGTTACGTCTAATAATAGTACGCCTTCTACATCACCAGTAAGTACACCACCTTGAACCGCAGCACCTAATGCTACAACTTCATCAGGGTTTACGCCTTTGTATGGCTCTTTACCAGTTTCACGTTTAATAGCTTCTTGAACAGCTGGGATACGAGTAGATCCACCAACAAGGATAACTTTATCTAATTCACTTGGAGCAAAGCCAGCGTCTTTTAATGCACGACGAGTTGGCTCTAATGTTCTTTCAACAAGACCTGCTGAAAGCTCTTCGAATTTTGCTCTTGTTAACGTTAATTCTAAGTGTAATGGGCCAGCAGCTCCAGCACTAATGAATGGTAATGAAATTTGTGTTTGTGTTACACCTGAAAGATCTTTTTTCGCTTTTTCAGCTGCATCTTTCAAACGTTGAAGTGCCATTTTATCTTGGCTTAAATCAATGTTATTTTCTTTTTTGAATTCAGCTACTAAGTGATCGATGATAACTTGGTCAAAGTCATCTCCACCAAGGCGGTTGTCACCAGCAGTTGAAATAACTTCGAATGTGCCGTCTGCTAACTCAAGGATAGATACGTCAAATGTACCGCCACCTAAGTCATATACTAAGATTTTTTGCTCTTCATCTTGTTTTTCTAAACCGTAAGCAAGTGCTGCTGCTGTTGGTTCGTTAATGATACGCTCAACTTCTAAACCAGCGATACGACCAGCATCTTTCGTTGCTTGACGCTCTGCATCGTTGAAGTATGCAGGTACTGTAATAACAGCTTTCGTTACTGTTTCACCTAAGTATGCTTCAGCAGAAGCTTTTAAGTTTTGTAAAATGATTGCAGAAATTTCTTGAGGTGTAAAATCTTTACCTTCAACTTCTACTTTGTAGTCTGTACCCATATGACGTTTAACAGACATGATTGTATTTGGGTTTGTAATTGCTTGGCGCTTCGCAACTTCCCCAACTTGACGCTCTTCATTTTTGAAAGCTACAACAGAAGGTGTTGTACGGTTTCCTTCTGGATTTGGGATAACCTTTGGTTCTCCACCTTCCATAACAGCTACACAAGAGTTTGTTGTACCTAAGTCAATACCGATAATTTTACTCATGGCGAATCCTCCTACTTTTATGTAAATTATTGATTTACTTTTACCATTGATGGGCGAATCACACGGTCTTTTAGTTTATAACCTTTTTGGAATTCTTCAACTACCGCGTTTGATTCAAATTCACTGTCTTCCACTTGCATAATAGCTTGGTGTTCATTCGGATCAAACTGTTTACCAACAGCTTCAATCGCTTCCACACCTTCTTTAGTCAACGCTTCTAGCAATTGACGATGCACCATTTCCATACCTTGTAACAAGGATTTCGTTTGCTCGTCAGTCACTTCCACTTGCATCGCTCTTTCAAAATTATCAAGAGCTGGCAAAATATCTGAAACTAGACTTTGTGCTCTATATTTGTCAGCAGCCTGTTTATCCATTTGGACACGGCGCTTATAATTTTCAAAATCAGCTTGTAGACGTAATGCGCGACCTTCCGTTTCCGTTAGTTTCGCTTGTAACTCATCTACTTTTTCTTGTAAAAGAGCAGCCTCACTTTTTTCTTCTACAGTTTTTTCACTGTTTTCTGGCGTGACAGCTTCTTCAACTTGCGCTTCTTTCACTTCTTCTACCACTTGTTCGTTACGCTCTTCCACAATTTTCACCTCCTTAAAAGGTATTAGGTATCATGCTTAGCATGATTACCTAAGCATTATATATTACACACAGCAATGAAAATTTCATCACTTGAGCGAATGTATTACTCTCATTTACTTTTTAAGTCCGTCTGTAAACTGTCTTGTAAATAACTGCAGTAAACTAATTACACGAGAGTATTGCATTCTCGTCGGACCTAAAATTGCAATTGTTCCAAGTTGCTCTTCTCCAATCGAATACGTTGCAGAAATCAAACTGCAATCCTCCATTGCCGTAGAAGAATTTTCTCTACCAATTTTCACTTGAATTCCGACTTGTTTATGACGCAAAATGTCATAAAACGCAGCCTCATTATCAATCATCGTCAGCAAAGATCTTACTTTATGAATGTCATGGAACTCCGGTTGCGAAAGCATATTCGCTTTCCCTCCAAAGTATATCTTTTCCGATAACGGAACTTGAAATGTACCATCTAACATTTTTATCGCACTATCGTAATTATGAACATACCCACGTAAAACTGTAACAATCTCTTTAAAGATTTTATTATGAAGTTCTGCCATCGGTACACCAGATAGCTTTTCATTTAAAATGTTAACCATTTTTTCTAAATCTGATAAATCAACAGATTCCGGAACGGTAATCGTTTTACTTTGTACATGCCCTGTATCCGTTACAATAATAGCGACTGCTGTTTGACGATCAAGCGGCACAATTTGTACGTTTTTAAGTTTATTTGTGCTTAACTTAGGCCCTAGAACAATCGCCGTATAGCTCGTAAGCTCTGATAAAATTTGAGCAGATTGCTGTGCAACTTTTTCTGCTTCAAAAATTCTTTCAGCAAATAAATCTTTAATTTGTACAATTTCATCGTTCGGTAAGTTTTGCGGCGCTAAAAGATGGTCTACATAAAATCGGTATCCTTTCTCAGAAGGAACCCGTCCAGAAGAACTATGTGTTTTTTCAATAAAACCTAATTCTTCTAAATCAGCCATTTCATTTCGAATAGTAGCTGAACTAAATGTGATTTCTTCTTTTTTAGCCAACGTTCTAGACCCAACGGGCTGCGCTGATCCAATAAAGTCATCAATAATTGTTTGTAAAATTAAGAGCTGACGTTCCGTAAGCATCTCATCATCACCTCTGTTAGCACTCTTTGTCTTCGAGTGCTAAATCTATTAATAACTTACCAAAATTGACATTCAATTGTCAACGAAAACGTCACGAAATAATGAATTTTTTTCACGTTTATGAAACATTTAATTAG
This sequence comes from Bacillus cereus group sp. N31, assembly GCF_016483245.1. Classification (NCBI taxonomy): domain Bacteria; kingdom Bacillati; phylum Bacillota; class Bacilli; order Caryophanales; family Bacillaceae; genus Bacillus; species Bacillus cereus group sp. N31. The sequence continues at coordinate 375,809 of NZ_JAEHCH010000001.1, read as the reverse complement.
TCAATCAAAAATGACTGGAACACTTCATTCCCTAATAATTTCCCTTTTCGTGTTAAACGCACATATCCATCTCTTTCTTCAAGCAACCCTTGTTCTTGATTGCCTTGTAACTGCTTCGCGAAAACTTGATCCATCTCCATATTGAATTTGTTTTGGAATGCTATTTTAGAAACACCTTTTGTTTTTCGAAGTCCTAAAAACAACTCTTCTTCCATTTTTTCCTTCTCAGTCACTTCATGAACATCTAAATAAGGAAATCCTGTTTCATCAATTTTATTAAAATATTGCTTCAGCGGACCTACATTTTGAATACGTTCCCCATTTACATAACTATGAGCTCCAGCTCCAAAACCATAATACTCTTCATTATTCCAGTATGTGAGATTATGTCTACTTTTATTGTCACCTTTTGAGAAATTACTAATTTCATACTGGCTATAACCGTGTTTCTCCATTTCATCCATTACCATTTCATACATTTTCGCTTCATGGTCTTCACCCGGAAGACGCAATTTCCCTTTATTCATTAAGTTATAAAACACTGTTTTGGGTTCCACAATTAATGAATATGCCGAGAAATGTTGTACACCAAGCGTAAAAGCAATGTCTAATGTTTCCTTCACATCTTCTATCGTTTGTCCTGGCAAAGCATAAATAATATCTACATTAATATTTTTAAAGCCTACTTCTTGAGCTTCTCGAATCGCTAGGAATGCATCTTCCCTCGTATGCTTGCGCCCGATTTTCTCCAGCAGTTCATCACGGAACGTTTGCACACCAAAACTAATTCGATTCACTCCACCTTCTAGCAGTACATTCAACTTCTCTTTCGGCAGATCTCCTGGATTCGCTTCAAATGTCAATTCACAATTCGGAGCAAACGGACGCAAATGACGATTAATAATCTCGAGTAATTTTTTTGTCTGTTCCATATTTAATGCTGTCGGCGTTCCTCCACCAACAAAAATCGTTTTCATACTATCAAACGGTACTTTTTGAACCGTATTTATTATTTCTTTCTCTAAGTACTCTAAATATTGATCTACCGGTTGGCGTTCAATAAACACTTTATTAAAATCACAATAGTGACAAATATGCTGACAAAACGGAATATGAATATATGCAGCTTGTACCAAATATAACTCCTACCTTTCTAAAAAGAAAACCTCCGCACTCCGGAGGGTTCTCTACTTCTCTAACGTATTACGGATTTGTTCCATTCGCATTTTTCCCCAATCATACATCATTTCAACGATTGGTAAAAGTGACATGCCTAGTTCCGTCATATAATACTCAACACGAGGAGGAATTTCGGGATATACTGTTCGATCAACAATCCCATCTTCCATTAACTCTTTTAATTGGTTCGACAAAACTTTATGAGAAATGCTTGGGAATAACCGTTGTAATTCGCTAAAACGATGAGGCCCTTCCACACCAAGATGCCACAGTATCACAACTTTCCACTTTCCACTAATAATAGAAAGCGTCAATTCCTTTTCACAATTAAAATTACCATTTTGTAGTTTCTCTTGAATATCTTTTCGAATATTTTCGGACATTAATAATCTCCTAACTCTGTATGAACTAAAAAGCTCTCTCACTATTGTAAATGAGAGATACTAAGATGTCTAAAAAGTAATGATACAGAAAAAAAGAAGCCGCATAAACGACTCCTTCTTTATTTTATATTAGTTGTCATCCATTTTCAGTACAGCCATGAATGCCTCTTGCGGTACTTCTACAGAACCAACAGACTTCATACGTTTTTTACCTTCTTTTTGCTTATCAAGAAGTTTACGCTTACGAGAAATGTCACCACCGTAACATTTTGCAAGTACGTTTTTACGCATCGCCTTAATTGTAGAACGTGCTACAACCTTGTTTCCAATAGTAGCTTGAATTGGCACTTCGAACTGTTGTCTTGGAATCAATTCTTTTAATTTCTCTACGATTACTTTACCACGGTCATACGCTGAATCACGGTGCACAATGAATGATAAAGCATCCACTTGTTCATTATTTAAAAGAATATCCATTTTCACAAGTTTAGACGGTTTATAACCAATTAACTCGTAGTCAAATGATGCATATCCTTTCGTATTTGATTTCAATTGATCGAAGAAGTCATATACGATTTCTGATAACGGGATTTCATATGTTAATGTAACACGCGTTTCATCTAAATATTGCATATCAATAAACGTTCCACGTTTACCTTGGCAAATTTCCATTACAGCTCCAACATAGTCATTCGGAACCATAATTGAAGCTTTAACAAACGGCTCTTCTACACGATCGATAGACTGTGGATCTGGCATATTAGATGGATTATCAACAATAACATCTTCACCGTTTGTTAAATAAACTTTATAAATAACGCTTGGCGCTGTTGTAATTAAGTCAATCTTAAATTCACGTTCAATACGTTCTTGAATGATTTCCATGTGAAGTAAACCTAAGAATCCACAACGGAAACCAAATCCTAGCGCTTGAGATGTTTCTGGTTCAAACTCAAGAGCAGAATCGTTTAACTCTAATTTTTCTAACGCATCACGTAAATCGTTATAACGAGCAGAATCAATTGGATACAGCCCACAGAATACCATCGGGTTTAATTTACGGTAACCTGGTAACGCCTCTGCAGCCGGACGTTTCGCATGTGTAATCGTATCACCAACACGTGTATCACCTACGTTTTTAATAGATGCTGCTAAGAAACCTACATCACCTACAGTTAACTCATCACGCTGCGTTGTTTTCGGTGTAAATACACCTACTTCTGTTACTTCAAACTCTTTACCAGTTGCCATCATACGTACTTTATCGCCAACTTTTACCGTTCCGTTTACAACACGGATATATGCAATTACACCACGATATGGATCATATAAGGAATCGAAAATCATACATTGTAACGGCTCTTCTGAATCACCCGTCGGAGCTGGTACTTTTTCAACGATTTGTTCTAAAATGTCCTCAATACCAATGCCTGCTTTTGCCGAAGCAAGTACAGCTTCCGATGCATCTAAACCGATTACATCTTCTACCTCTTGACGTACGCGTTCTGGATCCGCACTTGGTAAATCGATTTTATTAATAACTGGTAAGATTTCTAAATTATTATCAAGCGCTAAATATACGTTTGCTAATGTTTGCGCCTCAATCCCTTGCGCTGCATCAACAACAAGAATTGCACCTTCACAAGCCGCTAAACTACGAGATACTTCGTACGTAAAATCGACGTGTCCTGGCGTATCGATCAAGTGAAGAATATACTCTTCACCGTCTTTCGCTTTATACGTTAATTGTACTGCATTTAATTTAATTGTAATACCGCGCTCACGCTCTAAATCCATAGAGTCAAGCAACTGAGCTTTCATTTCGCGCTGTGTTAACGCGTTTGTTTTCTCCAAAATACGGTCTGCCAACGTTGATTTCCCGTGGTCAATGTGAGCAATGATGGAGAAGTTACGAATTTTGGACTGTCTTTTTGCTCTTTCTTCTTTATTCATCTATGTTCTCAACTCCTAATAGTCTCGCCAATATACACTAGCACTGATTATATCAATAGAGCAGCAAAGATTCAATGAAAACTCGTGCTGCTTACAAGACAAATCATTCTATCTATATCTTATGCGAACAAACCATAAGAGACAAACCTTTTTCAAATTAAAAAACGGCTGTCGTACAAAACGATAAGACAACCGTTCTTCCTGCTACTCTTAGCTAAAAATCTCTTTCACTTTCCCAACAACTATATCCGTTCCAAACTTTGTTATTTCATAAGCAACACTTGCTATCGCCATACCAATTCCTTCTACGACATTAAAACTTCTTAAACTTTCTAATTGTTTTTGTTTCTCAATAGTTGAAAACGAACTTCCCAAAATTTCTGATTCAGCACTCGCACCCTCTGTCCCTGTCATATGAGCTATTTGTTCATACGACAGCTGCTGATAACCTTTCATACTTTTCAAACCATGATTAGCAAGCGCAACTCCTGCTATCATCATAAGTAAACATAAAACTGCACTACATATACACAGAAGTGCAAAACGACTTAAACTATCATCGTCTCTCCCCCTCAATGTGTATATGCTCCTGTATTATCTTGGTCAATTTGATGATGCAGCGCTGCATTTAACCCACTCGCTATTACATTTGCCATATCCTCTATAAAAGCATCTACTTCTTTTGGGGTCACCATTAAATTATGACCGAGAGGAGACAGTACTTCATAGATCAATTTTCTTTTTTCTTCTTCTTCCAACGTACCAATAGCACCTAAAAACATATTCCGACTTTTTTCATCCGGCATATCTTCTTCTGTTAATTTTTTCTTTTCTCCGAATGAAAATCCCGCTGGTAACAAAGACCGTGACGGCTTATGTCCCTCTTTCATCTCTCTTCCAAAGTGCTTCAAAATAAAATCGATCGTATCACTCGTAATAGAAACTGCGTCTACTACAGTTGGAACACCAATCGCAATAACAGGGATTCCTAATGTTTCTTTACTTAGCTCCTTACGTTTATTCCCAACACCAGATCCAGGATGAATCCCTGTATCCGAAATTTGTATCGTACTATTTACACGTTCAATAGAGCGTGCAGCTAACGCATCAATTGCAATTACAAAGTCTGGCTTCGTCTTCTCAATGATTCCATAAATAACATCGCTCGTTTCAATTCCTGTAATCCCCATTACTCCCGGACGAATTGCACTAACAGGCCTAAAACCTTCTTCTATACTTTCAGGCTGCAATTGAAACAAATGTCTCGTTACCAATACGTTTTCTACAACTATCGGTCCAAGTGCATCCGGTGTTACATTCCAATTCCCAAGACCAACAATTAAACAGCTCGCTTCTTTTGTAACGCCAACCTCTTCTAAGAAATAAGAAAATTCTTTCGCAAAAATACGCTCTACCTTTTGTTGCAGTTCCGTATCTTGTTGACGTATACCTTGCACTTCAAGCGTTAAATAATTTCCAGGTTTTTTACCCATCGATTCAGATGCAACTTCATCAATTGTGACTTTTGTAATTGTAATACCCTCTTCTTCCCTCTCTTTTACAATAACTCCTTGTACCCCTTTTTGTTCTTCTTGGCGTTCTTGCAACAATTGATGCGCTTCTACAGCAAGGTCAGTTCTAACACTATATTTACTTAAATCTAATGGTTCTTTCATCGTATCTCCTCCGTAATTCATAGTAAATATCGTTAGATTTCCCAAAGTTATATAAGGTCATTCTTTCCTTTACGTGAAATTTCATTGATATACTATTGCAATTCTCTTCACCGTTTGATAGAATATCACTTGTTCTATGTTAAGAATCGAGTCATTCGATTGCACCAGGGAGGTGAAAAGTATGGCAAACATCAAATCTGCTATCAAACGCGCTAAACTTAGCGAAGAGCGTCGTGCACATAACGCTTCTATCAAGTCTGACATGCGTTCTGCTGTTAAAACTGTAGAAGCTTTAGTTACTAATAACGATCTTGAAAATGCTAAAGAAGCTTTCAAAACTGCTTCTAAAAAACTTGACAAAGCAGCTCGTAAAGGTCTTATCCACCAAAACGCTGCAGCTCGTCAAAAATCTCGCTTAGCGAAACAAGTAAACGCGTAAGGCGTTTAAAAAACGATCCATTTGGATCGTTTTTTTATATACAAAAAAGTTCACGTAACAAGTACATGAACTTTTTTGTATCACTACATATGATTTAGCCGCAGCAGGAAAAACTCAAGCACAAGTTTCTTATCCATTTTCCCCGTCTTCATACTATAATCAGCTTCCGCTAATTCTATAATAACTTTTTTTAATTCTTCAAAAGAGAAAAACTTCGTTTGATTCATCGCCAACTTTACACGATACGGATGTACACCAATATGAGACGCGATTTGATTTTGTCCGTAACCACGTTGTTGCAACTCTTTCACTTGATGCAGCAAGCGGAATTGACTCACTAATAACGCAAGCAATTTAATCGGTTCTTCCTGCTGCGTAAATAATCCATCTAAAATTTGCATTGCACCCGCAATATCCTTTTTCACTACTTTTTCTGTCAAAGCAAATACATTTTGCTCCACAGACTTCGGCACAAGCTCTGTAACAAGTTTTGGTGTAATCTCTCCGCCCATACCAACGTATAACGTTAACTTGTCCATTTCCTTCGCCAACATCGTTACATTACTTCCCACAAGCTCTAATAACAAACTAACAGCTGCATTATCAATATGCACATGTACTTCATCAGCACGAGCACCAATCCATTTCTGAACATCTTGCACTTGCATCGCATTCGCTTCTACTACATCCGCTGTTTTCTTTAATAGTTTTGTAATTTTTTTTCGTTCATCGAGTTTTTCGTAAGGCGCAACAAAAACAAGAATAGAAAATGGAGAAGGTTCACCAATATATTCTTCTAAAATTTTTATATTTTGTTCTAACTTTTCTTTTTGTGAAGTTAAAAAAAGTGGTGATTTCATTAATAGTACTTTCCGTTCCCCAAAAAAAGGAAGTGTACGCGCATCCTCAACCACATCTTCTAAATAGGATTCTTCCAAATCGTATGTCACAACATTAAATTCTCGATCTTCCTCTTCAAGTGCTTCTGTTGTAATAAGCTTTATCGTTTCATTTATAAAAAACGCTTCCGTTCCATACAGTAAATATAACGGAGCAAACTGCTTCTTTTTAATTTTTTTATGTATATCACTCATATTTTTTTCCTACTCCCTAACTTGGCAATATATATTTATACTAATGCCCTAGCTTTTGTTTTACAAGTACAAAGGAACAGGCTTTACAACCCGCCCCTTTATTTATATTAAACGCCACGCAATAAGTCCCGGGTTTCTTATTGGTGTGCGGTAATCACCTTCCCTTTATTATTCACAATAAAAATCCGAGTATAAGTGCCAACTCTTAACATGCTTGGAAACGAAAAACTCATGTCACTTAACCAACTAGAAAGTAGTAAAAATACTCGGTTCCTCTTCATATGGAAATTGTAGATTTTTTTCTGACAATATTTTATACTAAAGTGGAATGTTGGGGAGGGATTCTAAATGAATGATTTTGAACAAAATGTTCAAAGTAAACGCAATGACGCTATTGATTCAGGGGTAGGATTTATCGTCTCATTTGGTTTTTTCGCAACACTTTTCATTATTGCAACTGTTATTAAATTCATCGGTTCTTAAAGGCTGCCATTTCATGGCAGTCTTCTCTTTTTCATCTATTATGTATTTCATCATATGTGATTTTACTTTTAAAGGTTCCGGTTTCCCCTTTAAAAACATAGGAAATAGCACCTTGTTTATCTGTTCGCCATATTTCAGTACCCATCTTCTCAAAACGCTCTATCACCTCCTTATCCGGATGTCCATACCTATTCCGTTCTCCCACAGAAACAATCGCTATACTAGGCTGTATAAGCCTCAAAAAAGGTGCTGTAGATGACGTTTTACTCCCATGATGCGCAACTTTTAAAACATCCGCCCGTAAATATGGATATGTCGATGCTAAAAGTTCCTCTCCCTCTTCTTCTAAATCACCTGTAAACAGCCATGTTAATCCTCCTAATTTGGCCCATATTACAATTGAAGAGTTATTTTCACTTTTTTCTTTCCCTTTCGGAGCTAGTATAAAAAATTCCGCTCCATTTATACTCCAACACTCCCCTTCTTCCACTATACTTATTTTCACTTCTTTTTCTAATGCCTTTTTCTTTAACACCTTTTCTAATACTGTCTCTTGTTTCTTTTGACCAAATACAACTTCTTTTACAGTTATATACGATAATAAATCCGATGCGGCACCTATATGATCCGCATCTCCATGCGTTATGATTAATTTATCAATTGTTTTCACACCTTCCTTTTGCAAAAAAGGAACAAGAATATCGTGACCAACAGAAAATTCATGCTTTTCCCGTTGCCATTCTTCTTTATTTATCCGAAGTGTTCCACCTGTATCAATAAGATAAACCCCTTTATCATATGGAAGTCGAATTAATATTGCATCACCTTGTCCAACATCAATAAATGTCACACTCCCACTCTCGCGAAAATACGGGTATACATAATGACACGTGCTAATAAAAAGAAAGCCACTCATGACTATGAACACAATTTTTTTCGGCATCCCTCTTTCCAAGACGATCAATATACTAATAATTATCACACAATATACAACTATAAGAAGTATGGGTGTTTGCCCGAAAACTAGGCGGGTAAACGGTAAGCTTTCACAGTAACTTAGTAAATTATTAGAAATAATTAAACCTACTGACAGTACATTCGCAAGTCCTTTTGCGAGAAATGGGATAATTGGTATAAATACCAGAATAATAATACTACATGGTAATACAATTATAGATAAAAATGGAACGTATATGAAGTTGAGGAAAATACTATATGGAGAAAAATAACCAAAATGATATAACAAAATCGGGGTACTAACGAGCTGCGAGATAATAGAAATATAAATAGCATTTCGAATTACTCCATTACTATGCCTTAGTAGTATCGGAGCAGATAAAATTAAAGCGAAACTACCTACAAATGAAAATTGAAATCCTATATTAAAAACAAGATATGGGTCGTATATAAGCATACATATAGCCGTTATACTTAAGGCATCTAAACTAGATAAGCGAACAGAACAAATGAAAGCAACCAACAATAAAACACCTGTTATAGAAGCTCTTATAACAGACGGTGATGCGCCTGCTATAATCATGTACACTGGAATACAAACAATTAGAAATACTGTCGCCATCTCCTTCGTCACACCACTTCTCAGTAAAACAAAGTAAACTATCACCATTAACAGAACAATATGCGACCCTGAAATCGCCAATAAATGCACAAGACCAAATTGCTGATACTGTTCTTCAACTTCAAACGTCATTTGTTGTCGGTCACCAAATAATAATGCATTCATAAAAGCACCTGATTGCTCTGGAAACATTTCTGTAACTTTAAAGATTATGTGCTGCCTATAAAAAAGAATCCATTGCACAAATGATAATGATGTTTTTTGGCACTCAGAAATATATGTAGCATGGAATATAAAATGAATATTTTGTTTATATAAATAATCTCGGTAATCAAAACCATGAAAATTCCGAGCAGTTTGCGGTTCTTTCCTCTCACCTTTGAATACACAGGATACTCCCGCATATAATTGTTGTAATTGTTTCTTTTCCAAGGCTGATTTCATTTTGTAACTTAACTGCACTGTATTTTTATTCTGATCTTCAAATTGAAAAGATAGGCGATCCCCATTAATAAGAGGTGTATTTTGTATCACCCCTCTTGTAGCTTCATAGGGCTCCCCTAGAGGCTTATTTTGTCCTTGAACATACGAAGTGTACATAGCACCACTAAAACACGCTATCATACAAAAAATGAAGGTTTTATGCGAAGTACGATATAAACAGAAGAAAACATATAAAACGAAACAACAAGCAATCCATAAAAATGACAAGGAAAAGGCGATTGCAATCCCCATTATAAAAGAGATTGCAATATAGCCCCATTGTTCATGCAACTTATACTCACTCCTTATAGCATCATTTTTGCTTTCGTGAATACATGTTGTAATTCTTCCATTGATAAATTATCTTTTTCGAAAGACGCAAATAATTCTTTTAACTCCGTATAACGTTTTTGCTCCTCTAATGCAGCAATATCATATTCTAGTGGAACGTGCTTCACTGTTACATTCGCTTGTTCAAATAACTCTATGGCGTATGGATGATTTTTATAATCCTGCGCATAATAAACCGCTGTAATACCACTTTGAATAATTGCCTTACAACATTGTAAACAAGGGAAATGCGTAACGTAAATTTCTGCTTCCTCTGTTTTCGCACCAAACTTGGCACATTGTAATAAAGCATTCATTTCTGCATGAATTGTACGAACACAATGATTATCAATGACATAGCATCCATCATCGATACAATGCACCCCACCTTTAATTGAACCATTATAGCCGCCAGCAATAATCCGCTTGTCACGAACGATTGTTGCCCCTACTGCAAGTCTTGTACATGTACTACGTAAAGATAACAAATGACTTTGCGTCATAAAATATTGATCCCACGAAATTCGTTCCATATTTTTCACCTTCTTTTTTGTCTACTTGTAGTGTAGCGAATGAAGAAAAACTTCGTCAATCTTTTACGGAATAATAATTTGATCTTTTATTTTTTCCAAAGACTTCACACCAATCCCATCAATCTCTAATAAATCTTCTATTTTCTGAAACGGACCATGTTCCTCTCGATATTTCAAAATACTTTCCGCTTTTCGAGAGCCAATGCCTGTGATTTTTTCAAGTTGCTCTTTAGAAGCTGCATTTATTTGAACTTTCCCTTCCCCCTTTGAAGAGGTAGCCACATCTTGCACTTGCTCATTTTTATTGGGTACATAAAGAATCATTTGGTCTTGTACAATTTGTGCTAAATTCACCTTCTTTATATCTGCCTCGGGCAAAAAACCACCCGCCTTTTCAACCGCATCCTTGAATCGATCTCCTTCTTTCATTTCATACACCCCCTCTTTAACAACGGCCCCTTTCATGTCAATTAGTATTTTTTTCTGTTCCTTTGCATCTAATATTTTCGGTTTACTTTTTTTCTCTACATCTTTCGCCTGAACATCCGTTGCAATGACCAATCGCTCTGTATGCTGGTTTGTTTTCCAGAAAAAAAGAAAAAGTACAGTTACAATAATAGCTACTAACCCCAACCATTTTTTCGGAAAATCCCACATCATTTTACACCTCTAATCATAAATTTATAACATCATTCATATTGTTTAGGAGAAAGCTGTTACGAAGGAGGGATGAAACATTGAACATAGGAATTATAGGGACAGGAAACATGGGGAATATACTAATCGATGCATTTTTAGAGACCCGTGCTGTCAAACCTTCGTGCCTTACAATCATTAATCGGACGCCTGCCAAAGCATATCATATAAAGGAAAAATACCCTTCTATTCATATAGCCAAAACAATCCCAGAAGTACTCGAACAATCACAACTTATTTTTATTTGCGTTAAACCGAAAGATATATACCCTATCCTACAAAAATATGCTGAATATTTTTCTGATGAAAAGTGCTTAGTTTCTATCACAAGTCCAATATCTCCATCACAATTAGAGACACTTGTACCTTGCCACGTCGCACGTATCATTCCGAGCATTACAAACCGCGCCCTATCTGGCGCATCATTATTTACATTTGGAAGTAAATGCTCTGAAGAGTGGCAACAAAAACTACTTCGGCTATTCAAAAAAATTTCTACTCCACTTGTAATAGAAGAAGATATAACGCGCGTTTCATCTGATATAGCAAGCTGCGGCCCTGCATTCTTTAGTTATTTATTACAATGTTTCATTAACGCTGCTGTAGATAAAACAAATATTACACATGAAGAAGCTACTACTTTAGTAAGTGAAATGGTCGTTGGAATGGGGAAATTACTTGAAAAAGAGATTTTCACATTACCTACCTTACAAGAAAAGGTATGTGTCAAAGGCGGCGTTACAGGAGAAGGTATTCTAGTTTTAGAAGAACATGTTGGAGATATGTTTCATAAATTAATCGAACGGACACACGAGAAGTTTGATGAAGATTTAAAATACGTTGATCAGCAATTCAATAAACACACATAATAAATACGCCATCGCCATTCCAAATCCTTTTTATTAATACGTATCTTTTTTATGCTACATTTTCACTAAAACTAGCATTTTTGTACTTTACATGTATCATCTTTTTAATATTCTAGAAATAAAATCAAATCTTTTCTAAAAAACAAAAGCAACCTTATCGGTTGCTTTTGTTTTATCCATTCTTCTTCGCCATAAAAAAGATGCGCTCTGTTTGTTCTGTCACTTCAATTCGTTCAAAGTCTCCTGTGACGCGAAGCACTGTAAATCCAGCCTCTTCAAGCCATTTCGTTAATTCTTCAACCGGATATGCTCGTTGCACGTGACATTCATCAAAACGATGATATACATCTTCTTCTGGATCTTGTACAAAGAATGTCAAATCATGTTCCACACTATTGGATTCTTCTCCAGGGAAACAGTTCCAAATAAGTGATATTTCCTCGCCATTCACTGTATATGTTTCATTTTGAAATACGTGATGTATTTTATATAAAGAGTGTACGTCGAATAAAAACAAGCCATCTTGACGTAAATGATGGAAGACTCTTCTAAACGTTTCTTGCACTCCATCTTCTTGCAATACATAGTTTAACGAATCACAAAAGATTGTTACACAATCAAATTCACCAGGAACATCAAGTTCTCTCATATCTTGTTGGTAAAAAGGAAGAAAATAACCTTCTCCTCCTAATTTCTGCTGTGCGACAGTTAACATTTCTTCTGAAAGATCGACACCAGTTAAATCATAACCTTTTCGCATAAGCGGTAGTGTTACGTTACCAGTTCCACATGCTACATCAAGAATTTTTGCCTCTTTCATGCCCGCATGCTGCAAACTTTCCTCTGTGAACTCTACCCATTTATCATACGGGACATCATTCATCAGTTCGTCATACAGTAATGCAAATTGTTCGTATTTCATTGATCTAACTCTTCAGTAATATCTTCACGTGGTACATCGCCCCATAGACGCTCTAAATTGTAGTGATCACGCTCATCTTTATGGAATACATGAGCAACCACATCACCAAGGTCTACTAATACCCAACGAGCCTCATCAAAACCTTCCATACGTTGTACATTAATTTCGAATTCATGCGCCTTCGCTTTAATTTCACGCGCAATTGCTTGCACCTGTTTATCAGAGTTTCCGTGACAAATAATGAAATAGTCTGCAATTGGTGAAATCCCTTGCATATTTAGTACAACCATATCTTCTGCTCTCTTATCATCAGCTGCTTTTGCTGCTAATACTAATAAATCTTTATCTTTCATTTAATAATTTCCTCCTTGATAACTGCATTGTATGTTTGGAATGTTAATGGATAAATCGTTTGATCTTTTTCCATTAAAAATTGAATTGTTCGCTTTAAAGCAAACAGTAACGCTTGATTTATATCTTTATATGCGAGTTTTCTCGCTTCTTCTACACCAGGAAACTTACGCCCCGGCTCAATGTAATCTGCTACATAAATCACTTTATCTAACATCGTCATTTTCTCATGACCACTTGTATGGTATGTAATAGCTTGCAAAATTTCAGGATCCGTAATGCCTACTTCTTTTTCTACTAAGTATGCCCCAACAGGTGCATGCCATAACTCTTTGTTATAGTGAAGTAGATCCTTCGGCAAACCTTCCCTCTTAATAATCTCTTCCATTTCTGAAATCGCTCTACATTTTGCATAATCATGAAAGATAGCAGCTGTTTCTGCCTTTTTCTCATCTACATCATATAAACGAGCCAGTTCAATCGCTGTTTCCATTACACCTATTGTGTGTACATAACGCTTTTCATGCATTTGTTGTTTGACAATATGAAGTGCTTCCTCACGATTCATACAACCCATTCCTCTCGATATATACCTGTACTTTTTCCGGAAGTAAATATTTGCACGTTTTCTTCTCCATATACCTCTCACGTAACAAAGAAGAAGAAACTGCAAACTCTGGAATTTCCACTTTTACAATATTATAAGGCGTATGCAATGTATAACCTGGTCTCGTAACTCCAACGAAAGTTACAAGTGTAAGTAACTTTTCAATGTTATACCACTTTGGCAAATACTCAACCATATCTCCACCAATAATAAAGTGGAACTGCACATCCGGATACTTTTCCGTTAATTGTAACATAGTGTCATACGTATAAGATGGGCCTTCTCTGTTTAGCTCTTCTAAACAAATTGAAAAGTATGCTTCTTCCTCAGTCGCAAGCTCTAACATCTTTAAACGACTTTCTACACTTGTAATATTCCGCCCTTGTTTATGTGGCGGAATTTGATTTGGCAGGAACCATACTTCTTCCAAGTCCAAAGCGTGATATACTTCATTTGCAATTAGCAAATGCCCATAATGAGGCGGATCAAATGTACCGCCAATGATGCCAATTTTTCTCAAAAGAAACGCCCCTTCCTTTTACATACAGCAACTCTCTTCCTATCAATTCGAAGAGAGTTCACTGTTAATAAAAGTTCAATTGGTTTCGCTCTCTACATCATTAAGCACTAGCAATAAAAGTACCGCATGCTAATCTTTTTATCGAGGAAGCTTAATTTGTTTATTTTCTCTTGATTCTTTATATAAAACAATTGTGCTTCCAATTACTTGAACGATTTCAGCACGTGCACCTTGTGCAAGTTCTTCTGCAACTTCACGACGATCGAATTCACAATTTTGTAGCACGCTCACTTTAAATAATTCACGAACCTCTAATGCTTCTCCAATTTGTTTCACCATATTTTCATTTACGCCGCCTTTTCCAACCTGAAAAATTGGTGTTAAATGATGTGCCTGTGCACGTAAAAATCTTTTTTGTTTTCCTGTTAACATATAATTAGCCTCCAAGCTTTCTCATTACTAATTGTTTCATTCTATCAATATTTGGCACGCGTCCTGTCCACATTTCAAATGCAAGTGCTCCTTGATAAACAAACATATCAATACCATTTTGAATGATTGCACCTTGCTCTTTTGCCTCACATAAAATTTTCGTTTCAAATGGATTATAAATTATATCTGATACAATTGTTCCTTCTTTTAACGAACAAATTTGTAATGGCGTATGTTCGACATGCGGATGCATACCTCTTGTTGTCGTCTGAATGATAATATCATAATTCCCTTGTTCTTCTGTCGCTTTTTCTAACGATAAAGCAACAGAATGAACATCAGCCGCACATGCAGCAATAAGTTCTTTCGCCTTATCGACTGTACGATTTGCTACATCAATTTCTTTCACACCTACATCAGCAAGAGAAAAATAAATAGCTCGGCTAGCACCACCAGCGCCAAGTAATAAAATACGTTTCTCTTGAAGTGGTTCACTACTAATTGACTGTAAGGCTCGGACAAAACCGATTCCATCTGTATTGTAGCCAATTAATTTTCCATCCTTATGAACCACTGTATTTACTGCACCAATTTGCCTTGCTAGTGGGTCAATCTCATCCAAATAATCCATAATAGCAACTTTGTGCGGAGTTGTTACATTAAATCCTGAAATACCTAACGCTTTTAAACCTCTTACTGCTTCCCCTAGCCCTTCTTCTACAAGAAACGCATGATAATGGGCATCCATATTCAAGTGTTCAAATGCATCGTTATGCATAACAGGCGATAATGAATGTCCAATTGGATTTCCGATTACACCATATAATTGTTTCATAAATCCCTCTCCATATTAAATTAAAGATTTACGCAATGAAACACTTACTCCTTTTGGTACGTGAGCAACAATTTTTGCTCCTGATTCGTTTACAGTAACCCATCCTAATCCAGAGAATACAACGTCCGTTTTCGGTTCACGAATATTAAACTCGTATTTCACCAGCTCAGGCATATTTTCTAATTCTTCTGGTGTTGGCGGGCTTAGTAAATCTCCGGCATGATTTTTATACAATTCATCTGCTTTCTCAAGCTTTGTACGATGAATTGTTAAACGATTTGAGAAGTGACAAGTAAACGCACGACGACCACCACTTACATAATCAAAGCGTGCCAATCCACTAAAGAATAATGTTTGTTCCTCATTTAATTGGAATACCATCGGCTTAATTTCTTTTGTTGGTGTAATAAGCTTTAAGCTTTCCTTTCCAACATAATGAGCCATTTGATGGTGGTTAATAATACCTGGCGTATCATATAAAGAAGATTCTTCGTCTAATGGAATATCAATTAAGTCAAGTGTTGTTCCTGGGAAATGAGATGTTGTAATTACATTTTCAGTCTCATCACTAAATTCTTTAATCATACGATTAATAAATGTAGATTTTCCTACATTCGTACATCCAACAACGTAAACATCTTTGCCGTCGCGATAATACTCAATAGCATCCGCTAATTCAGCAATCCCTTGTCCCTTCGCTGCACTAATTAAAAAGACATCCTCTGGCTTTAATCCTAACTGCTTTGCACTATAGCGCATCCAATGCTTTACTTTATCATGTTTTACTGACTTAGGAATTAAATCCGCCTTATTTCCTACAAGTAATACTTTATTATTTCCTACGAAACGATGTAAGCCAGGTAACCAGCTACCATTAAAATCAAAAATATCTACAATCTTGACTACTAATGCATCTGACCTTCCAATTCCATTTAGAATGCGTAGGAAGTCATCATCTGTTAGCGATACATCTTGAATTTCATTGTAATGTTTCAAGCGAAAACAGCGTTGACAAATCACTTGCTCTTTTTCTAAAGATGAGGCAGGCGCATACCCAACTTCATTTTTATTTTCTGTTTGAATTTCTACACCGCAACCAATACATTTAATTGTTTCAGTCAAACTTTATTCCTCCCAGTTAATTAAACCTTTTTTCTTCATATTTTTCATAATTCTTCGTTCAATTTTTCGATTAAAGCGAGTCACCAATCCATCCGTTTGCGCTACTGGCACAACTAAGATTGTATGAAGTCCTACACGATTTCCACCAAGCACATCTGTAAGCAACTGATCCCCAATTACTACAACTTCATCCGGCTGCAGGTGCATCTCTTGTATCGCACGCTTAAATGCACGAACAAATGGTTTACGTGCACTATGAATAAATGGAATATTTAATGGATCAGCAAAGTCTTTCACACGTTGCTCATTATTATTCGAAACGACCGTTACTTGAATGCCTTGCTCTTTCATTTTTAAAAACCACTCTTCAAGTTGCGGCGTTGCATTTGGACGATCCCATTCAATTAACGTGTTATCTAAATCAGTAATAACTCCTTTAATTCCACGTTTTTTCAAATCTTCTGGTTGAACATGATATACATTTTTCACATATTCATTTGGTAAAAATAATTTCAATTTCTTTCACCTCTTTGAGGATTTTTCATAAAATTTTTCGACAACATTTTTCGATATACAACCTGTGGATAAAATTGTACACACTTTCCACATTAATTTTTCAGTCAATTTGGAATTTACTAACAATCTATACACAATTTATCCACTGTGGTATGTGGATAACCACTTGTTTGTGACTGTCATATTTTTTTGGTACATTAAATGCAACAACGAATCAATCCTTATATTATTAGGAGGTGACTCACCTTGAAAACAAAACATATGGAACAGTTATCTACTGAGTTACTCACTGAGTCTTATTATAAAGCAAAAGAACTAAAATTAAATCCCGACTTCATTTTACTTATAAAACAAGAAATTATTAGACGCTCATTAGAGGACAAGCTTGCCAAATCTTCTTGAGTACATATAGATTACTAATAACCTGTAAAAAGAGCCATCCTACGATGGCTCTCGAATAAACAAGTACTCCCATCTAGGGGATTTCATCATTAAGCATCTTTGTCCATAACTCTTATTTACGATTATAAAATCTTCTCTTTACTTGTGAGTTAATCGAGTAGCAATTTTTTCACCGAGACGAAGTTCTTGTCCGCTCTTCAAATTCTGCACTACTTCTATCATATCTTTTTCAAACAATAATACAACTGTTGAACCAAATGTAAAGTATGCCATTTCTTCACCTTTTTGAACAGTACTTCTTTCATGCAAAAGCTCAATACTATTAACAAACATAGCTCCTACTTTTACAAGTGCCATATGTTCGCCGTCACTATTCACTTCTGTAACAGAACGATAATTTTTTGACAGTGGTTCTTTACCGTATTCCATACCAGCTGCATTTACCGGATATGATTTTCTACCGAGTACAAATCTTTCAGTCACAGCCCCAGAAAGTGGACTATGAATGCGATGATAATGACTTGGACTCAAATAAATGACCATGTATGTACCGCCTGCATATCGCTTTGCACGTTCTTCATTACCTAGCATATCCACAATTGAATAACGCTTACCTTTAATATCAAATGTTTTTGTATCCTCAATAGGACCGTGGTCAGCAAAAACACCATCAACAGGGCTAACGATACTCGATGTATCTGTATCAATACTACGCTTTCCTTCTTTTAGCCTACGCGTAAATAAGTCATGCAATGTTCTATATTCCTTCAAACCCTTTTCCATCTCATCTTGATTAATTTGAAAAACTTTCGCATATGATGGAATTATGATGGAGCTCAAACGAGATTGTGCAAATTTACGTAATATATAAGAAGTAAAGCGACCATTTGTAAGTTCTATCATAAGTCGATATAATGTACGTCGCAAATTGCGAAACCTCCTAACCAGTCTATAACTTTAGTTTTCCCTTATTTTCTTTCTATATCATATGTAAAACTGGTTCTTATTCCCACATATCATATAGAACTGTTCATTATGCAAATCGAAAACTAAGTTAAGTATGGTATTATTCTTAAATTGTTTAGCACCCTCTAATATTACAGATAGAATCCGTCATTTTCAACAGTGAACATGTATTTCTTCTTAATACAACTCGTTTTCTTTCCTTATTTACAAAAAGAAAAGCAGCCCATTTTAAAATTTGGCTGCTTGCAATGCACATTATTCTTTCGCTTTTTTCTCTTTCTCTGCTCTTACAAATTCATGGAACATTTTCATTAACGCACGCTTTTCAATTCTTGATACGTAGCTCCTTGAAATACCAAGTGCCTTCGCAATCTCCCGCTGCGTTTTCTCCTTATCAAGCCCAAGTCCAAAACGCTTTACGATAACTTCTTTCTCTCGTTCGTCTAAAATATCGATATACTCTTTAATCTTTTCTAACTCCATACTAAGCTGAATCATATCAATTACATCTTCAGACTCAGATTTTAATATATCAATAAGCGATATTTCATTCCCCTCTTTATCTTGCCCGATCGGATCATGAAGTGAAACGTCTTTTTTCGTTTTCTTTAGTACACGTAAATGCATCAAAATTTCGTTTTCAATACAGCGTGCTGCATACGTCGCAAGCTTTGTTCCTTTCCCTGCTGAATAACTCTCAATTGCTTTAATGAGCCCAATTGTACCAATTGAAATTAAATCTTCTGCATCTTCTCCTGTGTTTTCAAATTTTTTAACGATATGAGCTACAAGCCGTAAATTATGTTCAATTAAAAGATTTCTCGCTTGAGCATCACCTTGCTCCATTAACTCTAAGTACTTTCTCTCATCATCTGATGATAACGGCTGCGGGAACGCATTATTCTTCACATAAGAAACAAAGACAAACACTTCTCGAACCATATATCCAATTGCGGCGAATAGACTCAAACCTTTCACCTCCGCCAAAATAGTGGTCTTTATTATGTGTATGTGGGCGTGAGGTTGTTTGTGTCTGTACGATATCATTCCAATATGTTTTTACACATAATATTTGTCTCAAAAAGCTTTGCTACATATACTTAAACAACAGATTGGAGAGTGGAATATGAAACATTTCATTACCCTCTTGTTCATAAGTAGCTTGTAAGAGATGAACTCCTTGTACGCTCTTGCAAGCTACTTGTACTACAAGGAGTGATTATACAAATATGAAATTTGAAAGAACACGTGCTTATACAAGGCACCAACGTCAGCGTACGATGCGCCGAAAGATGATTATCGTAAAACATGCATGAGGACATACACCTAAAACAGCTGGTATTTTTGCAAAAAGAAAAATTCACTGTTCCTGTGGAATGTGCACAACAAAGTGGAGAACAGAAGGACCACCTGCTAGTGTACAAAAGTGGTTATACAAAATCGATATATACGAAGAATAAATCGTTATTTCTAAAAAAAGGTCTTCTCTCGAAGACCTTTTCCTTATTCACTCCAAATTTTCTCCCCAGTATGCGCATCAATATAACGAATTTCTCGACTACAATCGAAGGATTCTTTATGATTTTCATCCGTTGTTTGTTTATACAGTAGTACGTAGTTCGTTTCCTCTACATCATTTTCTAAAAACCATTCTAAATTCACTCGCATGGCCCCTCTGTATATTTCTAGCACTTTTTCTTTTGTTATTTTTATTGTTGTTTCATATGTAAGTAATTCTTTTATAAAGTTGCTAGACTCTCCGGAGTAGTGCATCACAGCACCATTTTCTGCATTGATATTGACTCTAAATTGGTTATACTCTGCTGGAATACCATTCACATATACGGAAAAGGTAAACCTTTCAATCCCATCTTCTGCTTCTTCACGTTCTTCCCAAAGACGTAGATATTGTGTGACATCTGGAATAACTTGTTCCAAAAATTGAAGTGCTTTTTGTATGCATTCCTCTCTAGACAGTATTTGCTTTACTTCATTATCGTCTGTCAGTTTTATAAAACCAGTTAATTCATTGGTAGATTTATCAATCATAATGCCAACAAAATTATTATATTTTAACATCGGTAAATGCTTTTTAAAAAATTCATTCATTAAATATGGATTCTTTTCTTCTTTCTGTTTCTGTAATTCCTCTTTCGGAACAAATTTCATCCTTATTTCATAATCATTTTCCTTCTCAGCAACTTTTGTAAAATTTTCTTTATCCCAATCAAACAAATCGAATATATCATCTTGTCGAATACCTTTTTTCGGGTTTTCAACAGCTACAGTTAGAGGCAATTTATAATGATCTGTTCCAAACAAATCTTTACCTGTACTTGCATCAATAAACGCATGACTAGGTTCTGGTTCATATACAAGATGATACCCTTTTACTTCCTCACCATTTTCATATTTACATGAAGAATGTGTTAAATCTACAAATACAAGTCTCATATCTTGTCTAGCTTTCAGATTTTCTAAAACGACGTTCTCCTCAACAATTTCACTTGGCCATAACGGTTTTTTCTCAATAGCTTTTTGTCCATTATAACGAAAATGTACAACATTGCCTGAAGGATGAACTCGCACAACACACCCTGCATTCGGTAATGGGTAGCCATTCACTTCTTGCATATAATTTACTTCTTTCCACCCACGCCTGTCATCCTTAACCGTTATATATGTATAAAACTCATATCCTTCTTTTGTATATTTTTTTAAGAATGCATTTGCAATCTCTCTTGCTTTATTCTCATCTATCGCTTCCTTACCACTCGAAAAATAAATTTCATCATCTATACTAAATTCAATTAAATTACCAGTATGTCTATTCAACGTAATTTGTATCGTTCTCTCCTCATCCTCTTTATGCTCCCACCATACTAGATGATATGGGTCATCCACACCTTCTTGATCATCTACAACAAGCCTATATTCATCTGGAATGTCAATCATATGAGCCACTTGCTCTTTTCTTTCTTTATCTTTTTGATTCATCATACCTCTCCTTGCGTTACAATTTAAGGTAATTATAACAAACAAATCCAAAACTTATTAATAAAAAAAGACTAGAGAAATCTCTAGTCTTTTACTTCGTTTCACGATGTAACGTTACTCGCTTTAATCGTGGACAATATTTTTTTAGTTCGATGCGCTCGGGATTGTTTCGTTTATTTTTTTTAGAAATGTAATTACGATCACCGCACTCCGTACAAGCTAATGTAATATTTACACGCATATGTAATTCTCCTCTCTTTCAAAGATTGCAACTAAAACGTAATGATTACGATTTATATATTATATAACTTCATTCTATTTGTCAATCACACAACAAAAGGATTCTAAATAGAACCCTTTTGTTTTTAGTAATCTATCATTTTGATTAAAACGATTCGTATGTAACGAACTCGCTAATTGGCTTTCGATATCCTCTAGGACGAATTTTAGTAGTATCACTTTTCCCTATCGTAACCATTAAAACAGGTACTATATGCCCTGGCATATTCAACTCATTTTGTACTGCTTTTTCATCAAAACCAATCATTGGACACGTATCATAGCCGTAATATTTAGCAGCGTACATAAAAGTCATTGCGCTTAACGAAGCATTTCTAATCGCTTCCTCTTCCATGAAGCGCTCTCCTTTTCTTTCATATAACCCTTTCGTTTGCCTAATTGTATCTTCATATTCACATTCATCAATCATTTTTAAAACCTTCATACCAAAATAAATATTTTCAACATTTTGATACGCTCTCTTATCACCACAAACAAGCACTACAGCAGATGCACTCGCTACTTTATATTGTCCGAAAGCTAATTCTTTTAATTTTTCTTTTCGCTCTTGATCACGAATTACGACATAATGTGCATGTTGCAAATTATAACAAGAGGGGGAAAGCTTTGTTAACTCAAATATTTTTTTAAAATCCTCATCAGGGATTTCTATGCCTTGTATAAATTTCATTGCGGAACGCCTAGCAGTTGCCAATTCTTCAAAGTTCAACATATATCCTCCTTAATAACTATAAATTTAAATATACATTAATTTATACAAATGAATAAATCAAATTAAAACACTTTAAATTACAGATAATAATTATGATTTACAAAAAAAAAGACAAAAAGCTGAAACAATTAGTTCATACGAAATTCACATGAATCTATTACTATAGAAGTTGTACATAGTGAATTTATTAACAATCACGTTTACTCATATAGAATCTCACTCGAAAGGAGTTGAAAGTATGAAAACTAAATATCGTTTTATGATCTCATCATTTGCTGCTTGCGCTTATATGATTTGGTATTTAGTATAAATAACAACCTCACTTGTAAATAGGAAAAGGTGTGTATATAAATGGAATATAATCAATCAACAGTTAACTACTGGAAAGCTTTTGTATTACCGTATACATTTGCTTTAGAAGAGTTAAAAACAAAATTTGAAATTATGAACCGGGAAGCTCAATTTTTAGAGGATTACAACCCGTTTGAACATATAAAAACTAGACTAAAACAACCTGAAAGTATTATAAAAAAGCTAGAGCGAAAAAATTTATTGCCAACAATTGAAAATGCTCAAACAAATTTGCAAGATATCATTGGTATTCGTATTACATGTTGCTTCGTAGAAGACATCTATCATTTAAAAGAAGTAATTCAAAAGCGTGAGGATATGGAAGTCATAGAAGTAAAAGATTATATCGCTAACCCAAAAGGAAACGGATATAAAAGTTTACACATGATTATTAAGTATCCCTTATCACTAAATTCTGGTACAAAAGATGTATTTGCAGAAATTCAGTTACGTACACTTGCAATGGACTTTTGGGCAAGTTTAGAACATAAACTTTATTATAAATATGAAGGAAATATACCTGAATATTTAAAAGATGAACTACATGATGCAGCAATGAAAGCTGAAGATCTTGATAATAAAATGGCAACCATTCGCCAAGATATTGATGACATTGAAGCATGCTCAAATCAAATTCTGTTACCACTATAAAAAAGGTTCTCTTCAAGGAGAACCTTTTTTATTTCTTCTCTATCGTGCGGACCTCTTCGATCTTCCAGGTCTCATCTTCTTTTCCAAGCGCATACTGTACTTTCTTTTGAATAGCAATTTCCCCATCTAATTCTTTTTCCTTTGTTTCAACAATGATATATCCTGCTTTACTAGCTTTCATATCTATATGTTCCAATTCAATTTTTTTATTTCCCTTTTGAAAAGCTGCTTCTTTTTGTGTTTTTAAGTCTTCGGCACTAGGTAGCTTCTTTGAAAATAACTCCATATGTTCAGCAAATTTTCGTTCATTCGTCGTCCGTACAAATGCCTCAATAACATCTTGAATAGACTGTTCTTCCTCTTTCGTTATCTGTACTTTTTCTTCAGTTTTTTTCGTAGTAGGTTTTTGTTCTATATTATTCTCTTGAGGTTGACATCCAACTAGCAATAATACAAAGAATAGAAGAAAACTTAAATTCCGTAAAAAAAATCTCATCTGTCCATCTCCTAAAAAGAAAAGTGAGGCATTTTGCCTCACTTTCGTTCATAATTAGCGTCTTCCTTTATTCGGGTCGCCACCGCCAACAATATCAAAGACACGTTTCGCTATATTTGTATTCTCTTGAACACCGGAGAATAAGTATTTACCTGGTCCAAATGCATATACGTTTACATCTTCACCTGTATGTCCACCTGTTGTCCACCCTGTAACCGAACGCTTATTGAAGATATCTTCAATCGCATTATCAATCTTCGTTACATCTTTTGATGGAGCTATATCATTTACAGCTTTAATTTCTTCTGGTGTTAATTGTAAATCGATATATTTTTTCAATGTTTCTTCCACATTTGCACCTTTTGCAATCTCATTTGCCATAAAGTCTGGTGTACGTTTTGCAGCTTTAATTGGATCTACTTTAAAGTTGTACTCACCATTCGCACCTAGAGATAATCCACCTGTAGCGTGGTCTGCGGTTGCAACGACTAACGTATTTTTATCTTTTTTCGCAAACTCAATCGCTGCTTTAAATGCTTTTTCAAAGTCCTCCATTTCACTCATTGCACCGACAATATCATTATCATGCCCAGCCCAGTCGATTTGACTTCCTTCAACCATTAAGAAGAAACCATCTTTGTTTTTGTTTAAACGTTCAATTGCTGCATTCGTCATTTCTTCTAGTGAAGGTGTTTTCTCATTGCGATCAATCATTTTATCTAAACCGCCTGGTGCAAATAAACCAAGGATTTGATCATTTTTATCATTTAACAATTGATCTCGATCTGTTACGTAGCTATAACCAGATTTCTTAAACTCTTCTGTAAGATTACGATCTTTTCTAACAAAGTTCTTTACACCGCCGCCAAGCATAACATCAACTTTATGCTTCCCTTTAATTTTTTCATCAAAATAATCATTTGCAATTGCGTCCATATTTTTACGGCTAATATCATGAGCACCGAAAGCAGCTGGTGTTGCATGTGTAATTTCAGAAGTCGCAACAAGTCCCGTTGATTTCCCTTTTTCTTTCGCTTGTTCAAGAACAGTTTTCACTTCTGCTTTATCATTATCAACCGCAATTGCCGCATTATATGTTTTAATCCCTGCTGACATAGCTGTTGCCGCTGATGCAGAGTCTGTAATATTTTCATGTTCATCTTCCGGATATGTTTTTTGTGTTCCTACAAGATGCTTATCAAATTCTGTAGATTCCATCTCGAATGTTTTTGGATTATCCTTCATATAACGATGAGCCGTCATATATGAAGGACCCATGCCATCTCCAATTAACACAATAACATTTTTAATCTTTGCATTGTTTCCGCTCTCATCTGCATTAACCTCACTAGAACGTGTAAAATTCCATGTTGCTACCGAAGTAACTGCTAACGACGCCACAACTGCAAATGGCCATGCTTTTTTTACAAACTTTTTCACTGTCTTGTCCCCCTAATTAGGTTATTCATTTCCCACTATCAAATTTAATAGAAGACTGTTAAGGGAAAATTAGTTATATGTAAATTTTTTGTTAACTTATGTAAATATCAGTTATAATTTGTATAAGTTTGTCTTTTCATATCAAGCATCGTTCCCTTTACAATCTAAATATAAACAAGTTGGATTTCCTTTAACGTAAACCTCTTATTTTACATTTCGAATCTATTTTTATGAAAACAAATAGAAATGTGGTGTACTTTTATGAAAATAGTAAAGCTAAATGAATCTTTCATTTTTGAATTACTCAATCTTTGCAAATCTGTTGGATGGTTACAAGATGAAATCTTTATGAAAAAACAATTCAAAATGTACCTCTCTATTGGCACACTTGTAGGTTATATTCATGAAAATAAACTCATTGCAACTGGAGGTGTATTTCCCTTTACAAGTAGCTTTTCTTCCATTGGCATGTTAATCGTTCATCCTCATTTTCAAGGACGAGGAATTGGACGTATGTTACTAGATAGCTGTTTGAAACACGCTCACTCAAAACAACCAATTGCACTTATTGCAACAAAAGCTGGCGAGCCCTTATACACATCATGCGGATTTCAAACAGTAACGACGATACATCGTTTTGAAAAACAAACTACTAAGACGAATACCGTTCAAACACAACAAGTGAAAGAAAAAGACCTTATCTCTATTACCTCTCTCGATGAAATTGTAACTGGTGCCAATCGCTCTCTACTCTACTCATTATTATTACCAAGAGCTGTACACTCTTTTAAAATTGAGAGAAATAACTGTATAGAAGCTTTTTCCTTCTGTATACAGAAAGGGAATATTTTATGTATCAATCCACTTATCGCAAAACAAGAGGAAGATGCTATTCGATTATTAAAAAAGATTTGTGAGTGTTGGCATGGTATCGTACGAATTGATGTCCCGCATTCACAATTTACATTTCGTAAATTTCTTCAAACAGACAATTTCCAAGAAACGCTCCTTTCACCTCTTATGATAAAAAATGGTAGCCAACTTCCTGGAAATCGTAATATGCTATTTGCTGTGATAGATACAGCATTATGTTAGAAAGGAGACAACTAATTGAAGCAGTTTAGCTATTTTATGGTAGGTTGTCTTACTCTTACACTATTAGTAGGATGTAGTGCAGCAGAAAAGCCAGTAGAACAAGTAAAACAAGTTAAAAATACAATTACAGCAAAACTAGCTACCGAGGAAAAAATGGTAGAAATAGACGGTCAAACGATTTACTTTAAAAAAATCGGTAATGAAAAACCACCTTTACTTATGATCCATGGATTTGGAGGATCATCAGATGGTTTCCAAAAGATTTATTCCGATTTAGCAAAAGATCATACGATTATTTCTGTAGATGCTTTAGGATTCGGGCGTTCATCTAAGCCGATGGATTTTTATTATTCTTTCCCAACTCATGCAAATTTGTATTATAAGTTAATGAAAAAACTAGGGTATGATTCATTCGCAATATTGGGGCATTCGATGGGTGGAGAAATTTCTCTTAATTTAACATATTTATACCCTGAAGCGGTTACCCACCTTATTTTAACTGACGCTACAGGTGGCCCTCATACATTCGTTCATAAACAAGGATCACCAAAGCCACAGTTGTCGACTGATCTAAGTGCCGTTTCTTCAATTGCAGATTATGATGAGAGCAAAGTGAAATTCAAGCGTAATGATGAAGAGCATTATAATAAAATGAAGTTATGGCCTAGACGACTTAAAATCAATGCAAATGAAATGAAACAACCAACTTTAATTATATGGGGAAGAAATGATAGTAGCGTTTCTTGGAAAGAAGGAGAAACGTATCACCAATTCTTAACAAACAGCACTTTACATATTATTGAAAAAGGTTATCACGCACCATTTCGCCAAGAACCACAAGAATTTGTAGGGTATGTAAAAGACTTCTTTAACAATAATCCGATCCAATTTGAAAAATAACATAAACGGGTATCTCATTTTGAGATACCCGTTTTCATATATTAAGCAGCTTGCTTTTGACGTTTTTGAGTTTTTGATCCCAATACTTTCGGGATAATGAAACCATCCATTCCAAATTTCCCAGCGTTCATACCGGAAACAAGAACAAACATAGATAAGATAACCATCTCAGGGTTCACACCGATTGACCCACTAAACATATAGGAAAAGTTCATTACAAGGCCAAAAAAGACCGCTGTTTTTGTTAAACAGCCTACAATTAAACCAATTCCAACTAAAATTTCTCCCCATGTTACAAGTGTATTAAACAAATCTACATTTGGAATTGCAAATTCTTGTAAAAATGATGCCCACCAAGATTGAACAGCCGGTTGTGCTCCTTTAGATTTTTCAATTGCACCTTGTAAATAACCCGTTGCATCGAATCCTTTTCCTTGTAGTTTACCAATTCCAGCCATTAACCATGTGTAACCAAGATATACTCGAATTACTGCTAATACAAAAGAAACTGCTTTGTTTTCTCTTAAAAATTGAATAACCATATCTTCCTCCTAAAGGTGTAATTAAGTCAGTTACAGATAATATAATAACATTAGTTACTTATTTTTCAAACGTTAATTATGAATAATTTGTGTCATACATATTAAACATTAAAAACTAACGTTTATATAGTAACTTTTATTACCTATAAAAACTTGAACATATCATACCACAGCTGATAATCATTTTCATTGAAAAAATTGTAAAAAAAATGTGTGCTAAATGTGAAACGTGTTTATTCTATATTTAAATAAACACGTCTCGCACTACTTATATAATCGAAAAGTATCGGTCTCTTCATCAATTAATCTCGCTTCTTGAAAGGCTTCTTCTAACGTTTTGTCATGGTTAATAACACTGTAAAATAAGCGTATTGTAAACATAAGCGCTGCATTCCCATCTACGTAATCTATCGACCCAATATACGATTTCGCACCACTATATAAAAATGATTCTGCTAATTTCCCCTCCCCTAACGTGCACCCACTATTTACAATATGTGTATTATGCAATTTTGCATATTTATAAATTTCTTTCGCTCCAAAGTTCCCTCTCGGTTCATCTTGTCCGTAAATATCTTCACCTAACTCTTCCATGACAAACTTTCCTTCCTCACCATGAAAGCAAAAAACAACATAATTGATATCGTTATATAAGTTCTTTCCAGAAAGAATTTCCACGAAATCATTCGGCCTACCAATCCAATATGTCACAACTCTTGCCCCAAAATATTCAAGCGATGCTCGGATTGATTGTGCCTCTAAATCAGAATTAAAGCCAACTACTAGTGCAACATTCAACATACACCCTCCATCCTATAATTAGATCTCCTCAATCAAACTATTAAGGGATACATCCATTTTATATATACCCGTTTCTTTCAAAAAATCAGATCTAGTTAAAACGACTTTCTGTAAATATTGCCGATACGCTGTAATTGTCCCGTCGTGAGATACAATGCAAATTCTTTCCGCCCCCAGCTCATAACACCAAAGAAGAAATTCATCTACTATTTGCTGAAAACGATTCTCTGAAATAGTATTTATACCTTCCGTCCATAACTGCTTATTTGTACTTTTCGCAATCGAAAAATGTGGAAATAAATTTGTTATTATTCCTTGATCTACTATGTGATCACATGGTAATGTTTTCGCTCCTTCTCGATAAGGAAAAATACGTGGGGATGCATATGGATGAACGATTTTTTGACAAGCTACTTTCTCACTCCATATCGCCGCCGTTTGTAAAGTTCTAAGTGTAGGGCTAGCGATTAATATATCTGTTTTCTGTAATGGTACATTGAATTGAATGAATCCAGCCTGATTCCTTCCCTCATCCGTTAATGATGGATTCAACATTTGTAAACTTGCCGGCAAATCCTTTGTATGTTCTCCTTCACCGTGCCGAACAAAGACGAGTTTCATACCCATCCTCCTCTCTCCATGAAATCCTTCAACATAATTTCTTCCCTATCTCATTCATTATTCCTGCTATAAAAAAACAATATGTAAAAAGTATTTGACATAAATAACAGGAAAATATTACAATCGCATATGTAAAATACTTTTTACAAGGAAGAGGGGAATTATAAATATGAAATGGATAACCATCTTAATTGGAATGATTATATGGGGATATATAAACGGATTTTTTAGTAGTGATAAAACTGCTAATCCTTGGATTACAGATGATGAACGAGAAACAAAAATTAAACAGAAAGCAATTATTGCAAGCTGGTCCGGTGTTTTTATGTTTTGTACCATTAACCTCTTAAACAAATGGTTAGGTGTAGAAACAAACAATACATCACCTTACTTACCATCTTCTATCGCAACTATTTTAAAAGAAAATATAGAGTTACAAATTTTATTTATGCTATTTATTACGTATGGCATCTTTTACATATACTACCGAAGAAAATTAAGCGCTTAACTTTTTATCTCATGATTATCCTCCTAAATGGTTATAGTAATTAGGACGAAATGAAAGGAGCGATAGAAAAATGAGTAACTCGAATGATTTTTTAGATACACTGCATGAAAAACAAGCAAAAGATGAACAAAATAGAAAACGTCAGGGGAACGGAAACCCAGCGAAAAAGAAGCCAAATAAAACACATAAATAACAATAAAAAACCTGCCTAAAATTATCTTTTAGGCAGGTTTTTTATTCTTCTTTCACCGAGATAACATTTTCCCAATTCCATTTCTCATAATACCACTCTGGTACATCTATATTTTCAATCCACTTCATTTCATGCTTTCCATCTTTATGAGCAAGCCATACATCCGCTTTCTTACGGTCTGAACGTATCCATATTAATTGATTACTCTTATTCATGAAGAGCGGATGATAATCTCCTTGCCTATGAGGTGGCTTTGTGATTCGATGTTGTTCGTCGCTTGTACTATCGATTTCATATAAAGATGGTAGTGGTCTTTTTTCTGGTGGAGTTTCTATCCCCGCCTCTTTTGCTCGTGAAACGATAATTACGTTATCATTCTTCCATGTAAAATCCCAATCGACATATCCTTTCGGTGTAAATGTGTTCTGTTGAAGTGCTGGCAATTCTTTTACTTTTAAATGTTTATTCTCTAACGCAACTCTCCCGCTTCCTTCAATATAGGCCAATATATTGTTGGCTGGCGCCCATTTGAACCATTGTGTGTTTAATAACATTTGATCTACCTTTTCAAAACGACTACCATCTGCACGAACTAAGCAAAGCGTATTGCTATCAGCTGACCATGAAGCTGTCGGTACTGCTAAAAATGAAATCCACTTTTGATCTGGCGACCACTGAAAGCCACTTGCAACTAATGCTAGGAAATCATCATGTTCATTTGGTAATGCATACAAATGCTTCATTTTATGAGGATTCATATGTGCATCTTTTTGTACTTCATATAGCTGGGCTCCTGTCCACCCTGTTGGAAGTAAATGTGCTTCAGATGATACAAAAAACTTCTTTCCATCAGGATACCATGCATAATCTCCTACACCTGCCGATACATTTTCAAAATCTGTATTCTTTTTTTCTACATCAAATGTATTTA
This sequence comes from Bacillus cereus group sp. N31, assembly GCF_016483245.1. Classification (NCBI taxonomy): domain Bacteria; kingdom Bacillati; phylum Bacillota; class Bacilli; order Caryophanales; family Bacillaceae; genus Bacillus; species Bacillus cereus group sp. N31. The sequence continues at coordinate 344,901 of NZ_JAEHCH010000001.1, read as the reverse complement.
ATGTACCTGTAAATATAAATGCAATTATATTTTCTGTTGGTGACCATTGATAATTCGATGCTTCTGAGTGAAACGGCGTAACTTTCTTTCCATCTTTCAGCCGATATAACTCAAGACTACCTTCTTTCTTTCCTTTTACATATGCCAGCCACTCTCCATCATGAGACCACTTTGGCCCTGTTATATACTCTCCTTTTGTAAGTTGTTTCTCTTTCCCCTCAACTTTAATCCAGAGGTCATGATGACGAATAAAAGCAATTTTCGCTTCATTATTTTCTGCGCTACTATTAATGATTGAACATAAAAATAAGACTAACATTGTACCAACGCTTACTATGAACCGTTTCATAATACCCCTCCATTTCCCTCATAGCATTCCTCAATGTCCACCTACAATATGTAAAAAATACCCATTCGACATAATCAGAAAAAATTTGCCTTGAAATTTTAAATTCATAGAGGATTGGTATGAATTATGTCGAAAATATAGTTTATCTAACATTCGATTATGTAATTCGAGATAAATTTGTAAGATTTTTTTTCGGAATATTGACACTTTTTATCAGGGGGAGTTTCTATGAAAAAAACTACATCTACACTACTGAGTATGGCGCTCGTCTTTTCCAGTTTTGGAGCTTTAAGCGCCCATGCTGAATCACTGCAAAAAGAGAAGCAATTTAGTCCACAGTTAAAAGCAAACATTACACAATGGGGAGAAAATAAAATTGCGCAAAATGTTGAAACAAAAACATCAAAAGAAATATCTGTCATTGTAGAATTGCAACATGCTCCACTCGCTTCACAAAGTAACATTCAACATGCTCCAGATTTACAAAATAATAATGCCCAGTCTTATCATGCGCAACTAAAAAAAGCACAAGAAGATACTACTAAGAAAATAAAAGAAAAAGCACCGAAAGCAACGATAAAAGAAACGTATAGTACGTTATTTTCTGGGTTTTCTATCTCTATCCCAGGGGATCAAATTACCGCTCTAGCTTCTTTACCTGAAGTAAAAGCAATTTATCCAAACTTAACATACAAATTACATGAAACGTCAAAAAGTCCGGCTAATCAAGAAACACCAAATATTGGAGGACCGACAGTTGGTGCGCCTGAAGCTTGGAATTTAAAAGATCCGACTGGCAAACCACTTGATGGAAAAGGAATGAAAGTCGCTATTATCGATTCAGGTGTAGACTATACACACCCTGATTTAAAAGCAAATTATATCGGCGGCTATGATACAGTCGATGAAGATAATGATCCGATGGACGGAAACGTACACGGTACTCATGTTGCTGGAATTATCGCTGGTAATGGAAAAATAAAAGGGATTGCTCCAAATGCCTCTATACTTGCTTACCGTGTCATGAATAATGGGGGTACTGGTACAACCGAAGATATTATTCAAGGTATTGAGCATGCTATTCAAGATGGTGCCGATGTTTTAAATCTATCTCTTGGTCAAGATTTAAATGTACCCGATCAACCTGTAACAATGACGCTAGAACGTGCGGCGAAACTTGGTGTTACTGCGGTCGTATCAAATGGAAATGATGGACCCAAACCTTGGTCTGTAGATGCACCTGGGAATGCAAGTAGTGTCATCTCTGTTGGAGCATCTACAGTTTCTATTCCATTTCCAACATTCCAAGTAGCTGGTTCCAATAAATCTTACCAAGGATTACCGTTATCAAAATCGGATTTCCAAGTAGGAAACGATGCCCAGCTTGTATATGTTGGATACGGTAATCCAAGTGATTACGCTAAACAAGATGTAAAAGGTAAGTTCGCGCTTGTCTTACAAGGGACTTCGAGCACGTTAGTAAAAGCAGAACAAGCAAAACAAGCTGGCGCTCTCGGCGTGCTACTAATTTCTAACGAAAAAGAAATTAATATTATGCCAGAATATTTGGGTCGTGAAGAAGTAGCTCTTCCTGTTATGCAGCTATCCAATACGAATGGCGAAGAGTTGAAAAGTTTAATTACAAAACGCAAGAAAAATATAAAAATTGGACAACCAAAACAAACAGAACTTATTGGTAATTTTAGTTCAAGGGGACCATCACAAGGAAGTTGGCTTATAAAGCCTGATGTTGTTGCACCTGGCGTACAAATTACAAGTACAGTACCAAGAGGTGGCTATGAATCTCACAATGGGACAAGTATGGCTGCGCCGCAAGTAGCTGGAGCCGTTGCTCTATTACGTCAAATGCATCCTGATTGGACGACAGAACAATTAAAATCATCTCTTGCCAATACAGCCGAAACATTAAAAGACGTAAATGAAAACACATATCCTGTTATGACACAAGGATCGGGCTTAATTAATATTCCAAAAGCAGTAAAAGCGGACGCATTAGTTACACTAAACAATGTAAGTTTCGGTCTAATTAAACCAAATAGCGGGAAAGTAAAATTAACACAAAATATTACATTACAAAATCTTTCTAGCAAAAAGAAAAACTTTTCAACTCGCATTGAACTATTAGATACAAAAACGAAAGTTCAAACTTCTTTCGCTTCTTCTGTGAGCGTAAAACCGAATAGTAACATAGAAAAACCTTTTACCATTACTGTGGATAGTTCTTTGCCACAAGGTGTATATACAGGGAATGTATATGTAAAAGAACAAGGTAAGACAGAAGAAATACGTATTCCATTTACATTTAGCATTGATCCAAAAGAATACAAACGTATTGATGGCCTTGAAATTGTTAATTCTACTTTCAGTCCAAATAATGACCAAATACTAGATGACAACCTTATCAATTACTATTTAGTTACACCCGTTGAGGATGTAACGTTTCACGCTAATTTAATTACGAAAGACCGAGTAACCTATCAAGGTATCGTTTATCAAGGTAAAAATGAAACACCAGGTTATAAATCTTTCAAATGGAATGGTACAAAAGTTGGCGGATCCCCTCTGCCTGACGGCTTATACCAAATTGAAGCTGTTGCTTCTAATTCTGGTGGAGAAACGAAACAAACAGGGGCTGTGTTTGTCGACCGCACTGCACCTAAATTAACACACGAAGTTGATCAAGAAAATCTCATAATTAGAGGGAAAGTAACTGATATACTGTTAGATTGGATGACAGAATCCGGATGGGTTGCTCCAGGGCATCCTGTCACGATACAGTATGAAATTAACGGGAATGGTACATGGGAAAATGCATTCCTGAACCATTGGGAGAAAAACTACGAAATTTATTTCGATCGTAGTCAATTACAGCAAGGAAAGAATACAATTCACATTGTAGCAACTGATGCCGCTGGAAATACATCTAATTTGAATGTTGATTTAGAAGTGAAATAATTAAATTATTGTTGACAATCTTTTAAAAATAGTTTTATAATACGAAACATAGTTTAGTTGAACGAATTATATATCGGCTTTGAAGGAATACTAGTAGCGACTTATATCCCTGTCTCAGAGAACTGATGGTTGGTGTAAATCAGTACATATACAAGCGTGAATTACAATTCTGGAGCTTCTTTCCCGTAGTGCACATAGTGCATGAAGAGGAAGACGGATCTTTCCGTTATCTTAAAGTGAGTGGTAAACAATTTTTATGTTTACAATTAGGGTGGTACCGCGATTTTTATCGTCCCTATCGGATTTTCCGATAGGGGCTTTTTTGCGTCCTTCCCTTTTATACAACTTCATATATACGCATTGAAAGAATCGCAGTAGTATATTATATCCCTGTTACAGAGAGCTAGTGGTCGGTGGAAATTAGCACATATATAAGTACGAATTACAATTCTGGAGCTTCTTTTTCGTAGTGCTTTTATGCATGAAGGAAAAGACGGAGTTTTTCCGTTATCATGAATTGAGATGTAAGTGTATTTTCACTTACAAATAGGGTGGTACCGCGATTCTTTCGCCCCTATCGGATGTTCCGATAGGGGCTTTTTCTATTTCTCAAAGAAACAAATGTTAAATAATTCCGAATCTTATGATAAAATTTTATAAGCGCTTACAATTTGAAAGGGGGTGATATAAGCTATACGAAACTCATATTCAATTTTATAGAAAACAAGGAGGATGTCTAAATGACAAAGAAAACAGAAATCCCATCGCATTTAAAACCATTCGTATCCACACAACATTATGATCAATACACACCGGTGAATCACGCTGTGTGGCGTTACATTATGAGACAAAATCATAGCTTCTTAAAAGACGTTGCCCATCCAGCCTATGTGAATGGACTACAATCATCTGGTATTAATATAGATGCAATTCCAAAGGTAGAAGAAATGAATGAATGCTTAGCACCAAGCGGCTGGGGAGCTGTAACAATTGATGGCCTTATTCCTGGCGTCGCATTTTTCGATTTTCAGGGGCACGGATTACTACCAATTGCAACAGATATTCGTAAAGTAGAAAATATCGAGTACACACCAGCTCCAGATATTGTACACGAAGCGGCAGGACACGCACCGATTTTACTTGATCCTACATATGCAAAATATGTGAAACGTTTTGGGCAAATTGGTGCAAAAGCTTTCTCTACAAAAGAAGAACATGATGCATTTGAAGCTGTTCGTACATTAACGATTGTCAAAGAAAGCCCTACTTCTACTCCTGATGAAGTTAAGGCTGCTGAAAATACTGTAATTGAAAAACAAAACTTAGTTTCTGGTTTATCAGAAGCTGAACAAATTTCACGTCTTTTCTGGTGGACAGTGGAGTACGGATTAATTGGAAATATTGACGATCCAAAAATTTACGGTGCTGGTCTTCTTTCCTCTGTCGGCGAAAGCAAACATTGCTTAACAGATGCTGTAGAAAAAGTTCCTTTCTCAATTGAAGCTTGCACAGGGACAACTTATGATGTGACAAAAATGCAACCACAGCTATTTGTTTGTCAATCATTTGAAGAGTTAACTGAGGCGCTTGAGACGTTCTCTGAAACGATGGCATTCAAAACAGGTGGCACAGAAGGATTAGAAAAAGCAATTCACTCTGAAAATCATGCCACAACTGAGTTAAGTAGCGGATTACAAATTACAGGTACATTTACAGAAACAATTAAAAATGATGCTGACGAAGTCATTTACATGCGAACAAGCTCTCCAACTGCATTAGCAATTCATAATAAGCAGTTGGCAAATCATTCTACCTCTGTACACAGTGATGGATTCGGGACACCGATCGGATTACTAAATGGTAATATCGCACTAGAAGATTGTACAGAAGAAAAGTTACATTCATTAGGCATTACAATTGGAAACGGTGCAGATTTTACTTTTGCAAGTGATATTCATGTAAAAGGAACAGTAACTGATATTGTAAAGAATGGTAATAAAATTGCCCTTATCTCGTTTATAGATTGTACAGTTACTTATAAAGATCGTTTACTATTTGATGCTTCATGGGGCGCATTTGATATGGCTGTTGGTTCAACAATTACTTCCGTATTCCCAGGTGCCGCAGATGCCGCAACATTTTTCCCAATGGATGACGAAGTACAAGAAATTCCTGCTCCACTTGTACTGAATGAACTTGAACGTATGTATCAAACAGTTCGAGATATTCGAAACGAAGGTATTTTACACGACGTCCATATCGATCAATTAGTAGCAATTCAAGAAGTATTAAATACATTTTATGCGAAAGAATGGTTGCTGCGCCTTGAAGTATTAGAGTTACTTTTAGAGCATAACAAAGGGCATGAAACATCTGCAGCATTACTACATCAACTTTCTACTTTCACAACTGACGAAGCTGTAACACGCCTTATTAACAATGGTCTTGCATTACTGCAGGTAAAGGATGTGAAAAATGATGCTAAGATTAACTGAAGAAGAAGTTCGCGAGGAGTTATTGAAGGTAGATAAATGGATGGTAAAAGATGAGAAATGGATTGAACGAAAATATATGTTTTCCGACTACTTAAAAGGAGTCGAATTTGTCTCTGAAGCCGCCAAACTATCAGAAGAACATAATCACCATCCATTTATCCTTATCCAGTATAAAGCAGTTATTATTACTTTGTCATCTTGGAATGCAAAAGGTTTAACGAAACTAGATTTTGAGCTTGCAAAACAATTTGATGAACTATTTTTACAAAACGAAAATGCAATTATAAGAAAATAAAAAAAGAGAAGCCTTTTTAGGCTTCTCTTTTTATTTTGAAATGGATACAATGTCCAAATGGATCCTCGACTTGTAATATTCCATCTTTGTACGTAGCAATTTTGCCAATATTTTTTAAGCTTTCACATACTTGCTCTTTTTGTTTTTCATCCGCTAGTACAATTGTGAAATATTTCAAACCAACAGAACCTGGCATTTGCGGTGGTACCCCTTCACCTTGCCACGTATTTAAACCGATATGATGATGATAGCCACCTGCTGATACGAACAACGCTCCATTACGAGCTGGGATCGTTATTTCAAAACCAAGACCATCAACATAGAAACGTTTCGCTTCCTCTAAATCAGCTACATGGAAATGAATATGCCCCATCACAGTACCAGCTGGAAATCCATTCCATGTACTTCCTTGCTGTAATAATTCTTCACCAGCTAACGGGTTACTAACAAATGGGAGTTCTCCATTCTCATCACGCCAAACTTCTTTTTGTCGATCATGATAAATTTCAATCCCGTTTCCATCTGGATCAGCTAAATAAAGAGCTTCACTAAAGTAATGATCGGCTCCACCATGTAGTGGATATACCATCTCTACAAGATGACGAAGAACATTCGCTAAATCCTGCCTACTTGGTAATAAAATTGCGTAATGATATAACCCTGTTCTTGCTCTTTGCTTCGGAAAAGCTTCTTTCTTTTCTTCAATGATAAGAAGTGGTTCATCATTTTCATTCCCAAATGTAACGACTGCTTCTTCTTCTTTTAGCACCTTCATACTTAGTACTTCCGTATAAAACTCTAGTGATTTCTTTACATTAGATACGTATAAATGAACTACATCAAGTGTTGTATCGGGATGAAGTTGAAAACTCATCTTGTTAGCCCCCCATTTAAATTAGTTCTTCTTTGACATTTTTTCTTTTAAGAAATTATCTACAAAACCATCAGCTTTTGCAACAAATAAGTATGCACCCATTGCTAATAATGCAAGTTCTAATTCGAAACCAGGATTTTTTCCATCTCCCAATAAACCAGCTGACCATTTCACTTTTACGATTGCCCCAACCATAACAAGTGCAAATAATAATCCAATATATCTTACACCTAAACCTAGAATTAATAATAGGCCTCCAACTAATTCAAATGTTGCTACACCGTATGCCAGTCCTCCTGGTAAACCAATGCTTGTAAACCACCCTGCAATATTGTCAATTCCTGATTGGAATTTTGTTAAACCGTGCATAAAGAACGTTACCCCTAACACGATACGAATAATTAAGTTACCAATATGTTGATTCATTTCTTTCTCTCCTTTATAGTTTTCTTATACAAAACTTTTATTTACATTACAAAACATACACTAATTTTTTTTATTCGTCAATTCATTTTCATTGGGAAAAAATATATTTTTTTTGCTATGATACAAATAGTTGTTTACAAAAAGGAGCTTGATTTTATGAATATTGGTTCTGCAATACGTGAAATTCGTCAACGTAGAGGCATAACAATTGCACAAATTTGTGAAGGAACAGGTCTTTCTAAAGGCTTTATGAGTCAGGTTGAAAATAATAAGACATCACCATCTATCTCAACGTTAGAAACGATCTCAAATTTTTTAAACGTTCCCCTTCCCTATTTATTGTTAGAACAAAAAGATCGATTGAAAATTGTCAAAAAAGAAGAACGAAAATACAGTGTATACGGCAAAGATGAGCAAAGAATTGAACATGTTGCGGAGCAAGGTGGCCTTCGCCTGAATCTCGTAGAAATTCCTGCCGGGTTTCCGAAAGAAAACTCACCAAATGCCCATGAAGGTGAAGAGTGTCATCTTGTATTACGCGGAAAGCTAGAAGTTCAACATGGTGAAGATATCGCAATTGTAGAAGAAGGTGATTCTTTCTCTTGGAATGCATGCGTTCCACATATTGTTCGTAATGTAGGAAAAGAATCCGCACTATTACTTATCTCTAGTCATGCGGAGAATCGAAAACGCGTTTACTAATCAATAAAAAAGAAGCCTGCTTCAAACAGGCTTCTTTTTTATTCTCGTATAATCCCGTAACTTGTCCCAACTAGCACCGTCTTTTCATGTTGATTGCGATAAACTGATTCGATTGAAACTTTTTTATACCCTTCCATTTGCTCTATATTTGTTAAAGTTAATTCACAAGTAATCGTATCCCCTGTAAAAACTGGTCTAATAAACTCACTTACTAATTCTCTTGCTATGTAATGTAACTCTTCGCCTACTTTCGTTCCAATGCTAGCAGTCAATAAACCATGAACCATTAATCGGCCATTCTCATCATATTCCATATGATGTCTCCCTTTATCACCTGTAATATTTGCAAATTCGAAAACTTCTTCCTCAGTAAATCTTCTTTCATATTTAAATACTTCCCCAACTTTTATACTCATTTTTATCCCCCTAATAATAAACTGAATTTCCTTTCATTTTATCATGAAATGAGTCTTAATTCATTTTCTATTACAAAAAATAATTAGAAATACTTATAACTGTATTTCTTTACTTTTCACCCATTTACCGATGACCATCTCTTTTTGCGATTTGGTATCCATAATACGCACATGTACCATTTCTGGATAACTCTCTAACTTCAAATCCACAACTTCTATAAAAATCAAAATTGTTCGCAGATGTATGTGCAAACCAATCACCATGGGGAAGCTTTTGTAAACAAAGAGCTACAAGTTTCTTACCCAATCCTTTCCCCCTATACTCACACTTCACAACCAAATTTACTATGTTAGCAACCATCATTTGATCAGAAATCACTCTAACCATCGCAACCATTTCTTCTTCATCCCAAATTGTGAAAGCCCATGTTGAATTTTCAAATGCAAGCGTAAATTTTTCAATTTGCCAAGAAGGGATATTATCATTACTCCAACCGGCATCTTCAAATAAAGTTTTAATTGCATATGCTGGTACTCCATTCGTTCCTTCACGGATAATAAGCCCATTATGGTAAATATACATGTAATCCCCCCTTTATTTTTATATACCATTCTTCAAAAGATGCAATTTACCTTTTTTCATCCAACTCGCTTAATCGAATAAACAAGAACATCCATCCCCTGAAATGAAGTTGTTTTCTCATAACTAAGCCCTGTTTTTCTAGCAACAAATATTGAGGCGGGATGGTTCGGATTAATAAGAGAAATTAATTTATTCATTTGTAATGCTTGGAAACCGTAGTCTCGAAATGCCGCAGCTGCTTCTTTCGCATACCCTTTTCCCCAATACTGAGGAAGTAACCAATAACCAATTTCAATTTCCTCTTTTCCATCTATCTTCTGCTTTACTAGTCCCGCATGACCAATTCGTATTCCCGTTTCCCTTTCAATCATTACAAATAAACCGAGACCATTTTTATAATTAGGAATTACCCACTCCTCCAAGCTTTTTTTGCATTGCATATATGTTTTTAACGTCCCATTTCCAATATAGCGCATTACCTTCTCGTTTCCCCATAGTGAAGCGTAGAACTGTAAATCATCCATTGTATATTTGCGAACTTGTAAACGATCTGTATGAAACATTTCTGCACTCCTTCCCACTAATGTGTTCTTTATTTCACGACCATATTTTACATGTATAATAAGTATTACTACCTATTATAAATGAACGAAACAAAAAATGCAGAATGTTCATTCTTTTACCCGATAAAAAAAGCAGTAGACAAATATTGTCTACTGCATCCATATCATAACTAGCACAAAGAAAACTACAATTGAGGGGGGTGTAGGATTTTCAAATATACTAGATACTTATCCCGTTCTAACGGGCGGTAAACTTTTCAATTATTTGAAAGTGAAAAGTTTACCGCACATAAGAACTTTTGCGGTCATTAAGAGAGCACTGTTAAGTAATCAAACACACGCTGTGCTTTTTCTCCACCCATTCGCGCATGTTGAAGAAGGGAAATACCATGTGAGCCAGATGCACGTAATGCTTCTGGCTGTGCTACTAAAATAGCTTGTACAACTTCTAACTCTCCAAGCATAGCTGCAGCAAAAATATCCATGCGAGCACCCTTTTCCAGTAAATAAAGAGCAATATCTTTACGACCTACATGTGCCGATGCTCCTAAGGCACTTTCCCAATCTGATCCGCCCCAATTGTAAGAGGCATGAAGTAAGCTGGGCGATTCAACCAACAGTTCCTGTACTTTTTCTAAATTTCCGTGAGCTGCCATAACAAATTCTCTTACTAACTCAGTGGTAATACGCTCTTCTGTATGCATCGCTCTTCTCCTTTTTTTGAAATTCGTTTCGGTGTAAAAAATGGTTTGTCACTTCCTTGAAAAATATCCACTTCTATACCAAATACATATTGAAACATTTCATGACATAATACTTCTTCTGGTACACCGTCATACTGAATCTTCCCTCGCTTTAATACGAGTAAACGATCACTATATTGAGTAGCTTGGTTAATGTCATGTAAAACCATTACAATTGTCATACCAAACTCCTCATTTAATCGTTTCACAAGTTCCATTACTTCCAACTGATGAACGATATCTAAAAAAGTTGTTGGCTCATCTAATAATAAAACATTCGTGCGTTGTGCTAGCGTCATTGCAATCCAAGCACGCTGCCTTTCTCCTCCTGATAAAGATTGTAAAAGACGATATTCATACCCTTCAAGATTTGTAACAGACAATGCCCAATTAACAATTTCTTCATCTTCTTTATTTAAGCGAACACTCCATGATTTATGGGGGCCTCTTCCAAATTCAATTAATTCTTTCACTGTTAAATCTAATTGATGATCATGCATTTGTGGTAACATCGCTAATTGCTTCGCTACATCGGCACTCTTCATCGTATGAATATTTTTCCCATCTAAAATGATTTCCCCTTCGCTTTGTTTAAGTAGCCTTGCCATTAAACGAAGCAAAGTAGATTTCCCCGATCCATTCGGTCCAATTAAACTAACAACTTCTCCAGCTTTAATATGTACATTCATATTTTGCATTTGAAATCTTTCAGAATGTGCGTAAAACACTTTTTCAACGGAAATCACGTTGTTTTCCTCCTCTATGAATTAAATATAAGAAGAACGGACCACCTAAGAAGGCTAATAAAATACCAACAGGCAATTCGATTGGATCGAACCAACTTCGAGCTATCGCATCCGCAAAAACAAGTAATACCCCGCCGCCAAGACATGATAGAGGCAGCAAATATTTATAATCATTTCCAACTAATAAACGTAGCATATGCGGTACAACAAGACCGACAAACCCAATAAGTCCAGAAACACTAACTGCTATTCCAGCTAATAATGTACTTACTACGATTAAATAAAAACGACTTTTTTCCACGTTATGTCCTAATAACTTTGCCATTTCATCTCCAAGCATTAATACTCGAATATGCTTAATACCAAAGAAGGCTAATATAATAGCAAATATCGCATAATAAATAATCATATTTAAATGTGCCCAGCTTACACCACCAATGCCACCAGCTAACCACGGTAAAACAGATTGTACTTTGTCACTATGTAATAACATTAATGCTGACGTTGCTGCACCAATCAATGCATTAATCGACACACCTACTAAGACAATTCTTGAAGGTGGTGCCCCTTTTTGCCATGATAAAGCATAGATGACCATTGCTGTGATGAAAGCTCCTAAAAACGCCCCTAGCGGTAAAAAAGCCATGTGCTGAGGAAATAAAATCATAATTATAATTGCTACAAGACCCGCTCCAGATGAAACCCCGATAATACCAGGGTCTGCAAGAGGGTTTCTCATAACCCCTTGCAATAATGCACCTGATGCCGCTAAACACGTTCCTACTATAAATCCAACGAGCACCCTTGGTATACGAAGATCCCATACAATTCGATGAACTATCGAACCTTCATCTTGCATCCCTGTTAGGATGTCTCGTAAAGAAAAGGATAAACTTCCCGCGAAAAGACCGTAAAAAAGACCTAGAATCGTTAATACGACTAAAATAACTGCTATTCCCCATCTTTTTTTCGCAAAAGGATGTTCCTTTTCTCTTACTACTTCATTACTCTCCATACTTATCATTTCCTTACATCTTGTATACTTTTATACATAAAGTCCATAGCTTCTGTTACTTTTGTTCCAGGATTTGATCCAAATAAGTCTGGTGGTAAAATAACTACACGATTTTGTTTTACTGCATCTAAATTTTTCCACGCTTCATTTTTCATCATTTCGCCTTCAAATGCTTTTTTCACGCTATTCGGGTCTCCGTGTGTAATTAAATAAATTACATCTGGATTCGCCTCAATAATACGTTCTACACTTAGCTGTGCATATTGCGGATATTCTTTCATTTCTGGAAAACCAGCTGCAATATTTTTTCCGCCCGTTTTCTCTAAAATGTCACCTGACAGAGATGTTGGTAATGCCGCTAAATAAGTTCCTGGTGCTCCATACACTAGCAATGCTTTCACATCACTCTTTTTCTCATATTTCTTCATTTGATCATTCATTTTTTGATTCAGTTCTTTTGCTTTATCTTCTTTCTTCATTACTGCTCCGTATATTTCAATATTCTTTTGAATATCTTGTACAGAATTTGCAGTAGAAATGACTACTTTCGTCCCTTGACCTTCAACCGTTGGAACACTCTTTTGGAATCCATTGTTAGCAACAAGTACATCTGGCTTTAAGCTAGCAATTTGCTCAAAATTCGGCTGATGTGCATTCCCAATTACTTGCGCTTTCTTTAACTCCTCCGGAAGAGTTAATTTCGTATCTGGACGACCTATAATCTTTCCGCCTAAAGCATGAATAATATCCATATCACCCATACTTAATGTTGCAAAGCTCTCTGGTGTTTTATCGAATGTTACCTTTCTTCCCGATAGGTCGGTAATTTCGATTTTTTCTTTTCCTTTTTCTGTTTTGGTTGCAGATGCTTTGTCGTTTTCCTTTGCATTGCAACCTATTAATAAGAAAAAAACAGATAAAATCGCTGTAAATAGCGTAATAGACTTTTTCATTCTTCCACCTCTAATTGATAATGATAATCATTAACCACTATTCTACTTTAATTGATAAAGATTATCATTGTCAACAAAAAAACGCATACATTTTCTTCAAAAAAAACAAAAAGCGCTACAAAAAGATCCTTTCTTTTTGTAGCGCTCTATTTAATACTATTACTCACATTCATTTTCCTCCAACTGGTCACGCATCACTTTTACACGCTGAAAGAAAAAGAACGATAAACTTAAAAATATAACGATGCTCCCCATCATAACAAAAAATTGTATCGTTTCTTTTGCTCCATTCGGAATCAATAAGCCAACCATTAACAATGTGCTTACAGCGAGAAGGATCTGTCCGAACCGAGTATAATCTTCTATTTTCCCTTGTAATTCTTTCATCATATTCTCACTCCTCCATTTCACTGTATCATATTCTATGAAACTGAAAGACAAGTAAATGCAGCCATTCGGGGAGATGTTTTCCAAAAGAAAAAGAGCCGCTTAATTGCGACTCTTTCCTATCTATTCCACACCTTTATATGCTTCCATATAAATTTCTTTCAACTCTGAAATGAGCGGTAATTTCGGATTAGCTGTTGTACATTGGTCTTCAAAAGCCCGTTCTGCTAATACTCCAACAACCTCTTCAAATTTCTCTTTATCGACTCCTTGCCCCATAATACTCATATTAATATTCAAGCTTTTTCCAAGCTTAATAATTGCTTGGACAAGTGATTCCACCCCTTCTGCTGCCGAACTTGCTGGAAGCCCGAGCATTCTCGCTATATGTGCATATCTTTCATCTGCCACAAAGTACTCATATTTTGGGAACAATGCGTGTTTTCTTGGCTTAATAGCATTATAGCGGACTACGTGCGGCATTAGAATGGCATTTGCGCGTCCGTGCGGAATATGGAATTCTGGTCCAATCTTATGTGCTAAGCTGTGATTAATACCGAGGAAAGCATTTGCAAATGCCATCCCTGCAATTGCAGAAGCGTTATGCATTTTTTCTCTTGCTTCTTCATCATTTCCATCTTTATATGCTCTCGGTAAATATTTGAATACGAGATCAATAGCTTTTAATGCTAATCCATCTGTATAGTCATTTGCCATAACAGACACATACGCCTCAATTGCATGTGTTAAAACATCCATACCAGTATCTGCTGTTACATGTGGTGGTACTGTCATTACAAATTGCGGATCAACAATCGCTACATCTGGTGTTAATTCATAATCTGCAAGCGGATACTTTATATTATTTTTCTTATCTGTAATAACCGCAAATGGTGTCACTTCTGACCCTGTTCCTGATGTTGTTGGAATGGCAACAAACTGCGCTTTATTTCCTAATTCCGGATATTTACATGTACGTTTTCTTATATCTAAAAATTTCTGTTTAATGCCATAGAATGATGTTTCTGGATGCTCATAGAATAACCACATCCCTTTTGCCGCATCCATAGCTGAACCGCCACCAAGTGCAATAATTACATCAGGCTTAAAGCTTCTCATCATTTCCGCACCTTTAAAAACAGTTTCATCTGACGGATCTGGCTCGACCTCAAAGAACACTTCAACTTTCACATCATTTGCATGCTTACGTAAATAGTGCGTAACTGTGTCTACATAGCCGTGCTCAACCATTCCTGGATCCGTTACAATAAATGCGCGTGAAATGTTAGGCATATTTGCTAAATACGCCGTAGCATGTTTTTCAAAATAAATTTTTGGTGGCAACTTGAACCACTGCATATTCTTTTTTCTATTTGCCAGCCTTTTTATATTTAATAAATGAGTCGCTGTTACGTTTTGAGAAACTGAGTTTTTCCCGTATGAACCACAACCAAGTGTAAGCGATGGAATAAACCCATTATATATGTCACCTATTCCGCCTTGTGATGAAGGTGCATTTACAATAAGACGGCAAGCTTTCATACGTAAACCAAATTGTTTTTGTACTTCTTTATTTGTAGAATGAATGACTGCTGAATGCCCTAAACCTCCAAGATTCAACATTTCTTCGCAATATGTAAATCCTTCTTCTAATGAATTCGCTTTTACACAAGCTAATACTGGGCTCAGTTTCTCACGAGATAGTGGATACGCTGCCCCAATTCCTTTAATTTCAGCTACAAGTATTTTTGTATGTTCAGGCACAGTAATCCCAACTAATTCGGCAATATACTGTGCAGATTTCCCTACAATATCACTATTTACTGCACATGTATTTTCATTTATAACGAGCTTTTCTAATTTCTTTCTCTCTTCCTCTGTTACAAAGTAACAATTATTTGCAATCATTTCTGTTTTAACATCATCATAAATTTCTTTATCGATAATGATTGCCTGTTCCGATGCACAAATCATACCGTTATCAAATGTTTTCGATAAAATTAAATCATTAGCAGCTCGTTTTACATGTGCTGATTTCTCTATATAACACGGTACATTACCAGGACCTACACCTAGTGCTGGTTTACCAGTAGAATAAGCCGATTTCACCATACCAGCGCCTCCAGTTGCTAGAACGAGTGCGACACCATCATGGTTCATTAATTGTTTCGTCGCTTCGACAGATGGTCTTTCAATCCATTGAATACAATGCTTTGGCGCACCCGCCTTCACCGCTGCATCATATACTGTTTTGGCCGCTGCAACGGAACAATTTTGTGCAGAAGGATGAAATGCGAAAATAATTGGATTTCTCGTTTTTATCGCAATTAATGCTTTAAACATTGTTGTTGACGTTGGATTCGTTACTGGCGTTACTCCAGCTACTACACCGACTGGTTCCGCGATTTCTATTATTTCTTCATGAGGATCTTCATGAATAACTCCTACCGTTTTATCTTTCTTTATGCTATGCCAAATATATTCAGTGGCAAAAATATTTTTTATGCATTTGTCTTCATAGACACCACGGCCTGTTTCTTCAACAGCCAATTTTGCAAGCGACATATGTTGATCAACACCTGCTAGTGCCATTTCATGAACAATGTTGTCAATCTGTTCTTGTGTAAAACTTTCTAATGCTTGTAAAGCTTCTTGACCGTTATTTACTAACGTATCAATCATCTCTTTTACCTCTTGCATTTCATTTACAACTTTCTCTTTGACTACCATGTAAATTTCCTCCTATTCTGTTATCACGGTCTTTATAAGTCCCTATAGGTCATAAGAAGTCCCGATTAGCGAAAAAAAATAGAGTTACCGTCCTACATGAATTCCATTGTTTGTGAAATATTTCACAAATTTATTCGTGAATAACATTTCATGAATTCAATATACATGAAATCATTTCATTTGTGTATGTCTAATTTGTGAAATATTTCACAAATAAACATAATAAAAATGCACTGCTCCACATTAGCAGTGCATTTTTATTATGCTAGCGCTTGTGCTAAATCTTCAATTAAATCTTCACCATCTTCAATTCCGACAGAGATACGAATTAATGTATCTGTAATTCCTAATTCTTTACGACGATCTGCTGGGATTGATGCATGTGTCATTTGAGATGGGATAGAAATTAAACTTTCGACTGCTCCTAGGCTTTCAGCAAGTGTAAAGTATTGCAGTTTCTCAAGTACTTTATTTAATGTTTCCTCACTATCTACATCAAATGAGATGATAGCACCAAATCCGTTTGCTTGTTCTGTTGCTAATTCATGGTTTTGATGTGATTCAAGGCCTGGATAATATACTTTATTTACTTTTGGATGATTATTTAAGAATTCAGCAATTGCGCGTGAATTCGTTTCATGTTCTTCCATACGAATTCCTAACGTTTTTAAACCGCGAAGTAGTAAGAAGCTATCTTGTGGTCCAAGAATACCTCCCGTTGAGTTTTGTACAAAGTGAAGGTCTTCTGCTAGTTGTGGGCTATTTACCACTACTAGACCTGCAACTACGTCACTATGACCTCCTAAATATTTCGTTGCACTATGAAGTACAATGTCTGCTCCTAAAGAAATCGGCGACTGCCAATATGGCGTCATGAATGTATTATCAATAATTGTTAATAAATCTTTCTCTTTAGCAAGAGTAGATATTTTCTTAATATCAGTAATTTTTAGTAGTGGATTCGTTGGTGTTTCCACATAGATCGCTTTCGTATTTGGACGAATTGCTTCTACAACTTCCTCTAAGTTTGTTGTATCTACAAATGTATGCTCAATACCGAAGCGGTTTAATACTTTCGTAATAACACGATACGTTCCCCCATAAACATCATCTGTTAAAATAACGTGATCACCTTTTGAGAACAACATAATTGTTGCTGTAATAGCAGCCATTCCCGAACCAAATGCAAATCCAGCATGACCGTTTTCTAATACGGCAATCATTTCTTCTAAAGCTGCTCGTGTTGGGTTGCCTGTACGTGAATATTCATATCCTTGATGCTTACCAACTGCTTCTTGTTTATACGTACTTGTTTGATAAATCGGTACGTTTACAGATCCAGTTGAAGGTTCTCCTATGCGAATACCATGAATTAACTTTGTCTTTGCTCTCATTTTTTATTCCCATCCTTTGTATATGTCTTTACTTAAATAGCGCTCACTACTATCAGGAAAAATCGTTACAATATTTGTACCTGGTGTTGCTTTCTCTGCCTCCAGTAAACTTGCATGAAATGCTGCTCCTGAAGAGCTCCCAACTAAAAGTCCTTCTTTTTGGGCTAATTCTTTTACTCGTAAAAATGCATTTCGATCAGAAATCGTATGAATTTCATCAAAATAAGATGTTTTCAAAAATGGTGGAATAAATTCAAGACCAATTCCTTCTGTTTCATGTGAACCAGCTTTACCACCATTTAAAATAGATCCTTCTGGTTCTACAATAACTGTTTTAATATCTATATTTTTTTCTTTCAAATAAGACGCAGTTCCCATGAATGTACCGCCGGTTCCTGCTCCAGCAACAAATATGTTAATCTCTCCATTCAATGCATTCCAAAGTTCAGGACCTAATGTTTTGAAATAAGCACGTGGGTTTGCTTCATTCGCAAACTGACTTGGAGAGTATGAATTCGGTATTTCATTTACTAACTCTTTTGCTTTTGCAATTGCTCCGGTCATTCCTTGCTCAGTCGGTGTATGCACGACTGTTGCGCCTAGCGCTTTCATTAATTCTTGTTTCTCAATACTAAATTTCTCTGGTACACAAACAATAACGCGTAAATCATGTTCTAACGCTGCAAGTGCCAGTCCAATACCAGTATTTCCAGCAGTCGGTTCAATAATTGTTCCACCCTGCGTGACAAGCCCTTTTTCTAGCGCGTCTTCGATTAATTCTCTTCCTAAACGATCCTTAACGCTTCCGCCTGGGTTATAAAATTCAAGCTTCGCAAATAAACGGACCCCTTCTGGAAGTGAAAACCGAGTAATTTCTACAATTGGTGTATGACCAATTAACTCATGAACTCCACGATATACATTCATCGTGTTCTCCCCCTTATTTGCCAATAAAGAAAAGGCAACTGTATGTATTTTCTTTATATGAGACAGTTGCCTTTTTGTTACATTACTTTAACTCTTCTAGTACTTTTACGATAAAGTTTGTAGAATGAAGGGCTGCTTGATCTAAAAATTGATCAAATGAAACATTTGATTCTTTACCAGCAATATCGGAAAGTGCGCGGATGATAACAAACGGAACTTCGTATTGGTGGCACACTTGTGCAACAGCTGCCGCTTCCATTTCTACTGCATAAAGATTTTCAAATTTATCACGAATTGCTGCAACGCGGTTCGGATCACTCATAAATGAATCACCTGTTGCAATCATACCTTTTACAACTTGAATATTCTCTTCAGCTTGCATACATTTCTCAGCTAATGCAACTAATGCCTCATCAGCTTTAAATCCAGGTGGCATTCCTGGTACTTGACCATATTCATAGTTAAATGCTGTTACATCTACGTCATGGTGACGAACTTCTGTTGAAATAACTACATCTCCAACATTTAGAGAATGATGGAATCCACCAGCTGAACCAGTATTAATTACTTTTTCAGGCTTATATTTTTCTAATAAAATTGTCGTTGACATCGCTGCATTTACTTTACCAATACCAGACTTTAACAAGATTACTTCATGTCCTGCTAATAGTCCTTTCGTAAATTCACAACCCGCAACCGTTTCTGTTTTTGCTTGTTCTAATTTGTCACGTAAAATACGTACTTCTTCTTCCATTGCTCCAATTACAGCAATTCTCAATCTAATCCCTCTTTCTATTGCTTAGTTGCCTCCATTACCCAAACGAAATGATTTAATCTCGTAAACGTTACATGGAAGCCATTGTTTTCAAATATAGTCTGCATGATCGGAATACGTGTATAGTATTCCGTTTGCAAATCGTTTGCTAACTGGTGAAAACCTCTTTGTTTTGCTGTTTCAACAGTTTTATCATATGCATCTTGATCTGCAAATATCGTATCAGCAAACACTATTTTACCACCTTTGTTTAGCAATTGACTATACTTCGCAACAGCTACATTTTTTTCATCATTTGTTAAATGATGAAATGCATAGGTGCTTACAATGGTATCAACTGAATTCGGAACTTCAAACGAAAGAAAATCACCTTCTGTAATAGAAAATTCCTTTGGCAATTTCTCTTTTGCAATCATGCGCATTTCACGCGACGGTTCTATACCGTAAACTGTACGACCGGCAAGTAATAATTTATTTGTTAAATTGCCAGTACCAACACCAAATTCTAATACGTTACCAAATGACTTGTTAACTACATCCTCTAAAATGTCCTCATAATGGGCGAAAACTTCTTTATATTGTATATCTTCGCCTTGTACGAATGAGTCGTACGTATGAGCCCACTCATCAAATAAACCATTAAATTCTGTGCCCATAAAAATTCCCCTTTTTCTTATCGGTTTTATCAGTATGATATTCCCTCTTTCTAAAAATGTCAATTGAAATGCACATGGTATTTCCTTCTTTTCTTTGTTACACTGTAGTTGATTACATAGGAGAGGGGGCATCTTCATGTCATTTACCTTTGAAATGTTAGAAGATAAAATAGAATTTTTTGAAGCGGGAGACTTAGCTTCCTTAGAAAGAAAAATTAGTGAACAAATTGATAATAATAAAGCACTTATGCTTGAAGTTCATCACATCTCGCATCAAATGGTTATGGATCCCGAAAGCAAAAGACCGTATTACAGCGCGGTTGTTCATTTTAAATTAAAGAAATTACGCTAACTAAAAAAGAGAAGCTCCTAGGAGCTTCTCTTTTTTAGTTTAGAGTTTGAACAAGCACTGGTTTCCAGCCCTCATTTTCTACCCAATCAATATTTACATAATATTTTTTACCTGATTGCTTATCTTGTACGTTTCCGTAAGCTTTATTCTTACCGTTATTTCCGATTCTATGAATAACTAATTGCTCTACCGGAACGTCAATTGCAGCGGAAATCGCTTGATTCATCTCATTCCAATCTGCTGTACCTTTGTTAAACGTCATCGCAGGTGTTGCACCTTGCTCTGTACCTACTGGCTTCCAAGAAGGTTTCGTATAAGCATCTGTTGCCTTTGGCTGTGTTTTTTCAGCTGCCACTTTCTCATTAGCTTTCGCTTCTTCTTCAGCTTTTTGCTTTTCTTCTTCAGCCTTTTGCTTCTCTTCTTCTTCCTTCTTCTTAGCCTCTGCCTTCTCTTGTTCGTCCTTCTTCGTCTCTTCTTTACCTTTAGCTTTCTCAGCTTTATTTTCTTTTGTTGTTTGCTGAGCTACCTTTTTATCATTAGAAGACGCTTGCTCTTTTGTGTCAGGAACGAACAATTGATATGCTACAATAGCTACTGCCACTAATACAATAGCGATTGCAATATTTAAAACACCGTTTTGACGACGTTTTTGTTGTTTCTGTTGGAATCTAGATCCTCCTGCCATTCTTCAAACCTCCATGCAGTTTTTCATACTTGCTATTGTAACATTAAATCTAGAAAGGTTGAACATTTACAATAATATTTTCATGAAATGAAAACATTTCACTATGAATTGCAAGATTACTTTTCATTCTCTAATCGATGGATTTCTTCTACGATATCTTTGAAAATGGATGTGACTTTATTTACACTGCTGTCCGTTTCTATATCAACGACAACTAAAGCATATCTTGGATTTTCATATGGAAAATAACCTGCAAACCAGCGATTGACCTTCATCCCTTTTCCTGTTTGTGCTGTCCCAGATTTTCCAGCGACACTTAGTGGCAACGACTTGAATGCTGCTCCTGTTCCTTTCTCTGTTGTTACAACGCCTCTTAATAACTCTTGTAATGTTTTTACTGTTTCATAAGAAAGCTGTTTTCCATTTAATTTATGGTTTTCAAATGTAAAAAAGTCACTTCCATTTTTATACACTATTTTTTTAACAGCTTTCACTTCCATTTTTTCTCCATTCCTAGCAATCGTCGCCATCATATTAGCGATTGCTAGAGGTGATATACGTACATCTTTCTGTCCAATTGCTGTTTGCGCTACCGCTTTTTTACTAGTCTTATTTTCCTCACTCCCCCAGATAATAGCACTCTTCTCCTCTGGCATTTGCTCGAAACGCGATGTATGAAATACCGAACCGTTCCAACCAACCTTTCCAACTGCTCCTAAAGCCGCTACGTACGTTTCTAACACCATCTTATCCTTTTGTATTAGCTCGTTACCTAACTGTGAGAATGCCCTGTTACAGCTTCTAGCAAAGCTCCCTTTAAAACTAAGTGTTCCCATCAAAACTTGTGGGTCGTTTTCACCATATAAATCTTTATTACAATTAAATGTGCGATTCAATACATTTATATTTTGATCAATCGCTGCCGCTGCAACTACTGTTTTAAAGACAGAACCAGGAAAATGCGGTGTTAACATTTGATTTTCAAGTGTAGCTTTATATAATCTTTCGTTTTTAACCTGTAAAGATGGTTTGCTAACCATCGCTAGTATTTCATTTGTTTTTACATCAAGTAATACTAATCCCCCCTTCTTTATTTCACTTTTTTCAATTGTCTCTTCTGCTTCTTGCTGCAACTCTTTATGTAAAGTAGTTTGAATTGTAACTGGATAAAATGGATTTCCTGGCGAAGTGTATTTCGCCTGTTTTCCAAAAATCGGTTCTCCTTGCCGGTCCACTTGATACAATACTTTTGCCTCTCCATCAGTTAATAAAAATTCATCAAAAGATTGCTGTAATCCGGAAATACCAATTGGGGTTTGTTTTGAAATTTTTTCTACTTCTCCATATCGCTTTTGGAATTCTCGTTCATTCTCCCCCACTTCACCCACTAAATGATTTGTCCCTCCAGTTTGTTTTAATCGAACTTCAGCCGCTACAATGCCCAATACATTTAATTGATTAATCTTCTCCATCTGCTCTCGTACTAAAGGAAATGGCTCATTTCCTCTTTGGAGTATAAATGCATTTTTTTTATCTTTCATTTGTATTTTGATCTCTTGTCTCGACACACCAATGATATGCGCAATTTTCTTTAACATGTCATTTTTTATTTGTAAAAAAGGAAAAATAATTAAAACTGGGTATTTCTCTTCACCAATTTCTTTATCATTCCGATCTGTAAAATGTCCTCTTCCATTATCTACTGTAAGTGATTGTGTTCGTTGTGTAACGCTTCTTTCGATTAAATTAATATTTCGATCAGTAAAAGATTCAGTATCTATAATCTGTATTTGGAGTAAACGACAAAGTAATAAAAACATCACACATATAAAACAAATTAAAACAACTGTAATTCTCTGTCTTATTTTCATAAAAAAACACCTCGTCTATTATAGTTTGGACGAGGTGTTTAACCTTTTATACAAATAAAAAAACCACTCGTTTTTACACGAGTGATTTTTATTATTTAACAGAGATAATCTCTACTTGCATTTCTCCGCCTGGCGTTTGAATTGCTACCTTCTCACCAATTTGCTTACCTAATAAGCTCTTTGCGATTGGAGAATCGTTAGAAATTCTTCCTTCGAATGGGTCAGCTTCCGCGCTACCTACGATTGTGTAAGCTTCTTCATCTCCATTTGGTAATTCTTTAAATGTTACTGTTTTACCTAATGTAACGACAGTAGATTCTTCGCCATTATCTTCGATGATAACTGCGTTACGAATCATGTTTTCTAATTGTGTAATACGTCCTTCTACGAACGCTTGCTCATCTTTCGCTGCATCGTACTCAGAGTTCTCAGAAAGATCGCCGAAGCTACGCGCGATTTTAATACGCTCTACTACTTCTTTACGTCTTACTGTTTTTAATTGCTCAACTTCGTTCTCTAATTTTTGCTTACCCTCTTGCGTCATAGGGTATGTTTTTTCTGTTGACATATTTTCCACTCCTTTTATATACCAATCCCCCGAAAAAAGAGGAGTTCCATATGAAAACTCCTCCGCTTCCATTGTTAGCGGAGGTTTCTAGTACCCTTGCACTAGCGGAGTTGTCACATACAACCCCGTATTTCCAATTCTTCTTTTAAAGAAGATATGTATGGAAAGTTGATATAAATATGCCCTCACCTATATATAGATGAGGTTGCATGCTTCATTGTATTCGATAGGAAGGGAAAAAATCCCTTCCTATCGTATATCTTTTACTATGCTATTACAAATTTACTTTTTGTTCAAGAATTGTTGCAATTTTTGTCACCATAATATCAATTGCAACATGGTTTTGTCCACCTTCAGGGATAATAATATCCGCAAATTTCTTAGAAGGCTCAATAAATTGATTGTGCATTGGACGCACAACAGTTACGTATTGATCAATAACTGAATCCATCGTACGACCGCGCTCTTTAATATCACGCTGCATGCGGCGCAGGATACGAAGATCTGCATCTGTATCAACGAATAACTTAATGTCCATCAACTCACAAAGACGTGGATCTTCTAAAATAAGAATTCCTTCTAAAATGATTACATCTTTCGGCTCAACTGGAATAATTTCTTCTGAACGCGTATGCAATGTATAGTCATATACAGGCTTATCAATTTGCTCATATGCAAGCAACTGCTGCAAATGTTCAATTAACAGATCATTATCAAACGCAAGCGGATGATCATAATTTGTTTTTAAACGCTCTTCCATCGGTAAATGGCTTTGATCTTTGTAATAATAATCTTGCTCCAAGATTAAAATGGAATGACCTTTAAAATGGTCAAAAATCGCTTTCGTTACACTTGTTTTTCCTGATCCTGAACCACCAGCGATTCCAATTACAACAGGCTTATTCGTCCCCATTCGACTACCACTCTTTCTTATTGAAGTATGTTTTTGCGCATCATATTATTCACATACACTGGTTGATCCACTTTGAATTTTACGATTTGCAACGGATGTCTCGCTGCATCTAATTCGTTTCCATCCTCATCCCAAATTTTCTCCACCGTCTGCGTAAAGTTTTCTATTTCTGGTCCAAAGAACTCCACTTCATGTCCTGGTTTGAAGTGATTACGTTGCTCAAGCGTTACGATGCCCGTTTCTTCATTATAATCTAACACTAAACCAGCAAAATCATACGTTGTTTTCTTACTATGATTTCCAAACATTTGCTCTTGATGTCCTGGAACCCCTTCAAAGAATGCAGGAGCTGTATCACGATTTGCACATTTATCAAGCTCATCTAACCATTCTTGTTTAAACTCAAAGTTATCCGGATCCGCACAATACGCATCAATTACTTTGCGATATACAGTTGCTACAGTCGCTACGTAATGGATAGATTTCATACGTCCTTCAACTTTTAAGCTATCAATTCCAATTTCAATCATTTTCGGAATTGACAAGATTAAATTTAAATCTTTTGGACTCATCGCAAAGTGAGCATCTTCTTCTTGGAATAAAGGAAGCTCTTTTGCATCTTTATGTTGTGATACCGTTTGAACTAAGTCATAGTCCCAGCGACAAGATTGACAACAACCACCACGGTTAGAGTCACGCGCTGTCATATGGTTACTTAATGTACATCTTCCTGAATATGCGATACACATTGCACCATGGACGAATGCTTCAATTTCAATGTCCACTTTGTCTTTAATTTCTTTCATTTCTTCATAGCTTGCTTCACGAGCTAATACAAGACGATGTAAACCTTCTTCTTTCCAATACTGTGCTGCTTTCCAGTTGGATAGCGATTGTTGTGTACTTAAATGCACCTCAACAGAAGGCGCTACACGTTTACACGTCTCAATAATAAGCGGATCTGCAACGATAATTCCCGTTACACCAGCCTTTTCAATCCCTTTTAAATATTCCTCTAGCCCGTCCATATTTTCATTATGTGCGAAAATATTTGTTGTTACGTATATTTTCGCTCCATATCTCTTTGCAAATTCAACGCCTTCTGCCATATCTTCTAGCGTAAAGTTACCTGCATTAGAACGAAGACCAAATTCTTGTCCACCTAAATATACAGCATCTGCCCCATAATGGATAGCTACTTTTAATTTTTCTAAGTTACCCGCAGGGATTAACAGTTCAGGTTTCTTCACAATAACGCGCTTACCATCGATCACTCGTGAAATTTCTTGTACAGTCATTTCCTACACCCTCCTCGTTTAGTAAACCGTTTCTTTAAAGAAGAATCCTGTATCTAATGGACGATTTACTGGTTGCATTTCTTCTATTTCTTTATATAGATCATCTTTCACGTCATAATACGCATCACGATCTTCCACACACAAATCAATCGCTTGACGATATTTCTTCGTTACTTCAATAATGTATTCAGAGCTTTTTAGTACACCATCGATTTTTAAGCTATCAACTTCAGCCTCGATTAGTTCCTCTAATTCATCGATGAAACAAATATCATTCGGACTCATAATGTGAGTACCATTTTCATCTTCATAAATTGGATATTTATTGTTACGCTCTGGGTCATATAAAAACATATTCTCTTCATATTTTTTCTTTTCAACGTCAAGATTACGTCCTTGATACTCAAAGTAGTTTCCTACTAACGAACGCTTCGATTGGAACATACAAGTCATACCGTGAATTTGCACTTCAAGTTCCACTTCAGCATTTTCTTTTAAATCAACAATTTCATCTAAGCTAAGCTCACGAGCTAATACAGCACGCTTCGCTCCTCTTTGACCCCAGTAGTTACAAGTGAACCAATTTGTTGCTGTCGTTTCTGTATTCCAGTGCAGTTGCATATTTGGTGCTACTTCACGAACAGCCATTAATACCGCTGGATCTCCGAAGACAATTGCATCTACATGTACTTCGTTTAAAAATGCAACGTAATCTGTTAATTCTTCTACTTTATCATTATGGAACATAGCATTCATTGCTACGTATACTTTCACACCATTTTCATGTGCAATTTTAACAGATTTTTTTACATCTTCACGTGAAAATTCCCCTGCTAAACGTAAACCAAACTTTTGTTCACCGATCATTACTGCATCTGCTCCTGCTTTCGCAAGAGGTTCGATATCCGCCACCGCTCTTGGCGTTACTAACAATTCAGGTTTCTTCATACCTTGGTCACCCTCTCTTTTTACTAACAGCTACTCCATCTCCAATTGGGAAAATCGTTGTATCATATCCTTCATGGTTCATAAGCCATTCATTGTACGTCTTAATACGACGGATTAAACCACGTGTACGTCTATTTTCAATTTTCTCTTTTGTCGTTACAAGACCATGGTACATAACATTATCTGAAATAATTACGCCACCAGGGTTTAATAACGGTTCATATAAGTCAAAAAAGCGACGATATTGTCCTTTTGCTGCATCAATAAAAATAACGTCAAATGTTCCGTGTTCTTTTACTTGTTCACCCGTCTCTAACGCATCACCGTATATAACTGAAATACGTTCTTTTACTGGGGAACGTTCTATATATTCAAGTGCTTTTTCATATCGTTCACGATTGCGCTCAACTGTCACAATACGTGAATTTGGAATAGCTTGCATCATACGAATACTAGAATAGCCAATTGCTGTACCAAGCTCTAAAATGCTTTTCGGTCCAATTAAACGTAAAAATTGCAGCATAAATTCCATTCCAAGTCTATCCATAATCGGCACATGATTTTCTGTTGCATATTCTTCCATTTCAAGAATTAATTTATCTTTTGGATCAATAAATGATAATAGGTACTCGTTAACTGCATCCTCCATAAATGGTCCTCCTTATTTACATGGAGAAGTGCCTCTATGACGTCTTTTCACACATAGAATGCAATAAAAATACAAGCCAGCTTTACCCTTAGCTTGTACGTCCCGTTTTGATATTAAAAACGATTCTTCTGCCAGTTTTTAACCCGATATATTTTACCACAAAAAAGAGGGATGTGCGACCTTTTTCGCTATCCCTCCCCATTTCACTGTTTTTTCGTAATATATTTTTGCTTTAATGCATTATGCTCTTCTAATGTTTTCGCATAGTACACTTCACCACTTGGTGCAGCTAAGAAATAATAATAATCTGTTTGCGCAGGTTCTAACGCAGCTTCCACTGAATGTTTACCAGAGTTCGCAATCGGTCCAACTGGTAATCCTTTTACAACATACGTATTATACGGTGAATTCACCTTTAAATCCTCGTATAATACACGTTGCTTATGCTTTCCAAGCGCGTATAATACCGTTGGATCTGTTTGAAGCGGCATACCTTTTGCTAAGCGATTATAAAAGACACTAGAGATCTTTTGGCGATCTGTAAAACCAGTCGCCTCTTCTTCAATCAGTGAAGACAATGTTAAAAGCTGATGAACATCCCAGTTCTTCGCTTTCATTTTCGCCTCGTTTTGAACAATGATTGCATTTGTTTTCTCAAGCATTGGAATTACGATTTCTTCTAACGTTGTATCTTTCTTATAGAACGAATACGTCGCAGGATATAAATACCCTTCTAATGGATATTTAATATTACTATCAAAGATTTTATCCGTTAATAACTTCGGATACTTTTGCTGCATTTTTTGAATAAATGCTTTATCGTTTAATTGACGCGTAACATCATCTTTATTCCACTTTAATTCACTCGCAACCGTTTCTGCAATTTCAGTTACTTGCGCTCCTTCTTTTATCGTCACTTTATACAGAGCTGGACGATGTACATTACCAGATGACATTTGTTCAATGACATCTGAGGCACTCATTGAAGGATTTAATAAATATGTACCAGCTTGTAAGTTTTTTGATTTAGCCTTTGTATAAAAGCTAAAAACTGTACCGTTTTTCACAGCACCCTTTTCTTCTAAAATTTCACCAATTTTACTAGTAGATGATCCTTTCGGAATTTCTACTTCAATCTCTTTTTTATTCCCGCTATCAACTGGTCCTAATGCCGATGAAATATACGCATAGACTGAACCACAAACTAAAAGCAGTGCAATAATCGAAAATAAAAAAATGCGTCTACGCTTCTTTTTCACTTGATTCTCTATCAAAACTCTTCCTCCTTATTCAATTGTAGGCCATATGTACGTCTTTCTATACAACACGATGAAAAATCACAATAAACTTACCTATCATTTTTTGACAGATATTTTATTTTTCTACAATCCGTCTCATTATACTACAAAGGATTACACAGTTTCGACAAAAAATCTTTCATTTTACATATAAAAAAAGATGGACTATATATCGTCCATCTTCTCAGTACTTATTATTCAGCTTCTTGCTCATCAGCTAGAGTGTTGAACATTTCTTGTACCATTTCCCACTCTTCTTCAGATTCGATTGGAAGTAAAGTTCCGCCCTCTTCTTCATTTTGCTCATAAGCCATTGCATCATAAATTTGGTCTCCATCTTCGTCTACTTCACCGATTGGAGAGAAGACTACATATGATTTTTTGCCAAATTTTTCAGCATCAAAAGTGAAAACAATCTCACATAAATGTTCGTTACCTTTTTCGTCTACAATTGTAATTTGATTTTCTTCCATTTTGGTCACCTCTTATTTACTATCTAAAAATCCTTGTAAGATTACGACTGCAGCCATCTTATCGATTACTTGCTTTCGCTTCTTACGGCTTACATCAGCTGAAATGAGTAGACGCTCCGCCGCCATCGTCGACAAACGCTCGTCCCACATTACAACGTCTAATTGTAACAGCTCTCGTAGGTTTTCTGCAAATTGCTGGCACGCTTCACCACGTGGGCCAATTGTACCATTCATATTTTTAGGTAAACCTACTACTATTTTGTCCACATTGTACTGCTTTACTAACTCAGAAATACGGTCAAAACCAAAGTGACCTCGTTCTTCGTTAATCTTAATTGTTTCCAATCCTTGTGCTGTCCAGCCCATTTCGTCGCTCATTGCAACTCCGACTGTTTTTGTACCTACATCTAAACCTAATATCCGCATAAACTACTCCTCACGATGATGTTTCAAGTAAGACTTCACAAGCTCTTCAATTATCTCATCACGTTCAAGTTTGCGAACGATGCTTCGTGCATCTTTATGGCGAGGTATGTATGCTGGATCTCCACTTAATAAATAACCGACGATTTGGTTAATCGGATTATAGCCTTTTTCTTGAAGTGCATCATACACAGTTAAAAGTACATCATTTACATGGACACTCTGTTTTTCATCTTGAATGCTAAACTTCATTGTTTTATCAAAACCGTCCATTTCAAGCACCTCACTTATATAGTAAGTATAGGGAGAAGAACTTCTCCTCTCCCTACCATTGTACACTACTATCTCTTTATTTTGAAACAGATTTAACGTACTCTTGTACAAATGCTAAAGCTTCTTCAACTTGTGCTGGGTTTTTACCGCCCGCTTGAGCCATATCAGGACGGCCACCACCGCCACCGCCACAACGAGAAGCTACTTCTTTCACAAGTTTACCAGCATGGTAACCTTGGCTAATTAAATCTTTCGTTACGCCAGCTAAAATGTTTACTTTATCGTCATTTACAGACACTAATACAACAACTGCAGACTCTAATTTATTTTTAAGGTCATCCATCATCGTACGTAAGTTGTTCATATCTGCAACATTTACTTTCGCTGCTAATACGTTTACGCCATCAACTGTCATTACTGAATCAGTTAAGTTTCCAGCTTCGATATTGCTTAATTTTGCAGCAAGAGATTCATTTTCTTTTTGAAGTTGTTTCACTTCAGCAAATAAGCCATCAACTCTCGTTAAAATATCTTTCGGATTTGTTTTCATTTTTCCTGCTGCTTCTTTTAATAAACCTACTTGATCGTTCATTAATTCGTATGCAGACTTACCAGTTACCGCCTCAATACGACGAGTTCCTGCACCGATACCAGACTCAGCAACGATTTTGAAAATACCGATAGAAGCTGTGTTATCAACGTGACAACCACCGCAAAGCTCTAAGCTGTAATCGCCTACTTGTACAACGCGTACAACATCACCGTATTTTTCACCGAATAATGCCATTGCACCCATTTCTTTCGCTTCTTCGATTGATTTTTGAGAAATCTCAACGTTAATACTTTCCCAAATTTTCTCGTTTACGATACGCTCAATTTTTTCTAATTCGTCAGCTTGTACTTGACCGAAGTGAGAGAAGTCAAAGCGTAAACGTTCAGAAGTTACAAGAGAACCTGCTTGGTTAACATGCGTTCCAAGTACATCTTTTAACGCTTGGTGTAGTAAGTGAGTTGCTGTATGGTTTTTCACAACGCTACTACGGTTTTTCGTATCGATAACAGCTTTTACAGCCGCACCTTTCGTTAATGTACCTTCTTCCACAACTACTTTGTGTAAGTTTTGACCATTTGGTGCTTTTTGTACATCTTTTACAACAACTTTCACGCCATCAGCAAGAAGGTAACCACGGTCTGCAATTTGTCCGCCGCTCTCAGCATAGAATGGTGTTACATCAAGCATTAACTGCCCTTCTTCACCTGCTTGTAAGCTATCTGTATACTCACCGTTTTTCACAAGTGCAACAATGTTACTTTCTGTTGCAACTGTACCGTAACCAACGAATTCGCTCCCTACTTTAACTTCACCAAGTACACCGCCTTGAACTTGCATAGAATCAACGTCTTGACGAGCAGCACGTGCACGCTCACGTTGTTTTTCCATTTCAGCTTCAAAACCTTTATGGTCAACTGTCATACCAGCTTCTTCTGCATATTCTTCTGTTAATTCAATTGGGAAACCGTACGTGTCGTATAAACGGAACGCATCTACGCCAGAAATAACAGTTGTTTTTTCTTCTTTCGCTTTTGCAATAACTTCAGCTAAAATTGCTTCACCATCATGAAGTGTTTCGTGGAAGCGTTCTTCTTCATTTTTCACAACTTTTGCGATGAAATCTTTCTTTTCCAGTACTTCTGGATAGAAGTCTTTCATTACTTCTCCAACAACCGGTACTAATTCAAACATGAATGGACGGTTGATGTTTAATTTCTTAGAATAACGAACAGCACGGCGTAATAAACGACGTAATACATAACCACGGCCTTCGTTAGATGGAAGAGCACCGTCACCAACAGCGAATGTTACTGTACGAATATGGTCAGCAATGACTTTAAACGCCATATCTTTTTCTAAGTCTCCATTACGATACTTCTCACCAGAAATTGATTCTGTTGCACCAATCATTGGCATGAATAGATCCGTATCAAAGTTCGTAGGTACATCTTGAACGATAGATGTCATACGCTCTAGACCCATCCCTGTATCAATGTTCTTCTTAGGAAGTGGTGTATATGAACCGTCTGGATTATGGTTAAATTGAGAGAATACAAGGTTCCATACTTCTAAGTAACGCTCGTTTTCTCCGCCCGGATATAATTCTGGGTCACTAAAGTCATTACCGTAAGCTTCCCCGCGATCATAGAAAATCTCTGTATTCGGTCCACTTGGTCCTTCACCGATATCCCAGAAGTTTTCTTCTAAGCGGATGATGCGCTCTTTTGGAACACCCATTTTCTCATTCCAAATTGTAAATGCTTCTTCATCTTCCGGATGGATTGTAACTGATAGTAATTCTTTATCGAATCCAATCCACTTGTCGCTCGTTAAAAATTCCCAAGCCCAAGTAATTGCTTCTTCTTTGAAGTAATCACCGATCGAGAAGTTCCCTAACATTTCAAAGAATGTATGGTGACGAGCTGTTTTCCCTACGTTTTCAATATCGTTTGTACGAATTGATTTTTGAGCATTTGTAATACGTGGATTTTGCGGGATTACGCGTCCATCAAAATATTTTTTTAATGTTGCTACACCACTGTTAATCCATAGAAGAGATGGATCTTCATGTGGAACTAGTGATGCACTAGGTTCTACTGCATGTCCTTTTTCTTGGAAAAAGTCTAAAAACATTTGACGAATTTGTGCGCCTGTTAGTTGTTTCATTGTATTTTCCTCCTTAAATATAAAAAACTCCCGCCCCTATAAAAGGGACGAGAGTTAACTCGCGATACCACCCTAATTATGAATTGATTATTATAACAATCAATTCATCACCTCATGGTGCCGTAACGTGGCAAGACGGCAGTGATTAGCTGCTCTCAGGATTAGCTTTCTGTTACCCTTCATTTAAAGCTCCTTTCAGCCAGTGGAAGCTTCTCTCTACAAATGGACTGTAACGTACTTGTTCCGTCATTGATTTAATGTATTATATGACTAAATATAATAGAATTCTCTTAAGTTTGTCAATGTAGATAATCATTTATATTGTATCAATTGTTTATTACTCATAGTTATTCTACTATTCATTCTTAACAGCCTTTCAATATATTATGCATTTATTACTAAATAGGAATCTCCTCACAAAAAATACTTTATACAAATTTCTAAATATTACATTATTTGTTATAATTAAATTATTAACAATAAAGGAGCGATTACAATGACAACTTTATTGAATCAAGCTAGAGAAATGCTAACAACTGATGAAAAAATCCTTTTTTATGCAGCATGCTCATTAAATATATTTATATATCATTCCGTCGCAAGGCCAGGACTGTTAATCTTAACGAACAAAAGGCTCTTCTTTTATGGTCCTGGCGTAAGCAAAAAACCAATATTTGAAGAGTACTCTTTCGCAAAAATTTCTAATCTAAAAGAACAGAAGCGCCTTTTCAGCAATCAAATTGTATTTATGTATGATACGGAATGGAAAAGAATAAAACATATTCAAACAACTGATGTGAGCTCTTTTGTTCAAAAAATAAAAAATCAGCTCCCTAAATAATCATATGATTAGCCCTCTATTTTTTAAATAGAGGGCTTCATTTTAAACATCTTCTCTTTTCCAAAGAGGCCTCACATGAACAATCACTGTACGAATAACTGCTAAAATCGGAACCGATATTAGCAATCCTACAATCCCGGCTATCTCTCCTCCAACTAGTAATGCAAGCATAATAATAACGGGGTGCATACGAAGCGACTTACCAACGATGTAAGGCGATAAAATGTTACTTTCCAAAAATTGCAAAATAGCAATTGTAATCCCCGCCTTAATGAGTAAACTCGTTGATACCGTTGCCGCAATCATCAACGTGGGAATCGCCCCTAAAATAGGACCAAAGTATGGGATTATATCCGTTACCCCAATAATAATGCCGAGCAGCAATGGATATTTCATACCGATAAACCAAAAGGAAAGAACAGATACTCCCCCTAATACTAAGCAAACAAATAACTGTCCTCGAATATAACTTCCGAGTGATTTATCAATTTCTTTCGCAAGCATTTGACCCGTACTACGCCACTTACTCGGAACTAGTTTCCAAAAGATATGATAAAACTCACCGTAATCTTTTAATATGTAAAATACAATGAACGGAATCAAGAAAATAATGAGCAATGAATCCAGTACACCACGGGCTGTGCTCATAACTTTATTTAAAAGCGTTTGTATCTTCATTTCTACACCAACGAAAATTTGCTTTACCTTTTCATGAATAAATGATGGGAAATTCGCTGTTTGTTCTGTAACGCCATCCATCCAAGAATCATACATTTTTGTAAACTGCGGAAATTGTTCATTAATTTCTTGTAACTGTTTAATAACAACTGGCGTTCCTTTATAAATC
Organism: Bacillus cereus group sp. N31; assembly: GCF_016483245.1. NCBI lineage: Bacteria > Bacillati > Bacillota > Bacilli > Caryophanales > Bacillaceae > Bacillus > Bacillus cereus group sp. N31. The sequence continues at coordinate 310,738 of NZ_JAEHCH010000001.1, read as the reverse complement.
CCATAGCCAATCCCGCCAAAGAACAGGATGTAAATGAGCAAAATGGCGAGTGTGCGCGGCATCCCTTCCTTATGAATTTTTTCAATTAAAGGATGCAATAAATACGCAATAAAACAAGCGATAAGAAACGGTGTAATCGCCACTTTACATACAAAAATAATCGGCGCCCATAGTGGCTTGATCTTTAAGAAGACAAGCAAACAAAGAAATACAAGTAACAATAATCCTAAACGGTATATCCAAATGATTTTAAGATTCTTCACACGAAAAACCTCCTCCACCTTTATTTTGAAAATAAATAGGGTAGGTTATGTGCAAAACTTTTAAAATCTTTTCATACAGACCATACTGTTTTGTAAAGACGTACATATACATAACATAACAAGGACAACCATCCCTGAGAATGCAGCATGAAACAATATAATCAGGAGGACTCATAATGGTTTTATTTATGCTCGTATTATCAGCACTTTTTATGATTCTTGAATGGGTTTGTATCGGATTTGGTATTTGGAAAGGTTTCTTTATTCGTTCCTCACGAAAAGAGAGGGCGAAGCAATTATTTCATTACGGAATGCTTGGTGTTGGGTGTTACGGCCTATCTTATCTCTTCTCTGAAATTGGACTTTTATATTTGCATACGAGCGCATAAAAAAACTCCCTTATCATGAAGGGAGTTTTTTACGTTTATAAATAAGATTTAATCATCTTACGTGCTTTTTTCATATTGCGTTTTGAAAATACATCTTGCTTGCGAGCATATTGATATGCTGCAGCTCCAACACCTAATGCGATTAATGAATTGCGTAGATTCAAAGTAAATCCCCCTTTTCGTTATCCGATCGTTCTTTCGTTCTCATCAAATAAATCATCAAGAGAGCTTAATGAACCATCTTCCTCTACTTGATGCGTATGGATTTTCCCCTTTGAAACCGATAATTCGATATAACAATTCCAGCAATAAAATTGGTTGACACCTATTTTTCCGATGTCTTTCCCTTTGCAATTTGGACAAATAAACATATGGCTTTCATCTCCTTACAGTCTCCCAGATTCTATTCGCCATTATGTCCAAACCGTATTCATTTATACATTGCTGGAGCCTTTCAACGTTATACGTTTGAAAGTTTCACTATATAATTTCACCTCGTTACATGAAATCATACGGTGAAATGTTTTCCACGTCCATTTCCTCGCCATTAACCGTTACCATCTGCACCTCTCCTTGCGATTCTTGCAAACGACCAGCTAAAGTCGTTTGACGCATTGCATCGTCAAGGCGATTTACACCGGATTGAAAAGCCGCTTCCTCCCCACAAATAATAAGGAATTTCTTACTTCTTGTAATGCCCGTGTAAATTAAATTACGACGTAACATACGGTAGTAGCTCTTTACAATCGGCATAATAACTATTGGAAATTCACTACCTTGTGATTTATGAATCGAGCAGCAATATGCATGGGTAATTTGATTTAAATCCGGCTTTGTATACGTTACTTCGATTCCATCAAATGAAACGATAATCATGTCCTGTTGCTCAACATTTTCTTTTGCATAAAACACCGAAACAATTTCTCCAATATCACCATTGAATACTTGGCTTTCCGGCTGATTGACTAATTGAAGTACTTTATCACCTCTTCGATACACAACGTCACCGTAGGCAATTTCTTTACTTTTTTCTTTTTTCGGATTAAACACTTCTTGAAGAGCTTCATTTAACACATTAATACCTGCTGGTCCGCGGTACATAGGTGCCAACACTTGGACATCTCTTGCGCTAAACCCTTTCGTCTTCGCGTTTTCACATACTTTTTTTACAACTTCAACAATTTGAGCCCCTGCACAGCTGATAAATGAACGATCTTTTTTATTTTGCGCTAAATCCGGTGGAAGTGTTCCGTCTTTTATCGCATGGGCAAGCTGAATAACAGACGAACCTTCCGCCTGACGATAAATTTCTGTAAGTTTTACCGTTGGAATGGCTCCTGCATTTAATAAATCTTTTAACACTTGTCCAGGTCCTACAGATGGCAACTGATCTTCATCACCTACAACGATAACTTGAATATTTGTCGGAAGTGACTTGAATAGCTGATTTGCAAGCCAAATATCTACCATCGAAAACTCATCAATAATGAGTAACTTCCCTTGAACTGGATCGGTTTCATTACGCTGGAAAGACCCTTCTGGCGTCCAACCAAGCAGACGATGAATTGTACAAGCAGGGAGCCCGGTAGATTCACTCATTCGCTTCGCTGCTCTTCCTGTTGGAGCCGTTAATAATATTGGAAATGGATTATCATCACTGTATTCATTCGGATTTAATGATACCCCATGCAAGGACGCGTACATTTCAACAATTCCTTTAATAACTGTTGTTTTCCCCGTTCCTGGTCCACCTGTCAATAACATCATCGGCTTATGAAGTGCCGTTTGAATTGCTTCTTGCTGAAACGGTGCATACTGCACCTTCAGCTGTTCTTCAATTTCACCTAATGTTTTTAACATTTCTGCTTCAGGAAATGAAGGGGTTTCCTCTTGATTCATAAGCCTACGAATAGACTTTACAACACCTTTTTCAGAGTAAAATAACGATGCTAAGTACACTCGTTCTCCTTCAATGATGACTTTCCCTTCACTTTGCATCATTTCAACACAGCCTATAATGTCTTCCTCAGTCACTCTACCTTCTTGATTATTTAAAAGTGACATCGTTTCTCTTACAAGTTGATCTTTCCCCATATAAACGTGGCCGAGCTGCAGTGAAACATTCTCTAACGTATAAAAACATCCCGCACGTACACGGTCATCATGATTACCCGATATACCTAACGCACGTCCTATATCATCTGCTCGTCCAAAACCAATCCCGTCCACTTCTTCAATAAGTTGATATGGATTATTACGAATCACTTCTAATGTCATTTCTTTATATTGCTGATAAATTTTAATAGAAAGCTTCGTTCCAAAACCGTAACCATTTAAAAAGCTCATTACTTTCTCTAACCCTTGATGCTCCACAATTGTCTCATATATTTCCTGTGCTTTTTGTTTGTTAACAACACCATTTAACGCATCAGGATCATCCATAATTTTAGAAATGGCATGCTCACCAAGGTGATCTACGATTTTTTCAGCCGTACGCTTTCCAATCCCTTTAAATAAATCGCTCGCTAAATATTGCACCATACCTGCTTTTGTTTGCGGCAATTCTTTCTTAAACGTTTCAACTAAATATTGTTTCCCATACTTCGGGTGGTCTTTAAAGTGACCTGTTAATGTAAACACTTCATCTTCATGCATACGGGGAAAATGACCGTTTATCATTACTTTTTTTTCGTCGTATGTTTCATTCGTTTCAATGATTTTCATACTGACAACGGAATAGAGGTTTTCTTCGTTGTGGAAAATGGTATGAAGAACTTGCGCTTTTATAAATTTTTTCTCTTCCTCAAACAAATCCATGGCATGTTGATTTCCCATCTTTCCTCTCCTTCCCGAGTTCTTTTCACCTTAATGAGCAGTACATCCCCCACCTCTTTCACAATCTTTAGATGAGGGGTAACTGCGCATTAAACTATCATTTCACTTTATTCAGCTTCTTGCTCTAATAAACGAATACCATTACCAGCTAAAAAGTGGTCTGGCTGAATTTCAGTTGCTTTCTTAAATAAAGTAAGAGCTTTCTCGTTATTTTCTTCAAATACGTACGCAACACCTAAATTATAATACGCATCTGCATGCTCTTCATCCATTTCTAATACCTTTTCAAAATAAGGTTTTGCCTCTTGAATATGTTCTAGTCGCGCGAAGCAAAGTCCGCATTGGAAAACAGCTTCTACATCGTCTTCATCTAATTCCGTCGCTCTTTGTAAAAACGGTAATGCAAGACGATCATTTCCAAGTTGCACATGTGTAATACCTAACATAAATGTTACATCAGCTGACTGTAAGCCCGATTGCATTGCTTGTTCAAATACAGATTTTGCCTCTGCAAATTGCTCTTGACCGTAATATACGTTTCCTAAGCCATAATAAGCAGCCGCAGATTTATCATCTAACTCTAATGCACGCTTATAAAATAAAATTGCTCGTTCACTATCACCTAATACATCTAATAAATTCGCAAAGTTAATATATCCAAGCGCATCTTTCGGATTTTCTTCGATTGCTTCTGTAAAATTTTTAGCTGCTTCTTCCCAGTTTCCTTCTTGCATATATTGAATACCTGTTTCAAGTTTGTTTGACATGTCCTTCACCTCTACAACAAATTATAACAAAGAATGTATTTTCCAAGCGAACGAAAATTCGCTTTATGTAAAAGAAACCTCTAACCGCTAATCGGCAGAGGCTTCTCGTTTTATCCTAAATAATCTAATTTCTTACCACTATGATATACTTCATCAATTGTAGCGCCGCCTAAGCACTCATCTCCATCATAGAAAACAACTGCTTGGCCTGGCGTAATCGCACGAATTGGCTCATCACAAAGAATACGAACTGTATTTTCATCAACAATTTGAACCGTTACTTTATTATCTGCTTGACGATAGCGGAATTTCGCTGTGCATTTAAATTCTGTTTCTTTTGCTTTGTTACTTACCCATCCTACATTCGTAGCGATAACTTCATCACCATATAGAAGTTCATTATGGAATCCTTGATCAACATATAAAATGTTGTCTTTTAAGTTTTTCCCAACAGCGAACCATGGATCACCGTTACCACCAATACCAAGGCCATGACGTTGTCCAATTGTATAGTACATTAAACCGTCATGTTTTCCTTTCACTTCACCAGATAACGTTTGCATCACACCTGGTTGCGCTGGTAAATAGTTACTTAAGAAATCTTTAAAGTTACGCTCGCCAATGAAGCAAATACCAGTACTATCTTTCTTCGCCGCTGTCGCTAAACCAGCTTCTGTCGCCATTTCGCGAATTTGCGGTTTCTTTAATTCACCTAATGGGAACATTGTTTTTGATAATTGCTCTTGGCTTAATTGATTTAAGAAATACGTTTGGTCTTTATTGTCATCAACGCCGCGAAGCATTTTATATTCGCCGTCCATATAAGCAACACGTGCATAATGGCCTGTCGCTACATAATCAGCACCAAGCGCAATTGCATGCTCTAAAAATGCTTTAAATTTAATTTCTTTGTTACACATTACATCTGGGTTTGGTGTACGACCAGCTCGGTACTCATCTAAGAAGTACGTAAATACTTTGTCCCAGTATTGTTTTTCAAAGTTTACTGCATAATACGGAATACCGATTTGGTTACACACTTCAATTACATCATTGTAATCTTCTGTTGCTGTGCAGACACCATTCTCATCTGTATCATCCCAGTTTTTCATAAAAATTCCGATCACATCATAACCTTGCTCTTTTAATAAAAGAGCTGCTACAGATGAATCGACGCCACCGGACATCCCGATGACAACGCGTGTTTCGTGAGGTAGTTTGTTCATCATGTCACCTCCCATGCTAATTTTGTGTTAATCGCTTCACGATTTTCACTGTTTCGTACGCCGCTTTTTCAATTTGCTCTTTCGTATTTCCAAGACCGAAACTAAAGCGTACGGATGAACGTATTTGATCGGAGTCTTTTCCGAACATCGCCACTAATACATGTGATGGATCAATCGAACCAGCTGTACAAGCAGAACCACTTGATACTGCAATGCCAGCTAAGTCTAAGTTCACAAGAAATGGTTCAATGTTCATTCCTGTAAAACTGATATTCAACACATGTGGTAAGCGATATTCCAAGTTTCCGTTTACCTCGAAAGTAATGCCTTCATTTTTGAAGACAGATACCATTATATCTTTAAACTCTTCATATTGGGCATTTTTTTGCTCACGAGTTTTTTCAGCTAAAAGAATCGCATGTTGAAGTCCGACAATACTAGGTACATTTTCAGTACCAGCACGGCGTTTTCTTTCTTGCTCTCCGCCTATTAATAACGGTTCAAATTTCAAATTTGCACTAGCGTATAAGAACCCTACGCCTTTTGGCCCGTTAATTTTGTGCGCTGAAATTGATAATAAATCAATCCCAAACTCTTTCACATTTATTTCTACTAAACCGTAAGCTTGTACCGCATCTGTATGGAAATAAGCTTGATGCTCTTTTAGCAGTTTTCCTATTTCCGCAATCGATTGCATCGTCCCTACTTCATTATTCCCAAACATAATAGATACAAGAATTGTCTCTTCTGTTAATGCCTTTTGTATGTCAGAAAGTTGAACACGCCCCGTTTCATCGACAGGTAAATATGTCACTTCAAACCCTTCACGCTCAAGCAATTCACACGTATGCAAAATCGCATGATGTTCAATTTCCGTCGTTATAATGTGGTTACCTTTATGACGGTTTGCGCGTGCTACACCTATAAGCGCTAAATTATCAGCTTCTGTACCACCGCTCGTGAATATAATTTCATTCGGTTTCGCATGGATGCTTTTTGCACACACGCGTCTCGCCTCATCTACTGCATGGCGCGCTTGACGTCCATAAAAGTGAATACTAGACGGGTTTCCGAATGTTTCTGTCATATATGGAATCATCTTTTCGACCACTTCTGGGTGAGTCGGAGATGTCGCAGCATGATCTAAGTAAATGCGTTCCATTAAATCTCCTTCTTTCCAAATCGTTTCACAAGGAATTAAATGTAAAACATATAGCCCCCGTGATTTTCTTCCTCATAACGCACTAAATCTTCTAAAGTTGTACTATCTAATACTTCTTGCACCGCATCTCGAACACGCATCCATAATTGACGCTGTGCTGGTTCTTCTTCTTCTATCATTTCTACAACACTAATTGGACCCTCTAGTACACGGATTACATCCCCAGCTGTAATGTTAGCCGGTTGATCAGATAATACATATCCGCCATATGCACCACGCGTACTCTTTACAAGACGAGCGTTACGAAGTGGTGAAATTAATTGTTCTAAGTAATGTTCCGATAAGTCATGTGCCTGTGCGATTGATTTTAATGAAATCGGACCTTCACCAAACTTTTTTGCAAGATCGATCATAATTGTTAAGCCGTAGCGGCCTTTTGTTGAAATCTTCATCTATTTTGCACCTCTTTTCAAATTTTCACTTCTATTGGTTATATCTTATTTATCCCGCTATTTGCGGGCAGTAAAACTCCCACCTCAAAATTCGGCTGGAGCAAAGAAGTTAGGTAGGGGATGAACAAAACCCCCACTGATTAAAGTTTCACCTTATAAAAGAACACAATTTAAAATCCTATGAAATTATAGCATAATATAGTATTATAAGAAATTTCAACTTGTGTATCAAAATGATAACATAAAATCGCATTGAAAAACTCGGAAATTATTAAAATTGAAAGAAAAATGAAAATATTCATATTCATATTCATCTTTCCCATAAAACAGCATCCTATTTCAAATTCCACTAAAAAAAATGATACGATAGAATGAAATTATATAGTAAGGGAGACGGTAAAAATGAAACAACCACTCGCACATCGAATGCGCCCTACAAATATTCAAGAAATTATTGGACAACAGCATTTAGTTGGTGAAGGAAAGATTTTATGGCGAATGGTCCAAGCAAATCATTTTCAATCTATGATTTTATACGGTCCTCCAGGTACAGGAAAAACATCAATAGCTAGCGCAATTGCGGGAAGTACTGGAACACCGTTTCGCCTATTAAATGCTGTTACTCACAATAAAAAAGATATGGAAGTTGTCGTACAAGAAGCGAAGATGCATCGACACCTCGTTTTAATTTTAGATGAAGTTCACAGGTTAGATAAGGCGAAACAAGACTTTCTATTACCTCATTTAGAAAGTGGACTCCTTACTTTAATCGGTGCAACGACGAGTAATCCATTCCATGCGATAAACTCTGCTATCCGAAGCAGATGTCAAATCTTCGAGTTACACGCACTAACAGAAGATGATATTTTAATTGGTTTAAAACGAGCTCTTGAAGATAAAGAAAAAGGGCTTGGGGAATATGATGTAACTGTTACGGATGGAGCATTACATCACTTTGCAAATGCATCAGGCGGAGATATGCGTTCAGCTTATAATGCACTTGAATTAGCTGTTTTATCTAGCTTTACAACTGACGACAAAGGTGCGGAAATCACGCTAGAAATCGCAGAAGAATGCTTACAAAAAAAGAGTTTCGTTCATGACAAAGGTGGAGATGCTCATTATGACGTATTATCGGCATTTCAAAAATCAGTGCGCGGAAGTGATGTAAATGCAGCACTTCATTATTTAGCACGCCTTATTGAAGCAGGTGATTTACAAAGTATCGGTAGACGCCTTCTTATTATGGCATATGAAGATATCGGACTTGCTAGCCCGCAAGCTGGACCGCGCACACTTGCAGCGATCGAGTCAGCTGAACGAGTTGGATTCCCAGAGGCACGCATACCACTTGCAAATGCCGTTATCGAGCTATGCTTATCACCAAAATCAAATTCAGCTTATAAAGCACTTGATGCTGCATTGCACGATTTACGTAACAGTCAAACAGGTGACATTCCAGGTCATTTAAAAGACAGTCACTATAAAGGCGCTGAATCGTTAGGTCGAGGCATTGGATACTTATATCCACATGACCATCCAAATGGCTGGGTACACCAACAATACTTACCTGATAAAATAAAAAACAAGCAATATTATAAACCGAAAACAACAGGGAAATTTGAGCAAGCACTTTCTACTGTTTATGAAAGATTACAAAGTTCGAATAAAACGAAAAATAAAGGGTAACATAAACGAAAACGTCACCATTACGGAGGCTTCGCTTATGAAAACACGTCAAGATGCATGGACAAGAGAAGACGATCTCCTTTTAGCAGAAACTGTTTTACGACATATTCGTAGCGGCAGTACACAAATCAAAGCATTCGATGAAGTTGGCGATGCTTTGAACCGCACTTCAGCAGCTTGCGGTTTTAGATGGAATGCTGAAGTACGAGCGAATTACGAAGATGCGGTACAGATTGCAAAAAAACAACGTAAAGAATTAAAACGTTCTGAAGCTAAAATAGAAAAAGAGCAGTTTACACAAACTCGGCAGCTCGTAATCGATGCCGAGTTTTCAGAAAATATCACGCCAAGTCAACAGGAACTTACAATGCAAAATGTCATCTCATTTTTGCAAAACATGGAACATAATAACCCTTCAACCGCAAAGTTGCAAACTGAAAATGAGGTATTACAAGATCAGCTTACTTCCTTGCAAAAAACGAATCATGAACTTGAAGCAAAATTAGCGGTACTCACAAAAAAACAACAAGCAATCGAAGAAGATTATGCAATGCTTGTTAGAATTATGGATCGTGCTCGAAAACTTGTTTCAGTTGAAGAACAAGAAGAACAAATTGCTCCCATTTTCAAAACCGATCAAAACGGGAATTTAGATATTATTTATTCTGCAGAGAATTAAAAACAGGGATGTCACTTTTTTGATTAAGTGACATCCTTGTTTGTTTTCGGTGAACCGTATATAGATATATCGGTAAATGAAATTATATCAACGATTTTTCGAATATATCTATCGTAACTTGCAATATATCAACGATTTTTCAAATATATCTATCACAACTTGCAATATATCAACGATTCGACAAAAAATATCGATTTAACGACAAAAATTGACAATAACATTTCTCCCTGTCATACAAGGAAACTCCCAAAATATATTAGATAATTTTTACTGTAATGTCATTATAACCATATCCCTTTAAAGGGATATGATTGCTATTTCATTAATAATTTTCAAAATAACTCTTGGCCTTCTCGTCCTGACTTTAGCTCTTTTCACCATTAACAGTCTAAAAAATACATCCGCCTATAAATCAGATAAATATGATCATTACTTATTAACCTTACTTACATTTGAACTAGTAGTGATGCAAATATCAATAATTCTTTAAAACATAGAAAAAGCATATATCCGAAATGGATATATGCTTTCCTTTTATTCTTGCCCTACACGCTTCACTTCTACATTTTTAATACGCTCACGTACAACGTGACTTGCCATAATTAAGCCTGCCACAGATGGTACGAATGCATTTGAAGAAGGTGGTAATTTCGCCTTACGAATTTTTGCATTTTCGTCTGGTACGATTTCTTTACGTACTTCTTCACGAATTACGATTGGGTTTTCGTCAGAGAAGACAACTTTTACACCTTTTTTAATACCCTCTTTACGAAGCTTCGTACGAATTACTTTCGCAATCGGATCTGTATGTGTTTTAGAAATGTCCGCAATACGGAAACGAGTTGGGTCCATTTTATTTGCTGCACCCATACATGAGATAATTTTAATTTTACGACGTAAACATTGTTTAATTAAATGGATTTTGAACGTAATCGTATCAGATGCATCCACTACGAAATCTAAACCGTGTTTAAAGAACTCTTCATATGTTTCATCTGTATAAAACATTTCTAATCCAATTACTTCACATTCCGGATTAATGTCTGCAATACGCTCTTTCATTAATTCTACTTTTGAACGCCCTACAGTAGATACTAAAGCGTGAATTTGACGGTTTACGTTTGTAATATCTACAACGTCTTTATCAACTAATACGAGACGTCCTACACCAGAACGCGCTAACGCTTCAGCTGAAAATGATCCTACGCCGCCAATTCCTAAAATACCGACTGTACTATTTTTTAATATTTCAAGTCCTTCTTTACCGAAGGCTAATTCATTACGTGAAAATTGATGTAACATTCAGCTCTACACTCCTATTACAAAAATGGTCTACCATGTATTCTAGCGTTTTTCCGACTATTTGTATAGAAAAAGTTATAGAATTCCTAAAAATACATATTTCAAACAAAAACATAATATAAACTGGACTTTTATTTCTTCCTACATACACGTTTTAAAAGGAGGATTCAGAGGGCGGAGCAGATCGAGGCGCTGATGCTAGGAGGAGCGCAGTGTAGCTTTACTACTCGAGCATCGGACTGGCGAAGCAACGACGAAATGCAACTGCCATCTGAACCGGACCTTTTTAAACTTCCTCTCAATATACGTTTAAAAAGGAGGATTTAGATAACCGAGCAGGTCGAGGCGCTGATGCCAGGAGGAGCGCAGTGTAGCTTTACTACTCGAGCACCGGACTGGCGAAGCAACGACGAAATGCGACAGTTATCTAAACCGGACTTTTTAAACTTCCTCTCAAAAAAAGTCTAGACGGCTATAGTATAACCATCTAGACCCTATTCTTACTTCTCTTCTTTCAAGCTTAATTTTAAGTTCAGTTCTTCAAGCTGAGCTTCTGCAACTGGGCTTGGAGCTTCTGTTAATAAGCAGCTTGCGCTTGCTGTTTTCGGGAATGCAATTGTATCACGAAGGTTCGTACGACCTGCAAGTAACATAACAAGACGGTCTAAACCTAATGCGATTCCGCCGTGTGGTGGTGTACCGTATTCGAATGCTTCTAATAAGAATCCGAATTGTTCTTGCGCTTCTTCTTGTGAGAATCCAAGTGCTTTAAACATTTTTTCTTGTACGTCACGCTCGTAAATACGAAGTGATCCGCCACCAAGCTCATAACCGTTTAATACAAGGTCATATGCTTGTGCACGTGCTTTTTCTGGTGCTGTTTCTAATAGCTCAACGTCTTCACGGAATGGCATTGTGAATGGGTGGTGAGCTGCGAAGTAACGATCTGCATCTTCATCGTACTCAAGAAGTGGCCAATCAGTTACCCATAGGAAGTTAAATTTACTTTCATCTATTAACTCAAGCTCTTTACCTAAACGTAAACGAAGTGCACCTAAGCTATCTGCAACAACGCTTTTCTTATCTGCTACGAATAGTAATAAATCGCCAGCAGTAGCTTCTAATGTACTCATTAACGCTTTTGCATCTTCTTCGCCGAAGAATTTCGCAATCGGTCCTTTTAAGCCGTCTTCTTCCACTTTAAGCCAAGCTAGACCTTTTGCACCGTATACTTTTACGAATTCAGTTAATGCATCAATGTCTTTACGAGAGTATTTGCTTGCGGCACCTTTTGCATTAATTGCTTTTACTTGTCCGCCGCTTTCTACAGCACTTGTAAATACTTTAAATCCACAATCTGCTGCAAATTCAGATAGGTCTGTTAGTTCCATTTCAAAGCGTGTATCTGGCTTATCAGAACCGTAGCGAGCCATTGCATCAGCATATTTCATACGAGGGAATGGTGCACTAACTTCTACACCTTTTGCATCCTTCATGACTTTCGTCATCATACGCTCCATCATTTCTAAAATTTCATCTTGTGTTAAGAATGATGCCTCGATATCAATTTGCGTGAATTCTGGTTGACGATCCGCACGTAAATCTTCGTCACGGAAACAACGTGCTACTTGATAGTAACGCTCAAATCCGCCGACCATAAGAAGTTGTTTAAATAATTGTGGTGACTGTGGTAATGCATAGAATTCACCGTCGTGTACACGGCTTGGTACTAAATAGTCACGAGCTCCTTCTGGTGTGCTCTTCGTTAAAATTGGAGTTTCAACTTCTAAGAAGTCTTCTGTATCTAGGAAGTTACGAATTGTTTTCGTTACGTCGTGACGCATTTTGAATGTGTTAAACATTACAGGACGACGTAAATCTAAGTAACGATATTTTAAACGCACATCTTCTGATGCATCTGTATCATCAGCGATAATGATTGGTGTTGTTTTCGCTGCATTTAATACGTTTACTCTCGTTGCTTGTACTTCAATACGACCAGTTGCCATATTGTCATTAATTGCGCCTTCACCACGTTCAACAACTGTACCTTCTACGTGTAATACGTATTCACTACGAATCGTTTCTGCTACTTCTAGCGCTTCTTTTGATGTTTCTGGGTTAAATACGACTTGCACGATACCTGTACGGTCACGTAAATCGATGAAGATTAATCCACCTAAGTCACGACGTTTTTGTACCCAACCTTTTAATTGAACTGTTTGTCCAACAGCTTCTACTGTTACTTTTCCACATGCATGTGTTCTTTCAGCCACTGTAAGTTCCCCCTATATTAATTTCTCTGCTACGTATGAAGCAAATACATCTAATGCTACTTCTTCTTGTCCGCCTGTTGCCATATCTTTTAAGTTAATGATGCCTTTATCTAGCTCATCTTCCCCTAATACAGCTACAAATTTCGCATTTAAACGATCTGCTGATTTAAATTGTGCTTTCATTTTGCGATCTAAATAATCTTTTTCGACTGATAATCCAGCTTTACGAAGATCAAACGCAACTTTCGCAGCATGGTCTTTCGCTTTTTCACCAAGAGCTACAACGTAACAATCAATACTATGTTCAATTGGTAACTCAATGTTCTCAGCTTTTAGCGCCATAATTAGACGTTCAATACTCATCGCAAAACCGATACCTGGCATTTCTGGTCCACCGATTTCTTGTACAAGTCCATTATAACGGCCACCACCGCTTAATGTAGTGATAGCACCGAAACCTTCTGCCTCACTCATAATTTCAAAAACAGTGTGTTGATAGTAGTCTAAACCACGCACTAAGTTTGGATCTTTTTCAAATGGAACATCCATCATCGTTAATAGTTCTTGAACTTTATCGTAGTATACTGCTGAATCTTCGTTTAAGTATTCTGTAATAGATGGTGCTGTACCCATTAATTCATGGTTACGGTCCTTCTTACAGTCTAAAATACGAAGTGGATTCTTTTCTAAGCGAGATTGGCAATCAGAGCAGAACTCGCCGATGCGTGGCTCAAAATGAGCGATTAATGCATCGCGGTGCGCTTGACGGCTCGCTGCATCACCTAAGCTGTTTAATACAACTTTAATATTTTTTAAGCCCATGCCGCGGTAAAACTCTACAGCAAGTGCAATTACTTCTGCATCAATTGCAGGGTCGTTACTACCGATTGCTTCAATACCGAATTGTACGAATTGACGATAGCGACCTGCTTGTGGTCTTTCGTAACGGAACATTTGACCGATATAGTATAACTTTGTTGGTTGCGTTGCGTCACCGAACATTTTGTTTTCAACGTAAGAACGTACAACAGGTGCAGTACCTTCTGGACGTAATGTTAAACTGCGCTCACCACGATCTTGGAATGAATACATTTCTTTTTGTACGATATCTGTCGTATCACCAACACCACGTAAAAATAACTCAGTGTGTTCAAAAATTGGTGTGCGAATTTCTTTATAATTGTAACGACGGCAAATTTCGCGTGCTTGCCCTTCGATATACTGCCATAACTCAACAGTGCCTGGAAGAATATCTTGCGTTCCGCGTGGGATTTGAATAGACATATTCAGTTCCTCCTCAAATTGTTTTAATCTTAATAAAAATAAAAAAACTCCCGCCTCTACTGTTTGAACAGTAGGGACGAGAGTATTATACCCGTGGTGCCACCCTAATTGAAGCACGTATGCTTCCACTTTTTTAATAACGCTTAAATGTGCGTTCATCCCTACTAAGCATATATGCCGTTCAAGTTGAAACCTCTAGAGTGTCATTCAATCAGTCATCATGTAGAAATGTTTTCAGCCTAAGACATCTCTTCTCTTTCCATGTGTATCTCATTTACTCTTCTCTATCAACGGTTATATTCATATGTAAATATAAAATTACTATACGTTTGTTGAGTACGATTGTCAAGTGTTCTAAGAGCGTTCAATCTGCTTCTTAAGACGCTTTACATCTTGAAGAGAAATTCCAAACTCAGAAGCAAGCTCCATCGAAGTATTGTTTTGTTCTTTTGAAATAAAATCATGAAAATTCACGTTAAACAGTTGATTTGCACCGTTTGTAACAGAATGCCCTTTTTCATTCATACGCATACGTATATCCCTCACATTCAATATGGATGTTTTACTTTTTATTGTTCCATATTGATGAGGTAGTTATACGTATAAACGAATAACGTTATTCCATACCACTTTTATATAAATAATCCGCTCTTTGAATCATAAAGGTTGTTACAACCATTGCTGCTATTACAAATACTGCCCAAGTACTGTAACTTAGCACTGCGAAAGTAACTCCTAATGCATGTAAAAAAATAGCTAAGCTAAATCGCAATGAAAATTTCAAATCTTTAAAGATTGACCAATTCATATACTATCTCCCCTTTTCACACATACATCCGAATGTTTTTACCATTTTTTACATTATACTATATAATGGATAACCCAAGCTATTGATTCCAAATCAACATCAGCATTCGATTTATAACAATAATAGTTACCAATCCACTCGCCAGCATAGGATGCTTCAAATGATACAACGCTGCAACATCCGCTTCAAACATGATAATCTCTAACAATACATGCAATATACCTTGTACTTCTCATTCTGCATGCGGAGCTCCAAATAGCTCCCAAATGACTGCAACAACAATCGAAAAAATAATAGCAAGTGTAATTTTTATAGCCGTTATTGTTCCTACCCGAAATCCCCAGTATCCAACAATCCCAAGAACACATAACTCTAGCATACAACGTAAAGTTATATTGAATTCTTGAAGCATGCTACACCTTCTTTTCCTTTTATTCCCCTTCGAATTAATCCTATGATAAAGTGAAACTTTAATCAGTGGGGGTTTTGTTCATCCCCCACTGATTATCAGCCCTCACCAATCGGGCTTTTACGGGCAGCCCGACCCCCACCTAACTTCTTTGCTTCCGCTGAATTTTGAGGTGGGGTTCTTACTGCCCACAAATAGCGGGATAAATGAACAAAACATACAACAAAGTATAAAAAAGAGAGGATTATATAATCCTCTCTTCTTGGGCCATACTATTTACTTTCTACAATTAAGGTCACCGGACCATCATTGATTAAAGAAACGTCCATCATTGCACCGAACTTCCCTGTTTCTACATGCAATCCTTGTTTACGAACTTCTTCATTAAAGAAATCGTATAAATGCTCTGCATAGTCAGGTTTCGCAGCATCCATAAAGTTTGGACGTCTTCCCTTGCGGCAATCGCCATATAATGTGAATTGCGAAATTGATAGAACTTGTCCTTCTACATCGAGTACAGAATGGTTCATCTTTCCGCTCTCATCTTCAAAGATGCGTAAGTTCGCGATTTTTTCCGCAATGTATGTTGCATCTTTTTCAGTATCTTCATGCGTAATGCCAACTAGTAATGTTAAACCGAATGGAATTTGTCCTACAATCTCACCATCTACTGTGACAGACGCCTCTTTTGATCGTTGTAAAACAACTCTCATCTTTTCTACACTCCCTATTAATGCATCATGCGTCGTACTGCATAAATTTCAGGAACACGTTTAATGCGTTCTACTACTTTTTTCAAGTGTTGTAAGTTACGAATCGAGATCGACATATTAATCGTTGCCATCTTATTACGATCACTTCTACCAGAAACAGCTGAAATGTATGTTTTCGTCTCTGTAACAGCTTGCAATACTTCATTTAATAAACCACGGCGATCATAGCCTGAAATTTCGATATCAACGTTGTATTCAATTTCTTTTTCAGGGCTACCTTCCCACTCTACTTCTAATAAGCGCTCTACAGCTTCTTCTGTATGAATATTTACACAATCACGACGGTGAATCGATACGCCCCGACCTTTCGTAATATACCCAACGATATCATCA
Source organism: Bacillus cereus group sp. N31 (assembly GCF_016483245.1). NCBI lineage: Bacteria > Bacillati > Bacillota > Bacilli > Caryophanales > Bacillaceae > Bacillus > Bacillus cereus group sp. N31. The sequence continues at coordinate 294,091 of NZ_JAEHCH010000001.1, read as the reverse complement.
CCTGGAACTGGGTTACAGCATTTTGACAAACGAATTAATAAATTGTCAGCACCACTTACCTTTACACCAGAATCCCATTTTCGAATTTTCATCGGTTTACGAACTTCTTTAACTTCAACAATTTCTTCTTCTTCACGCTGCTTACGGAACTTGTCCGTTAGTCGCGTAACAATTTGCGACGCTGTAATTCCGCTATATCCAACTGCTGCAAACATATCTTCTTCATTTGCAAAATTAAACTTCTCAGCAACACGTTTTAAATTGTCAGGAGCTAACACTTCTTTCATCTCATACTCTAGACCACGTACTTCTTTTTCAACAAGTTCACGGCCTTTTTCAATATTTTCGTCTCTACGCTGTTTCTTAAAGAATTGACGTATTTTATTTTTCGCATGAGATGTTTGAGCAAGTTTCACCCAATCTTGGCTTGGGCCATACGAATGTTTTGATGTTAAAATTTCAATGATGTCACCCGTTTTTAATTTATAATCAAGGGTCACCATTTTCCCATTTACTTTTGCACCAATTGTTTTATTCCCGATTTCTGAATGGACACGATAAGAAAAGTCAATTGGAACAGATCCAAGTGGTAATTCCATTACATCGCCTTTCGGTGTGAAGACGAATACCATGTCAGAGAATAAATCAATTTTTAATGACTCCATAAACTCTTCTGCATTAGAAGCTTCATTTTGCCATTCTAATATTTGACGGAACCAAGTTAGTTTCTTCTCTAATGTACCTGTTGTTTCTGCGGTCTTTCCTTCTTTATACGCCCAATGTGCCGCGATACCGAATTCTGCAATTTCGTGCATTTCTTTCGTACGAATTTGCACTTCTAGCGGATCACCTTTCGGTCCAATTACCGTCGTATGAAGAGATTGATATAGATTTGCTTTCGGCATTGCAATATAATCTTTGAAACGACCTGGCATTGGCTTCCAGCAAGTATGAATAATTCCAAGCACCGCGTAACAATCTTTAATACTATTTACAACGACACGTACAGCTAGTAAATCGTAAATTTCATTAAACTGTTTATTTTGCAATGCCATTTTACGATAAATACTGTAAATATGTTTTGGTCTTCCAGAAATCTCAGGTTGAATGGAAACTTCTTTTAATTTCTCACGAATACCAGTCATTACTTCATCTAAATATTCTTCACGCTCTGCACGTTTACGCTTCATTAAATTTACAATACGATAATATTGTTGCGGATTTAAATAGCGAAGTGACGTATCCTCTAACTCCCATTTAATAGTACTAATTCCGAGTCTATGTGCTAAAGGTGCAAAGATTTCTAACGTTTCATTAGCAATGCGACGCTGCTTCTCTTGAGGCAAATGTTTCAATGTACGCATGTTATGAAGACGATCAGCTAGTTTAATTAAAATAACTCGAATATCTTGAGCCATTGCGATAAACATTTTGCGATGGTTTTCTGCTTGTTGCTGCTCATGAGATTTATATTTAATCTTTCCGAGCTTTGTAACACCATCGACAAGCATAGCGATTTCTTTATTAAATTCTCGCTCAATATCTTCTAATGTAATCTCTGTATCTTCCACTACATCATGTAAGAAACCTGCCGATACTGTAGCTGGATCCATGTGTAAATCAACTAAAATACCTGCAACTTGAATTGGGTGAATAATATATGGTTCACCCGATTTTCTATATTGTTCGCTATGTGCATCGCGTGCATATTCATAAGCACGTGCCACTAGCTCAATATCTTCAACCGCTAAATATTGACTTGCTTTCTCGAGTACCTGTTCAGCTGTTAGTACTTGCTCATTTGCCATCGAATCACCTTTTATTGAAAATTGACTTTGTATTTATTAAATAGAATAAATTATATTCTATCATTATAACCCAATGATTGTGAATTGTGAAAAGGAAAAGATTTTACTGACATTTCACCTTATTTTTTTGTTCAATTATACAAAAGTACCCGCTCCTCTCCAAGAGATTCACGGGTACTTTTTATCACCGTAGTTTTACCTATATAGTGATTAGTATTTTTCTAATACTAATACATCGTAACCATCTAACATTTTACGACCATCTAAGTAAGTAAGCTCTACTAAGAATGCAATCCCTGCTACAACTCCGCCAAGTTCTTCAACTAGCTTAATTGTTGCTTCAATTGTTCCACCTGTAGCTAATAGATCATCAGTAATTAATACGCGTTGACCTGGTTTAATTGCATCTTTATGGATTGTTAAAACATCTGTACCATATTCTTTGCCGTAGTCAACTGTAATTACTTCACGTGGTAATTTTCCTAATTTACGAACTGGCGCAAATCCTACTTCTAATGCATAAGAAACTGGGCAACCGATAATAAAACCACGAGCTTCTGGTCCTACTACAACATCGATATCTCTTTCTTTTGCATACTCAACGATTGCATCTGTTGCTGCTTTGTATGCTTTACCGTCGTTCATTAAAGGTGTAATGTCTTTAAACACAATACCTTCTTTCGGATAATCCGGTACAATTGCGATATGTTGCTTGAAATCCATATTTCTGAATCCTCCTCAGATATAAAAGGTTTGTAAATACAAATCCTTTACCCTAACTGTTCTACTTATTTATGATTACGAATCGTTTCAAACCATGTATATAGTTGCTGATATGTGCTATAAACCAATTCTTTTTCTAATTGTAAGTGGTTCATTTTCTCACGATATGTGTTCGATTCAATTAAATCACGCTTTTGTTTTTGTTCGGCCATAAAAATGACACCGTCTTTTATTGTAACAAATTCTAACTCAAAAAACACCTGTGTCATGAAATTTACTGTATCTTTTGACCAACCTTTATGGCGACATAGTTGTTCCCCATATTGTCTTAAAGAAAATGGTGATTTTTGGTTTAAGAAAGAATAGTACCATTTAAAATGTTCCCTCGTTGGGACTGTACTAAATAGATGATTGTTCTCTTGATAAAATAACGTATAGATTCTAGATGGGAATCCTACTTTAAATAAATCACGCAATTCATCTGTTCCTTTTGGCAAATCGAGTAACACGATGTATTGATCATCTAAATGAGTTACCTCTGATGCATGCACAAGATGTTCTTTATAGTCTTCTAAAGAAAACTTATTCAATACCTCTTCAGAAAAATACACCATTGTTATTTTTTCTTTCGGAAGTTCTGCTAAATTTGCTTCCACATTACGCATACTACGCCAATCAAATAATTGCCATGCCTCTACAGCAATATCTTGTACCATTAATTGTGGCTTCTTAAAATTATTCCATTCATTAATGGATGCCTCTCCTATTACAGATACCTTAGCAACTGGAGAAATTTCTTTTGCATACGCACCAAATCCGAATCCAATTGTATCCAGTGTTGCCTGTCCGTCACGAAGTGCCATTTTCAAATGTGAACCATCTGATCCGATTGCACGAATACTTTCTAATTCAGCATTTTTCACTGCAAGACGTGGTTTCGGATTTCCAACACCAAATGGCGCTAACTTTTGCATATCCTCAATTGCTGCAAGCGTTACATCTTCCACTTTACAAAATGTATCAACTGCTGTGATTGGAATAAAATCCGCTTCTGTTAAAATTGCATCCGCTTGCGCATTTAAGCGGCGACGTAACTCATCTACATCATTCATATGTAGCGTCATTCCTGCGGCCATCGGATGCCCTCCGAAGTGCGGTAATAACTCTCTACAATCCGACAAGTTTGCAAACAAATCAAATCCCGCGATACTACGTGCTGAACCCTTTGCTGTTTCTTTGACAGGATCAATGCTTAATACAATTGTTGGACGATAAAAACGTTCAACTAATTTAGAAGCGACAATTCCAATTACACCTGGATTCCAGCCTTCTTTTGCAAGCACTAACACTTTATTTTCTTCTGGCGGGAATTTATTTTCCACTTCAGCGATAGCCTCTTCTGTAATTTGCTTTACAATATCTTTTCGAAGTTTGTTCAGCTCATCGATTTCTTCAGCCAGTTCTTTCGCTTCCTCTGGGTCATCTGATAATAATAGGTGTACAGCCGGCGTAGCATCTTCTAAACGCCCAACTGCATTAATACGCGGTGCGATTGAGAATCCAATGCTTTCTTCTGTAATTTCACTTTGCGAAACGTTAGCAACTTTAAACAATGCCTTTAAACCAATATTTTTCGTCATTCGCATATGTTTTAAACCGCGCTTCACTAGCAATCTATTTTCGCCATGAAGTGATACTAAATCGGCTACCGTACCGATTACTGCAATTTCTAATAAATGTTCTGGTACACGACCTAATAGTGCATGTGCAACTTTAAACGCAACACCTACACCGGCTAAATAATGAAACGGATACACACCGCCATCTAGTTTTGGATGAATAATCGCGAGTGCTTCTGGTAATTCTGGCGGTGGCTCATGGTGATCCGTAATAATAAGATCTATTCCAAGTTCCTTCGCTACCTTCGCTTCATGTACCGCTGCGATACCAGTATCGACAGTAATAATAAGTGAGAACCCTGCACTATGCGCCCAACGAAACGCTTCTTCGTTCGGTCCATAACCTTCTGTAAAACGGTTTGGAATATAAAATTCTACCTCTGCACCTAATTCTTGCAGAGCAAGATATAAAACCGTTGTACTACTTACTCCGTCCGCATCATAATCACCAAATATTAATATTTGCTCTCCATTTTGAATCGCCTTATTTACACGTTCTACCGTTCTATCCATTCCTTCTAATAAAAACGGATCGTGAAATTCTTGATTTTCTGTATTTAAAAAATCTAAAATCTTATCTTCTGTATCTAATCCTCTACCGAGGAATAACGAAATGACAAGTGGTGATAGTTGTAACTTTTTTGCTAATTCACTCACTCGCTCTTCATTATATTCTTTTTCTTTCCAACGCGTCTTCGGTTGTAACACGAAATCACCCCTTAACCTGTTTATTATACAAGACAGATTAAGGGGTGACAATATAATGCAAACTACGATGCAATATCTATATACTAAAATGTTAATGATATTTAATTTGGAGAATACGGATTTATATGTACAAACACATTTTGTACATTATCTTGTTTCATAAGCATTTCTTTCACATGTTTTCCAATGCGGTGTCCTTCTTCTACAGTAATGTATGGATCTACAGAAACTTTAATATCGACAATAACATAGTGACCATGTTCTCTCGCATATAAAGAACCGATTTTTTTCACACCATTTACTTGCAGGACAGCTTCTCTAAGCGGAATAACATCTTCCTCATGAAGTACATGATCAAGCGTTGCATGAATCGCTTCCGCCCCAATACTCCACGCCATCTTTGCAACAAGGAGTGAAACAAATAACCCCGCAACCGGATCCGCATATACAAGCCAATCTAAACCTAGCTTACCACCGATAATAGCTGCACAAATACCGATTAAAGCTGCAATTGAAGAAAATACATCCGAACGGTGCTCATATGCATTTGCAATAATTGCATCACTATTTACCCTCTTCCCTAATCGGAATTTATATTGAAACATTCCTTCTTTCACGACAATCGAAAGAATAACAGCAAAAATCGTAATTCCTTTCGGTGGTTCTAGTTCTTGCGAAAAAGCTTTTATAGACGAAATCGCTATCTCGATGCCCACAATAAATAATAATACTGCAACAATAATCGCTGAAATCGATTCCGCTTTACCATGACCGTACGGGTGATCTTCATCTGGTGGTTGCTTTGCTGCTCGCAATCCAAAAAGTACAGCTAGCGAACCAATTACATCTGATGCAGAATGCACAGCATCCGCTAATAGTGCTTTACTGTTCCCGATATAACCAATTACCGCCTTTACAATCGCTAATATAATATTACCAACGATTCCGACAATAGCACCAAACTCGGCCTGTTTAAAACGTTCATCTTTTTCCATAATTAAAATCCCTTCTTTTCTTAACCTATCTTGTTATCCCGATTTATTGTATCAAAAACAACGATAACATCACCACTTTCTTCCATCTTTCTTCCATCTTTCTTCTGTAAAAAGTTGCTATCTTATTGTATCCACAAACGAAAAAAGAGATGCCTCCTAATGAGGCATCACCTTTCTATACTTGTGGTTCAGATACTTCTTTCTCAACCTTCTTCTTGTTTTTGCCCTTTTTCAAACGACGGTTTTCAAGCATTAACCAAATTTGAGAAGCAACGAAAATAGAAGAGTACGTACCTACAACTAATCCAATTAATAACGCAAGTGAGAAGTTACGCAGTGATTCACTACCGAAAATAAGTAGTGCAATTACTGGGAACAACACTGTTAAAACAGTATTAATTGAACGACCAATTGTTTGACGAATACTTGAGTTTACGATTTCTTCTAAATCTTTTAAATCGCGAACTCGTTTTTTCTGTTTGTATAATTCACGGTTTCTATCAAACGTAACGATTGAGTCATTGATAGAGTAACCAATAATGGTTAATACCGCAGCGATAAACGTTAAGTCTACCTCTATTCGGAAAAGACTAAATACAACAATCATAACGAAGGCATCATGTAATAATGCGATTACTGCAGATACTGCGTACGTAAGACGGAAACGAATACTTACGTATAAAACGATTACTGCAGAAGCAATTAATACTGCGATAAATGCATTTCGTGCAATCTCTTTACCGATTGTCGGTGAAACTGTACTTACATTCGGATCTGTACCGTATTTATCGTGGAAGAATGTTTTCGTTTTCGCAATTTCATCTTTTGATAGAACACCTAATGTACGAACTGCGAAACCTTTATTGTCATCTCCAGTCGGTACAATATTTTCTTCCTTCACATCGATGTTCAATTCTTTAAAATCTTTATGAACATCAGCAACAGTAACTGCTTGTTTTGATTGCAAGTCGATACGTGTACCACTTGCAAAGTCAATACCAAGATTCATTTTAAAAATCGGTAATATAATTGCCCCAGCAATTACGACTGCAATTGAGAATAAGAAGAATTTATGACCGATATTTACGAAGTTAATACGATCAAATCTAGTCGGCGGATGTACTACACCTTTTGTTAATGGAATAATATCCTTTTCCTTAACACCAAAGTAAGATGGTTTTTTATCGAAGTAACGGCTCTTTACAAGTAAACTTAGTAAGAAACGAGTACCGAATACGTTCGTAATAAAACCGACTAAAATACTTACGATTAAACTTGTTGCGAAACCTTTTACAGAGCTGGTACCATAAACGAATAATACACCAGCTGCTGCAATCGTTGTAATGTTCGCATCTAAAATTGTCGCTAATGAACGATGGTTACCAGCACGAAATGCTGACATCATTGACTTACCAATTTTCAGCTCTTCCTTTAACCTCTCGTACGTAATGATATTCGCATCAACTGCGATACCCACCCCGAGCACTAATGCCGCAATACCTGGCAACGTAAGAACCGCATGCATCCAGTTAAAGACAAGTAATGTAACGAAAATGTATAAACCTAACATAATAACCGCTACAAGCCCTGGTAAACGGTAGAATACAAGCATAAATAAGAAGATAATAGCAATACCGATTGCACTAGCGAAAATCGTTTGCTCTAATGCTTGTTGACCAAATTTCGCTCCAACAGATGTTGAATACATTTCTTTTAAATCAACAGGAAGTGCACCTGCATTTAATAAAGATGAAAGTTCTTTCGCACTTTCAACTGTAAAGTTTCCACCTACGATAGATACTTCAGCTTGGTTAAACACTTGGCTTACTGTTGCTGCTGATAAAAACTTCGGATTCGGTTTTGCAGATTCTGCTTTATACGAATCTTTTCCTTCTTCAAAATCAAGCCATATTACCATTAAATTCGTTGGTGGTGGCATTTTTGAAATTTTTTCAGTTACATCACGGAATTTTTCAGCGCTTTTCAATGTAAGACCTACGCTCGCACGGCCTTGCTCATCAAATGTTTGCTTCGCTCCGCCGCCTTTTAAATCCGTACCATCCATAAGAAGATTGTCATCTACATCACGGAATGTTAATTTCGCTTGTGTTGATAACATCTCACGTGCTTTTTGCTGATCTTGCACACCAGCAAGCTGTACACGAATTCGATCCTGTCCTTCGATTTGAATGTTCGGCTCACTTACACCGAGTGCATTGACACGATTTTCAAGAGCACCTACTGTACTTACAAGTGCACTATGATCGATTTTATCACCTTTTTTGGCTGGTTTTACTTCATACAGAACTTCAAAACCACCGCGAAGGTCTAGTCCTAGACTAATTCCTTTTGCTATGTCTTTTCCTGCCGCACCAATTACGCCACCGATTAATAAAACGATGAGGAAAAAGGCGGCAATTCTCGTACCACGCTTTGCCATATGTACCCTCTTTCTGCTACTAACACTTTCAATAAATCTCTTACGATTCACTGCTATACGTGTGCATACACCTAGTTAGTAGACTTCCTTTCTATAAAATACATTTGTTGTTTGCTAGTTCATCACTAGCTGTGTCGATAAACCTTACGCAATACCTACACTTTCATTATTTATTTTTCTTCTTCACTACCTCCTTTACATATAATCTTAGACATCGTTATTTCCTCTTTATCAATACCTATCATTATACTGCAAAAGGAAGAACAAACCAATTGCAGTCAGTTATTTATTTTCATACTCATCAAATGACCAAAGTGGCGCTTGGTATGCTTCAACAGTTAAATATGTCATATATTCATTAGGTGTTATTCTTAATACATCGTTCACTAATTCATACAACCTAACATTACTGTCTATCTTTTTCCACTTTTTCACTTTAAGGAACTTCCAAATGTCATCATCTGTCACTCGGTCATAACCGAACATTTGAAACTCCTCTACTTTACTAACTAAAACGACTTGTAACTGTCCGCGGTATGATTCTACCAAATCTTCTTTTTCTAACATACGTAACATCTCCTTATAATTTCAGCACGAAAAGTCGCTTTTATTCCCGCTCTAATGGACAGCAATAACTACTTTCAAGAGCACTATCATACTTCACTCTCTTAAATGCTTGTCATTCTTGTCTCGTACGTGCATATAAATTATTGTAAATCATTCCACTGATTTTGAGAAGGTAGGAGAAGACCATGACGAGACAAAGCTTTTTAAAAGGCGCATTTATTTTAATGATTGCCGGCTTTATTACCAAAATCCTTGGATTTATTAACCGGATTGTAATGGCACGTATACTAGGAGAAGAAGGCGTTGGCCTTTATATGATGGCCGTTCCTACATTCATTTTAGCAATTACATTAACACAAATCGGTCTTCCTGTCGCAATCGCAAAATTTGTAGCAGAAGCGGAAGCGGTGAACGATAAACAAAAAATAAAAAAAATATTAACCGTATCACTAGCTGTCACTTCCTTTAGTAGCATCATTTTAACAATTGGAATTATGCTCCTCACACCTATTTTAGCGAAAACATTATTAACCGATGAAAGAACGTACTATCCATTAATGGCCATTTTACCTGTCGTTCCTGTTATTGCTGTTTCTTCTGTTTTACGCGGTTATTTCCAAGGGAAACAAAACATGAAACCTAGCGCTTATGCTCAAGTGATCGAACAAGTTGTCCGCATTACAATTATCGCTGTATGTATTCGAATATTTTTACCTTATGGCGTAGAATATGCTGCAGCCGGCGCTATGTTATCAGCCGTTCTCGGCGAAGTTGCATCCTTATTATTCTTACTCACTTTATTCCAACGTGAAAAACACTTATCTATACGCTCTAGATTTTTCACTACCGTAAAGGAGAGCAAAGGTACATTTTATTCTCTTATGGATATTGCCCTTCCAACTACAGGAAGTCGTTTAATCGGTTCCGTTTCTTATTTTTTTGAACCTATCGTCGTTATGCAAAGTTTAGCAATTGCCGGAGTTGCCGCTTCTGTCGCAACCCAGCAATACGGTATATTAAACGGTTATGCATTCCCACTCCTATCACTACCCGCCTTCATTACATACGCTCTTTCTACAGCGCTCGTTCCTTCAATTAGTGAAGCAATGGCAAAAAGGCAACATAAATTAGTGGAGCACCGTTTACAACAAGCACTTCGAATTTCATTAATTACTGGTGGGTGGTCTGTCGTTATATTATACGTATTCGCTTCCCCTGTTTTAACTCTTATGTACGGATCAGACAGCGCAACAGCATTCATTCAGCTACTTGCACCTTGCTTTTTATTTCATTATTTTCAAAGTCCACTTACATCTGTATTGCAAGCTTTAAATTTAGCACGCGCTGCTATGATGAACACATTTATTGGCGCCATCGTGAAATTAATCGTTATTTTTGTACTAGCTTCAAAGCCAGAATTTCAAATGATGGGGGTTGCTCTCGCTATTGCAGCAAATATAGTAACCGTGACATTCCTTCACTACGCTACCGTTTTAAAAAAGATTACATTTACCATTTACGCAAAAGACTATATTTTCGGCGGACTTGCCATCGGTATTGCAGGTGCCTTTGGTTTTTACCTTCATAAGTATATTATTTTCTCTCATTCTCTTGGTATACAAACATTATGGGAAATCACTTTAACAACAATTGTTTATGTCGTTCTCCTCTTCATCTTTAAACTAATTCGAAAAGAGGAGTTAAGTCGCCTCCCTATCATTCGTAAACTTTCATTTTTGAAATAAAGTAAAACTTTCATTAGCGAGACTTTTCCGGGCTTACTATTTAAAATGGTAAGCTTTTAGTTTTCTTTCAAATCAACAAAAAATTGTCCATTTTGAAAACTACAGTATAAAATTTGTGTTATATCGTTATAACCTAAGTTTTTTAGTTTTTCAATGAGCCATTCGTCTGTATGTTCAATCATTTGCAAATGATTAGATTGAATTTCTCCATCAATAATTAATGGGAGAGTAAAAATAGGCGTATCATTTTTACTCTTTTTACTTTTTTGTTTTTGAAAAACGGATAACTTCCCTGATGGTTCCAAAATAGCGTATTCCACATCCCGTACGTCTCCGACTCCTTGCTCCCTTAATTGCATCATTAAATCATCTATGTTATAGCGCTGTTTTCTCATCTTTTTTTCATCAATTTTTCCCGCATTTATAAGAATAGCAGGCTCCCCTTCTATTAAATGCCGAAATCGTTGAAACTTCAAAGAAATGACCGACAAAATGATTTGTATGCACATAAGGAAAGTCATCGGAACTAATTGATGCCAAAGTGATTTATCTGTATTTTCAATTGCTACTACAGCCATTTCACCAAGCATAATGAATACGACTAAATCTAATACACTTAGCTCTCCAATTTCACGTTTACCCATAAGACGGAAAATAATTAAGATAATGATATACAAAAGCATCGTCCGGCCAATTATCGATACCCATTCCATTTCTACATCTCCTTTTTTACTTATAGATTCCCCTATAGAAAAGAAAATAGTCTAACTTAAGCAAAAGAGAAATATGCTTGTATTAAAAAGGGGGAATGCATAAATGGATGGAACGAAAAAATTATCAACTGCAATTGGTTTCGGTATTATTACCCTACTAATTCTCGCATCTATTACTAGCATGGTTATGGCTCTATTATTAAAATTTACGAACATGAATGAAGGTACATTAACCGTCACTATTTTGATACTAGCTCTTTTATCTATGCTTATGTCTGGGTTTACTGCTGGTAAAAAAGCACAAGGGAAAGGTTGGCTAGTAGGTTTTACTACAGGACTCACATTCGCCATACTCGTTTTTCTAGTTAACTATTTAGGCTTCTCTCAAACTTTATCGAACTCACAGTTACTTTACCAATTGGCATTAATGGGCGCGAGTACACTCGGTGGTATTTTCGGTGTAAATATGTCAAAGCAAAATAATTAAAAAAAGGCCCTGCACATTTCATGCAGGGCCTTCCTCATTAGTTTTTCACAACTTCACGAATCGCATTGCGATCGAAAGTTAAGTGTGCACCACCAGATTTAACAACGATTTTCGTTTCATCTACTGATTCGATTGTACCGTGTAAGCCACCAATTGTTATGATAGCATCACCTTTTGCTAATTCGTTTTGCATTTGAGCAACTGCTTTTTGACGCTTTTGTTGCGGGCGAATTAATAAGAAATAGAAAATCGCAAACATCGCAACGATCATAACGATATTCATCATACCTGCATTCATCTTTTGTTCCTCCTTTTAAATTATGTATTAGAAGTTTTTAGCATTCGGTTTATTAAAGCCATACTGTTCAAAGAACTCTTCGCGGAAATCGCCAAGACGGTCTTCACGAATAGCTTGTCTCACCTGCTCCATTAAGTTTAACAGAAAATGAAGGTTGTGATAAGACGTTAAACGAATTCCGAACGTTTCATCACATTTCATTAAGTGACGAATGTACGCACGAGAGTAATTTTTACATGTGTAGCAATCACAATTAGGATCAAGCGGACCGAAGTCTCTTGCGAATTTCGCATTTTTTACAACTAGACGGCCTTCACTTGTCATACATGTACCATTTCGAGCGATACGAGTTGGAAGTACGCAATCAAACATATCAACGCCGCGAATTGCCCCATCAATTAACGAGTCAGGAGAACCTACTCCCATTAAGTAACGTGGCTTATCATCTGGAAGAAGTGGTGTTGTAAACTCAAGCACACGATTCATAATATCCTTCGGTTCACCAACAGATAAACCACCTATAGCATAACCAGGGAAGTCCATTGAAACAAGGTCTTTTGCACTTTGGCGACGAAGCTCTTCAAACTCTCCGCCCTGTACGATACCGAATAAACCTTGATCTTGTGGACGTTCATGCGCTTTTAAGCAACGTTCTGCCCAGCGGCTTGTACGTTCTACAGATTTCTTCATATATTCAAAAGTAGCTGGGAACGGTGGACACTCATCAAATGCCATCATAATATCTGAACCTAATGCATTTTGGATTTCCATCGCTTTTTCTGGTGATAAGAATAATTTATCTCCATTTAAGTGGTTACGGAAGTGAACGCCTTCCTCTTCAATACGGCGGAAGTCACTTAAACTGAATACTTGGAAACCACCAGAATCCGTTAAGATCGCACGATCCCAGTTCATAAATTTATGCAAACCACCTGCTTCACGAACAATTTCGTGACCTGGACGTAGCCATAAATGATACGTATTACTTAAAATAATGCCAGAATCCATTGCTTTTAATTCTTCTGGTGACATTGTCTTAACTGTTGCAAGTGTACCAACTGGCATGAATGTTGGTGTATCAAATGAACCGTGCGGCGTGTGTACACGACCTAAACGCGCACCCGTTTGTTTACAAGTTTTAATAAATTCATAACGAATTGCTGTCATAATTTACTCCTTTTATTTGTTTCTCATTTTAGCGTGAGATGCAACGAACATTGCGTCACCGAAGCTAAAGAAACGATATTTTTCTTTTACTGCTTCATTATAAGCATGAAGTACATTATCTCTATTTGAAAATGCACTTACAAGCATAATTAATGTTGATTTCGGCAAATGGAAGTTTGTAATTAAACCATCAATTGCTTTAAATTCATATCCTGGGTACATAAAAATATCTGTCCAGCCAGAAGCTGCGCAAAGCTTACCACTATGATCGGTCGCAATCGTTTCTAACGTACGAGTTGATGTCGTACCTACAGTAATAATACGTCCACCATTCTCTTTCACACGATTTAATAATGCCGCTGTCTCTTCAGACATATGGTAATATTCTGCGTGCATATGATGCTCTTCAATCGTATCTGCAGAAACTGGTCTAAATGTTCCAAGCCCTACGTGAAGTGTAATAAATGCTAACTGAACGCCTTTTTTCTTTAACTTCTCAAGTAACTCTTCTGTAAAGTGAAGTCCCGCTGTTGGCGCTGCTGCTGAACCGATTTCTTTCGCATATACTGTTTGATAGCGATCGCGATCTTCCAGTGTCTCTTTAATATATGGAGGAAGTGGCATTTCCCCAAGTTCATCTAAAATTTCATAGAAGATGCCGTCATATGAAAATTCAAGCTGACGCCCACCTTGATCTGCAGTCCCTGTGCAAGTTGCTTTTAATTTCCCTTCACCAAAAGAAATTACAGTTCCTTCTTTTACACGTTTCGCTGGCTTAACAAGCGTTTCCCACTTATCGCCTTCCTCTTGTTTCAAAAGAAGCACTTCAATGTGCGCGCCTGTATCTTCTTTCACACCATGCAAGCGAGCAGGCATAACTTTCGTTTCATTTAAAACTAAGCAATCCCCCTCATGTAAGTAAGAAAGAATGTCCGTAAAATGTTTATGCTCAATATCACCAGTTTCACGGTCTAACACCATTAATCTTGATGTTTCACGATCCTCTAACGGGACTTGTGCAATAAGTTCTTCTGGTAAATGAAAATCAAACAGATTAATATCCATAACTGTATCCACCTATTTCTTATTTGAATCGATTTATTATATACATAATAAAAGATAATGCAATACTTAACACAATACATGTAATGATAGGAAAATAAAAGGTAACGTTACCTTTTTTCACAAAAATATCGCCTGGAAGCCTTCCAATGAACTTCCAAGCTAAGCCAACAACAATGAGTAAGATACCTGCTGTTATAAGCAATTTCGGTATCTCCGTCATACTTTTGGCATCTCCATTCCGAAATGTTCATACGCAAGTGGCGTTACGATTCGGCCTCTTGGCGTTCGTTGTAAAAAGCCAATTTGTAATAAATACGGCTCATACACATCTTCAATTGTATGAGATTCTTCTCCAATCGTTGCCGAAACTGTCTCTAATCCAACTGGGCCACCACGGAATTTCTCAATTATACCGAGCAATAATTTATGATCAATATGATCGAGTCCTAATTTATCTACCTGCAGTAGTTCTAATGCCATTTGTGTAATTTCCATTGCAATTGTTCCGTCGCTGCGAACTTGTGCGAAGTCACGTACACGTCGTAATAAACGATTCGCAATACGAGGTGTACCACGGGCACGTCTTGCAATTTCTAGTGCGGCTAACGAATCAATTTCCACTTCGAATACTTCCGCTGTACGTTCAACAATCGCAGAAAGCTGATCCACTGTATAATACTCTAATCTTGAAAGTACACCGAAACGGTCACGGAGCGGCGCTGATAATGCTCCGGCACGTGTTGTCGCTCCAACTAATGTAAATGGAGGTAAATCTAAACGTACAGACCGTGCTGACGGTCCTTTTCCAATTACGATATCAAGGCAAAAATCTTCCATCGCAGGATATAGTACTTCTTCAATTGATCTATGCAAACGATGAATTTCATCAATAAACAATACATCTCCAGGCTGAAGTGCTGTTAATACCGCTGCTAAATCTCCTGGTCTTTCAATTGCGGGACCTGACGTCGTTCGAATGTTAACACCCATTTCATTGGCAATAATATTCGCAAGCGTCGTTTTACCAAGTCCAGGTGGTCCATATAAAAGTACGTGATCTAACGTTTCTTCACGCATTTTCGCCGCTTCAATAAACACTTCTAAATTATGTTTCGCTTTATCTTGGCCAATATACTGACGGAGCGTCTGTGGCCGTAATGAATACTCTAAATCCGCATCTTCGTATCCAGATTCCCCTGAAAGGAGACGTTCGTCCATTATACTCACCTCTTACCATTTAGTAAAAGACTAAGTGCCTTTTTAATATATTGATCCGTCGTTAATGATTCTTTTAATAACTCTGGTACAACACGAGAAACTTCCCGTTCTGCATAACCAAGTGCACGCAGTGCTTCCAGTGCTTCATCAAGTTCAACTGAGGAACCTTTCTTCTCATCAAAACTTTCAACATCTGAGAACAAATCAACAAATGCATCTGGTACAACATCTGCTAGTTTTCCTTTTAAATCTAAAATCATTTGGCGCGCTGTTTTCTTTCCGACGCCCGGGAATTTCACTAAAAACTTCTCATCTTCATGTTCAATCGCTTGAACGACCTGTCCTGTTTGACCAGAGGCTAAAATCGCAAGAGCGCCTTTTGGCCCAATGCCAGACACACCTAACAATTTTGTAAATAATAAACGCTCTTCACGTGTTTTAAACCCGTAAAGTGCCATAATATCTTCTCTCACATAATGATATGTATAGACACGGATTTCTTGCTTACTTCTTTGAAATACATACGGATTTGGTGTGAAAATTTGGTACCCAATTCCATTATGGTCAATTACGACATATTCCGGTCCTACATACTCCACGTAACCTGTAACATATTCAAACAAAATACGATCTCTCCCTCTTAAATCATGTATTCCATTTTAACATATTTAATGATAGAAAAGCGAGACTACCCCAACAAATGTTCTCTGTTTAAAACTTCTGTTATTTTCCATTGACAGAAAGGATAAAGCACCTTAATATACAGGAGTCGATAATGATTATCAATACTAATTAAAGGGGTTACATCAGGATGAAACGTAAGTTATTTATTTTATTAACTATTATGCTAGTCGTTCTTTCTATCGTTGGCTGTTCTTCTCAAAAAGAAGAGTCAAAAGCAAAAGAACAACCGAAAACAAAAGTTGTGAAACACGCTAAAGGGGAAGCTACAATTCCAGTAAATCCAAAGAGAATTGTTGACTTATCTGGATCAACAGAAGAGTTATTACTTCTTGGACACAAACCTGTTGGTACAGCAAATACATATAAAGATAAAATCCAAAATCACTTAACAGACAAGCTAGATGGCGTAAAAGCAGTTGGCTGGTACTGGGCACCTAAAGTTGATTTAGAAGCTGTTACAGCTTTAAAACCGGACTTAATTATTTTAAATAATCGTCAATTAAAAATTTATGATCAATTAGAAAAGGTTGCACCGACTGTTGTTCTAGAAACAAACTTAGAAGACTGGCGCGGTAAGTTTAAAGAAGTAGGTAAACTATTGGATGAAGAAAAGAAAGCTGACAAATGGATTGCCGACTACGATAAAAAAGCAGACTCTTTATCTAAAAAAATTAAAGAAAAAACAAAAGATGAAAACTTTATGTTTGTCGCAGTTACACCACAAAACTTCCGTGTATACGGTAGCTTCGGATACGGTGACATCATCTTTAACGACTTAAAACTTCCAGCAACAAAAGGTACAGATTTAAAACAAACGATGGCGCAAGTATCATTAGAAGGGCTTGTTGCATTCCAACCTGATCAAATGTTTATTGTAAACTTCGGCGGCGAGGCTGATAAAGTGTACGAAGACTATAAAAATAGTGCTGTTTGGAAAGACAATAAAGCAGTAAAAAACAATCACGTATATGAAGTATCGAATGAAATCTTCAATACGAAAGCATTCAATCCAATCGGAAAAGATATGCTAATTGATGAAATCGCAAAAGAAATTTTAGCTAAAAACAAGTAAGAAAAAGCAGCTCACCATGAGCTGCTTTTTTTCTTATTTTGCACTGCATATTGCTTCATTTTTTCAATCGTCTTCACAAAACTTTCTTTTGATTTTATACGAATACCACGTTTCAATTTCGCACGCTCATAACTCTCAAGTTTTTTCATATCAATTTGAAAGAAAGAATGAATCGCATTATCGCTTTTTGGTACACCCTTGAAAATTTGTAATATCCCTTCCTCTGAAACACCAAAATAGCCGCTCGTCTTCAATAACGGAGAAATATCGTCCACTTTCTTTTGCAATACAATTTGTACATCATCACGATCAACGAGTTGCCATTCTTTATATTGCTGTAAAAACTTTTCTAAATCCGCTACTTTTTCTGTAAATATTTCTTCACTTACTTCTCCATCAACATACATACGCTCTAATAAAATTGTAACTTCAGGTTCTTTTTCTGTTACTTCTGGTACTGGTCCTTCCGCCCTCACACTCGTTTCATAGGCTAAACAAAACATCATCACGAAAGCTTGCACTGCAATCAGTATCCATTTCATTTCCGTTCACCTCTTTTAGGCAAAATCAAACTTTCATTAGTAGTTTTGCCGAAAGTGGAGGTTTTATCCATATAAACAACCACATTACATTTCTCTCAAAAATAAAAAATGCAGATAAGGTTTTATCCTTATCTGCATTAGCATTTGTTTTTATATAAAATGAAAGACGCCTGCAAGCAGGCGTCTTGATGCGTTTACGGCGAGAGACCAGGCGACCACATTCGCGTGTTTAGCACTTAAGCATATCTCTCGTCTTACGTAAATTAGCTCATCGCTTTGCTAATATAACATTAATAACGTATAAGTGCAACATGTTTATAAAAATATTTTATTTTCTCTTTCACCCAAACGAACTTTATTTAAATTATAAATTGATAAATGTAATATATATGTTTCAATTGATGTGACAGCGAAATCATAATAAACAGGAGATGGATATTGTGAAAAAAATAAAGGATGAACGTCTCATTCTGAAAACATTAAAAAACATACGTATTGCCTTTCTTTTTCAATCGCTTGGTATAATTGGCATTTTAGGCTATATCGGATTCACTGAAGGAATGGATCAAATTACGAAATCTCCATTATGGTTATTATTTATCCTTACAAGTATCGTACTTAGTTATTTACAGTTAAGCGTTTCTATCGATGTAGAAGAAGGCGAAAAGGATATAAAGTTAACTCCTTATTACAAAATTATTTTACGCTCTCTTATTGTAGGAACTATTATAGCCATTATTTATATCATTTTCAGTCCAGAAAGACCTCTGTTTGAAGCACTTCTAACAGGTAGTATTTTCTTCATATGCTTTTTAATTTCTTATTCCGTTAGTTATTTTATTAAAAAACGTCGTTTAAAAGATGACGACGAATAAAGAGGAAGGGCAACCCCTTCCTCTTTTGTTTTTCTATCGCACTGTACCAGTTAAACCGTAACGAATGTCTCGGAACATATTTCCTATGTCACGATTAAAATCGTTTGTAACTGTACCGTTACGTAGACGCGTACTCATTGCATCGACACGAGTAAACATATCATTTCTTACAGAAACATATACGTTTCTGTTTCCAACTTCATTTGAAACCGCTTGACGAATTTCGTTCGCCATCGCCGTTTCATTTGTCGCTGTGTTACGTGGTTTTACTGCAATCGCTACGTCGTTTCCATATACAACCGTAGACACGCGGTCTACGTTATTCATACGTTTCACACGATTTGTAATTCTTTCTGCAGTTTTACCATCATTGTTAATGTATGAATTGTTCATTGTAATATTACGAGTTGGATGCGGATTAGCAATTTGCCCGTTGTAATTTACATCACGGTAATAATTATTATATCCTGTATCGTTACGACCGTTTCTATATGTGACATAATCTGTATAACGATCGTTACGCGCTACATTATCACGATACTGGTGTGTATCATTATAAGCTGTATGCTTATAGTTGTAGTTACGTCCATCCATCGCATTGTTATCTTTTGGTGTACCACATGCAGCTAATGCACTGGTAACTAACAAAGAAGCAGCAATCACTTTTACTTTCGTATTCAATACAAAAACCCCCTCTGTTAGAATGAACTTCTCTTCTGAAAAGCTCCCTCTTATGATGAGTAACAGAGAAGGTTTTTACACTGTTAATATTTCACTGGGAATTTTCTAACATTTGATGTAAATCTTCCGTTTTCAAAACAATTCTACATACAAAAAAGGTGGGAATAATCCCACCTTTTTTTAAACTTCTTCTTCGTCCTCTTCTTCTGCGACTGGCTCTCCAAATACATTTGGTGGATCTGGTTGATAATACATCGTCCCTGGCTGTGGTGCATATGCAGACTGCGTTGGTTGATAATATAAAGGATTCGCGTATTGTGGTCCCCCAGGCTGCGGACTATATAACCTACTCTCTCCTCCGCATCCACAATCTTCCTCACCTTGCACAAGCGGCGGCATATTATTATCCATTGGCATCATATTTGGATTTGGCATAGACGTATACTGTGGTCCAAAAGGTGCCCCTTGCTGATATGGCATATTGTAATATGGGTTTTGTTGTTGATAATATGGATTCTGCGGCATCATCGGCTGTTGATACGGCATTTGATATGGCATCATATTCGGTGGTTGATTGTTATCCATTATTGGCATCATATTTGGCATTTGATTGTTATCCATGATCGGCATCATATTCGGCATTTGATTGTTATCCATAATCGGCATCATATTCGGCATTTGGTTATTATCCATAATCGGCATCATATTCGGCATTTGATTATTATTCATGATCGGCATCATATTTGGTGGTTGGTTGTTATCCATTATTGGCATTATATTTGGTGGTTGGTTGTTATCCATTATTGGCATTATATTTGGTGGTTGATTGTTATCCAGCATTGGCATTATATTTGGTACTTGAATATTTGGCGGTATGACTTGTGGGATAACCACATTTTCTTTCGATACATTTGGTGATACTATGCTTCCTACATTTTCTTTCTTCACTTGCGGCGATACTATATTCCCTACATTTTCTTTCTTCACTTGCGGCGATACTATATTCCCTACATTTTCTTTCTTTACTTGCGGCGATACTATGTTTCCTACATTTTCTTTCTTCACTTGCGGAGACACTATGTTTCCTACATTTTCTTTCTTCACTTGCGGCGATACTATGTTTCCTACATTTTCTTTCTTTACTTGCGGTGATACTATATTATCCTTTTTCGTTTGCGGAGAAATGACGTTGTTAGGTTTCATTTTCGTAATTTGTGGAGCAATTAACTCGCTTCCTTTTTTAATTACATCTGAAATTTTATATTCTTTTTTCGTTTTTATTGGCGGTTGCGGCGGCTGTGGTAATACATTTATCGAAAACTTCGTATTTTCTTTTTCCGCCGGTTTTTGTTTTTCTATAACAGGTGGCTTTTGAATAACAGACGGTTTTTCAGCTGGTTTTTCTTTTTGAATTGGCTGTTCTTTTTGCACTTCTTTTTGTGGTTTCACCTGTACTTCTTTTTGCGGCTTCACTTGCATTTCCTTTTGTGGTTTCACCTGTACTTCTTTTTGCGGCTTCACTTGCATTTCCTTTTGTGGTTTTATCTGTACTTCTTTTTGCGGTTTTACTTGCACTTCTTTTTGTGTTTGTTGCATAGCGGGCTGCTGGGTAATTGGTGCCGATTGATACGTAACTTCTTCCTCATCTTCTATTCCAAGCGGCGTTGGTGTTGCTGCAAATTCTTTTTGTTGCACTTCTTTTACGTATTGCTTTGGAGGTGCTGATCCTGCTCCAGCTTGCTGTTTCACGTGGACGCCGTTTGATGGTACTTTAATTTTCATACCTGGCATGATTAAATCTGGATTACTAAGCTGTGTATTTGTTTTTTTCAGCGTGTCAAAATCCACTCCGTACTTTTTCGCAATTTTCCAAAGGGTATCCCCTTTTTGCACGATATGAATTTTCAAATTTTCCCCCTCCTGTATAACTTATCTATAAGTAACAAATCTCATGAAGTAACCCTTTCTAAATAACATTAACTTCTTTTCACTTTTATCACTTCTTCTATTTTCAATATAGTTGGAAGTGGAATAGGCATAAAAACCACAATGATTTCTTCAAAACAATGTATGCCCATTTCGCTCTCGTTATGATTATATGTATGAAAAAAAGCAACGGTATTCCCGTTGCTTTAAACACGCTCTAACATACGATTTAATGCGAGAACTGCTTCTTTCGTTACTTGTTTGTCTACGCTAATAACGTTAATCTCTTCTCCGCCTTCTACCGTTTCAAGCACCCATAGTAAGTGAGGGAGGTCAATTCGATTCATCGTTAAGCACGGACACATAAATGGATTAAGTGAAACAATTTCTTTATCTGGATGTTGCTGAATAATTCGGTTCACTAAATTCATTTCTGTACCAATTGCCCATTTACTTCCAACTGGAGCTGATTCAATCATATCAATAATGTATTTCGTTGAACCTGCATAGTCGGAAGCGGCTACAACTTCATAGCAACATTCTGGATGTACAATAATATTCATATCCGGATGATTTTCCCGCACACTTTCAATATTTTTCACTGTAAAGTTTTGATGAACTGAACAATGTCCTTTCCATAAAATCACTTGGATTTCTTCTATGTTTCCATCGTATTCTAATGAATCTGTATGTGGATCCCATACCGCCATTTTATCTAACGGGATACCTAAATCGTACGCTGTATTTCTTCCTAAATGTTGGTCTGGTAAAAAGACAAGACGCTCTTTTTGTGTAAACGCCCAAGAAACCATTTGTTTTGCATTTGAAGAAGTTACTGTCGCTCCACCATTACGACCGCAAAATGCTTTAATTGCAGCTGTAGAATTTACATACGTTAACGGAATCATCGTATCTCCAAATAACTTCGTGAGCTCTTTCCACGCTCTTTCTGTTTGTTCAATATCTGCCATGTCCGCCATTGAACAACCTGCGCGCATATCTGGTAAGATGACAACTTGTTCATCTGTCGTTAACATATCTGCTGTTTCTGCCATAAAGTGCACACCACAAAACACAATGTATTTTGCTTCTTTATTACTCGCTGCAACTTGCGCAAGCTGAAGTGAGTCCCCTGCTGCATCAGAAAATTGTACAACTTCATCCTTTTGATAATGATGCCCTGGAATAAATAACGTTTTCCCCATTTTTTCTTTAATTTCACGAACACGCTTTTCCATATTTTCCGTTGACATTGTGTAATAACGCTCTGGTAACATCGTTTCAATTGGCTGTACTTTTTCTAAAATACTCATATACCTTTCTCCCCCTCTAAGCCACTTTCCTTACGCTTCAATATTGAAACTAATATCAAGTGCTTTCACTGAATGTGTTAACAATCCAAGTGAAATATAATCTACCCCTGTTTTTCCATATTTCGATAAATCTTCAACTGTAATGCCACCTGACGCTTCCGTAACAATGGCGCTTGGCACAATCTTTGAAAACTCTCGAATTTCATCTGGCGTACGGTTATCAAACATAATAATATCCGCACCGGCTGCTACCGCCTCTCTCACTTGCTCCTCCGTTTCTGTTTCCACTTCTACTTTCACCATATGTCCTAATTTTTCTTTCACCGATGTAACAGCTTTTGTAATAGAACCAGCAAACGCAATATGATTGTCTTTAATCATGACACCGTCATATAAACCGAAGCGGTGGTTAAATCCACCTCCGCACACGACTGCATATTTATCAAACATACGTAGCCCAGGCATCGTTTTTCGCGTATCACAAATGCGAGTATGACTACTATCTAACGCAAGAACCGCTTTACGTGTCATCGTGGCTATCCCACTCATACGCTGAATAACGTTTAATATAACGCGCTCTGCTGTTAATAACGAGGCAATCGGGCCTTGCACAGTTGCAATGATTTCGCCTTTTTCTACAAGATCCCCATCTTTTTTATGAAGCTCTACTTCAATTCTCTCATCAATTAATTTAAATCCTGATTCAATTACTAAACGTCCTGCAAAGACCCCTGTATCCTTCGCAAGAAACGTTCCTTTCGAAAGCAAGTTATCTGGAAAAATAAGCTGAGATGTTACATCTCTTTCCCCTATATCTTCTAAAAAAAATCGATTTAATGCTTCTTTAACTTTTATCGTGTTCATAAAGCCCCTCTTCCCCTCATCACACAATTTGTAGTTTTCTCTTTACTCGAACAATCTCTTTCTTTCCTATATTTCTATCTGGATAATCACTCCGGTAATGCCCGCCAATACTTTCTTCTCTTTGCAAGGCTGACACAACTATAAGCTCACAAACCGTTAACATATTAATAAGCGTTATCTCTTCATTCGTAAGAACATCATGTTGTAATATCATATTTCGAACACCATACTTACTAAGCCATCTCTTCGCATAAGATAAACTTTGCTCTGTTCGCACAATTCCAACATAGTTCATCATGCATTCTTGTATCTCTTCTTTCGCCGGCAAATGCTTCAGAACGATAAATTTGTCTTCCTTCTCTGTTAGACCCTTCATTCTTTCTTTTGCAGTTCTAGATAAAATATGTTGTCCGATTCTTTTCCCAAACACAAGACCTTCTAATAATGAGTTACTCGCTAACCTATTTGCGCCGTGAACTCCATTACAAGCTACTTCACCAACTGCGTATAAGTTAGAAATAGATGTTTCTCCATCACAGTTCGTTTTCACACCGCCCATATGAAAATGAGCACCTGGCACGACTGGAATACGTTTTTTATTTATATCGACACCATTCGTTTTACATATTGATGACACGGTCGGAAAACGTTGTTCAAAGTTTTGAATCATTTCGATGTTTAAGTACACTTTTTCACCCGCAAGTAACTGTTCATGAATAGCCCTAGCCACTACATCACGCGGGGCTAGATCCTGTTCAGGTTGTATCTCCATCATAAAACGCTGTCCTTTTCCATTTATAAGGACAGCTCCTTCACCACGAACAGCTTCAGAAACGAGGCCACAACATCGCCCGCCCGCGTATAACATCGTCGGATGAAATTGTATAAACTCTAAATCTACAAGTTCCCCACCTGCGCGGTACACCATTGCAAGTCCATCGCCTGTAATCGTCTCGTCATTAGAGGTGAAAGCGTATAAACCACCAATTCCTCCTGTTGCTAGCACCGTATAATCTGCATCGTAACGCTTCAGTTCCCCTTCATTATTTCGCGTTAAAACTCCAACACATTTATCTTTTTCTATAATAAAATCGAGCACCATTTCCTGTTCCACTACTGTAACGTACGGAGCTACTTCTTGAATGAGATGCTCTAATAAATTCTTTCCTGTTGCATCTCCGCCCGCATGTAAAATACGACGTTTTCGGTGTGCCCCTTCTTTTCCAAGATGAGGACCTGATTCGTCTCCATCAAATTTCATTCCATTTGCAATGATAGTGCGTATTTCTTTCGGCCCCTCATCAACTAAATAACGGACCGCTTCTTCATTGTTATAATGACATCCTGCCACCAATGTATCTTCAAAATGATCATTAGGATTGTCATATGTCGCTACCGCTGCGGCAATTCCACCTTGAGCTAAATGTGTATTATTATTACGTTTCGTCTCCTTTGTGATAATAATCACATTCTTTTCGTGACAAATCTCTTTTGCAACACGAAGTGCCGCAACGCCACTTCCAATAATTAAGACATCTGCACTTGGCATAATTGTTGCCTCCTACTTTACACTTTTCAACTGTCTTGACACCTATATTTACATAGTTTTAAAATAATGACAAGAGTTTTTTTATAATTCTTATTTTCACTACTACCATTTAAAAAGCAAAAGAAATGTAACTCTTACTAGAGAGAGGAACTTACATGATGATATATCTTGACTATGCAGCTACTACACCTATGAGCGAGGAAGCGTTACAAGCATATATGAAAGCAGCTTCGCAATACTTCGGAAATGAACAAAGTTTACATGATATTGGAGGAACGGCTTCTTCTTTATTACAAGTTTGCCGAAAAACATTTGCGGAAATGATTGGAGGCAAAGAACAAGGAGTATTTTTCACAAGCTGTGGATCGGAATCGAACTATCTTGCGATTCAATCACTTCTAAATGCCCGAAATAAGAAGCATATTATTACGACACCTATGGAACATGCATCCATTCGAAGTTATTTTCAATCTCTAAAATCAAAAGGCTATACGATCACTGAAATTCCTGTTGATAAAAGCGGACTCATTTGTTTAGTAGATTTAGAGGCAGCTATTACAGAAGATACTGTTTTAGCAAGTATACAGCATGGAAACTCTGAAATTGGGACTGTTCAAAACATAGCAGAAATTGGGGCCCTTTTAAAAAAATATAATATTTTATTTCATACGGATTGTGTGCAAACGTTTGGTAAACTGCCTATCCATGTTTTTGAGATGGGAATTGATAGTCTTTCTGTTTCAGCACACAAAATATACGGTCCAAAAGGTGTCGGCGCTTGCTATATAAATCCACAAGTTCGCTGGGCACAAATATTCCCGGGAACTTCTCACGAAAAAGGATTTCGCCCAGGCACAGTGAACGTTCCTGGCATCGCATCTTTTTTAACAGCTGCTGAAAATATATTGAAAAATCAACAGGTAGAAAGTTTACGTTTTAAAGAGTTACGATCCTACTTTTTAGAGGAATTACAAACACTTCCGCTAGAAATTGAAGTAGAAGGTCATTCTACTTCTTGTTTACCACATATTATTGGGGTTACAATAAAAGGAATAGAAGGTCAATATACAATGCTAGAATGCAACCGCCGCGGTATTGCCATCTCGACCGGAAGTGCTTGCCAAGTTGGTAAACAAGAACCTTCGAAAACAATGCTTGCAATTGGAAGAACGTATGAAGAGGCTAAACAATATGTCCGCTTCTCTTTCGGAAAACAAACAACGAAAGAACAAATTGATACTACTATTCATGCACTACACACAATTGGAAATCAATTTTATAGAGGTGTTAAATCATAATGAAACAAAATGAACAAAAAAAGATTTTAGGTGAAGAAAGACGACAACTTATCCTTCAGTGGCTGCTTGCTGCAAATGAACCGTTATCTGGAAACGAACTATCTAAGAAGACAAACGTAAGTAGACAAGTTATTGTGCAAGATATCTCCTTACTAAAAGCAAGAAACGAGCCAATTATTGCAACTGCTCAAGGCTATTTATATTTAAAACCACAGGAGAAGCAACAGGCTTTTGAACGCGTGATTGTATGCCAACATAAACCAGCAGAAGTACGTCAAGAACTTACAATGCTTGTTGATCATGGCGTTACGATTAAAGACGTAAAAGTTGAGCACCCTGTATACGGCGACTTAACAGCATCAATTATGGTAAGTAATCGATTTGATGTAGAGCAATATTTACAAAAAATCGAAAATACAAATGCTTCCTATCTTTCGCAACTAACAGATGGTATTCACTTACATACAATTGAAGCAGATTCTAAAGAAAAATTAGACGCTGCTTGCGAGGCTTTAGATAAAGCAGGATTTCTCGTTTATTAATGTAAAGCACAGAGTTTTTATAATTCTCTGTGCTTTTTTAATGCTATAATATTGTAATCAATCGTAAAGGAGATCGAATATGGGAATTGAACTCGTTCACTTTAGTACTGGTAAACCGAAACAAATGAAATATGGCGAAGATAAAGAAATGATAACAGGTATATGTAAAGATCCTACAGAAGAGGCCTTTCTCTCAAAAGACGGATTTCGTGGTGATGACGTAGCGGATTTAAAACATCACGGCGGTCCTGATCGCGCTGTTTGTGTGTACCCACACGAGCATTACGCACTATGGGAAGAGGAATTTCAAACTACGCTTCCAGCTTCCACATTTGGCGAAAACATTACCGTAACAAATATGTTAGAGCGTGATGTTTGCATCGGAGATACATATCAACTAGGTGAAGCAATCATTCAAGTGACACAAGCAAGAGTACCTTGTAGCACTATTTCAAAACGCCTCGGTATTCCTGGCATACTGCCGCGCATTGTAGCAACTGGATTTACTGGCTACCTATGCCGCGTTCTTCAAGAAGGTACTGTACGTAAAGATTCTAAAATCACATTGCTAAAACGTCCATCAAACAATGTATCTGTTTTGTTTTCTAACGAAATTTATTTTCATAATAGAAAAGATAAAGATGGCATTGAAAAGATTCTTGCTGTTCCTGAACTAGCCAATATTTGGCGTGGTCAGTTAGAGGATCGTCTTGCTAAGTTAAAGTAAAGAATCCCACCTATAAATGGTGGGATTTTATTTATCTATCAGACGGTATATTATCGACTGAAATTATATCAATTTAACTACAAAATACGACAAATACTCTCCCTTACCCTTTACAACCAATAAGAAGAATAGCTCCCCAGCACAGTAACAGAAAAACCGAGCGCTTCAAGTTCCATCGTTACGCCTGGCAATAATACGTCATCGTATGCTTTATCGACATCGATTAAGAAAAAGTAATTTCCGAGTCCTGTTTTCATCGGGCGCGATTCGATTTTTGATAAATTTAATTTTCTCCATGCAAAAGCTGATAACACTTGATATAGTGCCCCTGCATAATCTGCAGGTAACGTTATCATAAGCGTCGTTTTCTCCCCGCGGTTTTCTCCGTTATTTGAGAGTATTGCTTTCTTTTTCTTATGGAGCACTAGGAAGCGTGTATGATTGTTTTTATGCGTATGAATGTCACGTCTTATAATTGTTAATCCGTATTTTTCTGCGGCTGCTTCATTTGCAATGGCAGCGATTTTTTCTTCAGGATGTTCTTTCACATATTGTGCAGCAGCACTTGTTGATGTCATGTCTCGAACAGTTACCCCTTTTAATTCTTCATTTAAAAACTTATGACATTGTGCGATAGCATGCGGATGCGAATGCACTGCATATACTTCTCCCCACACTTCTGCATACTGCGGATGTACGAGTAAATGTTGCTGAATTGGTACTGTAATTTCTCCTACAATAGAAAGTGGTTGCTCATGCACGAGGTAATCGACCGTTATATTTACTGAACCTTCTATTGCGTTTTCTAACGGTACGACTGCGAAATCTACACTTTCATTTGCGGCTGCATCTATACAATCCGGAATCGTTCGATACGGTACATGCTCTGCTTCCGGAAAAAAACGACTCACCGCCATATTTGTAAATGTTGCTTCTGGTCCTAAATATCCTACTCGAATCATCGTCTTTTCCCCTCTTTTTCGTTTTCTTACTGTTATACCATACTTTTTTATATTCTTCTATGTAAATTTCGAATATTAAAAAAAGACTAGCATTCGCTAGTCTAAATGTTTCTTATATTCTCTTTGAGCGAAGAAGAAATAAACGATGCATGCAGCGATATAATACAGAATAAACAAGCCTACTTTTCTTAATGAACCGTCCATAAAAATCGTATTATGAAATGTATATAACGCAACTGCACTATGCATACTTCCTACTATAATAGGTGCAAAAAATAACATACATAATTGCCAACGAGAAACCTTCCACACTTCTTCCTTCGTCATTCCAAGTTTAGAAAGTGTCCCGTACTGTTTTCGATCCGATGCAATATTATGAAACCATTTAAAATATACGATGCTACATGAAGTAAGGAAGAATAATATACTAATAAATGAGCCTACAAATAGAGTAACATCGCCAAACTCTTTCATATTTACATATAGCTCCATATTACTTCGAAATGCATCATTTGTATCTTTGTTCATATGTTTCCGTAAATCAGCGTTTAATTCCTTCGTATTTTCGATATTCGGTAATGTGTAGCCTCTATATATCAATTTTTCAGATTCAGGAACCTGATTTGCTATACTAGCAAAATCTTCATCATTCATGACGAAAAATAGACCATTAATGTACGAAGGATGATGGTTAAATCGCACCCCTTCTTTCTGACCGTTAAATGCGAATTGATACGTTTGTTTCATTACTTGTAATTGGATTCCTTTTTGATTATATACATTCGGATCATTACGTTCATTATAATAAACAAGCGTAACGGTTCCTTTTTTAGGGTGATACGTTTTCTGTTTTTGTTTTCTCGCCTCTTGATTGTATTCACTTTCCTTTATAAGCGACGCTACCTCTGTTTCTCCTTTATTGGACTGAAATGATGCATACACTCCAACAAAACTCATAGATTGAAAATCATTATACCCATATTGGTGTAATAATTGTTCAACCGTACCCTCCGCAAAGACTTCATGAGAAGAAGTACCTTTTTCTATGTATGAAAATGAGTGTACTCCTCCGCCCCGCCACATATCTTGCATACCGGAAAAATATAAGAACACCGTACCTGTTGCCGTAACTACAAACGTCGTTGCCATAGACATCAGAAAGAAAAAGCTTCCATTTTCCTTCATTCGATGTGACAATTGGTTTACTATAAATAAATACGGATATGTATACATAATCTTTTTATTTCGTTTTATCACTTCTAACAATTGGCTAACACCATGTGTAAAAGAAAAATACGTTCCGAAAAAGACAAGTATAGACACAGGGAAAAAGTATAATGCTATCGTTGGCATCGTCGTTTGTAACGCTAACGCATATCCTATACCTAAACAAATAAAACCAAATATACAAAACCACATTGATGTTTTCTTCTCTTTTTTATCTGCTCGAAATTCTTTCAATAACCGAATGATTTTTATATTCCATATACGTAAAGCACTTATAAAAGATAAGACAATAAAAACGACCATATATGTAACAAACGTTCCCCCAATTGCTCTCACGTCAAATATGACAAGGAGTTCTTTCGGAAGCCCCAGTAACATACTAAACACCATGAAGAAGAGCTTTAAAAAGATCATGCCAAGCCCAATACCGAAAATATTAGCAAATACCCCGATCAATATTTGCTCGGTCATAATCACTCCAATTACGTTAGATTTCGTTGCTCCCATTAACATATATAACCCTAATTCTTTCTTACGTGCCTCTATGAAAATAGAAGTAGAGTACAAAATAAATATAACGAAAAAAGAAATGATTATAACATTACATATAATAAGTCCCCAGCGTACGTTTTGATACCACATCGTCTCCTGCATATACGGATGCACAATAACCGACATATATGCAAAAGACGCAAATATTGCAAAACAACTACTTAAGAAAAATACTTTATAATTACGCCAATTTCCTTTTATATTTTGCAGCGCTAGTTGCCGAATGTTCATCTACCGTCCCCCTGTAACTTACTACATAGGCAAAAAGCTAGAGGTTTCCCTAGCTTTTTACGTGTTTTAAATATCCTCTTTGCGCGATCATAAAGTAAATTGCAGAAGCTATAACGTATGTTCCAATTACAATCGCACCTGATTTCCATAAATCAATATAAAGCATTTTTCCTAACGTATGAAGAGCAAATCCACTATGGATTGCACCGATTAAAATTGGGATAAAGAAGATAACGCCCATTTGACGAATTGCAATTTTACGAATTTCTTTATCTGTCATACCGATTCTCTTTAACGATTTAAATTGAATACGATCTTGTTCTTTATCGTTAAACCATTTAAAGTATGTCATACTACAAGCGAAGAAGAAGAACAGTACAGCTACAAAGAAGCCTATGAACATTGTAATTGCTCCTTGCTCCTTTATCGCTTTATACGTAAGGATGGAATTGTGGAAATTCTGTTGTTGTTCTTGCACAATTTCTTTCTTTAAGTCTAGTACAAGATTTTCTGTTTCTTTCCAATCTCCAATGTAATATCCATAATATTTCGTCTTTTCTTCATCTGCTGTGAGCTGTGAATATTTTACAAAATCCTCATCATTCACAATTAAATAACTATCATCATTAAAAACAGACTTTGATACTGGATCATTTAGCTTAATATACTGTTTTTGTCCGTTCAATGTAAATTCAAATGGCTTCGTAAGATCCGGCTTGACAATATCATTCATCATATCAATTACAACCATCGTTGCACTTCCCGGCTTATTTTGCACTTCTGGCACGTTCTGTTTACGCGCTTCTTTATTATATTCCTTTTCAGATATAATCCCTAATGGCATTTCATGTTCACCGTTAAACATCGTTACCTTTTGAGTTGCAGGAAGTTTTACATACGTTACTTCTCGCGCTTCTTCAAATCCGTGTTTTTTTATTAATTCTTTTGTTTTTCCTTCTTTTATAACATTATGCGTATTGATTCCCTTTTCCTCATACGAAATAGCATGCGGGGTACTAGTTACTGTCTTATAACTCATATCCTCAAAAAATACGTACAGTGTACCGACTGCTGAAGATACAACCGCCGTAATAATAGAAATTACAAATAGAAAGCGAGCATTATCTTTCATTTTATAAATAAGGTTGCTAAGTACGAACATGTTTGGATATGTATAAAAAGATTTTTTTCGTTTTTGCAACGCCTTTAATACGACTGTACTACCTTGTGTAAACAGTAAATATGTTCCGCCTATCGTCAGCCCTACAATCGGTAAAAACAGCATGATAAAATTCATAAATGTCACTTGGAAGCTAAGCACATATGCGGCAATAATACATCCTATTCCTGCTACACATAACGATGTAAATGCAAAAGGTTCTACTTTTTGTTTTCTTGCTTCTCTTAATAAATCAATAATTTGCAAGCGTCCTACTGTCCAAACGCTAAACAATGATAGAATTAAAAATAGAATAAAGTATACACCCGCTGTAATCAAAACCGCTTTACTATTCCATACGAGTGGAAGTGTTTTATCTATTTTCAATATTACGCTTAATGCTTGGAAGAATAATTTTGAACAAAGCATACCAAGTCCAATACCTACTACAATTGCAATACTACCTAACATAAGCTGTTCTAATATAATCATTCGGCCAAGTTGAGATTTTGTTCCGCCTATTAATGTTAATAGACCAAACTCTTTTTTCCTTGCTCTTAAAAATGTTGAATTTGCATATAAAATAAAAAGTGCTGAGAAGATGACTACAATATAATTCATCGATTCTAACCCTTTTGAAATCATCTCCCTCATACTAATATTACCGCTTACGACATCTGGATGATAAATGAAGGAAGCATACATGAAAAATACGACAATCGATAAACAACTGCTAATAAGAAACGCTTTATAATTACGCCAATTTCCTTTTACGTTATTAAGCGCGAGCTGGCGAAAGTTCATGATATTCTCCTCCTAGCATCGCAAGTACGTCCAAAATTTCTTGGAAAAAGGCTTGTTTCGTTCTTCCCTTATGTATTTCTGAGAAAATCTCTCCATCACGTATGAAAAGAATACGTTCGCAATAACTCGCCGCT
Source organism: Bacillus cereus group sp. N31 (assembly GCF_016483245.1). Lineage (NCBI taxonomy): Bacteria > Bacillati > Bacillota > Bacilli > Caryophanales > Bacillaceae > Bacillus > Bacillus cereus group sp. N31. Next base: position 261,336 of record NZ_JAEHCH010000001.1, on the reverse strand, counting down.
ACTGGATCATGCGTTACCATTGCAATTGTTACTTTCTTTTGTTCATGCAAATCTTGCAACGCGCTCATTAATGATTTTGCCGACTTAGAATCTAAGTTTCCAGTTGGCTCATCCGCTAAAATTAACGTCGGTTCATGAATAATCGCTCTCGCAGCTGCTGCACGTTGTTGTTGGCCGCCTGATACTTCATATACTTTTTTATTTAAAATGCCTTCGATATTTAAAAACTTTGCAATCTCAAGCACTTTTGCATCGATTTCATTTACAGATTTCTTCGCCATTACAAGTGGTAAAATGATATTTTCTTTAATCGATAGCGTATCAAGTAAGTTAAAATCTTGGAAAATGAATCCTAAATGTGTACGGCGAAACTCCGCTAATTTTGCAGCACGCATTTGATTAATTTCTTCGCCATTTACAAGCACATGACCTGAAGTTTGCTTATCAATTGTTGCTAATAAATTTAAAAGCGTTGTTTTTCCGCTTCCTGAAGGACCCATAATCCCTACAAATTCGCCTTCTTCTATTTTAAAATTTATATCATTTAAAGCAGTCGTCGCTACTGAACCTTTTGATTGATACACCTTCGTTAATCCTTTTACTTCAAGAACACTCATTTCTAATCCCCCTATGTGTTTTCTTCTTACATTTACTATAAGAAAAATAAGAAAAAGAAACGAGTGATTTCCCTTACAAAACGTTTTGTTATCTTACAGTTTTGTCATTTTTCTCATTAATGTATGATATTCTTCATCTTTTGCAAATTGGAACGTAAATGTTGTCCCTTCCCCTTCAGCCGATTGCACATAAATACCGTGATGTAAATTATCACAAATTTCCTTCGTAATATATAAACCCATTCCAGTCGCTTCTCTCGTTTTACGGCCATTTATCCCCGTAAAGAACGGATCAAATATACGCTTTACATCTTGCTCCGGAATACCGATTCCATTGTCTTTAATATGTAATAACACCTTTTGATCTTTCTCTTCAATTTGAAATTGAATTTCCTTTTTCTCTGCTTCTGAAATTCTCGTATACTTAATTGCATTTACAACAATTTGCCCTATAGCAATACTAAGCCATTTTCTATCAGATGCAACCATACAAGTATCTTCTTCAAACATTACTTTCGGAAATACAGACGATTGAATGAAAGACTTTCGATTTTCATTAATAATACCTCGAATAATATCTATCACATTTACTACTTCTACTTTATAATCTTTCGCAAATTGCTCTAACCTTGCCATATGTAACGCTAAATCTAAACCATTTAGTATACGGTTATTTTCTTCACGAATACTTTCAACTGTTGCTCTCGCTTCACGATGCTCTTTACCAAACTTCTGTAATAGTAACTCAATAACAGATACTGGTGTCTTCATTTGATGAATCCATTGGTTCATAAATATCATTTGCTGTTGCTCTTTCGCATGCTGTTTATGAGCTTCATTCATATATTGCTGTCTTAATAGCGTAAAAGATTCAACGATCATCTCTTGTTCTGTCGTATACGAAGTATCAATAAGTAAAGAATCATGTAATGTATTTCCATCAGCAACATATTTTTCGATTCTCTTTAAAAAAACACTTCTTTTTCGGTAATCGTAAATGAGGTATACAGTAAACACAACTGTCCCTAATAAAAGTCCGTATAACCACGTACTCCAATCAATTGATCTTTTTTCTAAAAGACTTTGCAACTGCAATACGAGTCCAAATAAACAAAGACTTACAACATAAGAAAGAAGTAAAGCAAAGCGGTTTATGAGGTAACTTTTAACCTGCATGCCCTTCACTCCACTCTGTAAGAAGCGCATAACCGTATCCACGTTTCGTTACAATCGCATTTTTAATACCTAGCTCCTCTAGTTTCTTCCTTACGCGCTTTACATTCACAGTCAGTGTATTATCATCAACAAAAGCTACTTCATCCCACAGAGCTTCTAACAATTCTTCACGCGTTACATATTGATTCGCTTGTTTCATTAAACACTCTAATAAGTAAAATTCATTTTTTGTCAGCTCTGTTTGTTGCCCTTGCCACTCAACAACGTGTTGGGACGGGAATAACAAAAGTCCATTCACACCTAAACAATCACTTTCTGCCGCAGAAGCATACTCACCATACCCACGTCGAAGTGCACTTTTCACCTTAGCCATGACAATATCTAAATGGAATGGCTTTGTAATGTAATCATCTCCGCCATTTTCAATTGCCATTACTTGATCCATTTCCCCTGTTCTTGCAGAAACAAAAATAATCGGCGCATTCGATACAGTGCGGATTTGACGACACCAATAGAAACCATCAAAATATGGTAAATTGATATCCAGTAATACGAGATGTGGATTCACTTTTACGAATTCATCTTTTATATGACGTAAATCAATTGCTCTAAATGATTGATAGCCATACCTTTCTAAATGCTCCTCTAATATTCCCGCAATTTTCTCATCGTCTTCTACAATTAATATTTTATACATGTTCTCTTTCTCCCCATAAATATTCTTCTAAAATTACTTCTTTTTCTATTATAAATTGAAAATTTAATTAGTGGGGATTTTTTCCTATCTTCGTAATTTTTAACTAGCAGCCTGATTCACACCTAACTTCTTTGCTTCAGCTGAATTTTGAGGCGGGAATCTTACTACTTGCAAATAGCAGAATAAAAAAAAGACCGCCATACTTTGGCAGTCTTAATCGATAAATTCAAATTCATATTCAAGAATTTTTACAATATCTCCGTCTTTTGCACCACGTGCACGAAGCGCTTCATCAATACCCATTCCGCGCATTTGGCGAGCGAAACGACGTATAGATTCATCACGTGAGAAGTCAGTCATTTTGAATGTCTTCTCGATATCATAACCAGAAATAACAAACGTGCCGTCACTTTCACGTGTAATTTCAAATTTAAGACTTTCAGCATCAAATTTATACATTACACTTGCTTCAGACTCTTCAACAACATCGTACATTGGGAATTCTGGTGTTGTTTCTAATAAGTTCGCTACTTCAAATAGTAAATCACGAACACCTTGTTTCGTTACAGCTGAGATTGGGAAGATTTTTACTTCGTCTCCCACTTTCTCTTTAAATGCTTGTAAGTTTTCTTCTGCATCCGGCATATCCATTTTGTTTGCTACAACAACTTGTGGACGCTCTGTTAAACGCATATTATATTCTTTTAATTCATTATTAATTGTGACATAATCTTCATATGGCTCACGGCCTTCTAAACCAGACATATCGATAACATGTACAATTACACGTGTACGTTCGATATGTCGTAAGAATTGGTGTCCAAGTCCGACGCCAGCATGTGCGCCTTCAATTAATCCAGGAAGGTCAGCCATAACGAAGCTGCGGTTATCACCAGTTTCAACAACACCAAGATTAGGAACGATTGTTGTAAAGTGATACTCTGCAATTTTCGGACGCGCTGATGATACAACAGATAATAATGTAGATTTACCTACACTTGGGAATCCAACAAGTCCAACGTCTGCTAGCACTTTAAGTTCTAGAATGACATCACGTTCTTGACCTGGTTCTCCGTTCTCAGCGATTTCAGGTGCTGGATTCGTAGCTGTTGCGAAACGCGAGTTACCACGGCCACCTCGGCCACCTCTTGCGATTACAGCTGTTTGTTCATGCGTTACTAAATCGGCAAGAATTTGACCTGTTTTTTCATCTTTTACTATTGTTCCTGGTGGAACCTTTACGATTAAATCTTCAGATTTACGTCCGTGCTGACCTTTACTCATTCCGTGCTGACCACGATCAGCTTTGAAATGACGTTGGTAGCGGAAGTCCATTAATGTACGTAAGCCTTCCTCAACAACGAAAACAACATCTGCGCCTTTACCACCGTCGCCACCTGCTGGGCCACCTTTTGGAACATACTTCTCACGACGATACGCAACCATTCCGTTACCACCGTCGCCGCCTTTTACATATATCTTGACCTGATCTACAAACATTATTTCACCACACTTTTTTCGATTGGTTGTAATATAACTGAGACTTCTTCGTCTCGTACTGTATAAGAAATGGAATACCATTTATTGTTTTGGTTCGCAAGCCAATTCTGTAGTTCTTCTACACTCGTTAGCTTACCACGAAAATCAAAAAAGAAACGAGCATTCTCCGCGTCACATTCAATTGTGATACAAACATAATTTTCAACATATACGTCTAAACTATGCTGAAGCATTGAGAAGAATTGATTCGCCCATGTACATACAGTCTCATCTAAGTGAGATAAGTTATGTAATTCTCCTAATACTTCGTACTCCAATAAGCACGGCTGCTGTTTCCAATTATATGTTAAAATCCACTCTGAAAATAAAGGCATTGATAACCCCATCAGATTGGATTCTTGTCTCGCTTCTTGGACAAAACGATCGATGAGCCGATGAATCTCTTCCACTTTTCCAAGGGAAAGGTTTCCTTTAACCATCTGCATACGATTGAGCCAATCATGTCTTGAATGACGCAACGCATCTATAATTGTCCATTTTTCATTCATTTAGATACCCCTTAATATAGAAAAACTCTAACCTGCACTCAGGTTAGAGTTTTCCGTGAGTTCTTATGCTTCTTGAGCAACAGGATATACGCTCACTTGTTTGCGGTCACGGCCAAGACGCTCGAAGCGTACTACGCCGTCAACTTTCGCGTATAAAGTGTCATCGCCACCACGACCAACGTTAACACCTGGATAAATTTTTGTACCGCGTTGACGGTAAAGAATTGAACCACCTGAAACCGTTTGACCATCTGCGCGTTTAGCACCAAGACGTTTTGACTGAGAGTCACGACCGTTCTTTGTACTACCTACACCTTTCTTAGATGCGAAAAACTGAAGATCTAATCTTAACATACGTTACACCTCCTGCACTTTTTCTATTAAACGGATATACTTTCCGTAATCAAGTTCGATCGTCTTTAGCGAAACAACTAATCCTTCTAAAAGCGTTTGAGCTTTTTCTGCTGCATGAACGTCTAAATCATTAGGCAATTCATACGTTAAGAATCCACCATCACTTCCGAGTTCAATAGTTGCCTGCACATTACAAAGCTCTTCCACTGCATTTATAGAACCAAACACAACCGCTGTAGTTCCAGCACAGACAAGGTCTTGTCCATGTGGCGCATAATCGGCATGTCCAGTCATTTTAAATGATTGGATACTTCCTAATTTCGTGCGACTTATCGTAATTTTAATCATGTTAACCTGAATTAAGCGTTGATAGCTTCAACAACTAGCTTAGTGTAAGGTTGACGATGACCTTGTTTCTTACGATTGTTCTTTTTCGCTTTGTATTTGAAAACGATGATTTTCTTAGCGCGACCTTGTTTTTCAACTTTAGCAGTCACTGTTGCGCCTTCTACAACTGGGCTACCAACTTTAACGTTTTCGCCACCAACGAAAAGAACTTTGTCAAAAGTAACAGTTTCACCAGCTTCAACATCTAATTTTTCAATGTAGATTGCTTGACCAGCTTCAACTTTAATTTGTTTTCCACCTGTTTCGATAATTGCGTACATACTTGCACCTCCTCTTAATTACTAAGACTCGCCAAAAACGAGGTAGACATAAATGCCTTTAGGGAACCTGTCTTGTGCGGTTGTAGCATATAGCCGTTTAGGTGCTATAAACTATAACATAAAGATGTTATCATGAATCATAGACGGTTGTCAATAAATGTTCTGCTAACTATTTTTTCCGTTCTACAATTTCTTTTTTACTTCCAAATCTTATAATAGCGTACTTTTCGATAGTATCATCTTTGAAATAAATTTCAAATGGAATATTTTTTTGTAATTCTTTTTGTAAAAATTGTTTTTGCAGATCTTGAGGTGCAGCAATTAATACTGCTTCATCCTCTATATTGCCATATGTAATGAGTTCTCGCTCTAACTCATAAGCAATCGTTTCATACGACATTACATACCCCGTCGCCTTACACGGTACACACTCTTCTAGCAATACGTCACGTAAAGAATGTTTTTTACGTTTACGTGTCATCTCAAAAATCCCTAACTCAGTAAACCCAAGTACTCTTGTATAAGTGCGATCATTTTGCATAGCAGCTATGAGACGTTCTCTTACCTTTTCTTTATCTTCTCGTTTTTTCATATTAATAAAGTCGATTAATATCATTCCACCAATATCACGAAGTCTTAATTGGCGAGCGATTTCGTCAGCGGCCATTTCATTTGTACAAAGTACTGTATCTTGTAAATTTTGTTTTCCGGTAAACTTCCCCGTATTCACATCTATTACAGTCATCGTCTCCATTTGTTCCACAATTAAATAAGCACCGTTTTGGAGCCACACAATTTTTTGAAGTGCTTTTTCAATTTCTCGCTCTATTCCGAAATGATTAAACATCGAAGATTTTTCATTATAAAAAGATACTTTTTCTTTTCCGACCTTGTCTTCTAATTCTTTTACTACACTTCTTGTATCTACAACTATTTTTTCGATCGTTTCAATTGGATTCTCTTGAAATACACGATCTAAAAAAGTCGCTGGTCGATGAAGTAATAGCGGTGCCTTTCCTTGGCCCTCTTTTCTTTTTAACTCTTCATATAACTGCTGTAACCTTTGCATTTCAGTTTGTATTTCTTCAATTTCTCCTTTTTCAGAAGCGGAGCGGAAAATATACCCTCCTGTCCCTTCTACTTCAATTTCGAGTAACTGCTGTCTTCTTTTATTATTTTTTATTTTCCGAGAAACAGCGCGCATTTCATCATATGGCATATAAACGACATATTTCCCGGTAAATTCTATATTCGCTGTTAATTTCGGTCCTTTCGTATCAATTGCCTCTTTCACAACTTGTACGAGTACTGCTTGTCCTTCATGTATACGATAAGAAGACGGTACATCATCATATGAAAGGTACGCATGTTTTTCTAAACCGATGTTTACAAATGCTGCATTCATTCCAGCAATTGTTCTTACGATACGTCCAACGTAAATATGCCCAACAATCTCTTGTTCTTCATTACGTTTCCATAAAAATTCAACAATTTTGTTCTTCTCTTCAATTGCAACGCGCTTTTCCGATCCAGCATAGTTCATGTATAAGGTTTTCAAATTTCTTTCCTCACTTTATAATCTTCTTTGTTTTTACAATAATAAAAGGTTAGTGCTATCGTCAACACTAACCGATTAATTCTTCAACAGATGAAGTTGTTCGTTTTTCAGTAAAATACGCATAGAGTAATTCATTTTCATCCAATGTGTAATGCTCTTTATATTCTCCATGGACGATAATAGAATGCTTATATCCTCTACGAAATTTGGTGAAAATCGTATATAAACGATCTTCTGATTGCACCTCTATAGGTGCAATCTTTTCAATCCCTCTTTTATTTCCGTAATAACGCTCTAATAAAAAGCGCATAAACGCATAACGTCTTTGCTTCCATTCTTGATATAACGATATTGCTAAAAATATGAGTAGTACCCACATCATAATATTGTTACTATTCCAAAGTAACTGCCACCCTAATATGACACTAAAAAAAACACATGACAATTGCATCATTTTTTCATGTGCTTGTAAATAAGGAAAACGATATGATAATACATTAAACAACACTTTCCCGCCATCAAGTGGCCAAATAGGGAGTAAATTAAAGGCTAAAATAATTATATTATTCCACATAAAAAAATAATATAATTCCGCATTCAGCCAGCCAATCTCAAACAATATATACCCTACTAGCATCATCCAAATATGTTGAATAGGTCCTGCAATTACGACAACAAGTTCCTCTTTCAATGATTTATTTCCATGTTCCTCAAGCTCAGCCACACCACCAAACGGTAACAGTTGAATTTTTTTAATACGCCAATTATAATGCGCTGCTGCAAAAGCGTGACCGAGTTCATGAATGAGTACGATACAAAACAACAATAGTAACTCTTTAAAACGCGCCGTAAAAATACCAATAACTATAATAACCCAAAACAACGGATGCACTGAAATTTTCGTTAAAACTTCCTTATATTTAATCAAATGAAATCACCTGAATCGGATCAACAAATTTTTCATTCTTTTTTATTGCGAAATAAAATTTCCCATTTTTATTATTTGCATCATTACTCACCGTTCCAATTTTTTGTTTCTTTGAAACGTAATCATATAACTTTACTGACATATCATTTAAATTTGCATACCACGACTCCGTGCCATCTGCATGTTGAATTTGAACTGTATTTCCAAGTTCCTCTTTCTTACCCGCAAAAACAACTAATCCTTCATTTACTGACTCAACTGTTGCATTTGTAGCCGTTTGGACAAATACACCTTGGCCATTTTTTTGAAATCCTTGCATTACCTTTCCTGAAGCAGGAATTGCATAGTCTTTTTGCTGAATAGTCCCTTCCTTTTTCTCGTTAGACGAATAGAAGACGAGAGGTTTTCCAAACTGTTTTTCATACCATTTCGCTACAGTAGCAAACTGAAACTCCTCTTTCATCACTTTTTCTGTAACAGCTTTAGCACCATCGAAAGAAGAAGGCGCATTCTTATACAAAATAGCAATTGAAAGAACTAAGATTGCTGATAATAAAACTTTGAAGAAAAAGACTTCCTTTCGAAACAAAGGATGAATTTCCTTTTCTCCCTCTTCAATAAATACCCCTTCACTATCAAAATTCCCCCCGGCAAAATACTGCTCTTCCTCCATTCTTTCTTGCTCTGCCTTCCTTTTCGCAATCCGCTTTTTAATTTCTTCTACACTTCTATTCTTCATACTGTCTCCCTTCTTTCGCTAACCTTATTTAAATAGAAACAGTTGTATACAGTTTGTACATATGTATGAGCTAGGAAAGAAAGATATTCGTATGAAGAAAAAAAGAAAGCACTTCGCATATGTGCGAAGTGCTTTTAACGGATGCCAAAGAAGTTTTTCATCTTTGTAAATACCGATACCTTTTCTTGTTCAAATGCTTGTAATGGTACATTCTCACCCAACAAGCGTCTTGCAATATTACGATAAGCTAACGCTGCTTTTCCACTAGGTTGCAACGCTACAGGTTCACCTGTATTTGTAGCACGAATAACTTCATCATCGTCTTCAACAACACCAAGAAGCTCGATTGATAATGTACGTACGATTTCATCAACATCTAACATATCCTGTTCATGAAGCATATGACTACGCACACGGTTAATAACAAGTTTCGGTGGTTCAATATCCTCTTTTTCTAAAAGCCCAATAATACGATCTGCATCACGCATTGAGGATACTTCTGGCGTCGTAACAACGATTGCTTTATCCGCACCAGCTACCGCATTTTTAAATCCCTGCTCAATCCCCGCAGGACAATCAATTAATATGTAATCATAATCTTGACGTAATACTTGTATTAATTCATCCATTTGTTCAGGTGTTACCGCTGATTTATCACTCGTTTGTGCTGCAGGTAATAAATAAAGATCATCAAAACGTTTATCTTTAATAAGAGCCTGAGGTAAACGACAACGCCCTTCAACGACATCAACAAGATCAAATACAATACGATTTTCCAGCCCCATTACTACGTCTAAATTTCGAAGACCAATATCTGTGTCAATTAAGCACACTTTCTTTCCAGATAAGGCTAGGGCTGTACCAATGTTCGCAGACGTTGTAGTTTTACCTACTCCGCCCTTTCCAGATGTAATTACTATTGCCTCTCCCACAGCTATACAATTCCCCTTTCTAACTTTGTTAAATTAGGTCTAAGATGAGTGAGAAGTTGCAGGCGATCGACAACAATGTGATTGTCCTCATTAATATACGCACATTCTGCCGTCTCCGCTCCGTCTTCTTTCTCTTCCGGAGCCCGCATTGCCACATCACTAATTCGAAGTTGCATCGGGTTCATAACAGATGCAGCGATTACAGCCTCTGAATCCCCATAATACCCAGCATGTGCAATCCCTCTTAATGATCCTACGACAAAAATATTCCCCCCAGCGATAACCGTTCCGCCTGGATTAACATCTCCAATTAACAATAAATTTCCTTTTACATGTAAAACCTGTCCAGAGCGAACAATTTTGGAAATAGGGACAATCTCTGTTTCTTCTTTCCATGCTATTGCTTCCGATTTAGTTATAACATCACTTTCAATTGAATCCACAACAAGATTCTTTTTATTACGAATTAACGTACGAAGCTCTTCTTGGTGGACTTCTGTTAAATAACGATTTCCCACTTTCACATGCACTTCAATTAAAGAACGCCCATCGCCATCATAGTAATGTGTAGATAGTTTTTCGTCCAATTCTTTCAGTAATTCAGAGAATGAACAGCAGTCATCTAAATGAAGCGTTATCCCGTCTTTTGTCCCTTTTATCGTTACATTTTGTTGCTTTTTTTCTTCCACTAAAGTTCACCCCACCGATTCAATTCGACATAAAATTAGAAAATCCTTTTTTCTTTTTCTTCCATCGCTCTTGAAAGACGCACTAAATATCGTCTCAGTGGGAAACAAACTATCAATATGAAAATTCCATTCAGCAATAAAGTAGAAAGGAGACGATCCGTGAAAAAGACATGCGCCGACATATGAGTACGTCCTAACAAAGTTAAAAATCCATACACATAATATTCTAATGCTGCAATGCTAGCTAATACGATAGACACAACAATGAATAAATTCAATTGTAGTACCTTCATCACACTATAAACTAAATAAGCTAAAATCGGATAAGCAAATATATATATACCGACAAGTTCTGTGTATACGGTATCAAATAAGAAACCGAATAATAGCCCGTAATAAATCCCTTGGACCGGACCATAGTACACAGTAACAAAACATAACACAATGATAAAGAAATGCGGCGCTGCTATACTGTCTTTCCAAAAAACTTCTGTTGGAACAATAGTAGCAAACATATTTTCAAACAGAAAAACAAAAAGGAGCAAAAGAGGAAGAGCTGCTCTTTTTAAAATCTTCATCATCTCTTCTCCTCCTCCTATTCTAATGGCGCTGATTTCATACCACGTTTAGCTACTATAATATGCTCTACGTCATTTAAATCAGCGGCAGGTTTTACATAAGCTGTTTTTGTTAAGCCGTATGCATCTGGTTGAACATCAACGATTTCCCCAATCTCAAGACCTTTCGGGAAAATCTCCCCACCAAGTCCAGACGTTACAACCATTTGACCTTTAGCTACTGGTGCATCAGAACCAATCTTTGTGAAAAGTAACAATTTTTTTTCTTTGTCATAACCTTCGATTAATCCGAAGATATTTTCATTTCCATGTACAACAGCTGAAACACGATTTGTTCGACTCATAGAACTTAACAACTCTACTGATGATGTAAACTGAGATACACTTTTCACGCGTCCAACTAAACCTTTTGAAGTCATAACAGCCATATCCTTTTTAATCCCTTGTTGTGCTCCTTTATCAATTCCAATTAAATCGTACCATTTATCTGGATTGCGAGAAACAACAGTAGCTGGAATTTCAGAAAAATCGCTCGGCAACTCTTTTTTTTCAGTTAGCTGTCTTAATTTATTGTTGTCGTCCTCTAATTGCTTCATTTTAACTGATAAACTCGCATAGTTATCTATTTTTGCTTTTAATTCTTTATTCTCTTCATACGTGCGCTTTACATCCTCTACATTTTCAAAGAATCCAGCTACATATTTCGCCGGCTTTTGGAATACACGTTCTACAACACCGACAGTGTCTTTAACAAACTGCTCTGGCCATGTTAAACTGTTCCGTTCTTTCAATGAGATTCCAATCAATGCCACGAGAAGAATAATACTAACTAACAAAACAATTAATCTTTTGTTTAAGAAAAACTGTGGCACGTTCACACCCTCTTAATTCCATTGATTTTTATTTTGCAATATTATCGAGCAGCCGTTTTGAAAAGATCGATATTATCTAATGCTTTTCCTGTTCCAATTGCTACGCAATCTAATGGATCTTCTGCAACAAGAACTGGCATATTTGTTTCTTCACTAATCACTTTATCTAAGTTACGTAGTAATGCACCACCGCCTGTTAATACAATACCGCGGTCCATAATATCTGCCGCTAATTCAGGTGGAGTTTTTTCCAACGTATTTTTAACTGATTCTACAATTGCATCTACTGTATCCTTTAATGCATCCGCAATTTCTTCTGGTTGAATTAGTACTGTTTTTGGTAAACCACTTACTAAATCACGACCACGAATTTCCATAGGCTCGATACCTTCTGGCTCGCCTGCAGAACCGATTTCTAATTTTAATGCCTCTGCTGTTCTTTCACCAATCATTAAGTTATAGCTTTTCTTAATGTACTGAATGATTGAATCATCCATATCATCACCAGCAACACGAACTGATTGACTTGTTACGATACCACCTAATGAGATGATTGCAACTTCTGTTGTACCACCACCGATATCAACAACCATACTACCAGTTGGTTCCCAAACAGGTAAGTTCGCACCAATTGCTGCTGCAAATGGTTCTTCGATTGGATATGCATCACGAGCACCCGCTTGACGAGTCGCATCAATTACTGCACGTCTTTCAACAGCTGTAATACCAGACGGTACACATACCATTACATACGGTTTACGTGAGAAGAAGCCGTTTGATTTTTGAGCTTGTTGAATGTAATATTTCATCATTGTTGCTGTTGTTTCGTAATCAGCAATTACACCATCTTTCATCGGACGAAGTGCTACTACGTTTCCTGGTGTACGACCAATCATTTGTTTTGCATCGCTACCTACAGCAACGATTTGTTTCGTATCAGTTTGTAATGCTACTACTGAAGGTTCACGTAAAACTACACCTTTTCCTTTTACATATACAAGCGTGTTCGCAGTTCCTAAATCTATTCCAAGATCGCGAGTAAAGCCACCAAATCCAAACATATTTTTTATCTTCCTTTCTTGTTTTCACGGACTCATTTTTTTCTTATTTTATATTATAAAAACAGTACGTTTTTTATATCTATATCCTTTTTGCAGATAATTTTCTACAAAAAACTCATAAATCACATTATAAAACAAAATAAGTAAAAAGCATAGTCTTAAATATGACCTTTTTCCTTTAAACTCACGAATTTATGGTCACCTATTATAATATGATCAAGCACTTCAATTCCGATAATCTGGCCGCATTCTACTAAACGTTTTGTTACTTCAATATCTTCTCGGCTCGGCGTAGGATCTCCTGAGGGATGGTTATGAAGACATATGATAGAGGCTGCTGCACGGCGGAACGCTTCTTTAAAGACTTCTCTTGGGTGTACAATTGACGTGTTTAGACTTCCAATGAATATCGTTTGCCTATGTATAACTTGATTTTTTGTATTTAAATATAAACAAACAAAATGCTCTTGTTGTAAAAAGCGCAGTTCTTCCATCATGTATTTCGCACAATCTTCTGGGCTTCGAATGCTATATCGATTTTGATACTCTAAACGTACCATTCTTCTACCTAGTTCAAAAGCAGCCATAAGCTGAGATGCCTTTGCAATCCCAACACCATGAATACTAATTAATTCTTCTAACGTTGCATCTTTCAACATACGTAAACCATCAAAGTGATGTAAAATTTTATCTGACAACTTTAAAACTGTCTCTTCTTTAGAACCTGTTCTGAGTAACACTGCAAGAAGCTCCCGATTTGATAAACTCCCTGTTCCTTCTAATAATAAACGCTCCCGTGGCTGTTCTTCTCTGACAACATCACGAATACCGTTCATCTCTCCACCCCTTTTACCTGTTCTCTCAAAGAAAACCCCATGCAATTTTACGCATGGGTTACATCAATATCAAATTGTTTTAATTCCCGGACAAGACGTGCAATTGGTAAGCCGACTACACTGTAGTAATCTCCTTGAATATGTTGAACAAAAATAGACCCTTTTCCTTGAATACCATAACTTCCTGCTTTATCAAGAGGTTCTTTCGATGCAACATATACGTCAATTTCCTCTTCTGTTAATTCCCAAAACGTAACTTCTGTACGCTCATAAAAAGTGACCGTTTTTTCTTTCGATATAATTGCCACACCTGTATATACTTCGTGTGTTTTTCCTGATAATAATTGTAACATTTCTTTCGCCTCAACCCCATTAGAAGGCTTTCCAAGAATACGCGACTCATATGTAACGATTGTGTCTGCACCTAACACAATGTGATCACTATTATTTTCTGCTACCGCAGATGCTTTTTGCAAGGCAAGGGACATCACAATATCAGGAGGTGATGAATACGCACCAATCGTTTCTTCTACTTCACTTACAACGATTTCAAATGGTACGCTAGCTAACTCCAGCAATTCCTTCCTCCGTGGTGATCCTGAAGCTAAAATAATTTTTCTCATATTTTCTCCTTCCTTTCTCACATGAAGCAGAACAATTTACATCAATCGTATCAAAAGAATAGTTTATCCACAAATGAAAGAAATATTATTTTCTCTAAACAAAATAATATTTCTTTACTGCATACGATTATATTCCAGCCATAGAGAAAGCACTTTGCTCTAAATTTAAAAGAAAAGAAAGAAGTATAGACACTTCTTTCTTCATCATTTCATTATCTTATCATTTCACTTTTTGTGAAACAATTTTTTCATACGAAAGTATACCATCAATAACAACTTGATTTAATTTCGCCAAAGATTCTTTATCGCTCTTTCCGTCCTTCACTGTTTGCACAGCTATTGACGTATACATATACAGCTTTTTTACCTCCTCCTGCTTCATACTTTTCCCTACTTTTTCAATTGATTTCCATTCTTTCTCAATTACTTCTATATCTTTTGCATTACTTTTCCCACCAGCTTGTACGCTAGAAGCATATTTTGCTAAATGAGTATATAATGGCTGTACTTTTGTTAAGAACGCTCCTATTTCTTTATCATCTTTAAGCAACGCTTTATCCGTAATATCCCAGTTCTTTTTTAAAACGGAGACACCATCATTTTTATACTGCGTCATTAATTGATTTATAGCCTGTTCATCGCTAGCAATACCAACAATTAGTGCATACTTATCACCGCTCGGTTTCAAAGCAGCAACCCCTCCGTTACCTTTCCATTCTTCAAGAGCGGCCTGTCCCGTTTCTTTGGAAGAATAAAGCCCACCTTGAACAAAAAATAATTTCATTGGCTCTAATGACGTTCCTGTCTGTTTTTTTTGTTTTTCCTCTTTTGATACTGGTGTTTGTTCTGCCGTTCCATCCACCTTTGATTCTTCATTTCCAGTCTGCTTCGAAGCCGTTACCGTACTTTCCCCTGTTGTCCCTTGTCCTGTAAGTAACTGCAGCATTCCCATTCCAAACGCCGTACCAATTATAATTGCAGTTGCAACAATTACAATTAATGTATTACTCCACTTCTTTCTGTATTTTTCCATGGGCGCTGATTTCTTTTTTTGAAACGGAACAACGTTTTTCGGTCTTTCACTTTCCACTACCATCCATTCAAACTCATCTTTCTTCTTCTCTTCATACTTCGCTTCTGTTCCATTTACTTTCACTGAGATCGTTCGTGATTGCTTGTCCATACACTCACACCTCACCTCTTGTCGTTGTCCGCATCATATCATATTCATTTCACAAAAAAACGAGATATTTGTCAGAGGAATTCGCCAAATAACCCTATATAATTATCTTATATGTATGCATTTGACTTCATTTGTAGAACAAAAAAACTAGATAGCAAAGGCTATCTAGTTTTTCTCGCGAATATATTTTCTAACTTCAGAAATGAAATATAGAGAACCCGTTATGATAAAGACATCATTTCCCCCTATCATTTCAACCTTTGTATCAATTGCCTCTTTCCAATCTTCAAAGACTATTTTTGATTTTTTTTGCGAATGCGCTGCAAGTTTGTCAGCGGAAATGGCACGATCAAAGACGAATGTTGTAAAAATAATTTCATCGGCAATTGTTTCTAATTGACCTACCATGTTATGCAACTGTTTATCACCAAGCGCAGTAAATAAAACTATTATATTTTTATCTTTATAATGTGCCTCTACTGTTTTTACAAGACTCTCAATACCTTCTGGATTATGAGCACCATCTATTATAATATCAGGATTACTTTTCAGCTTTTCAAATCGGCCAATCCAATACGCTTCATGTAATCCAGCTCTTATTTCCTCTTCCTCAATTAAAAATGATACATATGTTTTTAAATACATAATTGCCATAAGTGCTAGTGAGGCATTTCCTACTTGGTGAACACCTTTCATTGACATTCGAACGTCTTCAAAAGATGCGAAAGGACAAGCAAAATCAAAACGTTCCCCATCTTCGTTAGACTGTTTATGTAACGCTGTAAAATGTTTGCCCAGTTCATATAAGTTTGCATGATTTTCCTTTGCAACCTTTTGAATGACCTGCAATGCTTCATCATCTTGCACGCCTGTAATAACCGGAACACCCGACTTAATAATTCCTGCCTTCTCATACGCAATTTCTCCTAGTGTATCCCCTAAAATATGCATATGATCGTGGCCGATATTTGTAATAATTGTGAGAATAGGATGAATAACATTCGTAGAGTCAAAGCGCCCTCCAAGCCCTGTTTCAAATAAAACAACATCACAGAAATTGATTTTACCGAAATAACAAATTGCCATAACAGTAATAATCTCAAACTCAGTCGCTTCCCCTAAATCCGTCTCGTCTAGTTTTTCAACGACTGGCTTTACCATGTTTACAAGTTCCGCAATCTCTTCATCTGCAATTGGTGTTCCGTTCACACTAATACGCTCATTAAATGTTTCAATGTAAGGCGAGGTAAATGTTCCAACCTTATATTTTGCGCCTTCTAGCATGTAGCGCATATACGTTAAAGTTGAACCTTTTCCATTTGTACCAGCAAGATGAACACATTTTATATGACGCTCTGGATTTCCGAGTTCTCCTAGCATCCAGCTCATTCTTTCTAATCCTGGTTTAATACCAAACTTCAATCGACTATGAATCCACCCTATCGCTTCTTCGTATGTATGTATCACGTATGTTTTCCCCTTTCAAAAGACAACCTTCATCATTCTATTATACGCAAAGAAAAGAGACTCACCAATATAGTGAGTCTCTAAAATACACTTTATTTCTCAAGATCTGCTAGACGTTGGCGAACTGCTTCGCGTTTTTCTAGGTAATCTTGCTCTTTCGCACGCTCTCCGTCAATAACTGCCGCAGGAGCTTTCGCTACGAAGCCTTGGTTTGAAAGTTTCTTTTGTACACGTTCTACCTCTTTATCGAACTTCTCAAGTTCTTTTTCAAGACGTGCTCTCTCTTCGTCAAGGTTGATAAGATCAGCTAACGGTAAGAATAACTCTGCACCTGATACAATTGCAGTCATCGCTTTTTCTGGCGCTTGTAAATTCGTTTGAATTGTTAATTCACTTGGGTTACAGAAACGCTCAATGTAAGAGCTGTTTTTCGTAAGTTGAGCAAGGATAGCCTCATCTTTTGCTTTAATTTGCATTTGAACTTTTTTGCTCATTGGCGTATTTACTTCTGCACGGATGTTACGAACAGAGCGAATGATATCAACTAGAAGGTGCATTTCTGCTGCCGCTTCTTTATCTTGTAAATCTTCGCGAACTGTTGGCCAAGCCGCTACTGTAATAGACTCGCCTTCATGCGGTAAATGTTGCCAAATCTTCTCTGTTACGAACGGCATGAATGGGTGTAATAGACGCATCGTTTGGTCTAATACGTAAGCTAAAATAGAACGAGTTGTTTTCTTAGCTGCTTCATCTTCACCGTATAGTGGAAGTTTCGCCATCTCAATGTACCAGTCACAGAAATCATCCCAAATGAAGTTGTATAATGAACGACCAGCTTCACCGAACTCATATTTATCCATGTTACGTGTTACACTTTCGATCGTTTCGTTTAAGCGAGTTAAAATCCACTTATCTGCAACTGATTTTTCACCAGTTAAATCGATTTCTTCATACTTCATATCATCCATGTTCATTAATACGAAACGTGATGCGTTCCAAATTTTATTAATGAAGTTCCAAGTAGATTCTACTTTTTCCATGCTGAAACGTAAATCTTGGCCTGGTGCACTTCCTGTTGATAAGAAGTAACGCATTGCATCTGCACCGTACTTCTCGATAACATCCATCGGGTCGATACCGTTACCAAGAGATTTACTCATTTTACGTCCCTGTTCATCACGAACTAAACCGTGAATTAATACATCTTTAAATGGACGCTCTCCTGTAAACTCTAAACCTTGGAAAATCATACGAGATACCCAGAAGAAGATGATGTCATAACCAGTTACTAAAGCATCTGTTGAATAGAACTTTTTAAAGTCTACTGCCTCTTCATTTGGCCAACCAAGTGTTGAGAACGGCCATAACGCTGAGCTAAACCATGTATCAAGTACGTCGTTATCTTGATTCCAGTTTTCAATATCCGCTGGCGCTTCAGTACCTACGTATACTTCACCAGTTTCTTTATGATACCAAGCTGGAATGCGGTGTCCCCACCATAATTGACGAGAAATACACCAGTCATGAATGTTTTCCATCCAGCGTAAGTATGTGTTTTCAAAACGCTCTGGTACGAACGTTACTTTTTCTTCTTCTTTTTGTTGAAGTGCTACTGCTTTTTCTGCAAGTGGAGCCATTTTTACGAACCATTGTGTTGATAAATAAGGCTCAACAACTGCACCGCTACGCTCACTATGACCTACTGAATGCATATGAGGCTCAATTTCTACTAATACGTCCGCTTCTTGTAAGTCTTTCACTAACGCTTTACGGCATTCGAAACGGTCCATACCGTTATACTTACCAGCTTTTTCGTTCATCGTTCCATCTTCGTTCATTACTAAGATGCGTGGTAAGTCATGACGGTTACCTACTTCAAAGTCATTCGGGTCATGAGCTGGTGTAATTTTTACAACGCCTGTTCCAAAGTCTTTTTCTACGTACTCATCGGCAATAATCGGAATCTCACGGCCTACGATTGGAAGGGTAACTGTTTTTCCGATTAAATGTTTGTAACGATCGTCTTCTGGATGAACTGCTACAGCTGTATCACCGAGCATCGTTTCTGGACGAGTAGTTGCAAGACGAATGTGACCAGAACCATCTGTTAACGGATAGTTCATATGATAGAATGCACCTTGAACCTCTTTATGAATTACTTCGATATCAGAAAGAGCTGTACGTGTTGCTGGGTCCCAGTTGATAATATATTCACCGCGGTAAATTAAGCCTTTTTCGTATAATTGAACGAATACTTTATTAACTGCATCAGATAAACCTTCGTCTAATGTGAAACGTTCACGAGAATAGTCTAGTCCTAAACCAACTTTCCCCCATTGTTGACGAATGTGAGAAGCGTACTCTTCTTTCCACTCCCAAGCTTTTTCAAGGAATTTCTCACGGCCAAGATCGTAACGTGAAATACCTTCTTCACGAAGTTTTCCTTCTACTTTCGCTTGTGTTGCGATACCCGCATGGTCCATTCCTGGAAGCCATAATACATCGTATCCTTGCATACGCTTCGTACGAGTTAAAATATCTTGAAGAGTTGTATCCCAAGCATGACCTAAGTGTAACTTACCAGTTACGTTCGGAGGTGGAATTACAATTGTATACGGTTGTTTCTTCTCGTCTCCTGTTGCTTCGAAATATTTGCCTTCAAGCCACCATTGATAAAGGCCTTCTTCAACGGACATATGATCATATTTAGTTGGTAAATTCTTTTCCGTGTTTGACATTATTTTCCCTCCTTAAAATAAAAAATGCCCCTCATCCAAAAAAGGACGAGGGACATCGCGGTACCACCTTTATTTACAAACAAATTCAGAATTTGCTTATACTCTTAATTTGATAACGGACAAATCCGTCTTTTCCTAATGAGAACTATTCCGTTCAGAAAAGATGCTCCAGGGCTACCTTCTAACATAACTATCTAGAGAATCTCCCAGCTAATGATTCTCCTCTCTGAAGACGTTTCATGTTATACTCTTCCCCTTCAAGGCATTTATATGATTGTTAATTATTATATACAATAGTGTAAAAAACGAAACCTTATTCGTCAAGATAAATTTAAGACTATCACTTTCCGGGCGAATATAAAAAAGATAAGTAGCATCCTCCACTTATCTTTTTTACCCCTCTATTTACGGGCGGTAATACCCCCGCCACTGATTAAAGTTTCACTTTATCCGTTCCCTTGCTGGGCAGCTTGTAATTGTGACAGGAAATATTCTACATTGCTAACGAGCCAATGTGATTGTTGCAAGCTCTTTACTCCGCGAATCTCATTTTCCTTATTGCGACTCTGCCTTCTTTTTTTATAAGACTCAATTTGCCGAATAAATTGCGATGGATAGGTCATGTAAGCATACATAAGCAGTTGCTCTTCTTTCGTAAACGGGAAGTTTTTTTGGTACATTTGATACCATTCAAAACGATCACTTCGCGCAATTGGATATGTGTTTAAAGACCGCGAATAAAACCCTACAATATCTTGCACAGGCGTTGCAAACTTCGATTTTTCTAAACTAATAAAATAGCCATTCCGTTCATAGTCAAATAAAAAATGATTAAGTGACACGTTACCATGCACAAAAGTAATGCGTGTTTTATCTTTTTCTTTCATCGCATCGTTCCACTCATTTAATTGCTTCGTTGCAAATTCACGCGCCCTCATTACATGATGATAGTACGTACAATATTGTAATTCAAACGGAGACATATACCACTTCGCTTCAGATTCTACAAGAAACTCTTCTAACATCTCACCATCATTTTCCCAACGATCGGATATACTTGTGTAATGTTTTTCTAAATCTTCTTCTGTATATGTTTCTTCTTTCACCGTTTTTTGGTGCAACGTTCCAAGTGTTTGAAACATTTTATGGTATTGATCATTATCCTCGCCGTTTCCTTCCGCACGTTCTAACCAAGGCATTAAATAATAATTATAAGTCCCGTCACTTAAAATATAATTCCCATCCGTCGCATGGTATATAGGTACATAATTTGAAAAACCTTTCTCCTTCAAATATTGAATATGATGTAGAAAGTTATTCCGCTCTAACTTTCTATCTTCTATTTTCTTTAGCGCATATGGACCTTGATTCGTGTAAATTTTCGTTACACTTCCATGCTCTTCCATATGCTGCGTATCCAATCTATATTGCCTTACAATGGGTTCATAGCGATTTCGTAATTCAATATCCATACGAATAACCCTTTCTATTCAAAACATAGCCTCTAGGACAATAGGGGAGTGAAAGCACTCACCCCCTTATTTCGCCTTTGCTTTTGAAACGGGAATATAAATAATTTGTCCCGTAGTTAAATATATATCTTCTGTTTGATTAACACGGTATAAGTTTTGTACAGACGTGTCATAACGTTCTGCAACAGATTCAATTGTATCCCCTTCTTGCACGAAATACATTCTTAACTTCGTAAATTCTTCTTCCGGTTCTTTCGTAAATAATTGTGTTAAATAAAGCGCATTTTCATCTCGCTGTGAGTATGCTTCTTCTTGCTCTTCCTGCTTTTTCGCCTTTTCTTTTTGATAATCTTTTCGTCCAAACAATTCAAATTGCAGCGTCGTTTCTTGCTCCTCTTCACGCTCCGCAAATTCATGTTCTGCCAATTCCTCTTCCGCTTCTTCTTGCTCTTTTCTTTCTTCTAGCTGGAACGGTTCAAATGCGTAATCTTCCCATTCATCCGATTCTTTATAGGTTGGTTCCGCTACATGCGGCGCGGGTCTATTTTCATCCTCTTCAGCTGAATCATCTTCTAACTCAGCATACGCCGTTTCTTCCTCTTCATCCTCGATTCTTTCCTCATCACATAAACCTGTAATAGATATATCCGCTAATAATTGTAAGCAACCATTTTCCTTCAATTCATAATCAAATTCCTCAATTGATACATATAATTCTTCAATTACTTTCACTCGATTTCTTGGAATTGATATTTCAAGCGGAAAGGAATGAACAAGTTCATTCACCCCATCTTCCCTTGTTTCTACATAATCAATTGACTTTGCTGGCGATAGTTCTCTTAATGAATAGGCCGAATCATCTTGCCTTGCAACATACTCCCCCGTTAAATCTAACTGCCCTCTCACGATAACTTCATGATCAAGCTCTTCTATCTCAACGTCTGGATCTAACGAAATTGACAAAAGTTCTTCGACTTCCTGTCCTTTTTGGAACCAAACAGATTCTTTTAATGAAAATCGTAACGAATGATCTGTTGTCACTTCTTTTCCCCCTCCCAAACTATATGTCATTACAGATTTATGTATGTAAAGCCCACTTTATGAATAAAAAAAAATCGCTCCCCTTATGGAGAGCGATTTTCTCTAATATATTATACTTGTAACTTTGACATTGCAATTTCAGCCGCTGCAATCGTCGCTTCAATATCTGCATCACTATGTGCTGTCGATAAGAACAAACCTTCAAATTGAGATGGTGGCAAGAATACACCTTGTTCTACCATTTCACGATAGTAAGCCGCGAAGAATTCTAAGTTTGAAGATTTCGCTGTATCGTAATTAATAACCGGCTCATCTGTAAAGAAAATACCAATCATAGAGCCTGCACGGTTAATATGATGAGGAATACCATGTTTTTCAGCCGCTTTACGTAGTCCCGCTTCTAACATTTCTGCTTTACGCTCAAACTCTACATATGATTCTGGCGTTAATTGTACTAACGTTTCATAACCTGCTGCCATTGCAAGTGGGTTACCTGATAAAGTACCAGCTTGATAAATCGGTCCGCTCGGCGCAACTTGACGCATAATTTCTGCTTTACCACCGTACGCCCCTACTGGTAAGCCACCACCGATTACTTTACCTAAACAAGTTAAATCAGGTGTTACACCGTAGTAACCTTGTCCGCAGTTATAAGCAACACGGAATCCTGTCATTACTTCATCAAAAATAAGCAGTGCACCGTTTTGTTCTGTTACTTCACGAAGCCCTTCTAAAAATCCTGGTTGCGGAGGAACAACCCCCATATTCCCTGCTACTGGTTCTACAATTACACAAGCAATATCATCACCGAATTGTTCAAAAGCGTACTTCACACTTTCTAAATCATTATAAGCTACTGTAATCGTATTTTTCGCTACACCTTCTGGTACGCCAGGGCTATCTGGTAAACCTAGAGTCGCCACACCAGAACCAGCTTTAATTAATAACGAATCACCATGACCGTGGTAACAACCAATAAATTTTAAAATTTTGTTACGGCCTGTATAACCACGAGCTAAACGTAGTGCACTCATTGTCGCTTCTGTTCCAGAGTTAACCATGCGGACAATTTCAATCGATGGTACACGCTCAATAACAAGTTTCGCTAATTTATTTTCGATTTCTGTCGGCGCACCGAAGCTTGTACCTCTTTCAGCAACAGATTTTAACGCTTCAACAACACGATCATTTGCATGACCATGAATTAAAGGACCCCATGATAATACGTAATCGATGTATTCATTTCCATCAATATCATATACTTTAGAGCCTTTTCCACGCTCCATAAACAATGGATTCATACCAACAGATTTAAAGGCACGAACAGGGCTATTTACGCCACCAGGCATTAAGTCTTGTGCCTCTTCAAACGCCGCAATCGATTTATCAAACTTTTTCATTATTTAGCGCCTCCTTCTTGTAACCATTTTGCTGCATCTTTCGCATGATACGTAATAATTAAGTCTGCTCCTGCACGTTTCATGCTAATTAATTTTTCAAGCACAACTTCTTTTTCATTAATCCAACCATTTTGCGCTGCCGCTTTAATCATTGAATATTCACCACTTACGTTGTAAGCAACGATTGGTAAATTAAAGTTATTTTTCACATCACGAATGATATCTAAGTAAGAAAGAGCTGGCTTTACAATTAAGAAATCAGCACCTTCCATTACATCTGATTCTGCTTCACGGAATGCCTCCATACGGTTCGCTGGGTCCATTTGATATGTTTTACGGTCACCAAATTGCGGCGCGCCGTGTGCAGCATCACGGAACGGTCCATAAAATGCTGATGAATATTTCACAGCGTACGACATAACTGGTACGTGTCCAAAACCATTCTCATCTAACGCATGGCGAATTGCTGTTACGAATCCGTCCATCATGTTTGATGGCGCAATAATGTCCGCTCCTGCTTTCGCTTGGCTTACAGCTGTTTTCGCAAGTACTGCAAGAGACTCGTCATTTAAAATAATACCATCTTCAATTACACCGCAATGACCATGGCTTGTGAATTGACATAAACATGTATCTGCAACTACTACTAACTCAGGGAACTCACCTTTAATTTGCTTAATGGCACGCTGTACAATTCCATGATCACAATATGCTGATGATCCAACTTCATCCTTTTCAGCAGGTAAACCAAATACAATAACAGAACGAATACCTAAATCAACAACCTCTTGCATTTCAGCTTGCAATAAATCTAAAGAGATTTGATATACGCCCGGCATAGAAGGAACTTCATTACGAACATTCTCTCCTTCTAATACAAAAATAGGGTAAATAAAATCTTCCGTATGTAAAAACGTTTCACGCACAAGCGCACGCATGCCCCCGCTTTGTCTTAAGCGACGATGACGATTAAATTGTAAAGAGTTCATAAATTTCTATCCCCATTCTTTTATTTTGTCCCGCGTTAACGGGCAGTAAGACTCCCATCTCAAAATTCGGCTAGAGCAAAGAAGTTAGATGGGAAATCAACTGCCCCTAAACGCCCAATTGGTGAGGGCTAATAATTAGTGGGGAATGAACCTCCCACTAATTAAAGTTTCACTTTATAGATTCACAAATGCATTGTAGTAATGCTTCTACAGTGTACTCTTTCGGCACAATAACATGCGGAAAATAAAGGTTCGCTTCTTTTTCCGTAATAGGCCCTATACAAGCAATTGTACATTTTTTTGTCCATTCTCTCCAGTTTGTGCCCTCCAGTAAACGAACAAAACTATCAACAGTTGAAGGACTCGTAAATGTAATAACATTTACTTTCCTTACTTTCAATGCTGTTATAAGTTCTTGTTTTTTCTCTACATTTACTTTCGTACCGTATACGATTAGCTCATCTAGAGAAACACCAATTCCCCGAAGTTTAACTGGAATTACATCTCTCGCTAAATTCCCTTTCGGAAATAAAATACGCTCGTTTCCACTTAATTCTTTTAGAAACTCTTCGGCAAACACTTCTGCAACAAATGAGGTTGGAACAAAATGAACTTGATAGCCCCTTTTTTCTAACTCTAATTTTGTTTTCACGCCTACCGCAGCGATTTTAATAGTTAATGGTAGTTTCTTTTCTAAACCATCCAGAAAAAAAGTTACACCATTTTTACTCGTAAAAATAACCCAGTCATACGAATGTAGCTGCCTTGCTGTATGGTGAATTCGCCTATGAGATGTGCCTTCCATACGCAAAAGCGGAATTTCCAATGGAATTCCGCTCCGTTCTTTCACTGCTACACTCATTTGTTTCGCTTGATGCTGGGCACGTGTAATCAATACTGTTTTGCCAGCAAGAGCATTCATATTTATTGTTGTCCCTTATTTGCAGCAAGAATGAGTTCTTTTGCGCCTTGTTTAATTAAACGGTCCGCAGCCTCTAGCCCTACTTCCTTTGGTTCAACGCCTACCACTGTCTCTTTTAATAAAACAGAGCCGTCCATAGAACCGACAAGAGCTGTTAATTCGATTGCATCATCCTTTGTAAGAGTTGCATATCCAGCGATCGGAACTTGACATCCACCTTCAAGTTTATGAAGAAATACTCGCTCCGCTGCCACTGTTCTCTCTGTTACAGCATCATTCATATGCGATAACAACTGTAATAAATCGTTATCGTCCTTACGACATTCAATCGCTAATGCACCTTGTCCTACAGCTGGTACACATAACGTTTCATCTAAATGTTCTGTAATCACTTCATCATCCCAGCCCATTCTTTGTAATCCAGCTGTCGCTAAAATAATTGCATCATAATCTTCTTCTTTTAATTTACGTAAACGTGTATCGATATTTCCGCGAATCCATTTCACTTGTAAATCTGGTCTCGCAGCTAATAACTGTGCACTACGTCTTAAACTACTCGTTCCTAAAATCGCACCTTCTGCTAAATCTTTAAATGATTCTCCGCTTTTAGAAATAAAAGCATCACGAGGGTCAACACGCTTTGGTGTACAGCCAATCATTAATCCTTCTGGAAGTACGGCTGGCATATCTTTCATACTATGTACAGCCATATCGATTTCTTTCATAAGTAACGCATGTTCAATTTCTTTAACGAACAAACCTTTTCCGCCTACTTTTGAAAGAGTAACATCTAAAATCACATCACCTTTAGTGACAATTTCTTTCACTTCAAATTCATATGGTAAACCAAGTGCTTTTAACTGATCAATAAACCAGTTTGTTTGCGTCAATGCTAGCTTACTCTTTCGTGAACCTACAATAATTTTGCGCATAATTCTCTCTCCTCATTATAAATACCAAAAGTGGAAATTAGATAAACTACTTAATAGAAAAATGTTAACTAGCATTACGAGAAAGGCCCCTACATTCCACAGTACAATTTTCTTCCCTTGCAACACATCTGCCGCTCGTAAATACAAGCCCGTACAATATACAAATAGAACGACAAACGAACCGATTACTTTCGTATCATACCAATGAAAATTGTCCAATTTTGTATATCCCCATATGCATCCTAATAAAATTGCTAGTAAGAAAAATGGAACAGAAAATAAATTTAACCCGTAAGACGTAGATTCAAGCTTCGGCAAATTCCCTAACCTTCTTAATCTCGCATTCCACTTTTTCTTTTTTAATAGGCGATATTGCAGTAAATACATAATAGAAAAAATAAACGATACCGTAAACGTTGCATAAGAAATAATCGCCATTCCAACATGCACGTATACAAGTTCTGAAACTAATTGCTCTGCAAGTACTGGCGACATCTTTCCGAGCGGTGTAAAAATAGAAAAGGCGCTTACGCCAAATGCTACAACATTTGTAAAGAAGACTAAAAAGTCAACGCGCATAAATCGATTTATGACTAACGACATCGTAATCAATAACCAAACATAAAAATAAATCCCTGATAATAAAGTTAAAATGGGATTCGTTTCTGAATCTGTCGCCCTAAGCAACATAAAAATAGACTGCAATACCCATACAATCGAAAGTAACCAAAAAGCAAATCGGTTCGCCTTTCGGTTACTTTGGAAATAATCTATAAAATATAAACTAATGCTACAAGCATATAAAATAATTGCAATATGATAAATAATACTGTTATTTAAAAAACTCATCCGATCATCCTTCCAAATTATAAAGATGGAACGGATGGTGTCCACACTCTTTTATGTTCTACTTCTTCCGCACGACTCTCTACTTCTTCCGTTTCTAAATCAAAAATCTTTGCAAATAACGCTAATTTTTCGCCCGCTCCCTCTTCAGCAGCTATTTCTTTTGCTACTAAAATTGGGTCTTTTAATAATTGGTTAATAATACTTTTCGTATGCTTACTAATTACTTTTTTCTCACGATCACTAAGATTTGGTATTTTTCGTTCAAGACTTTCCATCGTTTCGCTTTGAATTACAAGTGCCTTATCACGAAGAGCTGCTATTAACGGAACAACACCAAGTGTACTTAACCACGTTTTAAATAGAACAATTTCCTCTTCAATCATAAATTGAATTTTCTCTGCTTCTTTCAAACGCTCCGCACGATTTGCTTCCACTACTCCTTGCAGATCATCAATGTCATATAAGAAAGAACCTTCTAACTCATCAATTGCTGGATCAATATCACGTGGCACTGCAATATCAACCATAAATAAAGGACGACCAGAGCGCATTTTCTCTACCTTTGTCATCATCTCTTTCGTAATGACATACTCTGATGCACCAGTGGAACTAATTAAAATGTCCGCTTCTAATAATGCACATTGTAATTCACTTAAAGATTTTGCATGTCCCATATATTTCTCAGCCATTACTTCCGCTTTTGAAAGCGTTCTATTCATAACGGTTACTTTACGAGCACCGCTTCCGTATAAATTTTGTAATGCAAGTTCTCCCATTTTACCAGCACCAAGAATAAGTACATGACAATCTGTTAACTCACCAAATATTTTCTTTCCAAGTTCAACAGCAGCATAACTAACAGACATTGCACTCTCACCAATTGTTGTTTCTGAGTGAGCACGTTTTGCTAACGTAATGACTTGCTTAAACAATTCATTAAAAATTGTACCTGTCGCTTTTACTTGTTGCGCTTCTAAAAAGCTATCTTTTATTTGACCTAAAATCTGCGTTTCTCCAACTACCATAGAATCTAAACCGCACGTTACGCGGAATAAATGATCTATTGCACCATCTTGTTCAAAAATAGTTAAATATGGTGCGACTTCTTCTATTTCAAGCTGAAACCAATCAGCTAAAAATTTCTTAATATAATACCGTCCCGTGTGTAATTGATCGACAACAGCATAAATCTCAGTGCGATTACAAGTTGATACAATGACATTTTCTAACACGCTCTTTTGACTTTGTAATGTAGTCATTGCTTGTTCTAGCTCTGCTGCCTGAAATGTGAGTTTCTCACGAAATTCTACAGGGGCTGTTCGATAATTTACACTAACAACAAGAATATGCACGCAGCATGTCCCCCTTCACCCGTTTTATCACTTTATCTACTATCATAATACAACTTTCCTCTTATGAATCTGACAATCGTGTGAACAACCGATTATTTTTTATATATTCTCCGTATGTAATAAAGGAGATTCAGTAAAACTAATAAAAAGCTCCCTACTTTATAATGATTATAAATTAATAACTCTATTTGTACGTTACCAAAAAAAGTCCTCATAATCAAGTGATGGAAACTATTCCATATAAATTATAACATCATCTTTCCTATCTTCTTTCATCATGAAGGAAAATATGTATGATTGTTCCAAAATATAGCACACACTTTCTCAATACAATGTATTTGACATTGTATTTATTTTTCGTTATATTGGTTTTACAAAATTAAATTGTGCACAATTTAAAAAGAAAGGAGTTATTCATGATAGAAGATTCTTTGCATCTAGATAACCAACTTTGTTTTTCTATTTACGCCTGTTCTAGAGAGGTTACACGTTTTTATCGACCGTATTTAGACGAAATGGGTATTACGTACCCTCAGTACATTACTTTACTTGTACTATGGGAACAAGACGGACTAACAGTAAAAGAAATTGGAGAACGTCTATTTCTAGATTCCGGCACGTTAACACCTATGCTAAAACGGATGGAATCATTAAACCTTGTAAAACGTGTTCGTTCAAAAGAAGATGAGCGAAAAGTTTGTATTGAATTAACAGAACAAGGTAAAGATTTAAAAGAAAAGGCTTGTTCATTACCGAAAACGATGGCTACAAATTTAGGAATTAGAGAGCAAGAGTATCGTTCTTTATTAACCCAATTAAATAAACTAATTGAAACAATGAAAACAATAAATGATAGAAAAGGGGAATAAACATGGATAAATTATATACTGCTTCAGTAACAGCAACAGGTGGAAGAAACGGGAAAGTAGTTTCAGATGATGGCATATTAAATCTTGATGTAAAAATGCCGAAAGCATTAGGTGGTGCTGGCGGGGAAGCAACAAACCCTGAGCAACTATTTGCCGCTGGTTATGCCGCTTGTTTTGATAGTGCATTGCAACTTGTCATTCGTACAAAACGAGTGAAAGTGGAAAGTACAGAAGTAACTGCTCACGTTTCTATCGGAAAAGATACAGATGGTGGTTTCGGACTATCTGCTGTACTTGACGTACATGTCGCTGGCGTTTCTCATGCCGAAGCACAAGAACTTGTAGAAGCCGCTCACGGTGTATGTCCGTACTCTAAAGCAACACGAGGGAATATTGAAGTAACATTAAACGTACGCTAAAAATTTATACAAACAAAAAACGCGCGACATTCGTCACGCGTTTTTTGTTTTTGTCATTTTATGAATTGCCTTCCACGCTTCTTCTTTTCCAAGTCCTGTTTCAGAAGAGAATAGAACGATTTCATCGCCAATTTCAACAGCAAGCGTTTCTTTTACAACTTTTAAATGCTTTTGCCATTTCCCTTTCGGAATTTTATCGGCTTTCGTCGCAATAATAATTGTTGGAATTTCATAATGCTTTAAGAAATCATACATCATCACATCATCGTTTGTTGGTTGGTGACGTAAATCTACTACTAATACAGCTGCATCTAATTGCTCACGTGTTGTAAAGTACGTTTCAATCATCTTGCCCCATGCTGCACGTTCCGTTTTAGATACTTTCGCATATCCATAACCTGGAACGTCAACAAAATGCATCATTTCATTGATTAAGAAAAAGTTCAGCGTTTGCGTTTTTCCTGGTTTAGAAGAAATACGTACTAACTTTTTACGATTTAAAATTTTATTAATGAAGGAAGACTTCCCGACATTTGAACGACCTGCTAATGCAATTTCTGGTAAATCACTGTCTGGATATTGTTCTGGTTTAACAGCACTAATTACAATATCTGCTTTTGTTACTTTCATTGTTTCACTCCTACTAATGCGTGCTCCAATACTTCGTCTAAATGAGATGCAAGCACAAACGTAAGATTTTCTTTTACGCTTTCTGGAATATCATCTAAATCTTTCTCGTTCTCTGCTGGCAAAATAATTTTTGTTAAGCCTGCGCGATGAGCACTTAATGTTTTTTCTTTCAATCCACCAATTGGTAATACACGGCCACGAAGTGTAATTTCACCTGTCATACCAACTTCTTTACTTACAGGAATACCTGTTAGTGCAGAAATAAGTGCCGTTGCCATCGTAATACCTGCTGACGGTCCATCTTTTGGAACTGCTCCTTCTGGAACGTGAATATGAATATCATTTTTCTCATGGAAATTTGGATCAATATGAAGCTCTTCGGCACGAGAACGAATATAGCTAAACGCAGCTTGTGCTGATTCTTTCATAACATCCCCAAGTTTCCCTGTTAAAATTAATTTCCCTTTACCTGGCGCTACGGACACTTCAATTGCAAGTGTATCGCCGCCCGCTGCTGTATAAGCTAACCCGGTTGCCATTCCGACTTGGTCTGTTTTCTCTGCTTGCCCATAACGGAATATGTGTTTACCAAGTAAATCTACAATATTTTTCTCTGTCACAACAATACGTTTACGTTCCGCTGTAACGATAATTTTCGCTGCTTTACGACAAACTTTTGCAATTTGGCGCTCTAGCGTACGAACACCAGCCTCACGTGTATAATAACGAATAATTTCAAGAAGCGCTTCATCACGTACTTGTAAATTACCTTTTCGTAAGCCATGCTCTTTTAATTGTTTCGGCAATAAATGCTCTCGAGCAATGTGCACCTTTTCCAGTTCTGTATACCCAGCAATCGAAATAATTTCCATACGGTCAAGTAATGGACCCGGAATACTTGAAAGTGTATTAGCGGTTGCTACAAACATAACTTTCGATAGATCATATGGTTCTTCAATGTAATGATCACTGAAGTTATGATTTTGTTCTGGATCTAACACTTCAAGTAATGCTGCTGATGGATCGCCACGGAAATCGTTAGACATTTTATCAATCTCATCTAATAAGAAGACTGGATTAACTGTTTTCGCCTTTTTCATACCTTGAATAATGCGTCCCGGCATTGCTCCAACGTATGTACGACGGTGACCACGAATTTCAGATTCATCACGCACACCACCAAGGGATACACGGACAAAATTACGATTTAATGATGTCGCAATTGAACGAGCTAACGAAGTTTTCCCGACCCCTGGAGGGCCTACTAAACAAAGGATAGGTCCTTTTAATGAGTTCGTCAATTTTTGTACAGCTAAATATTCAAGCACTCGCTCTTTTACTTTTTCAAGACCGTAATGATCTTTGTTTAAAATCTCTTCAGAATGAACAAGATCAATCATATCCTCTGTCGCTTCTGTCCACGGAAGTGCTAATAACCAATCAATATAATTGCGAATAACACCGCTCTCCGCAGAACTTGCTGGTAGCTTTTCATAACGATCTAATTCTTTCAGTGCAGCCTTCGTTGTTTCTTCAGGCATTCCTGACTGTTCAATTTTCTCACGAAGTTCTTCAACTTCCCCGCCCTTACCTTCTTTATCGCCAAGTTCAGTTTGAATCGCCTTCATTTGCTCACGTAAGAAATATTCTTTTTGCGTGCGTTCCATTGAACGTTTCACTTTTTGTCCAATCTTCTTTTCTAAACTAAGTAACTCTTGTTCATCTTGAATAATTGAAATAAGTGTATGTAATCGTTCTTTCACAGATACAATCTCTAAAATTTCTTGTTTCTGTTTCGTTTTAATTGGCAAGTGAGAAGCAATTAAATCAGCTAGTCTTCCTGGTTCTTCTACATCAGCTACCGTTGCAAATGTTTCATTTGATACTTTTTTCGAAACTTTAATATATTGTTCGAAATGCTCCAGTAACGTACGCATAAGAGCTTTCTCTTCTAAATCATCTTCCACTTCTTCAGTTACCGTTTTAATAGAAACTTGTACTACATTTTCTTCCTCGATAAACTCTACTACTTCTGCTCTATGTAAACCTTCTACAAGGACACGAAGCGTACCGTTCGGCAATTTTAACATTTGCTTCACTTTCGCCACTGTACCTACACTATATATGTCATCTTCTTTCGGATCATCGATATTCATTTCTTTTTGCATCGCTAAAAAGATGATATTTTCATCCATTGCCGCCTGCTCTAGTGCCTGTATCGATTTATCACGTCCTACATCAAGATGCAGAACCATCGTTGGATATACGAGAACGCCTCTTAATGGTAGGAGGGGTACGATTCTTTCATTCGTATTCATACTAGACATAGCACCTCCATAATAAATTAAACTCCTGTTCAACTATTTTATATTACAATACATCTAGATGCAATTGCAGAGATTCTGAGCAATTGTAAATCCCTTGTTTTTTCTCCCTTATGAAAAGAAAAAAAGACTCCGCTTAAGCATACAAACTTAAACGAAGTCTGGCAAATTTTATTATCATTCATTCTCACATGGATTGTGCATCTGTTTCGTCTACAGTAGTATGTACATCAAGCTCTCGATGCATATTTTCCTGCATAAATGTTAGCTCAAATACTTCTTTTAACTTACGAACAGGAATGATTTCAATTCCCTTTATTGTGTACAAAAACGGTTGCATGTTTTCAGCAGGAATAATGACTTTCTTAGCTCCTGCTTTTTTCGCAGCCTTTATTTTTGCGTATACACCACCAATAGGCTTCACTTCTCCATGTATACTTATTTCACCCGTCATCGCCACTTCATTATTCACATATGTACGATGCACGGCTGAGTAAACACCCGTTGCCATAGCAATCCCTGCAGAAGGACCATCGATCGGGATACCACCTGGAAAATTAATATGTATATCGTACCCTTCTGGCAACACATCTAAAGAACGAAGTACTGTTAATACATTATCTACAGAACCTTTCGCCATACTTTTACGACGAATTGATTTCGTTTGGCTACCAATACTTTCCTCTTCTACAATACCGGTAACATTTACCGACCCTTTATCTTTCGCCGTGATTGCTGTTACTTCTATTTCTAATAACGCTCCTGTATTCGGTCCGTATACAGCAAGTCCGTTTACAAGACCGATCCTCGGAATAGGGTAAATACGTTTTTCATATTTCGGTGCAAGCTGACTTGAATGAACAACCCACTCTATATCTTCATCTTTAATGAAAGAACGTTCTTCATTTATCGCCATACCAGCAGAGATTTGCACGAGATTAATTGCTTCTCGTCCATTCCTTGCATACATACCAATCATTTCAATACCGTTCTCACCGATTTGCATTTCCACTTTGTCGGCTGCATTCTTCGCTACTTTTTGAATTTCTTCTGTATCTAGCTCACGGAAAAATACCTCTAAGCAACGAGACCGAATAGCAGGTGGAATTTCCTCTGGTGAACGTGTTGTCGCTCCAACTAAGCGGAAATCTGCTGGTAAACCTTTTTGAAAAATATCATGTATATACGTTGGAATCATCGTATTCTCTTCACTATAGTACGCACTTTCTAAAAATACTTTTCGATCTTCTAACACCTTTAACATTTTGTTCATTTGAATCGGATGTAGTTCACCAATTTCATCAATAAACAAAATACCACCATGTGCATCTGTTACTGCGCCTTTTTTCGGTTGTGGAATACCTGCTTGCCCCATCGCACCAGCACCTTGATAAATCGGATCATGAACCGAGCCAATTAAAGGATCTGCAATACCACGTTCATCAAACCGAGCTGTCGTCGCATCAAGTTCGATAAATGTTGCATTCGTACGAAATGGAGATTTCGGATTTCGTTTCGCCTCTTCTAATACAAGACGCGCTGCCGCTGTCTTTCCGACACCTGGCGGGCCATATATGATTACATGTTGCGGATTCGGACCACAAAGAGCCGCTTTTAACGACTTAATCCCGTCTTCTTGCCCTACAATATCTAAAAAGGATGTAGGGCGCACCTTTTCCGCAAGCGGCTCTGTTAGAGAAATCTCACGCATTTTACGAAGCTGTTCTAATTCTTTTTTTGATTCTCGATCAATTGAAACTTTTTGTGTTCGCTGATTTCGAAGTAAGTGCCAAAAATATAATCCGACAATTACACCAAAAACAAGTTGAACAAGTAAAAATATATTTGTCCAGCTCATCATTTATTTCCTCCCGCAATGTTTTATCATTTAGTATTTCCGCGGAAGAACGTAGCTAAACATAAAGAAAAACAGCAATTATAAAAATTGCTGTTTCTCTTTCGCATTATGCAGATGTTTTTGTATCAAGTACAGTACCGTCTTGTAGCACCAATTTCGGTGGCTCATTATCAGCTACTGTTTCTTTCGTAAGAATACACTTCTCGATATCTTTGCGAGATGGAAGTTCAAACATTACATCAAGCATTAAGCCTTCAATAATAGAACGAAGTCCACGAGCACCTGTTTTACGTTCAATTGCTTTTTTCGCAATCTCAATCAGTGCGCCTTCTTCAAACTCTAACTCAACATCGTCAAGCTCCAACAGTTTTTGGAATTGCTTAACAAGTGCATTTTTCGGTTTCGTTAAAATATCAACAAGAGCATCTTCATCAAGTGGCTCTAGGTTCGCAATAACTGGAAGACGACCGATAAACTCTGGAATTAAACCAAATCTTAAAAGGTCCTCTGGTAATACGTGAGATAGAACATGC
The DNA here is from genome assembly GCF_016483245.1 of Bacillus cereus group sp. N31. Classification (NCBI taxonomy): domain Bacteria; kingdom Bacillati; phylum Bacillota; class Bacilli; order Caryophanales; family Bacillaceae; genus Bacillus; species Bacillus cereus group sp. N31. Next base: position 225,982 of record NZ_JAEHCH010000001.1, on the reverse strand, counting down.
TTTTCATTTACATCAGCATTTTTCTTCTCTGAACCAAATCCAATTACTTTTTCACCAAGGCGACGTTTAATAATTGGCTCAATGCCATCAAACGCTCCACCACAAATGAATAGGATATTCGTTGTATCAATTTGAATGAATTCTTGATGCGGATGCTTACGACCACCTTGAGGTGGAACGCTTGCTACAGTACCTTCTAAAATTTTCAGAAGTGCCTGCTGTACACCTTCACCAGATACATCACGTGTAATTGATGGATTTTCGGACTTACGTGCCACTTTATCAATCTCATCAATATAAATAATTCCTTTTTCTGCTTTTTCTACATCATAATCAGCCGCTTGAATTAGTTTTAGTAAAATGTTTTCTACATCTTCCCCAACGTATCCAGCTTCTGTTAAAGATGTTGCGTCCGCGATTGCAAATGGAACATTTAAAATACGCGCTAATGTTTGTGCCAATAATGTTTTACCACTACCTGTTGGCCCAATAAGTGAAATATTACTCTTCGCTAATTCTACATCATCAATTTTGCTGTTAGAATTAATACGTTTGTAATGGTTATATACCGCTACCGCTAGTGCTTTTTTCGCGTTATCTTGTCCGATGACATACTCATCTAAGATTTCACGAATTTCTACCGGTTTCGGTACATCTTTGAATTCTACTTCTTCGTCCTTCGCAAGCTCCTCTTGTACAATTTCAGTACAAAGCTCGATACACTCGTCACAAATGTAAACACCTGGACCTGCAACTAACTTTCGAACTTGCGTTTGTGTTTTACCACAGAAAGAACATTTTAATTGCCCTTTTTCATCATTAAATTTAAACATATTTTCACACCCCTTACAAAGTGCTAACCTCTTGCCTTCGTATGTACACGATAAATGTATCGTATGTAAATACATATTATGTCACTACGTAGCGAGAAATACAAATAATATGACTAGTTATGTACAAATAAAAAGTTTTTAAAACTTTTGAAATATGTATATTCGACTTATAAAGGAACTTTTCCTTCTTCATCGAAAAGTTTTATAAATATATTTCTATATTTATAAAACAAGGCACGATTAAAATCGCGCCTTGTTATTTTATTATGCAGCGTTTTCTACTAAGAAGTCTACAGCTTTACGCACTTTAAGATCTTCAGATAAAGCGTCTGCGCTTCCAAGAGCTTGCTTGATAGCGTCTACTGGCATACCGTACATTTCAGCCATTTTTTCAACTTCTGCAGTTACTTCTTCTTCAGTAACTTCGATGTTTTCAGCTTCAATGATAGCTTCAAGAACAAGATTGATTCTTACACGTTTTTGTGCATCCTCTTTCATTTGCTCTTTTAATTTGTCAGCATCAGTACCTGTGAATTGGTAGTAAAGCTCAAGGTTCATACCTTGTTGGCTTAAACGTTGCTCGAATTCACGAACCATACGATCTAACTCAGTGTCGATCATAGCTTCTGGAATATCGATTTCAGCGTTAGCAGCAGCTAATTCTACTACTTCGTCACGTACTTTGTGCTCAGCTTCGTGCTTTTTGCCTTCTTCTAAGTTTGTACGAAGTTTTGTTTTTAATTCATCAAGAGTTGCAACTTCTTCGTCAGCCTCTTTAGCGAACTCGTCGTTTAACTCAGGAAGTTCTTTTGTTTTGATTTCGTGAATTGTTACTTTGAATGTTGCTGGTTTGCCAGCTAATTCAGCAGCATGGTACTCTTCTGGGAATGATACTTCAACGTCTTTAGACTCACCAGATTTAAGACCAATTACTTGCTCTTCGAAACCTGGGATGAAAGTACCAGAACCGATTGCAAGAGAATAGTTTTCGCCTTTTCCGCCTTCAAATGCTTCGCCATCAACGAAACCTTCGAAGTCGATTACAGCTGTATCACCATTTTCAATAGTTCCTTCTTCTTTAACAACTAGTTCAGCTTGACGCTCTTGTAAAGCTTTTACTTCATTCTCTACATCTTCGTCAGTTACAGTTGTTTCAACTTTTTCTACTGCTAAACCTTTGTACTCACCTAATTTAACTTCAGGTTTCACTGTAACTTTTGCAGTGAAGATAAGGTTAGCATTTTTTTCGAACTTCTCAATATCGATTTCAGGATGAGCAACTGGGAAGATACCAGCTTCATCGATTGCTTCACCGTATGCTTTTGGTAAGATGATATCTAAAGCATCTTGGTATAAAGATTCGATACCAAAGCGTTGTTCGAATAACGGACGAGGCATTTTTCCTTTACGGAAACCTGGTACGTTGATTGTTTTTACTACTTTTTTGAACGCAGCGTCGATAGAGTTGTTTACTTCTTTAGCATCAACTTCAATTGTTAAAACGCCTACGTTACCTTCTAATTTTTCCCATTTTGCAGCCATTTATTCTTTCCCTCCAACTATAATAATGTATGCACATACCTTTATAGATCAAAATATTCATTATCTCTCTTTCGAAATAATAAATGTACAAATAATCCTCTAGCAAATGCTTTCAGATATAATGTTCCAATCTACTAGTTGTCTAAAAGACAACTACGGTATATTTTGTTCGAGACTAATATGAAACATATTAAGTAAGAGAATTACACTTCTCTTCTCTTACAAACAGGCAGATTTCTGCCTTTTGCAACCCTTACATTATAACATAGAATATGCTCGTTTCAAGAACTGAACGATTCTTTTTCATAATTATACGGGCAAATATCCTTCTCTTTCAACACGCAATAACCATTGATAGGCAATATGAAACTCTTCTAATTCAATATTATATGCTGTCATAAGTTCTTCTTCATCAATAGCCAATCCGAAACGTTTTCTTCCAATTCTCTCTAAAACAGCAGCCCAAATCTCTACTTTATCCATTAATAGTGCAAATGGGAAAACGCTAATTTGTAATTCTTTCCAATATACAACCATCGCACTAAATATATCGGGATAATTTTGCTCCAATCGGCTTGATAATGTATGTATAATGTTATCGGATTGCTCCTCATTATGACCTGTAAATGCTGGAATCACTTTAACCCTATTTCCAAACTTTTCTACTTCTATCTCTTCTTCTACTTGATTTTCTATCATTTTATACAAAATAGAAGTTTTCAAATAAGGATGTTGCTTTTCGTCTATTAAAAATTTCTTTAAAACAGGTAATGCGAGATCCAAGTCTTTTAACGAAATCTGTTGAATCGCTCTCAGCTTTTGCCCAAAGTTTTCTCCAAAAATCTCCTTAGTAAATTCATCCAATTCGAAATTTGAATCAATTAGCGACGTGTCTTCTTCATTTAGCATACCTTCTGCAAATAAAGCGAGTTGCGCTAATTTTTCCTTTTGCTCAGGCATTATATCTTTCGTTCGCAAAACTTTTTCAACAGTTTCAATAACGCCTTCATAATCATTTGTTTGAACTAAAATCGTCACATACGTTTCAAGAATATCACCAAATAAGACAGCTCCTGTTTCAAGCAACTGTTCACATTTGTCTTTCGCTTCTTCCATACGTTTTAATTCCAGCAAACAAATAACGGAAGCTAATTCCGTTTGTTCCGTTTCTGCATTATACTGACGTAATATTTCAAAGCAGCGCAATGCATCTTCGAATTCCCGCTCTTTCAGCGCTAAAAAGCCTTCATCAATATAGCGTTCTGATAGTTGCGGAAACAATACGACCGTATTTTCTTTTTTATCCATACGTCCGCCTCTTTTTCTAGATTTTAATGATCTTCAAAGTAAATATATCAAATGCGTAATAAGAACACAACAATCTAAAACCTTTTGTTTGAAATATAAAAATATTCTATTTTTATATTTCAATACAGCTAAATCTTTATTAAAAAATCAAAATTATACAAATAAAAATCCTCAGCAACAGACGCAGAGGATTCATCATTAATGGAAAGCTTTTATAATTGTGGGGTATATTACAAGGGTAATAATTTGGAGAACAATAATTGCCATAACAATCATGCTAAAATAGAAGATTGGCTTACTTCGCTTCATTAAAAACATAATAATAAGCATCGTGCAAGCAAACAAACTTAAGAAAAACAAACTCGTTGTCGAACTAAGTATACCACTCGGGACAAAGAACAATAACACTACACTACAAGTACCTATAATTCCAAATAACCATTCCATTCATTCACTCATTCCCTTTCCCTCTCATGGTAGTTTTTTTTACTAAGCGATTAAATGTTTTACAACATCAACTACATACGTTAATTTCTCATACGCTACAAATCCAAAAGCAACTGTTAAGCCTGTTACAACTAATCCCTTCATCATTTCTTCCTCCTCGTTTTATCGTTGTTACCTTCATTATAAAAGATTAGCAAATTCTTACCATCGAACTACCTTACAGTTACCTTACAGAATTGTAAGATTTCAAAAGGGTTAGAAAAACACCTCCTATCGCTTGAGGTGCTTTCATGGAATTTCTCTATAATCACTTGCAACATTAACTTTTTCTCTTGATAATTTTTCGGAGAATCAACTCTCAAACTAATGGATTTATTAAATAATTTAGGATCGAAATAATATTCGTTATTTTTCTTAACTTACCTTCAAATATTTTCGCCTTACAAGAAAACATTTTGTTAAAATCATGTTAATATATTTTTGTATAATTAAGAATTTAAAAGGGGGATTATATATGTTTAAAAAAATGGCTGCAGATGTATTAGGACTAAGCGATGTAGGGTCTGTCATTACACCGAAAGATTACGATAAGGTTGATGCTGATGATTACGTGATGCATGAAGATGGAGAGAAAATTTATTTTCTAATTAAATCAAAATCAGATGAATATTGTTTCACAAACAAAGGATTAATCCACCTAGATGGCACAAGCGCAACAAGTAAAAAACGTACACTACGCCGCTTTAGCTATAGTAAATATCAAATTAAAAACGTAGCACTTGAAACTGCCGGAACGATTGATTTAGATGTAGAAATTAAGTTTCAAATGGGAGATGAGCATTATTCAATTGATGTTCATAAAAAACACATTGAAGAATTAAAAGATTTATATAAGGCTTTACTTAAAATAGAAGAAATTTCATACGACAACGATATTACATTGCAGTATGCACATAAAAGTCTAGATATGGCATCTAACGCTTTTAGCCGTATCTCAAATGCACAAGTAAATTTAGCAGAGCAATTTAAAGAGATGAATGAAATCGCCTTTAACTGGCTCGTTGATACGAAAAAACAATATAATGTGAAAGATTATGGTTTTGTCTTTGAGAAGTTTATTAATAACTAAACAAAAAACCTTGTTATCAAAAGATAACAAGGTTTTTTTAGCGTCCCAGGAGAGGTTCGAACTCTCGGCCCGCTCATTTCCGTACTATTTTATATATTTTGATCGCAGTCTTAATATATCTTCCTCTTCGCGAATGCCTGCCGATCCCTTCCTCACATTTTTTACGACAGTCCAATTCGGGTTAGTTTCATCACCGATGTTCTGTATTGTAAAGTTGCCGTCACCATATTTCCGTTGACCTTCTGCCAATTTCTCCGTTAAATCATTCTCTTTTGCTCTCGCCATCTTTGCGCCATCTCCCTTTTTTATACAACCTTCTTAAACTGTCCAACCAATCACACGTCCAGTCAATTGGAGATTCTCGTTTTCCGCTTCTATTAATTGTAACACACTGTCGGGGATAAGTTCCGATAAGGGGTGCTCAATCGTACTAGAATGATAAAAAGTTTTATAACACTCTAAGTGAACAATTGGGATAATATAGATATGGATTTAAGTTCCATCATAAGCCTATTGATTCTTTAAATTAAACAAGAGAAATAGAGCGCATAAATGGCGCTCTTTTCTTAATGCACTTTAATCTGTTGTATATAATAATTATTATATGTTACGTTATATTTTTTACACCTCTTGCACATACATCAATTTTTAGACAAACAAAAAACCTTGTTATCAAAAGATAACAAGGTTTTCTTAGCGTCCCAGGAGAGATTCGAACTCCCGACCGTACGCTTAGAAGGCGTATGCTCTATCCGGCTGAGCTACTGGGACATGGAGCGGGTGAAGAGAATCGAACTCTCGACCAGAGCTTGGAAGGCTCTTGTTTTACCACTAAACTACACCCGCATATGTTATTTTATTTTTCTTCGTTAGCGCTGTTGCCCTATCGACAATATTTATTATATGTATATCCATACATAAAGTCAACACCTTTTTTAAAAGAGGATAAATTTTCTTATCCTCTTTTAAAAACTGCTTGTTCAACTAGTTGTCCGTCTAATGTTTCAAAGCGAACATCTATATGTTTTTCATTCATTTCTAATAAGGCAAATGTCTTTTCTACACGCTGACGTGGTAATAAAATACTTCCTGGATTGATAAATAAAACTCCATCAATAAATTCCGCACCTAATACGTGAGAATGTCCGAAGCATGCAACTTGTGCCCCCACTTCTTCTGCATAGTACGCTAACGTTTGTAAAGTCATTTTCACGTTATGACGATGTCCATGCACAACTAAGAAGCGAATGCCATCTACGTCAGTTACAATTTCATCTTGAAAGTTAGCATAATCACAATTTCCTTTTACAACATGGAAACCTTGCAGTTCTTCATGAGCAGGCGTTAACTCCGAATCACCACAATGGATCATGACATCTACTTTCCCTTCATATTTCTCTTTTAACTGCTGTAATTCCTTCACAGAGCTATGACTATCGCTTACGATTAAAGCTTTCATCAATCTCTCTCCCTCATTCTCCTAAAAACCATTCCGGAATTTTTTCTTCTAACTTACGAAGAGCACGTCCGCGGTGACTAATGGCATTTTTCTCATCTGAACTTAGTTCTGCCATCGCTTTTTTATATTCTTCTACATAAAAGATTGGATCATATCCAAAGCCGTTTTCCCCGCGGCGCTGTTCTAAAATGTACCCTTCACACGTTCCATTCACAATGACCGGTTCTTTATCCGCTTCTGGGAATGCAACTGCTAATGCACAGTAGAAACGCGCTTTACGTTTTTCAAAGTCAATTCCATTTAATTCTTGTAACACTTTATCCATGTTCGCTTGATCGTCTTTCGGCTCTCCTGCAAACCGAGCTGAATACACGCCTGGTTTTCCGTTCAAAGCATCTACGATCAGACCTGAATCATCCGCAATTACGATAGAATCCAACTGTCTACTCAAACTATCTGCTTTTAAGATTGCATTTTCTTCAAACGTTTCACCAGTTTCTTCGACTTCTTCAATATGAGGAAAATCGTGTAATGATTTCACTTCTAAATCAAAGCGCTCAAATAACTCAGCAAACTCACGCACTTTCCCCATATTTTTTGTCGCAACAACAACTTGTTTCATATTTTCCACCTCTACTCTATATGAGATACGATGTCACCTAACGCTTCTTTTTGCATGTCAATTAGTTGGAAAATGCCTTGTTCCGCAGCATCAAGTAGTTCATTTAACTGTGTTCTGCTAAACGTCGCTTCTTCTCCAGTTCCTTGCACTTCGACAAACTGACCTTTTCCAGTCATAATCACGTTCATATCAACGTCCGCTTTAGAATCTTCTGCATAGTTTAAATCTAAAACAACACCTTGCTCTTCCACAATTCCCACTGACGTTGCTGCTAAATAATCTTTTACTGGAATTTTAGATACTTTTTCTGCTTGTAATAACTTCTCAAACGCTAATACCATCGCTACATATGCACCTGTAATAGAAGCTGTTCTCGTTCCACCATCTGCTTGAATAACATCACAGTCAATCCAAACTGTTCTCTCGCCAAGTGCTTCTAAGTCAACTACCGCACGTAATGCTCGTCCAATTAAACGCTGGATTTCCATTGTACGTCCAGTTACTTTCCCCTTACTTGACTCCCTGATTGTACGTTGTTCTGTTGCACGCGGAATCATCGCGTATTCAGCTGTTACCCAGCCCTTTCCTTCCCCGCGCATAAACGGTGGGACACGCTCTTCAATTGTCGCTGAGCAAATTACCTTTGTATCCCCAACTTCAATTAATACTGATCCTTCTGGGTGTTTTAAATAATTCGTATGAATATGTATATGGCGTAATTCTGTTTTCTCTCTACCATCTACTCGCATAAAAATAACCTCCTCATAACTACTTGTTAGTATAGCCAAATTTAAATGTATGATATGTATACAATAAAAGAAGGGGAACCCAAAAAGCAATTCCCCTTTCTTACTTAAGTATATCAAATTATCCACGATTAAAAACTACCTGTATTCACGTTTTCTGGACGATCTACAGGTTTTATTAACTTTCCGCCCTTTTCATCTATAAGATTTGCTTTACCATTTACCTCAATAGAAACACTTTTTACGCCTTTCTTTTCTGTCAAAGATAAAACTAACGACTTCAATACGTAATTTGAAACCATATTTTTATCTGGGTTTACAAATATATTTTCATTAAAGTTTAATGTAAGATTTCCGTCTTGCAATTTTGGATTCGTAATAAGCTTAACTCCTGGGTTAAAATCATTCAGGAGCGATTGATGAATCGGTCCTTTTACAAGTTCATCTATAATGGTTGCATAATCATTTTCTTTTCCCTCTACAACGCGGCGTGTTACCGGTACATAATATTGCTGCTTATCATTATTTTGCGCCATAAAGTAAAGCGTAACTGGTTTTGTATTTGTTACATCTGCTACTTGTTCATCATCAAAGTTAATACCATTCGCACGACTCACCCCTTCTCCAAGCGGTGTACCCGCGACAGGCATCTTCGCTAACTTTTCACCATTTATCTGAAACTGCACTTGTTTTATTTCTTTAAATTGAGTCAAAGTCCACGCTACTGACTCAACAATTTGACGCTCTTCTTCTTTTGCATAGTTTTTCATTTCTTTAGAGAAATCAATTACTGCTGTCCCATCTTTTTTCAAATCTAGAGTCATCGATGTATTTGCTGGAATGACTGCACGGAACCCATTCGGTAATAACTCAGTTACCGGCCCATCTTTCACAAGGTATTCTAGCGTTTGCTGTATTACTTCATTCGCTTTCGGAGTAGGCATTGCGATTGTTTGCGGTACAACATATCCATTTTTATCAACTAAGTATATTTCTCTATTTATCGTTTGCCCTTGTTTATTTTTAGCCGTCCCTTTCTTTTCACCATCTGTATACGTAACTTTTTTTGGTGGATCAATTTGTTCGGTCGCTTTCTCCTGATTTATGAAGCCGCACCCTGTTAATAAAACAGCACTTACCGTAGCACCAATAACCCATTTAAAAGTGGATTTAGGCATGCCTTCCCCCCCTAAAAACTAAGTTTGTACTATTATGTATACGAGCTATTTCACGATTTAGAACAAGCTGTGCTTCTTATAAAGTGAAACTTTAATCAGCATGGTCTTACTGCCCGGCAAATAGCGGGATAAACAAAAAACCCCTGATTTCTCAGGGGTTCACTTATATGAATTCTATTATTATTCTTCTAAATGAATATGCTTCACATTTTCAATCGGCTGACCGAACCATTTTGATGCAATTTCTTTAAATAGGCCTATTTTCCCTGTTGTTAAGAAGAGATGATCACTTTGTTCCTCTCCCTCATTCAACATTTTACTATGATATAAAATTGTACTTACTTCACGCGCTGTTTCATCACCAGAACTAATTAGTTGCACTTTATCTCCCATTACCTTTTTAATAACAGGACCTAAAATTGGATAATGTGTACAACCTAAAATAAGTGTATCAATATCGGTATTTTTCAGCGGTTGCAATGTTTCTCTTACAACTTCATACGCCATTTCACTTTCGAAATTCCCACTTTCTACAAGTTCGACGAAAGGCGGACATGCTAAACTTTCTACCATAACACGGTTATTAATAGACTTTAACGCTTCTTCGTATGCACCACTTTTCACCGTTCCAATCGTACCAATAATCCCAACATGATACGTATTTGTCACTTTTAAAGCTGTACGTGATCCTGGGTGAATAACTCCCACTACCGGAATTGGTAATTGTTTCTGCATTTCTTCTAATACAACCGCAGTTGCTGTATTACACGCAATAACTAACATCTTGATATTTAAATCTAGTAAATGCTCCGTCATTTCCCACGTAAATTGACGCACTTCTTCTCGAGAACGTGGACCATAAGGGCAACGCGCTGTATCCCCTAAATATATAATACGCTCTTTCGGCAACTGACGAATTAATTCCTTCGCTACAGTTAAACCACCAACTCCTGAATCGATAACACCGATTGCTCTATTCAACTTCATCACCCGTTTTCTCATTCATCATCTTATTTTATCATTATATTTTACACACTTTAAGTTCGCTCACTTAAACTGCTTCTGTATGAAAATTTTCATTTGTACCTGTATAGACTAGTACCTTTTTTATTTTGCTCCTTTTTTTCATAATTTGCAAGACAGAAAAATAACCGACCTTCTATACGAAAGTCGGTTTCTTCTATATAAAGTGCATATTCATTACTCCATCTTTTTTTGAAAAGAAGACATTCCCATTGATAAGAAGAAATGAGCAGAAATTAAAAGGACGATAATTTATTTACAGCTCTTCTTATAGCTTTACCTATTTCCACACTAGACTGCGGATTTTGCCCTGTAATTAAACGACCATCCACTACAACATGTGGCGTAAAATTAGGAGCTACATAAAACAAGGCCCCTTCTTCTTTCAATTTACTTTCTAGCAAAAATGGAACTCGCTTTTCTAAATGTACAGCTTTTTCTTCATCGTTTGTATAACCTGTTATACGCTTACCGGCAACAAAAAATGAACCATCTTTATTTTTCACACCAACTAAAGAACTTACCCCGTGACAAACAGCCGCTACGATCCGGTTATTGTTATACATATTCTCAATTAAATTTGCTACATATGGATTACCTGGAAAATCTACAATCGCCCCGTGTCCACCACCAAATAATACCGCATCATACTCTGAAGAATGGACAGTTGAAATCGCCCTCGTATTTTGCAATAAAGAAGCGACATGCTTAAATTCACGAGGTATGCCATTCGGAATAGATACTCTATCAATCGGCACTCTTCCGCCTTTTATAGAAACAATATCAACATCGAACTTAGCTTTTTTAAATAAAAGATAAGGAGCTGCGAGCTCTTCCAGCCACAAACCAGTCGGGTGTCCATTCATATCATGAGCACTTGTTGAAACTAACAGTATCCTTTTCAACATATCCCCTCCTTATTACCTATTTATGTATGAAACGTTTTTATCATTCATATAGCACGTGAAACAAACAGAAAAATAGCCGACCTTTCATATAAAAGTCGGCTGCTTTCTTATAGTTCGAGCTCTCCCATGCGAAGAAGCTCAACAACTGCTTGTGAACGTCCTTTAACCCCTAGCTTTTGCATTGCGTTTGAGATGTGGTTGCGAACTGTCTTTTCACTTATAAAAAGTTCACCTGCAATTTCTTTCGTTGTTTTATCTTGAACCAGTAATTCAAATACTTCTCTCTCTCTCTTTGTGAGTAAAGGTTTAGATTGATACGCTTTTTCCTTCAACTGGTATAACCCTCCTTGCTTAAGCCAGAGCTGTGTATGTGTAAGTTGGGTGTTTATTTAGTCAAGATATTGTATGAACGAAATGTGCAGGTGGTGAATAAAAATGGGCTTTATTTCCTATGTTATTTTAGACTTTTATACAGTGCGGACACTCTTTTTATCCACTTACTTTCCGACGCGCCATATTTGTTCTAGCAATATACTTACAACTGTACCTACAAATAAACCATTCCCGAATATATATTGCATAACAGACGGCAATGATTGGAGTGCTCCAGACGGTAAAAACATAACGCCGCTGCCAAATAATACTGCAACGCCTAAAATCGTTATATTCCTTTCACTCATCGGCACTTGTTTTATATTATTAAATCCAATTCCAATTAACTGTACGAACGAAGCCATTAACACTGCAGATGCGACAGCGGATGGCAACGATGCTAAGTAACGAATAATACTCGGAAACAGCGACATTACGACTAGTAATATACATGCTAGTAAGAACGATCGTATATACTTTTGTTTTGTTAAACGTATAAATCCCGCTGTCGCCGGTAGCGGCACGACACCTACAGTTGAAAATACGGAAGAAATGATATGTGAAATCCCTCCAACCCACGTACCATCCTTCAACTGTTTTTGTTCAATAGTCGCTTTATGAATCGTAGCTTGATTAATCGCTATAATAGCTGCCACTGTATTTGAAACTAAAATACATACCATAACGAAACTCGATACAGCCATCCCTGTATTCCACTTTGGAAGACCCCAAGCAAATATTTGTGGAAGTTGTACAAAATGAGTTACTTGAGATGGGATTGTCACTTTCCCTGCAATAAGAAAAATAATCCACCCACTAATTAATCCTATTAAAACGGCATAACTTTTAACGAAACCTTTTCCAAAATTAGATAGTATAATAACGAACAGAAATATACTAAACGCGATTATTGCTGTAAATCCATCAATTTGAGAAATAGTAGCTGTAATTCCTAGCATTCCTTTTAAAAATACACCACTTAATTGTAAACATAATAAAAGTAAAAACGTCCCTGTCACAACCGGCGTAAATAAAAATAAAATACGTCCAATAAAACCAGTTACTCCTAATCCTATTAAAATAACACCGGAAATGATCATTCCTAATTCCAAAATTTGCAGTGTACTATGTAATTGATCCTGTCCGGCCGTTGCATAAGCAAGTACGGTAAATACACCAACCCAAGATCCAGCTGGCCCATCCGCAATTGGTAGTCTATGTCCAATCCATCCTTGTAAAAAAGAAGATATACCAACTACAAAAAACGTACGCTGCATTAAATAAAATATTTCTTCCGTCGTAAGATGAAATAACCCACCAACGACAATTGGTAGTGCGATTGAATTCGCTAATAAAAATATAAACCATTGCAAAGTTCCCATAATATGATTTTGGTTATGTTGATTGTCCAAATTTTTCATCCCTTCTAGCTTTCCTATACGAAATATATTGTAAGAATAAAAAAGAAGAGTTCTATATTCTCAATTAGAACCCTCCTCAAATTATTTAAACGATTCTTCTACACAAGATTATTTAATTCCACCTCATTTAAACTTCCAACAACAATATCCCCTTTATACACGACTAAACGCTTTTCTGTTTGACGCGCTACCGCTTCAGCAGTACATGTTGCATTCGTTAAAACAAAGCTCGCTTCATCTCCTACATTTGGCCAAGCTCGTTTCCCTTCCTTGTTTAACGTTTCTTTTCCTCCCGTAATAAAGCGAAGTGCTTTTCCTAAAGACCTTTCGTCACTCCACCCAAAACGCTCTGCTAATCGATTTGCCTTTTGAAGCATATCGCCAGTTCCAAACGGCGACCAATGATCTGTAATACTATCATTTCCTAATGAAACTTTAACACCTTTTTTATCTAATAATGGAATTGGAATTACTTGTTTACCAATTGGCACCGTTGAAGTAATATCAATACTTAATGCTGCTAATCTTTCTGCCACTTCTTCAGCTTCTTTATCAGTAACACCACCAAGTCCAAGTGCATGACTAATTGTTACACGACCTTGCCAACCTGCTTCTTCTGTTAAGCTTGCCAACCTCTTCATCGTAAACGTTCCTAGATTATTCGCATCATGCAAATGAATATCAACATCTGCATTAAATTCTACTGCGATATCCATAATCGTATGTAATGATTTTTCGATATCATTATCCACTGTAGCTGGATCCACTCCACCGACTAGATTCGCACCCATACGCATCGCATCTTTCACAAGTTGTACAGAATTACTGCGCAATAATCCATGTTGCGGAAAAGCAACGATTCCACCAGACATCCGATTTTTATATGTTTCTAATGCAGCTAACGTCGCCTCCAAATTATGAAGTCCAATAATTGGATCAACATTACAATGCGTTCTAATATTCGTTGTACCATTTCGAAGTAGTAACTCTAGCATATTTTCCGCCCTGTCTTGAGCAGTTGTTAATTGCTTTGGCAAAATCTTCTCTTCCTCATTAAAACGTGTAAAAATACTGTCTGCTGGCATACAAGCTTTCCAAGGCCCACTATAATATGTTTTATCAATATGAATATGCATCTCTTCGAAAGACGGCAAAATTAATAAGCGATTCGCATCAAGAGTTACTATCCCTTCCTCTTGAACAATCCCTTCTATAATTTTTTTAATTCGTCCATCTTCAATGAGTAAACTACATAATTCTGTTTCTGTTCGTGAAATTGCCCCTTCTTCATATGTATACCTTGATTCAAGCATTACATTAGTCAACCAATATACTGTCATTTCTATTTCCCCACCCTTTATTAAAAATCGCCTCATACCTCTTACTATAAGTTTAATATCCGCTGAAAATTAAGACAATTAATATGATCGTTTCTCTAAAAAAATGTAATACAACCTCATAGTCTTCTCATAAATTTCCATATAGAATAGAAGTATATAGCTTCATATAAAAAAGGAGTTGCTCGTTATATGTCAAAAAAATTATGTAAATCCGAAACTGATAAAATGCTATTTGGTATATGTGGTGGTTTAGGAGAATATTTTGATATTAGTTCTACTCTCATTCGTATCCTTTGGGTCATTGCTATTTTATGTTTTGGAACGGGATTTTTAGTTTACTTTATTTGTTTATTACTTATGCCACGTTCGTACTAATGACATCACTTCCTATACTTAAGAAGAGCATATAAAAAATCACCTATAGAATTCTATAGGTGATTTTTTCATGAAGAGTATTTCATCGTTAAATGTAATACAGCCACTTCATCTTCTTCATTTTTATAGCTATGTTTCTTATTCGCTTCAAATTGAATGGAGTCAAACTCGTTTAATTCGTATACATCATTCTCCACTTGAATGGATACTTTCCCTTTCATTACCGTTACAAGCTCAATAGCACCTTCATGATGAGCTTCCGGTTCATATATACTATTCGCTCTTAAACAAGCACGGTGCATTTCCATCCCTGTTTCTTTCGTGTAACGGAACATCGTTTCTAAATGCCATGCTTGTCCTACATCTACTGCAAATCCTTCTCCGCAGCGCGCAACAGCTACAGGTTCTCCAACAACCATTAATCTCGATAAAGGTATCGATAACCCTTTCGTTATTTTCCAAATGACAGCTAACGTTGGATTCGTTTCACCTCTCTCAATTTTCCCTAATGTTAATTTACTAACTCCTGTTTTTTGGGCTAATTCTTCTAAACTTAATTTTTGTTCATTTCGAATTTGTCTTAATAGCTGACCTACTTGCTGAATGACTTCTTTCGTTTGCATATCTTCATGTTCTTTCATCTATAAAACCACCTTAAAGTATAAAATAGTTTACTTTTATTATCTTAAAGTATATTATACTATACATAATTATTTATTTCCAAAAGGAGTGTTATATTTCATGCGTGCAATATTATTAGGCCTCTTATCATCAGCCTTTTTTTCTGCAACTTTTATTATTAATAGAGCAATGAATGTATCTGGAACGAGCTGGGCTTGGACAGCTTCCTTCCGCTTTTTATTCGCTCTCCCTATTTTATTCCTTATCGTTTTATTTCGCAAAAACTTAGGTGGGTTATGGGCAGAGTTAAAAAAACATCCATTCGCATGGATCGGATGGGGTTCCGTTGCAGGGATTGGTTTCTATTCTTTATTAAGTTTCGCAGCTGTCTTCTCTCCGGCTTGGCTCGTTGCCGGAACTTGGCAAGTTACGATATTAGCAGGTTTACTTTTATCACCACTATTTTTCGTAAAAATAGAAACAAAGTCAGGTACAAAACTTGTACGCGGAAAAATTCCGCTTCGTAGTTTATATGTAGCATTATTTATTTTACTAGGTGTAATTTGTATGCAAACAACTGCAGCTGGACACATTACAATAACTCAGTTCATTTCAGGGTTTTTACCTGTCGTATTAGCTGCTTTTTTATATCCGTTCGGCAACCGAAAAATGATGGAACTTGTGGGGGGACGTCTTGATACATTCCAGCGTGTATTAGGAATGGCAATAGGCAGTCTTCCTATTACAATTTTACTTGGTATATACGGATTTTCTACTACTGGTATTCCAACATCCAGCCAAATGCTGCAAGGATTTTTGTTAGCTTTATGTTCCGGCGTTATTGCGACGATGACATTTTTCTTTGCCACTGACTTAGCAAAAGACAACCTCGCATTACTTGGTGCCGTTGAAGCAACACAAGCTGGAACCATGGTCTTTACAGTACTTGGTGAAATTGTGTTCTTGAACGGTTCATTCCCTGGTGGCCTTTCCCTATTTGGAATGATTATTATTATGTTAGGAATGGTTGCAAATAGTATTTTAAACCGTTCTGTTCCAGTCATTAAACAGAAAAAGTCAGCATAAAAAAAGATATGGTTCTTCTTCATAGAACCATATCTTTTTTATTGTCCCCCTATTTCGCCTTATCAGAATAGTATTTCATTGGCTGTTTATACTAAAACCTATGTTATAATACGTTTCATGCGCATTAATAGGAGGTAAATTATGTTAAAAAAAGCAATCGCTGAATTTATTGGTACATTTGTACTTGTATTATTCGGAACTGGAGTAGCTGTCACTGGCGGCGGAATTGAAGGAATTGGAACATTAGGAATCGCTATGGCTTTCGGTCTATCTATTGTAGCTATGGCATATAGCATTGGAACAATTTCTGGATGTCACATTAACCCAGCAGTATCGGTAGCTATGTTCATTAACAAAAGAATGAACGCTATGGAACTTTGTTATTATGTATTAGCTCAAATTTTAGGTGGTTTATTAGGAACTGCAACGTTAGTAACGATTTTACGCTCTGCTAAAACACCTTTAGATAATTTAGGACAAAATGGTTTCGGAACTCTTGGTTTATCTGGAGCATTTTTAGTTGAGTTCGTTTTAACTTTCGTATTTATTTTAGTTATCATGGCTGTAACAGGTAAAAAAGGAAGTTCTTCTTTAGCCGGACTAGTAATTGGTTTCACATTAGTTTTAATTCACTTATTAGGAATTCCTTTAACTGGAACATCTGTTAACCCTGCTCGTAGTATCGCACCAGCTTTATTTGTTGGTGGAGAAGCACTTTCTCAACTATGGGTATTCATCGTAGCACCAATTCTTGGTGGTATCGTAGCAGCTATCGTAGGTAAATTCATTTTAAATACTGAAAAATAGAATTTTCAATATTTCTGAATAAAAAAAGGCGAGCCCTCATTATGAGGAAGCTCGCTTTTTTATTCTTTTATTTTAGACTTTAAATTTGTAACTAATTGCTCTACCGTTACATTTGCAAGTACGTTTTCCATCGCTTCTTGCGCTTGCATTAAAATAATTTCTAATACTGATTGAATATTAGCTCCTACTGGACATTCAATGTTGGGATTTTCATGGAAGGAAAATAGATGTCCTTCTTCTACAACTTCCACTGCTTTATATACATCAAGTAATGTAATTTCTTCTAAATCACGAGCAAGTGTCGTACCACCTTTACCGGCTTGTACATCAACAAGTCCTGCTCTCTTCAACATTCCTGTAATGCGACGAATCACAACTGGATTTGTATTCACACTACCAGCAATCCATTCAGAGGTACAGCGAGAGTTTCGATCTATCGCAAGTAAAGTCAACATATGAACACCTACTGTAAAACGACTACTAATTCCCATCTGCACACCCTCCTTTGTATTCATTCTATTAAAAGACAACTCTTACTATTATATACTATTTTTAATTTATACATAAAGAAAAAGCATGATTTCAATAGAAAATCATGCTTTTCCCTCATTATTGACGCTTAATAAATTTTGCTAAATCTTTAAATTTCACTTTGTCTGAGTAATTCATTACACCATTTACATAGATACGACTTGTAACAGCGTTTAATATACCAATCGTCGCCAATAAGACAACTAATGTTATCGTAATTTCTAACATGCCTGCTTCACCGGCTACAATACGTGAGAAGGTAACCATCGGTGTAAAGAACGGAACGTAAGAACTTACAACAACGATAGTACTATTCGGATCACTTAATGATTTAATACTAATGAAGAATGCAGCCATAATTAAAATCATTATCGGGAAAGATACAGCTTGTAAATCCTCCGTCTTAGAAACAACAGCGCCAGCTGCAGCGTACATCATCGCATAAAGTAAATATCCCGTAATGAAATAAACAAGGAACATACTTATAACTTTTGCATCTAATTTTGTAAAGTCAATTGGAATTCCAAATAATGAGGCGTTTTCTAAATCGACCCACCCTAACAAATAAGGAATAAGATAACCGCACGCTAATATGACCAGTTGTAATAAAGCTGTTGAAACAACTGCTAATATTTTCGCATACATCATCGTAAGCGGTTTTACTTTCGGCAGCATGACTTCCATTACACGTGACGCCTTTTCTGATGCAATATTCATTGCAATTGTATTTCCGAACGCGACAATAAACATATATAAAGCAAATGTAAAGAAATAGGCAATTCCGAAAGAAGAAGAGCGATCTTTTATTGCTTCTTGTTTCACTGAAATTTCAGTTTGCAATTGCTGTGCAATTTCTGGTGAAACATTATGCTTTGCAATTGTCACCATTGTATATTGTTGTTTGAAATAACTTGCCATGATTGCAGAAGTTGCTTGGCTAGGAAATCCATTATACATATACGTAACCTCTGGAGCTCCATTCTTTTCTATTACATGAAACAAACCATCCAGCTCACCGTCTTCTACTTGTTTATGCAGTTTATCAAAATCAGCTTTTGAACCAACCGTTATTTTTGCTGATGGTAATAGCTTAGTTAACTCTTCTTTTTGTACGTTGTATGTGGAACTTTCTGTTACAACTGCAATTTTATCTTTATCCTTACTTTTATCATTCCCTGAAGTAAAATGATTAAATGCAAAAATCCCAAATACAACTAAAAATAATATCGCACTCGTAATTAATGATTTTTTAGATAAAAACGCTTCTCTAAAATAAAATGAAAATACATGAGAAAATTTACGCATCGTTATTTCGCCCTCTCTACAAAGATTTCATTTAACGTCGGCTCTAACATTTTAAATTGGCGCAAGGTAACACCTTGTTCTTGCAATTGTTGTAAAATCTTTAGAGCTTCTGCATCGTCTTGTACTTTTATATAAAGAAGGCCTTGTTGTTTTTCATATGAAACATGTATAGCTTCTAATCCCTTTTCATTCTCTGCTGTATCTTCAATCGTTAAATTACGGAAACCATATTCTTTCTTAATATCACTTAACTGTCCTTTGACAACTGCTTCGCCTTTTTTCAAAATACATACATGTTGGCAAAAAGCTTCTACTTGTTCCATACGATGACTGGATAAAATAATTGTCTTCCCGCTCTGTACTTGTTCTTCAATAATGCTAGCTAACATCCCAGCATTGACTGGGTCAAGTCCGCTAAACGGTTCATCTAAGATGAGAAGTTCAGGATTATGAAGAAGAGCAGCAATTAATTGAATTTTTTGCTGATTCCCTTTTGAAAGCTCTCCTGCCGTTTTAAATTTGTATTCTGGAATTGCTAATCGCTCTAACCAGTGGTCAATGGCAAGATCTACTTCTTTTTTCGTCATTCCTTCTAATCTACCAAAATATCGCAGCTGGTCTATTACTCTACTTTTTGTATATAAACCTCTTTCTTCTGGTAAATAACCAATCGTTACCCCACTAGTCCCAAAGGATTTTCCATCCCATGTAATAGAGCCTTCATTAGGCGTTAATAATCCGAGAAGCATTTTGATTGTAGTTGTTTTCCCTGCACCATTTCGTCCAAGTAATCCTAGTACTTCACCTTTTGGTAACGAAATTTGCAAACCGTTAACTGCTTTTGATTCCCCAAATAGTTTCGTTAAGTTTTGAATTTGTAAACTCAAAGTATAAAGCCTCCCCTTTATTATCATTCGTACTCTCTTTCAAAGATTATGTTTATTTAGGATAAAATATAGCACTACGCTTCATCCTCTTATATATAACATTATCTTTAATCCATCATTTGTTCTATTTAGTTAAAATTGTAAATAATAAAGGTTTATTTGTCAATTATAATTGTCATTACGACAATAAAACCTGTCAAAATGACTATCATTATTTTGCTCATCTTTCTAATATAGGACACACTACTATATATACAAAAGACAATATGCAAATGTTCATAAAAAATTTTTATATTTTAATATATAATATAAGATGATTTTCTAACATCAAGGAGGATACATATGAAGATGAAGAGGGGCATTACCACTTTATTATCTGTAGCGGTTCTATCTACATCGCTTGTAGCATGTTCAGGAACGACAGAGAAAACAGCGGCCAAAGAAGAAAAAGTAAAATTAACAGAACAGCAATTAATGGCTGATTTATGGTATCAAACAGCTGGTGAAACGAAAGCACTTTACTACCAAGGGTACAATATCGGTCAATTGAAGCTGGATGCAGCTCTTGCAAAAGGGACAGCAAAAAAACCTGCTATCGTACTTGATTTAGATGAAACTGTTTTAGACAACAGTCCTCATCAAGCAATGAGTGTAAAGACAGGAAAAGGCTATCCTTACAAATGGGATGATTGGATTAATAAGGCTGAAGCTGAAGCCCTTCCAGGCGCAATTGATTTCTTAAAATATACAGAGTCTAAAGGTGTAGATATTTACTACATCTCAAATCGTAAAACGAACCAACTAGATGCAACTATTAAAAATCTTGAGCGCGTAGGTGCTCCTCAAGCAACGAAAGAACATATATTATTACAAGATCCGAAAGAAAAAGGGAAAGAGAAACGCCGTGAACTCGTTTCTCAAACACATGATATTGTCTTATTCTTCGGTGATAACTTATCTGATTTCACTGGTTTTGATGGTAAATCGGTAAAAGATCGCAATCAAACAGTTGCAGATTCAAAAGCACAATTTGGTGAGAAATTCATCATTTTCCCTAATCCAATGTACGGTGATTGGGAAGGCGCTTTGTATGACTATGATTTCAAAAAATCAGATACGGAAAAAGATAAAGTCCGTCGTGACAACTTAAAATCATTTGAAGCAAAATAAAAGAGGATGGCATTTGCCATCCTCTTTCTTTATTGCATATTTCTCGTTAAAGGTAAAATAAACACTTCTACACGTCTATTTTTTGCTTTTCCTTCCGGTGTATCATTTGGTGCAATCGAACGGTATTCTCCGTAACCAATTGCACTAAATTTTCCTGGTTGCAAATCTTTATTTTGAAGTAATACCTGCATAAAATTAACGGCACGCTGTGTACTTAACTCCCAGTTTGATGCAAACTGAGCATTTGCGATAGGAACAGTATCTGTATGACCAGATACTGTAATCTCACGAGGTGATGCGGAAACAAGCAGGTTAGACATCTCTTTTGCAATCCCTAACGATTCTAATTTCACATCTGCTTTCCCCGAGTCGAATAGTACATTTTCTAATATTGTTACCATTAATCCTTTTTCAGTTAAATCGGTTTTAAAAGAAGACGATAATTGCTTTTCCTCAATATATTTATCAATACCTTTTTGTACCGCTTTTAATTCATTCATTTCTTGCTGCTTTACTTCAGCCTCAGCATTCTTTTTAATCTGCTCAGATTCTAAACTATTTGCTGACAACTCTTTCTCTTCATTCGGCTTCTGGTCACTTAAAAACTCTTTATTTCCTGTTCCACCTGCTAGTTCACTCCGAAAAGCTACTGCCATCTGTTTAAACTTCGCAGCATCTATACTACTCATTGCGAATAATACGATGAATAATGCAAATAACAACGTTAACATATCAGAATACGGAATTAACCACGTTTCATCGATATGCTCATCATGTTTTTTCTTTTTACCTCTTCTATTTTTTTTACTCCGCATTTTTTTCTGCTCCTATTTCTAGCTTTTTACGCTCAGTTGCAGAAAGTGCACCTAAAATACGGTTCTTCATAATAAACGGATATGTACCTTCTTGTAACATTAATAAACAATCAATAATTAAACGTTTTTTCTCGATTTCAGCTGCAGATTTTTGCTTTAACTTATTTGCAAATGGATGCCATAGTACATAACCTGAAAAAATACCAAAAATCGTTGCAATAAACGCACCTGAAATAGCATGTCCTAACTTGTCAATATCAGTTAAATTACCAAGCGCAGCTACAAGACCAATAACAGCACCTAAAACCCCTAATGTCGGTGCATACGTACCAGCTTGTGAAAAAATCGCCGCTCCTTTTGCATGCCTTTCTTCAATTGCTTCTAATTCAGCTTCTAAAATCTGCTCTAAATCTTCTGCGGATACGCCATCAATCACAAATTTCATACCACGTAAAAGAAATTCATCTTGAATTTTGTCTAATTGTTGCTCTAAAGACAAAATACCGTATTTTCTACTTTCAGATGTCCAATGAACAAATAATTCTAGCAACTGTTCGTAACTTAAATCCTTTTTATTTGAACCAAAAAGAACTTTAAATAATTTTGGAACCCTTTTTAGTTGATTCATCGGAAATGCAATACAAACTGCGGCAAATGTACCGATGAAAATAATTAATGCTGCGGCAGGATTCAATAAGGCTGTTACGTCAGCGCCCTTGACGACCATCCCTACTACTACCGCTACAAATCCTAAAATAAGTCCAATAATTGTTGCAAAATCCATTCCCATTCACTCCTAGTCTATACAAGAAGTTCTTTATTCTCGATAATCGCTACATCTTCTTATGTATATATATTACATAAAAAATTCAATTCATGAAAGATAAGAAATGAATTATATGAAAAAATACTACAATTTCACACATTTTCTGACATTTTCTTTGCATTTTCATTACGTTACGGCTCTTATATTTCCTTTTCAACAAACTAAACTTATAATAAAAATAATACATATTTTATTAAGAAAGGACTGTGATTACAAGGCATCATGAAAAAAATAATAATTATTTCTGCCGCTACTATTGTAATCGGTATCACATCTTTCGCTTATTTCAGTTCTGAATCACCATTACAAAATGGGGCGAAAGCTGTCGAAAGTCAAAAACATAGTAACCATCCAAAAGAAGAGATTCCTGCTTTTCCAAAAGCTGATCATAATGAAAAAAAACTAGATGATAATTTTTCCGTTGTAACAAATCCAGATTCTGCTCTTGTATTAGTCAATAAACATCGTAAATTACCAGATGGGTATATTCCAGAAGATTTAAAGAAACCGAACGTACCATTTACTAGTCCAAAAGATAAAGAGAAAACATTACTTCGTAAAGATGCTGCAGATGCGCTTGAGAAAATGTTCCAAGCAGCGAAAAACGAGGGGATAGAACTTACAGCAGTTTCAGGTTACCGTTCTTACAAACGTCAACAGTCATTACATAATACCTATATTAAGCGCCAAGGAAAAACTGAGGCTAATTCGGTAAGTGCAATTCCAGGAACAAGTGAGCATCAAACTGGTCTAGCAATGGATATTAGCTCAAAATCTGCTAAATTCCAATTAGAACCAATCTTTGGCGAGACAACAGAAGGGAAATGGGTTGCAAAACACGCCCATGAGTTTGGATTTGTCATTCGTTATTTAGAAGATAAAACAGAAACAACAGAGTACGCATACGAACCATGGCACTTACGCTACGTTGGTAATCCATATGCCACATACATATATAAACACCATCTAACATTAGAAGAGGCAATGAAGGATAAAAAATAAGAGAGCGATTCGCTCTCTTATTTTTGTATTCTCTTCTATTATTTTAGTAATTTCATCTTCCATTCTTCAGGCCACGGCTCGCCTCTTCCTGTTTTTTTCGATGCTTGTACCATCATACCGCGTCCAACTAAACAAACTTCCCCTTCTGCATTTTTGACCATATAGTGCAAATCTAAAGAAGAATTCCCAACTGTTCCTGCCTTTACATATACTTTCAACTGCTCATCAAAATATATTTGTTTGATGAAATTACATTGTAAATCTGCAACAACGATCATCGTTTCTGATGATTCATTTGTCCATTCTTGCATAAATCCAAGTTCTTTAAACAATGCGATACGTGCTTCTTCAAAATATGTAAAAGCAATGACATTATTTACATGTCCAAACATATCTACTTCACCGAAACGAACTTTTACAGGATTGTAAAACGAAAAACCACTTTCCCATTGCTTAAAGTCTTCAATATAAGAAATTCTCTTCATCGTTTTCTCTCCTTTTCAATTACAAATATGCAGAATAAACTGAAAAATAACCTTATAAATATTGCCCCTTCAAATGAAGAGGCATATTTATTAATAGTTATTATCGCTACCAAAGAAATCTTTGAACGATTGAATTGTTGTATCACGGTTTAATGCTGCGATTGAAGTTGTTAATGGAATACCTTTCGGACATGATTGCACACAGTTTTGAGAGTTACCACAGTTTGCAAGCCCTCCATCTCCCATAATTGCACGTAAGCGATCTGCTTTGTGCATTTCACCTGTTGGATGCGAGTTGAATAAACGAGCTTGTGATAACGGTGCTGGTCCAATAAAGTCAGATTTACTGTTTACGTTTGGACATGATTCTAAGCAAACACCACATGTCATACATTTTGAAAGCTCATAAGCCCATTGACGTTTCTTCTCCGGCATTCTTGGTCCTGGACCTAGGTCATACGTACCATCGATTGGAATCCAAGCCTTAACGCGTTTTAATGCGTTAAACATACGACTACGGTCAACTTGTAAATCACGTACAACCGGGAATGTCTTCATCGGTTTTAAGCGAATTGGCTGTTCTAATTGATCAATAAGCGCTGTACATGATTGACGTGGTTTTCCGTTAATAACCATCGAGCAAGCGC
Source organism: Bacillus cereus group sp. N31 (assembly GCF_016483245.1). NCBI lineage: Bacteria > Bacillati > Bacillota > Bacilli > Caryophanales > Bacillaceae > Bacillus > Bacillus cereus group sp. N31. The sequence continues at coordinate 201,097 of NZ_JAEHCH010000001.1, read as the reverse complement.
CACATACTTCCTCTAAACAGTTCATATCCCATGCAATCGGAGTTGTTTGGTTCCCTTTTGAATCAACAGGATTACGGCGAATTTCCATAAGTGCCGAAATAATATTCATATTTGGACGATATGGAATTTCAAACTCTTGGTCAAACTCTTGTGCATCTGGTCCATCTTGTCTCGTAATGATGAGGCGGATTGTTTTCTCAGACATGTTGCTTATCCCCCTTCTCTTCACCCTTAGCAGCTACATCATGTTTTGAAGAATAGTCACGTTTACGTGGTTTAATTAATGAAACATCCACTTCTTCGTAATGGAATGCTGGTGCATTTCCTTCTCCCTCAAATTTTGCCATTGTAGTTTTTAAGAAGTTTGCATCATCACGATTTGGGAATTCCGGTTTGTAATGCGCTCCGCGGCTTTCATTACGGTTATATGCCCCAATTGTAATAACACGAGCTAGCTCAAACATATTTGCAAGTTGACGTGTAAATGAAGCACCCTGGTTACTCCATCTTGCTGTATCGTTAATGTTAATGCGTTTGTAACGCGCCATTAACTCTTCAATTTTTGCATCTGTTTCTAATAACTTTTTATTTTCACGAACTACTGTAACGTTATCTGTCATCCATTCTCCAAGCTCTTTGTGAAGAACATATGCATTTTCGTTACCATCAAGCGTTAAAATATTGTTAAATTTCTCTGTTTCGATTAATTCATTTTGCTCATATACACTAGATGAAACAGCATCAGATGATTTAGAAAGACCTTTCATATACTCAATTGCGTTCGGTCCTGCTACCATACCACCGTAAATTGCTGATAATAGTGAGTTCGCACCAAGGCGGTTACCACCGTGCATAGAATAATCGCACTCACCTGCTGCAAATAAACCTGGAATGCTTGTCATTTGCTTATAATCAACCCATAGCCCGCCCATTGAATAGTGAACCGCTGGGAAGATTTTCATTGGTAGTTTACGAGGATCATCTCCTGTAAACTTCTCATAGATTTCAATAATTCCACCAAGTTTAATATCTAGTTCTTTCGGATCTTTATGAGAAAGATCTAGGTACACCATGTTTTCACCGTTAATACCTAGTTTTTGCTCTACGCAAACATCAAAGATTTCACGCGTTGCAATATCACGAGGTACAAGGTTTCCGTAAGCAGGATATTTCTCTTCTAAGAAGTACCATGGCTTACCATCTTTATATGTCCAAACACGCCCACCTTCACCACGTGCAGATTCACTCATAAGACGTAACTTATCGTCTCCAGGAATTGCCGTTGGATGGATTTGAATAAACTCACCGTTCGCATAATATGCACCTTGTTGATATACAGCAGACGCTGCTGTACCTGTATTGATAATAGAGTTAGTTGATTTTCCAAAGATGATACCAGGGCCCCCTGTTGCCATAATCACGGCATCAGCTTGGAAACTTTTAATCTCCATAGTTTGTAAGTCTTGTGCAACGATGCCTCGGCACACACCTTCATCATCAACAACAGCTCGTAAGAAATCCCAACCTTCATATTTCGTTACAAGTCCTGCTACTTCGTGACGACGTACTTGCTCATCTAATGCGTATAGTAATTGCTGTCCAGTTGTTGCACCAGCAAATGCTGTACGGTGATGTTGTGTTCCACCAAAACGACGGAAATCAAGAAGTCCTTCTTCCGTACGGTTGAACATAACACCCATACGGTCCATTAAATGAATAATACCAGGTGCTGCTTCACACATTGCTTTAACTGGTGGTTGGTTCGCTAAGAAATCCCCACCATAAATTGTATCGTCAAAGTGGATCCATGGAGAATCCCCTTCACCTTTCGTATTTACGGCACCGTTAATTCCGCCCTGAGCACATACAGAATGTGAACGTTTTACTGGTACTAATGAAAACAGTTCAACATTTACTCCTGCTTCTGCCGCTTTAATCGTTGCCATTAAGCCAGCCAAGCCACCGCCGACTACTATAAGTTTCCCTTTCATGCTCTCCCACTCCTTACTGGTTTGCTAGCTGTGGATCGATGAACGCTAATAATGCACTCACACCTACATAAGATAGACCTAAGAAAATAGCTAATGTTACATAAGTAGAGATTCTTTGTGAACGTGGAGACACTGTAATTCCCCAGCTAATGCAGAATGTCCATAGTCCATTTGCAAAGTGGAAAATTGTTGAAACAACACCAACTAAATAGAATGCAAACATAGCTGGATTGTTTAAAATATCTGCCATCATATCGTAGTTTACCTCTTTACCTAACATTGCTTGAATACGAGTTTCCCAGACGTGCCAAGAAATGAAGATCAGCGTAACGATACCTGAAATTCGTTGGAAGACGAACATCCAGTTACGGAAATAACCGTAAGATACCGCATTGTTCTTAGCTGTAAATGCAATATATAAGCCATATATAGCATGGTACAGTATAGGTAAAAAGATGATGAAAATTTCTAGCGCATACCGGAATGGAAGGAGCTCCATAAAGCCTGCAGCTTTGTTAAAAGCCTCTGCTCCTCTTGTTGCAAAGTTGTTTACAATTAGATGTTGCGTCAAAAAGACACCAACCGGGATGACCCCCATTAATGAGTGCCACTTACGAAACGTATACTCGCGGCCTTTCATGTCCCCATTACCCCCTTGAATGTTTGACTGCTGTTTTCAGATTAATTTACAACAATAATGTTTTTTCACTATTGGCATAAGAAAAACTGAAAAAATTATTCGAAATATTTCAGCATAATTTGATACCAAGTTCATTTTACTCCTATTTTTGTCGAAGCGTCAAGAAAACGTATACATAATTTGCATATAATTTGCCAATTCTTTTTTTCTTCTTATATATTCAGATTTTCCTAAAGAAAAATCTGTTTTTATAAATGCGAAATGTTATATAATAAGCCCTATAGAAAGAGGGGAATATTGTGAGCAAAAATACAATCGATATAACATCTTTAGAAGATGTTTCATTGAACGCCTTCGCTTATGAATTGCTACGTGAAGAATTACTACCTGATTTAATTGGTAACGATTTAGATGGTATTTTATACTGGTCCGGTAGAAACCTTGCAAGAAAATATCCGCTAGAAACAATTGAAGAAGTCATTCAGTTCTTTGAAAAAGCTGGTTGGGGCACTTTAAGTATTATTGAACATAAACGTCGTGAAATGCAGTTCCAACTTAAAGGCACTCTCATTGCTGAACGTCAAAAACAAAACAGACATTCTTCTTATCAATTAGAAGCTGGATTCATTGCTGAGCAAATTCAGAAGCAACGAAACGTCGTAGCAGAGTCATACGAAGAAAAGAAAAAACGTTCAGACTCTATTACATTTCTTGTGAAATGGGATATAAAAGATCTCATTGAAGTGTAGCCTTATCTACAGTCAACTAGACATATAAGTTTAGTTGACTTTTTTGTATTTTCATTCAGATGCGTTTATTTTAAATCTTCAGAAATTATACCAAAAAACAGAAGACGTTGTAAACTACAACGTCTTCTTATCTGTTAAATACGTATAAATTGTTTCCGCGACATTTTTCGGCATACCCGCTTCGACAAATTCTGCTACAGAAGCTTCTTTCATCTTCTTTAATGAACCAAAATGTTTTAACAATACCTTTTTCCGTTTATCACCGATTCCTGGAATATCGTCCAGTGCTGATTGAATGACAGATTTCCCGTGTAATTGACGATGGAATGTAATCGCAAATCGATGCACTTCATCTTGAATGCGCTGCAATAAATAAAATTCTTGGCTATTCCTCTCAAGTATCACCGGTTCAGGTGGATCCCCAATAATTAAATGGGATGTTTTATGTTTGTCGTCTTTTACAAGGCCTGCCATCGGAATATATAACCCAAGCTCATTTTCTAGAACATCACTTACAGCTGCCAGATGACCTTTTCCCCCGTCAATAATGATTAAATCTGGTAATGGTAAATTCTCTTTAAGCGCCCTTGTATAACGGCGCCTCACAACTTCTCTCATAGACTCATAATCATCTGGTCCTTGAACCGTTTTAATTTTATATTTCCTGTACTCTTTCTTCGCTGGTTTCCCATCGATAAAAGCAATCATTGCAGAAACGGGATTTGTTCCTTGAATATTTGAGTTATCAAACGCTTCAATACGATACGGTGTTTCAATCCCGAGCTGCTTTCCTAACTGATCTACAGCTTTAATCGTTCGCTCTTCATCACGTTCAATTAAGTAGAATTTCTCTTCAAGTGCAATTTTCGCATTTTTATTTGCTAATTCTACAAGATCTTTTTTCTTACCACGTTTCGGCTGCGTCGCTTCAACTTCTAAAAAGCGCTCTACTAATTCTGAGTCTATACTTCCTGGAACAACAATTTCTTTCGGTTTAAAATGACTGCTGTTTTCATAAAATTGACCGATAAACGTTAAAAATCCCTCTTCTGGTTCATCATAGATTGGAAACATAGAAACATCACGTTCAATTAGCTTTCCTTTTCGAACGAAGAAAACTTGAACGCACATCCATCCTTTATCAACTGCATATCCAAATACATCACGGTCCACTAAGTCACTCATAATCATCTTTTGTTTTTCCATAATTGCATCTATATGAGCAATTTGATCTCGCAATTCTTTCGCACGTTCAAATTCTAGTTTCTCTGAAGCCTCATACATCTTTGTTTCTAATTCTGAACGAATTTCTTTATGTCCACCATTTAAAAACTTAATAATTTCATCCACAATTTCTTTATTTTGTTCTTCCGTCACTTCTTTCACACAAGGTGCTAAACATTGGCCCATATGATAATATAAACACACTTTATCGGGCATGTTTGAGCATTTGCGAAGCGGATACATGCGATCTAATAGTTTTTTCGTTTCATGAGCTGATTGTGCATTCGGATAAGGGCCAAAATACTTTCCTTTATCCTTTTTTACGTTACGCGTAATGAGTAAGCGCGGCTGTTTTTCAGCGGTAATTTTAATAAAAGGATATGTTTTATCATCTTTTAATTGAATATTATATTTTGGATCATACTTTTTTATTAAATTTAACTCTAAAATAAGAGCCTCCAAATTTGAAGAGGTTACGATATATTCAAAATCTACAATTTCTCCTACAAGCCGAAGTGTTTTCCCATCATGCGAACCAGTAAAGTACGAGCGCACACGATTTTTTAACACTTTTGCCTTCCCGACATATATAACCGTTCCTTGCTTATCTTTCATTAAATAACAACCAGGTTGATCTGGTAAAATAGCCAATTTCTCTTTCAAATGTTCGTGCACTCGCCTACCTCCATTTCTACATGCTTATCATTACAAATTCAAAATAAAAACATACAATGACAAAACACCCAACATACGTTCTTTTATTGTAACGGAAAGGTTTAAAAAAGGAAAATAAAAAAAGCTACCAAATGGTAGCTTCTTTCTTTTAGAAGTGTTTAGAAACTAATTCTACTAACGCTTCTTTCGGTTTGTAACCTAACGCTTGATCAACTACTTTACCGTCTTTTAATACGAAAAGAGCTGGAATGCTCATTACTTCAAATTGACGAGCAGTTTCTTGGTTTTCATCAACGTCTACTTTTACTACTTTTACTTTTTCACCTAGTTCTGAATCGATTTCCTCTAATACAGGAGCGATCATTTTACAAGGTCCACACCAAGGTGCCCAGAAATCTAATAATACAACACCTTCGCTAGTTTCAGCTGCGAAGCTTTGGTCATTTGCGTTTATAATTGCCATTTTATTTCCTCCTTCAAGTATATTCTACCAAGAGTATATCATTAACTTATATACGTGGCGAATAATATGTATCGTTATGTATTGTAACAAAAAAATGTTCCTTTATACTATATAAAAATATGGATGAAATACTACAAAGGTGAGGGACAGGGGATCCCTCACCTTTTTCTATATATAGGGGTACTTCACTTGGAACTCAAGGGTACTCAAATCATGAATGTACTTTTAACTTTTTAAACTCTTCTGTTAAAAGAGGTAAAACTTCGAATAAGTCACCAACAATACCATAGTCAGCTACTTTGAAAATACTTGCTTCTGGATCTTTATTAATTGCAACGATTATTTTTGAGTTAGACATACCAGCTAAATGCTGAATCGCACCAGAAATACCACATGCAATGTATAGATCTGGCGTAACGACTTTACCCGTTTGACCAATTTGTAATGAGTAATCGCAATACTCAGCGTCACAAGCACCACGAGATGCTCCAACAGCGCCGCCTAGTACATCAGCTAACTCTTTTAATGGCTTAAATCCATCTTCACTCTTCACACCACGTCCGCCAGCGATAATAACTTTCGCTTCTGAAAGATCAACGCCTTCTGCAGTTTTACGGACAACATCTTGAATAATTGTACGTAAATCTTTCACATCTACTGTAATAGAAGACACGTCACCTGTGCGAGACTCGTCTTTTTCAAGAGTTGCAATGTTATTTGGACGCACTGTCGCAAATAAGATACCATCTGTTACAATCTTCTTCTCAAACGCTTTACCAGAGTAAATCGGGCGAGTGAAGATAACATTTCCACCTTCAACTTCTAAAGCAGTTACGTCAGAAATTAGACCAGCTTCAAGTTTCGCTGCTAATTTTGGTGATAAATCTTTACCAAGTGCTGTATGTCCAAATACGATACCTTCTGGCTTTTCTTCAGCATATACAGCTAAAAACGCTTGTGCGTAACCATCAGATGTATATGATTTTAATTTATCATTTTCAACTGTCACAACGCGATCTGCACCGTAATGAATCAATTCATTTGCAAAAGAGGCAACGCTGTCTCCAACTAGAAGACCTACCACTTCACCGCCTTCTGCAATTGTTTTTGCTGCTGCTACCGCTTCAAACGAAACGTTACGTAGCGATCCGTCACGAACTTCACCCATTACTAATACTTTACGAGCCATAGATTTTCCCTCCTGCATATATAATTTCGTATTTTATTAGATTACTTTCGCTTCTGTATGGAGCAACGATACAAGTTCTTTTACTTGATCTTGCAGCTCGCCTTGTAACACTTTTCCTGCATCTTTCTTAGGAGGCAAATAGATTTCAATTGTTTTTGTCTTTGCTTCCACATCATCTTCTTCTAAATCTAAATCATCTAATTCTACTTCTTCCAGTGGCTTTTTCTTCGCTTTCATAATACCTGGAAGCGATGGATAACGCGGTTCGTTTAAACCTTGTTGTGCTGTTACTAAAACTGGTAATGACGTTTCAATAACTTCTGTATCACCTTCAACGTCACGCTCAATCTTCACGTTTGTACCATCAATCTCAAGTTTTGTAATTGTCGTTACGTACGGAATATTTAGCGCTTCAGCTACGCGTGGACCAACTTGTCCAGATGCACCGTCAATCGCAACGTTTCCGCCTAAAATTAAATCTGCATCTTTATCTTTTAAATATTCAGCAAGTACTTTTGCTGTTGTAAACTGATCGCCATTTTCAACATCATCTTCAATATTAATTAATACCGCTTTATCACAGCCCATCGCTAATGCTGTACGAAGTTCTTTCTCACTATCTTCGCCACCAACTGTTACGACAGTAACTTCTCCACCTTGTGCGTCTCTTACTTGAATTGCTTCTTCAATCGCATATTCATCGTAAGGGTTGATGATGAATTCCGCTTCGCCATCGTAAATTGCACCGTTTTTAATTACGATTTTTTCTTCTGTATCAAATGTTCGTTTCATGAGTACGTAGATGTTCATTCCATTTACCCCCTTATTTTTCAGAAAGATTCTATCAATTTTAAAATTCTGTTAATTTATATTAAAAAAATAATTGAACTACCTACCACTAAACGAAGGCTTACGTTTTTCTAAAAACGCTGCTACACCTTCTCTTCCATCTTCACTCGTAAATACTTCACCGAAGATTTGAGCTTCGCGCTGTACACCTTCGTAATAATGAGACGATTTTGTCGTTTGCAATAACTCTAACACAGCACGAGTTGTTGCTAGACTTTTTCCAGCAATTTGTTTTGCAACTTTAAGTGTATCGTCTAAAAGTGTTTCTTCAGAAAACACTCCGTTAACAAGTCCCCATTTTAATGCTTCTGCACCAGTAATTGGTGTACTCGTTAACATCATTTCACAAGCTTTCGCTTTCCCAACATAACGTGGTAAGCGCTGTGTACCTGCAAAACCAGGAATTAATCCAAGTGTTAATTCAGGTAAACCAAGTTTTGCACTTTCAGTTACAAAGCGCATGTGGCAAGACATAGCAAACTCAAGGCCGCCGCCAAGTGCCGCTCCATGAATTGCCGCGATAACTGGTTTTGAACATTTTTCAACACGCTCAAATGTAACTTGTCCAAGCTGTGCTAATTCTGTCGCTTGCTTCGCTTCAGTAACAGATGTAAATTCTTTAATATCTGCTCCAGCTGAGAAGAAGCGCCCTTCACCGTGAATAACAACAACACGAATGTTATCATCCTTCTCCACTTGATCAATTAACTCAGTAACGTCATGCATAACTTGTGAAGACATCGCATTCGCTGGCCCGTGATTTAACGTCGCCACCGCAATATGGTCTTCAACTCTTACAGATAGGAATTTCAACATGATCCCTCCCATTATTGACGATAACCACAAGCCGCAATAAGTAGCCCATGTACCGTTTTTGAAAGTGCGACCAGATCATACTTATGATCGCTCATTACCCAATTGGTCACAACTTCATCTACTGTTCCAAAGATCATTTGTCTTGCCACACGAACATTTAAGTCCGCCTGAAACTCACCTTGCTTTATACCTGTCTCTAAAATTTCATCCATAACTTGTAAGTAGCCTTTTAATACTTCATTTATTTTAAGGCGCAAGTCTTGATTGGACTGTCTTAGCTCTAATTGCGTAACGATAGCAAGAGGATCATTTTGTGATAACAGCAAGAAGTGCGTTTCTACCAACATGAATAACTTCGCTACAGCGCTTTCAATTCCTGCTGTTTTTTGACGAATTGTTTCAACAAATTCTCCCATCTTCTCTTGGAATAAGGATATTAATATATCTTCTTTATTTTTAAAATATAAATAAATCGTGCCATCAGCTACCCCAGCTTGCTTTGCAATTTTAGAAACTTGCGCTTGATGGTATCCATTCTCTGCAATCACAATGACTGCCGCATCAATAATTTGATTGTATTTCGGTCTATTTTTCTTCACTTTACTGTCCCCTTCAAGAAGATGACTGAATGAATAGTCATTCATATTCTTATAATACTGACTATTTAGAAAAGTGTCAATCCTATTTTTTCAAAAAGAAAGGGCCTTAGCCCGTTTGCTCATCCTCATTCTTTCTCTTCTCTTCATCTATTAGGACGCGGCGCAAAATTTTCCCTACTGTCGTTTTCGGCAATTCATCTCTAAACTCGTATACTTTCGGTACTTTATAAGCCGCTAAATATTTACGTGCAAACTGATCTAATTCCTCTTCAGAACATTCAGCGCCTTCTTTCAAAACAACAAATGCTTTTACAGTTTCCCCTCTGTACGGATCAGGAACACCGATCGTCACTACTTCTTGCACCTTTTCGTGTTCATATAACACTTCTTCTACTTCACGAGGATATACGTTAAAACCGCTAGCAACAATCATATCTTTCTTACGATCTTTCACATAGAAAAAGCCATCCTCATCCATGTATCCTACATCACCTGTATGAAGCCAGCCATCTTGCAATACAGCCGCCGTTTCTTCTGGCTTATTCCAATACCCTTTCATAATTTGTGGGCCTTTAACAACTATTTCACCGATTTCACCTGGAGGTAATGCCTCTCCTGTTTCAAGTGACATGATGATTGACTCCGTATCTGGCCACGGTACCCCAATACTTCCTGGCACACGTTTTTCCCACAAGAAATTCCCATGTGTAACGGGTGATGACTCCGTTAATCCATAACCTTCTACCAGTTTACCACCTGTAACGCTCTCAAACTCCTCCTGTACTTCTACAGGAAGCGGTGCAGAGCCACTAATACAAGCCTGAATAGAAGAAATATCATATTCTTTTAAAAGAGGGCTATTTAATAGAGCAATATAAATGGTCGGCGCTCCTGGAAATAGTGTAACTTTATGTTTTTTAATTGCTTCAAAAACCATTTTCATATCAAACTTCGGAATAAGCACCATTTTATACCCTTGCATAATACTTAAATTCATTACAGCTGTCATTCCGTATACATGAAAAAACGGAAGGACACCAAGGATCACTTCTTCTCCCTCTTTACAATTATATAACCAATGTGCTCCCATTAAAGTGTTCGAAACGAGGTTTTTATGCGTCAGCATAACCCCTTTTGGAAATCCTGTCGTTCCCCCCGTATACTGCAAAAGAGCTAGATCATTTTCAGGATCACAGGGAACCTCAACATCAGCAGTACTTTCCCTTTCTACTGATTTCCATAGATGAATCGTTTCGCTTTCCGACACATTCACAACAAGATTCGCCTGCTTTTTTTGTACAAATGGATAAAGTAAATTTTTAGGGAATGGTAAGAAATCTGCAATACGAGTTACGATAATGTGCTCCAGCTTTGTGGCATTTTGAACATTAGTAACTCTCGGAAACACTAAATCAAGGCAAAGAATGACTTTTGCCCCAGAGTCATGAAGTTGGTACTCAAGCTCTCTTTCTGTATAAAGAGGATTCGTTTGTACGACAATCCCCCCGGCAAGCAAAGTACCATAATAACCGATTACAGATTGCGGACAATTCGGCAACATAATTGCAACTCTATCTCCCTTTTCAACACCAAGACTTTGCAGATAATTCGCAAACTTCTTTACCTTGTCATGGAAATCTGAAAATGTAACATCTTTACCTAAAAAATGAAGCGCTTTCTTTTCTGGATAACGAGAAGCTATTTTCTCTAAATATCCATGAAGTGGCTGAATATCATAAGAAATAGTACTAGGAATTTCCTCTGGATAACTTTTCAACCAAGGTTTTTCCACCTTCATTCCCCCTTCAAATACATAAAAAATAAATGAATGTTCATTCATGATGGTTGTTTTCATTATATTATAGTCACCACAACGTTACAATCATAATATTCTGACTTTTATATAACTATGCTTCACTCCATTAACTTCTTATTATATGTATAACCCCTCCTAATCTATAAAAGAATAAGAGAGTTATGGTTTAGCTCAATCTTATTATCGTTAACACTGCTCCTGGAGTAGTTGTTGATAATGTTGCGACAGCTAACAAACCAAATAATTGCAAGCTAATAGCATCTCCTGCTGCAAGAGTTGTAATTATTGTTGCACTAAACGATGTGGTTGCTACTGCAGGGGAATTGATCGTCCCAGCAAGCGGTGCACCATTAATTGTAATTCGTGAACTGACCAATAATGAAGCTGTTATATTAATCGAATATGAAATATAATAATTCCCAGCATTTGCAACCGTAAATACTGTATTCCCCCCGGAAACCGTAATACCTGGACCGATATTTTGATTATTCGGAAGCGGGACATTCGTTCCACCAAGTAGTACCGATATCGCTGTTCCTGACGTATTATTTGCAAATGCATACGTCGCCGTGATACTTGTACCTGTAGCCCCGGTTGCTCCTGTTGAGCCCGTTGAGCCCGTCGCTCCCGTTGGGCCTGTTGAACCTGTCGCTCCTGTCGTTCCTGTTGGACCTGTTGAACCCGTCGGACCTGTTGAACCCGTTGCTCCTGTTGAACCCGTTGCTCCTGTTGAGCCTGTTGCTCCCGTCGGACCTGTTGAACCCGTCGTTCCTGTTGGACCTGTTGAACCCGTCGGACCTGTTGCTCCTGTTGAACCTGTTGAACCTGTTGCTCCTGTTGCTCCTGTTGCTCCTGTTGCTCCCGTTGGTCCTGTTGCTCCTGTTGCACCTGTTGAACCCGTTGGACCTGTTGAACCTGTCGCTCCCGTTGGACCTGTTGGACCAAGCTTAGGGACTGTCCCATCACAACTAAAACAACACGAATCAACATGTACACCATTTTGATTATTACAACTACAATATCCATTTGTATTATTGAGCCATGAAGACATGTTGATCCCTTCCTTCAAATTCAATCTTATAAGTACAAGTAAGAAATTAAAAAACATTTATCAAATCAGACCGAAAAGCTTTATTTAGTGGAGATAAATATAGATTTATCCCGTACATTCTAATAATTATTACATGCGATACTATCTCCTTTTGCTTGTACTTTCGCCTCTCTGGTTAAATGAAATTCCTTTTCTAAATTCTTCATTCACATATGGATTTTAACCTTACATAACAATATCCTTATAATTCGTTATTCTTCATCAAAATTTTTAAAATATAATTACGAATAAAAAACTTATTTTGGGGCAGAGGATGAAGAAAATTCTTAGTATTTTCATGGTTGTTCTTCTATTCGCTGTTGAATGTGGACAGCAAAAAGAGGAGAAAAGGGTAACAACGACAGAAGATAAAAAGCAAGCTATAACAATTAAACATACTGAAGGGGAAACAAAATTAGATAAACCGGCGAAAAAAGTTGCTGTACTTGGAGCACCTTATTTCTTATGGTTGATGAGGAAGAGTGGGAAGAAGGTTAATTAAAAGACGGCTTCATATATGTGAAGCCGTCTTTTCCTATTATGGCATAAAATTAATATAGACTTTGTACATAATATATATAACAAGTGAATACATGATTATATTGAACACACTTCGTTTTAAAGTTAACTTTCTCTTTAATTTCTTATCTTGTAATCTCAATTCTATTCCATTCGCTATTTTCAACCTACCTACTATTTGAAATAACTCTCTGTAATCATCAGCATTTCCCAATAATACGTACTCCTTATCATTTTTATACTTTATATGTAGAAATTCACTCCCACCTTTACGGTCTAATATTGTTTCCATATAAGCTATTTCATTCCATACACATACTTTTAAATCAACTTCATTATAATAACGATCCACAAAAAATACATACAACCGTTTATTTGTAACGATTAGCACATTATTAATACCGAAGTTCATCGCAAGAACGCCTACCCCTAATGTCATGGCTGTGCCTGTCTGCCAATTTTTCACACGAGGATTTTCGACAAGCATACTATATAAAATCTCTTCGCTTCCCTGTAACTCTTCTTGTACAACCTCATAACAACGTTTCATTAAAATTGTTTTTGTTACAACTTCTTTTGTACGATTTATTTTCTTTTTATCTATTTTCTCATCATTTCTATAATCATCTACAAAATTATCGCTATACTGCAAGTTATTTAATTCCTGAAGTAACTTTTCTTTATTCATTTCTTTCCCCCCCCAACAGCTTCTTCAATTTCTTTCTCCCTCTTGAAAGCCTGCTATATACCCTATCTCGTGTCATACCGAATTCAAGCGCTATTTCTTGTACGCTATATTCATCTAAATACCTTTTTATAAAAATTTCCTTATCTTCTTCATTCAATTCTTTAATTAAAACGTAAAAATTATAATCTCGCTCTTCTTTTGTTAAATTGACATTTTTTCTATCTTCATATATTTCTTGCTGAAGCTCTTGTAATTGATAAGCCTTATTACTTTTTCGTTTATAATCAATAGCTTTAAACTTAGCGACAGATATAAGCCAGTTTCTAAACTTCCCACGATTTTCATCATAACTACTAATGTTGTACCAAACGATTAATAAAATATCGTCAACACATTCGTCCACTAATACCTTGCTCTGTGCCGTATCTAAAACACTATGAACCACCTTATAAATTAAATCCCCATATCGATCAATTGCTGTATGTAATGCTAACATGTCTTGTTTTCGAAGACCTTCTACTATTTCTATATCCTTCACCCTTATCACCACTCTTTATCCCATTCTTTATTCATTATATATACGAATGAACACATTCGTTTCCTGACACTTTTACAAATATTTTCTAATTGTTTTCATATTGTAGCAAATACTTAATTAATTATTTCTTGTGGAACAGGGATTATATTATCTCTCACGAATTTAATCTATGAACAAAAATAGGAGGGATAACTATGTACCAAACAATTGAAGGCTTTTTACAATCATGGACATACGAAGCAGAGTCTACTCAGAAAATGCTTGATTCATTAACCGATGCATCTTTATCACAAGAAATTGCACCTGGGCACTGGACGTTAGGTAGAGTTGCTTGGCACATCGTGACGGCAATTCCTGTTATACTATCTGGCACAGGGCTAAAGTTTGAAGGAGAATTGAAAGATTATCCTGTTCCAACTTCTGCAAAAACAATTGCAGATGAATACCGTAAAGTAAACGCGGCTTTTGTTGAAACACTTCAAAGTAAATGGACTGATAAAGACTTAGCTACTATTAATGACTTCTTTGGTCGCCCTATGCCGAATTCTATATTTTTAATGACACTTATTAATCATCAAAATCACCACCGCGGACAAATGACGGTTTTAATGCGACAAGCTGGCTTAACAGTTCCTGGCGTATATGGCCCCGCAAAAGAAGAATGGGCTGCGGATGGAATGGAAGCTCCTAAAATGTAACGACAAAAAAGACAAGATGTTTACATATCTTGTCTTTTTCTGTAACTTGTTTCATGTGAAACTATTTTTTCTTAATGGTTGTTTTATGGAAAAGATAGGTTAAAATGAATACATACTATGAAGAGGAGTAACCAAATTGAATACAAAGAATAAAAAAATAGCTCTGGGAACTATTTTATTAACTTCTATTATTGGAGTTATTAGTGTATCTCTTTATTTCACCTATTATGGTACCCCTTGGGGAAAACAAGCAGCAATTACGGAATCAAAAGAATATATTACAAAATATTTTAATCTAGATGCAGAAGTCAAAAACACTTCTTACGATGCTAAAATGAATAGCTATGCAATCGCCTTTGAAACAAGTGGAGACGGAGAGTTTACTATCGAATATAAAAGTCCTAATAACTTTAACATTTCTCCAGGAGTGCAAGAGTATTTAAGTAAACACTATAAATTTACAGAGTAGTACCGAAGCATACATATACAAAAAAGAGTTGGTGTAACGCCAACTCTTTTTTTATTTATTCTTGTCAGACTGTTATATCTTCCTTCTCTATATTTTTAATTCCGTAATATGCAATTGCAACTCCAATTGTTGCCAATGCTAATTGAAGGGGAAGAAAAGTCGCTACAGAAAACGTAGTGCTATTCATTGCAATTGATACAACAATAAGGGATGAAACAATTGTAGTTGGCACTGAACGTTTACGCATTCCGAAATATAGTGGGATTAAACTTATTCCCGCAGTTGCAACGGCTAAAGGAACAAGGTTTATCCCTTCTTGCTTCAATTGATCTATTGTGAATGAATTAGGAAGAATTGAAAAATAGCTATCTATCCCAAAGAAAACTCCTACTACTAAAATGTTAGATACAATAACTGTTATAAATGTTAATGTTGCTGTAATAACCAACTTACTAATCATCATTTTCTTCCGATTAATAGGATAAGAAAACATAAGTAGTATTGTTTTGTTTTTATATTCACCAATTATTAACCTTGCGATTAACACACTACCAAAAATAATAAATGTTGCTCTTACTAATGTACTAGCCATTAACAAAACCATCTGTGGATCTCTCATTTCTGGATCTCCTTCTATTTGAGAAACGATGCTCGTAAAAATCAGTAATGCCAGTATAGCGATATTTGCAATAATCGCTCTCCTTACATACCATCCAAGCTTAAACTTCTTCATTTCTAGCTTCATTAAACGTAACATGATAGTCCTCCCTCCTCCTAAGACTTAATCAATATAAATGACCCCTGTTTCACTTAAAATCTTTGCTTCATTTTTTGCATCACCAATAGTTCCTACTTTTATTTTTTCTGTACTTTTATCTTTCTTAAGTCCTTTTAAATCCACTATTACGTCATCCGAATTACTTTTAGCCATAAGCTTCAATGATGCCGGGACACCTTTATACCGTACGCCAATATCCCCTGATTTTGTTTCTACAAATAATGATTTTCCTTCTGTCATATCTTTCAGTAATACTTCCCCAGATGTTGAAGTGATGTTCATATTTTCGTTTTTTACATTTTTTACATAATTATCACCAGTAGTGGAAGTTATATTTACTTCTTGTAATGAACTATCTTTTAACATTAAATCCCCGCTTTCGGATGTAAATTCACCCTTCTCTGCCGATAGTCCTGTAATCATTCCATCTCCAGATTTGCCTCTTGTCACGATGCTTTTTACTACTATATCGTTTATTTTCACATCACCCGATTTATTATTTAATACAATTTTATCTATTTCTTTCTTCGGAATAGCTATAGATATACTATTTTTCTTCCTAAGCGTAAAACCATAAAAAAATCTGTTCACCTTTTGTTTTTGCTTAATCACCAGTTTATTTTCATCATTTTCTATTTTGACGGGATCTATCTCTTTATCTGCTTGTTCACCTTGAGCGGAAATTACTAATTTATTAGCGTCTGTACTTTTAAATTCAAGATTCCAGTTTTCAATGTCTACTTCTATTGCTTTTATATTATTTATCTCAAAAGACTTTTCTTTCTTAAAATCTTTCCCCTGAAATACCTTAAAACCAAAAACCATACTAGCAATTGTAATGAATAATATTGCAATTACTATCATTTTTTTCACTATTCATACCCCAGTTCGTTTTTTGTTTTAAGCTTGCTTCACGCCACATCGATCTTGTCGATTTTACGAAACGATAGATAACTAATGAAAATTCCTAATAAACAGAGCACTATTGGGATAGCTATAAAATCAAACATACTTACTTGACCATTTCCAGAACCAAAGTTACCACTAATCAGCATACCAATTATTACTGCCGAAGTAATCGTTGTCGGTGTCGATTTCTTTCTCATTCCAAAAAACAAAGGAATTAAACTTATCCCAGATATCATAAATGCACTTATAATAGTACCTGGAACGATAGCTATTATTTCACCTATCGTAGCAGGTGTTTCAATCAGTCCCATCATTGGACTCACAAAATATACGAGCAAACTAATAATGAAAGTCGCGATAATCGTGCTCACAAAACAAAAACAAAAAACAATTGTTAATTTCGCACTCATTAGCATTTTCCTTTGTAGCGGATACATAAATGATAGTTGTATCGTTTTGTTCTTATACTCATCAATTACTAAACGTGATAAAATGACCGAACTAAAAATAATGAATGTTATCCTAATAAAAATATTTGCTAAAGCCATGTTCTGTGTGAAGTCAGAGAAGAGCACGTCTCCCTCGGCTTTCATTCCCAATGCCATAAGGCTTACTACAGCGAAAATTGCTATAATACAAATTGCTACACTTTTAAAGTAACTAGATAATTGATGTTTCTTCCATTCAAGCTTCATTAATTTAAACATATAAACCACGCCTCCATTCTTTATATACCTGTCTCTACGCTGCTAACATTCTAATTCCAGCAGTAACGAAGCTTAACATTCCTATCACTAGTACAATGAACAACCATTTCCGCTCTGGTTTTCTATAATATAAAATTCCACTTATTAGCATTACGATAAATCCACTTACCAGGTTCAGCCACAGTCCATTAAGCATGAATACCCTCTCCATCCATTACATTTAAGAAATATTCTTCTAAGGAACTATGTTTCTTATTAATACTTTCAATTTCCACATCGTTCATAATAAGTGCTTTTGAAATGGCCTGCTGAGACGCTGACGTATCATACACACGAATCATGGTTCCACTCATTATTTTGTAGTTTTTTATACCAAGTTTATCTTCTAAAATATAAGCTGCACGTTTCACATCAGGAACAGTGATTTCAATGTACTCTGTTTGTTTTCCGTTAATACTCTTCATTGAAACTTCTTTTATTAGTTTTCCATTTTGAATCACACCAATTGTATCCGCCATTAGTTCCATCTCACCTAAAATATGACTAGAAACTAATAATGTAATACCGTATTCTTTGCAGAGCATTTTAAATAAGTCTCGTAACTCTTTAATACCAATTGGATCTAAACCGTTAATTGGTTCATCTAAAATGAGCAATTCTGGCTTTGTCACGATTGCCCTTGCAATACCGAGTCGTTGTTTCATCCCTAATGAAAAATCTTTTATTTTTTTATTGTCTATGCCGTGTAGTTTCACTAAATGTAAAGCATGATCAATGCCGTTTTTATCGTAATAGCCCATATATTCACAATGTAATTCTAAGTTTTCCTTCGCCGTTAATTTATCATAAAAGATTGGATATTCGATAATTGTTCCCATTCTTTTTAATACTTCATAAGATGTGTCTGTTAACTTCTCACCGAAAATTTCAATATCGCCGCTCGTCGGTTTTATTAAATTTGCAATCATTTTCATAATTGTTGTTTTACCAGCACCATTCGGTCCTAAGAAACCGTATATCTCTCCTTTTTTCACATGCATGTTAACGCTAGAAATAACTTCTTTTCCTTTAAACACTTTCGTTAACTGGTTCGTTTTTAATATATATGTCATGTCATTTTCCCCTTTCGCGCTGCTCTATATTTCTATAATAGACAACGGAAATCTCTTTTTTCTTACTCGTTCCTTACAAATTCCTTACGCTGAAAAAAAAGCTTGTAGAATTTACTTCTCTACAAGCTAAAACTTCATCTTTGTTAATACAACTGTAAAAATCGTTTTTTCATATGGCTTACTAGAAAGATGAATCTTTCCATCCATCGCTTCCACAAGCCTTT
Organism: Bacillus cereus group sp. N31; assembly: GCF_016483245.1. NCBI lineage: Bacteria > Bacillati > Bacillota > Bacilli > Caryophanales > Bacillaceae > Bacillus > Bacillus cereus group sp. N31. The sequence goes on along the minus strand of NZ_JAEHCH010000001.1, from coordinate 182,354 downwards.
TCGTAATCGTTAATCCCAGGCCGCTTCCTTGGTACAATTTATTTCTTGAGTCTTCAAGTGTATACATACGCTCAAACACTTTATCAATATGAGATTCATCAATTCCTTTTCCTTTATCCCATACGTCTATATACACACTCGTTTCATCATCTCTTAACGTCATACCGAGTGTCTTTCCAGCCTCTCCATATGTAATTGCATTTGATATTAAATTATTTAACACTCTGCCTAATACTTCTGTATTTCCAAGTGCATATATATTTCTTTCAGGTATATCAATATGAACATGAAATCCTTTCGTCGTCACTAAATCATAAAAAGATAAAATCTTCTCACGGCAAACTTCATTCATATTTACTTTTGTTATCTCTATTGCCTTGTCACCAGATTCTAATTTTGCTAAATCAAAGAACTTATGAATTAGTTCCATCACTTCCAGCGTTTTTATATGAACCTTTTCAAGTAATATTTTCTGTTCTTCTTCATTTATCGTTTTATCCTCATTTAACATTTCTGTATATCCAAGAATAACTGTTAGTGGTGTTTTCAAGTCATGCGAAATATTTGAAAGCATTTTTCTCATCGAAATTTCTACTTTTGCATGATCTGCATTCGTTTTCTGTTTTGCATCTAATAATTGATTAATTGCCACTAATAATTTTTGCAATTCTAGATCATCTGTCATAACGAGTAACGTCTCGCCTGTTTTTTCATTTACAATACTTTCTAATTTTTCATATGTGTATCGTAAGTTTTTGCTACTATTTTTTCTCATCTTATATTGTATGTAAATGATACATAACAATATAAAAATAATGCCCATTAACAGATTGGTCATATTACATCACTTCCAACTTATAGCCGATGCCCCATAACGTTTTAATATATTCTGGATTAGATGGATCACTTTCAATTTTCTCACGCAATCTTCTCATATGAACATTAATAACGTTATCATCACCGTAATACTCTTCATTCCAAACTAACGTATAGATTTGTGCTTTTGTAAATACACGATTTTGATTCTTTACGAACAGTTTTAAAATCTCAAATTCTTTTAAAGTAAGTTTGAGAGGGTTCCCGTTTTTTTCTACAGTAAAATTAATTGGATCGATTGTTAAATCACCAATCTGAATCATCTTTTCTGTTGTTTCCGTAGTCGAATATTTTGTAGACCTCCGAATACCCGCTTTTACACGTGCAGCTAATTCAATCATAGAAAATGGCTTACAAATGTAATCATCTGCCCCAAGTCCTAATCCAACAGCTTTATCAACATCTGTATCTTTTGCTGACATCATTAAAATCGGAACGGCACTTTTTTCTCGAATGATTCGTACAACCTCTAAGCCATCTAGCTTTGGCATCATAATGTCGAGGATAATCAAATCAAATGAACCTTTTAAATATGTATTTACTCCCTCTTCTCCATCAGACGCGATTGTAACTTGAAAGCCCTCTTTTATTAAATACTTTTCCACCATCTCTTGAATTGAGATATCATCTTCAACTAATAAAATATGATGTGACATATGTCTATCCCCTTTTTACAAACGTTAACAATTCAATTGTATCGTAACTACTACAGACTGGAAACAATTATATGAATTTTCAAACCAACTTCCCTTCCTTCCTTAACAATGATATGATGAAATTCACTACGATTGTTCATAATTAACTTTATATAAAGGAGACTTATCATGTCAGAGAATAAAAAAGTAAGCTTAGCTGATTTAATGCGCGAACAACTTGCTAAGAAAAAGCAAGGAAATGGAAATGGCCAAAATGCAAAAAGTCAAAGCCAAGAAACGAAAAAATTACAAAACCAACAAACGAAAAAAACAAACAACCAACGTAGACGTACAGGTGTATAAATGAACGGACAAAAACGTTCTAATATCGCACCCGGTCTTGAAGTTGATATTGTATTAAAACAAGATCAACGAACAGGCAAATTAACACGTGGAATTGTAAAAGATATTTTAACAAACTCCCCTTCCCATCCGCATGGCATTAAAGTGCGATTGCAGGACGGGCAAGTCGGTAGAGTACAAAATATCGTTCAATAAGAAAAGGAGCTCAAGTAAACCCGAGCTCCTTTTTCTTTATTAGCCTTTAATTTTTTCGATGAAAACTACTTTTAAGTAGTCTCCCTCTTTAAATTGATCAATTGTACGAAAATCTTCTGGTAAAGAATGTTCTTCTAATATTTTGTATTTACCGTTCATTTCTTTAAATGCAGTATCGATAAAGCCTTTAAACTTTTTCATATCAAATGCGCTACAATTTGTAGAAGCAACGATAATACCGTTATTTTCTGTAATCGCGATCGTTTCTTTTAATAAGTTTTTATAATCTTTCGCTGCGCTAAATGTATACTTTTTAGAACGCGCAAAGCTTGGAGGATCTAATACAACCATATCGAACTTCATTTTTTTCTTCGCAGCATATTTAAAGTAAAGGAATACATCTTCTACAATAATATCTTGTGCTTCGTAATCAATTTCGTTGACACTAAATTGTTCAATCGTTTTACTTAAACTACGATTTGCAAGGTCCACACTCGTTGTTTTAGTCGCTCCACCAAGTGCTGCAAATACAGAGAAAGCACCTGTATAAGAGAACATATTTAACACAGTTCTTCCTTGTGCATATGTATCACGAATTTGTTTTCGAACGTTACGCTGATCTAAAAATACACCAACCATTGCTCCGTCATTTAAATAAACCGCAAAGTTCACACCATTCTCTTTTACGATAAGTGGGAACTCACCGCGCTCTCCTGCTACGAAATCATCGCCTTCAATGTATTTCCCTTTCGTATCAAAACGCTTTTTCTCATAAATACCTTTAAAGTTTGCTACTTTTTGAAGCGCCGCTATGATTTCATCTCTAAAAGTATAAATCCCTTCACTATACCAGCTCACTACGTAATAACCGTCATAATAATCGATGATTAAGCCGCCAAGACCATCACCTTCACCATTTAGGACACGGAATGCTGTCGTATCATTTGATTTGTAAAACTGTTTTCGTTTATGTAAGGCAGATTTGATTTTACTTTCAAAGAAAGATTGATTAATTTGTTCACTCTCTTTTCTCGTTAAAATCCAGCCGTATCCTTTATTTTGTTTTCCATAATAGCCTTTTCCGATAAATTGGTTCTTCTCATCTACTACTTTGATGATTGTCCCTTCTTCACGAATATCGTTTAAATTTTGAATCGCATCTTTTAAAATAAGCGGATATCCACTTTTAATTTCTTTTATAAATTTCGGTTTTATTTTTATAGTTACTTCAGATCGCATGTAATGTCTTCCTTTCCATTTGAATGCTTTCTATTAGTAGGAAGCATGTAAAAAACGAGGCCGAAAAACAGCCTCGTTTCACTATACCATATTATCGCTTTGCTAGTACAACCCGCTCATCCTTACACCTAATCGCAATATATTTACTAACTTATGAAATAAACATCATACTTTCAAAAAAAATTTATATATTTCATTATTGTCATTGACAATGATAATGATTTTCATTATCATTTAATGTATATGAGTTCTTGAAAATATAGCTACATTTATAGGAGGCATACACATGATTATTGTTACAAATACAGCTAAAATTACAAAGGGAAATGGACATAAATTAATTGAGCGTTTTAATAAAGTTGGTAAAGTTGAAACGATGCCAGGATTTTTAGGATTAGAGGTTCTTTTAACGCAAAATACAGTTGATTATGATGAAGTAACAATTAGCACTCGCTGGAATGCAAAAGAAGATTTCCAAGGTTGGACAAAGAGCTCAGCATTTAAAGATGCTCACTCACATCAAGGCGGAATGCCAGAATATATTCTTGATAATAAAATTGCTTACTATGATGTAAAAGTTGTACGTATGCCAATGGCTGCAGCACAGTAAAAACAGTTATTTTTTAAGTATAGAATATGAGGAGTGCTATCACTTCTCATATTCTATACTTTTTCTTTAATTTCTTTTCACTAATTTTGCATGTACAACTAGCCTTCCAGCCTCTGGATCAAGCGCATAGTCACATGTAGAAAGTGTTACAATTTCATTATTAGCCGTCAATTCCGTATCCGTTTTGTACAGTGATTTTTCTTGAATTTTCTTTAAGAACGATGTATATGCTGCATCATTTTCAAAATCCGTTTCAATGTAATAAAAGTCCGTTGTTGTCGTATATACTGAAAAAACTTCAACATCGTATCCTTCAAATAATGTATCGTAATATAATTTACGATGGGACATGAAGAATTCTTCATCCAACATTTTTTTTAAACTCCCAAACATAGAACCGTCCTTCATACGATGACCATATAAAATAGTATTTCGGTTTTGAGATTTCACATCATTACGGTGGTCCATAAAAATACTTCCCGCTCTCATATCTTCACCTTTGTAATTACGAAATAAATAGTAATCATTATCCTTCGCTTGAACGATTGGATAATTAATTTGTGTATCATCCATCGTAATCCATCCAACTATCTCTGGATTAATTTTTTGGAGAGCTTGAAACTGCTTACGTACCTCCCCATCCTCTGATTTTTCTTCCATTGGACTTCTCTTATAAATATGTTGCGCTTCAGCCATTACTTTACGATTTTCATAATAATCCATGAAAATCCCACCCAATTCATACATTGAATAGAAAAAGATTCCTAAAAACACAATGGTAAGTATGCGTTGAAAAAATGAATTCTTTTTCCGTTCTTTCTTACTATTCAAATTATCACCTCAAAACGGATTATGCTCAGCCTTTAGATTCCCATTGGTACCATGTATAGTCCTGTATCTTCATCCTGCTTTACAACGACATCTACACCATATATTGCTTTAACCATTTCTTCTGTTATTACATCATTAGGATTACCTTTCGTAACAATCTCTCCATCTTTCATAACGATAATATGATCACTGTAACGAATGGCTTGATTAATATCATGTAATACCATTACAATCGTTAGTCCATACACTTCATTTAACTCTTTCACTAACTCTAATATTTCTATCTGATAATAAATATCTAAATATGTTGTCGGCTCATCTAAGAAAAGCATTGGTGTATTTTGAGCTAATGTCATTGCAATCCAAACTCGCTGTCTCTCTCCGCCTGATAAAGCATGAATTGGCTTATCACGTTTACTTTGTAAATTCGTACATGTTAGTGCACGCTCAATTGCTTCTCTATCTTCATCTGTTTGCGAAGAGAAAATATTTTTATATGGCATACGTCCAAAGCTTATTAGTTTTTCCACCGTAATATCTGCTGGAGCCTCATTTTGTTGATGGACAACAGCTAGCTTTCTAGCAAACTCTTTCGGTTTATACTCACTAATCGCTCTCCCATCAAGCATTACTTCTCCACTACTAGGAGCATGGTTTCTAGACATAACACTAAGTAATGTTGATTTCCCGCATCCATTTGGACCAATAATTGTTGTAATTTTTCCAAGTTCTATTTCACTACTAACAGACTTTAAACGATTTGTTACATTATCGTATGAAAAGGTTACATTTTTAATTTCCATGAACTTTATCACTCTTTCTAAGCAAGAATATTAAGAATGGGCCACCAATAACCGCCATAATTGTTGCTGCTGGAATTTCATTAGGTGGCACAATTAACCTTCCAATTGTATCTGCCGTCAAAATTAATAACGCCCCTGCAAGAGCAGAAAATGGAATTAATACTTTATGGTCTGAACCGACTAATTGTCTTGAAATATGCGGAACGAGTAATCCTACAAAAGCAATAACACCTGCAATCGCTGTTGATACTGCCGCTAAGAGTACTGCAATGGCAGAAATAATAAGACGAACTCTCGTCACGTGCAAGCCTAAGTTTTTCGCAGTCTTATCTTGTAGCGATAATAAGTTACACCAAGCTCCTACGAACAGAGCAAGAATAAGACCAATCGTTCCATAAGTCACCATTATTTCTACATCGCCCCACGTCTTCATTGTTATGTTAGAAGTCGTCGTTTGCTTAATACTCTTAATAAAATATCCACAAATCGTAACGAATGATTCATTTAATCCAGTAAACATTGCATTAATAGCAATACCAATTAAAATAATGCGGAGTGGACTTAATCCAGACTTCCATGAAAAAGAGTAAACGAGATAACACGCAAGCGCACCGCCTAAAAATGCGAATACTGGTGTCCAGAAAAAGAATTGCGGAAACAACGTAATAATAACGAGTGTCATAAAACTTGCTCCAGAAGATATCCCGATTACACCAGCATCAGCAAGTGGATTTTTCATAACAGCTTGAAAAAGCACACCTGAAACAGCCAGAGCTGCTCCAGTAAATAGTGCAATAATAATACGTGGGAAACGTAAATCTTTAATCACTTCAACATCTTCATTTCCCCCTGTAAATATCCCTTGTACAAGCTCAACAATACCTACTTCTAAACTCCCTTTCATCGCTGACAATGATGTCATAACAATAAGCAATGCAGTAACAATGAGGAAACTCCAAGTTTTTTTATTCATTCCACTCTTCCTTTATATTAAAATGCATCACGGATACATCATTTTTTTCAATTCATCTAACGCTTCAATTGCTGCTAAATTGCCTGTCGTTCCAAATAAACGCTCTTCTAAATCGTAAACACGGTTATTTTTAACTGCAGCGAAGTGCTTCCAAATGTCATTTGTTTTAAATTCTTTATCGAACATTTTTACAACTTCATCAGGCATACCATGAGCTGCTCGTAAAATAATATCTGGATCAGCTTTCTTTAAGTACTCTGTATTAGAAGCTAAATACTCTACTCGTTCACCTTGTACAATGTTTTTACCACCTAGTTGTTTCACTAAATCTCCAATATAAGAATGCTCTGTTGCTACTAAATAACTTCCTGGCACACCTAACAAAATAAGTACTGTCGGTTCTTTCTTTCCTTTTACTTCTTTTTGAATGCTAGCAACCTTTTTATCTAACTTAGTTACAACTTCTTCAGCCTGCTTTTCACGTCCATATTTCTTACCTAAATCGCTAATAGAATTTTGCATATTTTTCAAGCTTGTTAAATCTAAAAAGTTTGCTTTCATACCCACACCATCAAAAACTGGCTTTAATTCATATTCAAGTGTTGTCACAGATAATACTTCTGACGGCTTTAATGATTTTACCTTTTCCATATCTGGACTCATTGGATTCCCAACTTCAGGTAAACCTTTATATCGCTTTGGTAAAGTTTTAGAACTTGTTGGAACGCCGACTAAATCTACTTCTAATGTATCCATAATTTCAGTAACAGCCACTGTTGTTGCAACAATACGCTCTTTACTCTCACTCTTTACCTGCTTTGCTGTTTCTTTTTTGGGTGATGAGCACCCGGCTATACTCATTAACAAAATGATAGCCATTAGTACACTTGCAATTTTCTTCACTCTCAATCACCACTCCTTTCCATACAATATGAAACAAGTCTTGATGCACGCGAACATGCATCAAGACTCCAAAAATTACAATCTACCCGCTCTATATTTACGAACTAGTAAAGCAAGTGAACCTAGCAGTAACACCATGTATAAACCAAGTTGTGCTGTATCTGCAGTTTTTGAGTTTTTCTCTTTTTTTGCATCATTATCTGTAGCATTGTTTTTCTTCTTATCATCTGCATTTCGATTAAAATCAGGATTACCTACTGTTTTTACATTATCTACTTTCGGTGTAGTCACTGGATTTTTTGGTTCATTTTTTGGATCCTCTTTAATAGTTCCTAACGCACCGATATTATTTGTATCAAATTGAATTTGTACATCGTAGAAATGATGGTAGTTCATCTCATCGATGTCTACCTTTACTTTTGCGTTTAATTTTTTAAATAGATCTTCTACTTCAAACTGTACTACTCGCGTATTTGCATTTTTATCTTCGCTTATTACTTTCGCATCAGCGAATAGCTCATTGTTTTCCGTTTGGAATTTCGTAATCCACACGCTATTTTTCAGCGTCATCTCAATGTATTTTTTACCATCTTTTACGATTAATTTCGCTGGATTTACAACATAGTCATGCATCTTTGAAATCTCATCTGTTTTATCTTTTAATACTTTAAATGTAATATCATATTGACCGTCTACTAAATTTTTCGGATCAACTATTACTTTCGGTTTATTATTTCCACCTTGGTTATCATTTCCGCCTTGCTTGTCGTTTCCGCCTTGCTTGTCGTTTCCACCTTGGTTGTTGTTTCCGCCTTGCTTGTCGCTTCCACCTTGATTCCCTAAAGCTTTAATACTATCTTGATCAAATACAAATTGAACATCGTAGACATGGTGATAATTCATTGAATCAATATCTACTTTTACTTTTGCATTTAATTTTTTAGACAAATCGTTTACTTCTACTTCTACTACTCTTGTATTTTGTTCTTTATTTTCACTTAACACTTTTGTATTAACGAAAGAACCATTCTTCTCAAATTCAAATTTCGTAATCCATGTACTATTTGTTAATGTAAACGATACATATTTCTTACCATCTTTTACTTTTAATACACCTGGACTTTTTGTGTATGTGTTCATCATTGAGATTTCATCTGTTTGATTTTTTAACACTTTAAAGCCAATGCTGTATTCACCATCTTTAAGAGCTTTTGGATCAATTGTTGTGTTATTATCTTGCTTGTCGTTTCCACCTTGGTTATTGTTTCCGCCTTGCTTGTCGTTTCCACCTTGGTTGTCGTTTCCACCTTGGTTGTCGTTTCCGCCTTGGTTGTCGTTTCCGCCTTGGTTATTTAACGGCTTAATGCTACCTTTATCAAATGCAAATTGAATATCGTAAAAATGGTGATAATTCATTGAATCGATATCTACTTTTACTTTTGCATTTAACTTTTTCGATAAATCCGGTACTTCTACTTCCACTACGCGTGTATCAGCTTTTTTATCTTCACTTATTACATTTGCATCAACAAACGAACTATTTTTCTCAAATTCAAACTTTGTAATCCAAGCACTATTCGTTAACGTAAAGGATACATACTTCTTACCATCTTTTACTTTTAACACACCTGGACTTTTTGTATATGTGTTCATCATTGAAATTTCTTCTGTTTGATCTTTTAATGTTTTAAAATTGATGCTGTATTCACCATCTTTAATTGTTTCAGCATCTGGATTTTTATTATCGTCTGGTTTTTCTACTTCCGGTTTTTCTACTTCTGGTTTTTTCTCTTCATTTTTAATTTTTTCAAGTTTATCTTGTTCAAATAAAAGTTGTACATCATGCGTTTGCTTATAATTTCTTGATGCCATTTCGATAAATACTTTTGTATTTAGTTTTTTAGATAAATCGTTTACTTCAAACTCTACTACTCTTGTATCTTTTTCCTTATCCTCACTCACTACTTTTGCATCAACAAATGCACCATCTTTTTCCGTTTGGAAATTTTTAATTAATGAGCTACTTTTTAGTGTTATAACAGCTTTTTTCTTACCATTTTCTACTTTTAATACTCCTGGATTTACCATGTAACTATTCATCTTGGATTCTTCATCTGTTTGATCTTTGAACACTTTAAATGGAATGCTGTACTCACCATCTGTAATTGTGTTAGAATTTGGTTGTTGATCTGGGTCAGGCTTTTGGTCGGGCTTCTGACTCGGATCAGGTTTTTCATTTGGATCTGGCTTATTAGCTGGGTCCTCTTTTTCATTTGGCTTTTCTACATGAACGGGTTTAATACTATTTTGATCAAAGACAATGCGCACATCATAGTCATGATGATAATTTAAAAAATCAATATCTACTTTTACTTTTGCATTTAATACCTTCTCTACATCTTCCACATCAAATTCTACTACTCTTGTATCTTTTTCTTTATCTTCACTAATTACATTTGTCTCAACAAGTTGGCCTGCTTTTTCTGTTTCAAACTTCGTAATCCATGAACTATTCGTTAATGTAAAGGATACTTTCTTTTTCCCATCCTTCACTTTTAAAGTTCCCGGGCTTACTGAATATTGATTCATCATCGATTCTTCATCTGATGTATCTTTTAAAACTTTGAAGCCAATTGAATATTCACCGTCAGCTAACTTGGTAGCTGCTTGAACTGCAAGTGGTTGTAATGTTGATACAAATGTAAATATCATTAGACACATTGCAACAACAATCTTAAGATACTTGTTCAATGAAATAACGCTCCTTTATAAAAAATTAATTATTTAACACTGTTCCCATCAAATACAAAGCGAATATCATATGAAGCATTGTATTTGATAATTGGGATATTAATTTTCACCTTGCCGTTTAGTTTTTTTGACAAGTCAGCAACTTCAAATTCTACAACTCTAGTATTATCTGTTTTGTTTTCACTTAACACAGTTGTTTCTACAAATTGACCATCTTTTTCTACTTGGAAACTTTTAATAGAAGAACTATCTTTCACTTTAAATGAAACATATTGTTTTCCATTTTTAACTGTTAATGTTGCTGGGCTTTCAAAATAACTATTCATTCTAGATGATTCATCTTTATCGCCTTTCCATACAGTAAAAGCAATATTATATTTCCCATCAGCTAGTTTTGTAGCAGCCTTTGCATCTTGTGAACCTAGTGTTGCGATAAACGTAAATAAAACAGCAAATACGGCAATAATCATTTTAAATTGTTTAAACATATATTCATCACCCTTTGAAATATTTATTTGTTTAGCTTCACTTTACGAATTAAGAAAACACCTGAAACAAGAAGTAACGCTGCAAATAATCCGATACGTGCTTCGTCTCCTGTTTTTGGATTATCTGTTTTCTCAGCTTTTCCACTCTCATTTGTTTCTTTATTCGCTTCTTTATTCTCTACTTTCGTTTTTTCTTCTTTTACTTGTGTATCTGTTTTCGCTTGGTCATTATTTTTTGTTGCAGCAACTACACCGTTATCGCCACCTACAGCTTTTACATTTGCATCAAACGCAAAACGAATTGTATAGTGGTGGTCATAGTTTGCACTTGGTACAACAACATGAATTTTTACTCCCAACGGCTTTGATAGATCATCAACTTTAAATTCAACCGTTCTTTTATCAGCCGCTTCGTCCTTACTCACTACTTTTGCATCAACAAAATTTCCATTCTCCGGTGCTTTAAATTCTGTAATCCAAGCACTATGGTTCATTGGAACTTGAACTTTCATCTCACCATTTTTTACAACTAACTTAGCTGGCTTTTCAAAATAATCATTTGCCATTGAAGCTGACTCGTTTTCCGCTTTTTGTATTACGTAGTTAATATCATACGTACCGTCAGCTAATTTTGCTGAAGCTTGTCCGAACGGCACTACAAGAAAAGCTAGCATACATACAAATGTCATAATAAAAGCGGGTAATACAGAAAACTTTTTCATTTTTCTTGTTTCCTCCTTGTTTATCTTGCATTTCACTTTTTGAAAATGATAATTATTCTCAATTTATAAGAAAAAAATAACCTTTTCCACCTATATTTAATTAGCATTCTTTTATGTAACATAAGTATTATTGATTATCATTCTCATTGAATATTAAAAATAATATCTCACCCTATTCCTTATACGAAGGCATAGAAACTGAGAAAAAATTATAAAACTTATTAATTGATTATCATTCTCAATATAAATCAAAAAAATAAACTATCCCTTTTCCTCTTCTTTCACCTCTTCCCATAACAACACTATAGTTATAGAAACCCCTTTCCTTCACTTCCCTTCCAATATTTCCACAACTAAGTCAATCTTAGCCTACTCATAAATTTTTTGTCAACTATATTACGTATAAATTTTTTAATATCTAAATTTCTCTATGTACAACTTTTTCTATAAAAAAAGAGACTTTCTATTATAGAAAGCCTCTTTTCTCTATTTTTCTACAGCAATTTCCTGCTTTTGAAACTTAGAAACTATATAACCAAATCCTATACCGATTATGCCTGGAACTAACCAACCAATTCCTACACTATATAATGGAATCTTATTTAGAATAGGTGCTAATGCTGCAATTTGAAGATTTGCATTGTGTAATCCATCAAAGAAACTAATTGCGAACGCTCCTACAATACCACCCACATACATCGCTAATGGAAGACGAACGTAGTTTTCAACAAGTGATAATACGATAAGAACGATTCCAATTGGATAAATGGCGATTAAGATTGGTAATGCTAATGCGTTTAACTGCGTTAAACCAAGATTGGCTACCATAAATGCTAGTACACAGAAAATGAAAACGACTTTTTGATATGAAAGCTTTGGTAATAAGGAAGAGAAATATTCTCCACAAGCTGCAACAATACCTACAGAAGTTGTTAAACATGCTGCTGTAATTGCGATACCTAGTAATAATGTTCCGTAACTACCAAATAAATGATTTACAACGTTTGTTAAAATAATGCCTCCGTTTGCGCCCATTCCAAGCGATACACTAGAAGCTCCAAGATACGCAAGCGCTAAATACACAAGTAGTAAACCAAGTGCTGCAATAAATCCTGCAAAGATTGTTACTTTCGCAATGCTATTCTTATTTGTAACACCTTTTGCTTTTAAAGCATTAATGACAACATTTCCGAAAACAAGTGCTGCCAGTCCATCTAAAGTTAAATATCCGTCAATAAAACCTTTGAAAAGAGGAGCACTATACGCTTCTGTCGGTGAACCAAATTCTCCAATTGGTGTAATAAGTGCTTTACCTACAATAATTGCAATAACAGCTAATAAAATTGGAGTTAACACTTTACCGATGCGTCCCACTAATTTTGAAGGATTTAAAGCTAAATAGAAAGTTACCGCAAAGAAAATAAATGTAAAGATAACAAGTGGATAGGATTGGCTAGCTATCTCACTTGGTAAAAATGGTGCAACACTCATTTCATAAGCAACTGTCCCTGTACGCGGAACGCTTACGAATACGCCTAAGCATAAATAAATTGCAGTGATAAAAACAAGTGCGAAGATAGGATGCACACGTCCTGCTAGCTCATTAATATCTCCCTTTAGAGCTATAACGATTACCCCTAATAAAGGCAATCCAACACCTGTTACGATAAAACCAAATAACGCGATCCATACATCTGTTCCAGCACCTTGTCCTAACGCTGGTGGAAAAATCATATTACCTGCACCGAAAAATAGTGCAAATAACATTAAACTTATTGCAAACATCTCAGAAAATTTTAAAGATGATTTCATTTCTACTAACCTCCTAAATAATTAATTGACAAAATATTCTGAATTAAAATCCGTCACATCTCCTCTTTCAAGCATACTTCCCCGTAAAAGAACGCAAAAAACACCCGTCCCTAACAAAGGGACGAGTGTTGAAATCGTGGTTCCACCCTTATTCTAATAAAATGAATTTATAACGAAATAAGCTCATTTTATAGCTCGTGTAAATTGATAACGGTTTTATCCGCCAAGAATTACAATGCATCATGCATGCAGTTCACTCTTGAAGTTTAGAGGTGGTAAGATTGTCTTTTCGTATTAGGAAGCTCACAGCCTAAGGCTTCCCTCTCTGAGAATCGTAGAAAACAACTCATGTCCTCATCATTACTTTTATAAAATATCTTGTCGAAACTTGTTGTTTTTTATTATATGGGCTATTTTTTAAAAAATCAATAGTTTTATTTTTTCTGACAAAAAAATATAGGGAGAAAATTTTTCCTCCCTATAACTGCCCTATTAAAATTTCTAACTCTTCAGCTGTAACGCTCCGCCACTTTCCCACTTCAAGCTCATGTAATTCTATATTCATAATGCGCACTCGCTTTAGCTTTGTTACAGTAAACCCGAAAGCACGGCTCATTCTACGAATTTGCCTGTTCATTCCTTGTGTTAAAACGATGCGAAATGTAGATTGGCCGACTCTCGTCACTTTGCATGGCTTCGTCATTCCATCTTTAATCTTTACACCGCTGGACATCTCATCAATAAACCAATCTGTAAAAGGTTTATCTACCGTCACAACGTATTCTTTCTCATGCTCGTGATCTCCGTGTAAAATTTGATTCGCAATCGCGCCATCATTCGTTAATAAAATAAGTCCTTCCGATGCTTTATCTAATCGTCCAACGGGAAAGATTCGCTCTGGGTAATTGATATAATCAATAATATTATCTTCAATATGATCGGCTGCTGTACAAGTAATTCCAACTGGTTTATGAAAAGCGATATACACCTTTTCTTTCTCTTCTTTTGCAATAACCTGCCCATCAATCGTTACAACATCATCATCGCTCACGAGAGCACCGTGCGTACAAATTTCGCCGTTAATAGCCACGCGTCCAGCTTTAATAAGACGATCTGTTTCGCGTCTTGAGCAGGATTTTGCTTCGCTTATGTATTGGTTGATTTTCATATTTTGTTCCTTTTCGTATATTAAAAGCGTCAATCTATGGCAATATCATTATGCCACGATTGACGCTCCTTCACTTCGCAAAAACAACTAAATAAATAACCCCAATCACCAAAAATATTCCACAACAAGCTAACAATGCTTTTGCAAGTTTGTCCATAAACATATAATGGTTTCCCCTTTGTTTCGTTGTTTGCTATTTTAATTCGACAACTGTTACGCCTAGGCCTCCCTCGCCCATGTCACCGTAACGGTAGTTTTTCACGCCGCGATGTTTTTTCAAGTAATCTTGTACACCTTGGCGAAGCGCTCCTGTTCCTTTACCGTGAATGATTGACACACGAGGATAGCTTGCAAGCTGTGCATCGTCTAAATATTTTTCAACGCGCATCATTGCATCTTCGTAACGCTCACCGCGAAGGTCAAGCTCTAACGACACGTGATAATCTCTACCCTTCACACTTGCGACTGCTTTTTTCTCTGTTTGCTTCGGTGTATTAATGTATTCCATATTGGATTCTTTCACTTTCATCTTCAGAATACCAATTTGTACGCTCCACTCTGTATCACTTACTTTTTCAAGTAATTGACCTTTTTGACCGAACGTTAATACTTTTACTTCATCGCCTGCACGTAATTGTTGTTTTGGCGCTGTGTTTTTCACATTCACTTTTTGTTTCTTCACAAGCTCTGGCGCTGTACCTTCTAGACGGCTCTTCGCTTCAATAAGCTCGTGATCTTTCACGTTTACAAGCTGCGCTTTGCGCAATTGACGAAGTTCGTGAATAATGCCCTCTGCTTCTTTCTTCGCAGCTTCGACTTTTTCTTCCCCTTCTTTTTGCGCTTTTAATAATTTTTCATCACGCTCTTCGTTAAATTCAATAATTTGACGCTGTAATTCGCGATGAAGTTTTTCAGATTGCTTACGAAGCGCTTCTGCTTCGTTCCAGTCACGCTCTGCGTTCTTTTGACTTTCTTCTAACTTCGCAATCATATTTTCAATTTTATTTGTATCCGTACTAATCTGATTACGTGCTTGATCAATAACGCGATCAGATAATCCGAGGCGCTTCGAAATTTCAAAGGCGTTACTACGTCCTGGTACACCGATTAATAATTTATACGTTGGGCTTAATGTGTTCACATCGAACTCAACACTCGCATTAATAACTTGCTCACGGTTATATCCGTATGCTTTTAATTCCGGGTAATGCGTCGTTGCAACAACGCGAGCACCACGATTACATACTTCATCTAAAATTGAAATTGCTAGTGCAGCCCCTTCTTGTGGGTCTGTTCCAGCACCTAATTCATCGAATAAAACTAAGCTTTCAAAATCAGCTTTTTCTAAAATATCAACAATGTTCACCATATGTGAGGAGAACGTACTTAAACTTTGTTCAATCGATTGCTCATCACCGATATCAGCGAAAATATTTTTAAATACACAAATCTCTGACTCGTCCATTACTGGAATATGAAGACCAGATTGCGCCATTAACACACAAATACCAACCGTTTTCAGCGTAACTGTTTTACCACCTGTATTCGGTCCTGTAATTACAATTGTTGTGAAATCTTTACCGAGCATAATGTTATTTGGCACAATAATTTCCGGATCAATAAGCGGATGACGCGCTTGTCTTAAATCCATGTAGCGCTCGTTATTTACGATTGGCTTCGTTGCTTTAATTCGCTTCGCATAAAAAGCTTTTGCAAAAATGAAGTCAAGATTTGCAACTACTTCTACGTTAGACAAAACAATATCAGCTTCTACTGCCACTTCTTCCGTTAACATTAATAAGATGCGTTCGATTTCTTGTTTTTCTTTCACACGTGCTTCTTGAAGTGCGTTATTTAATTCTACAATTACTTGTGGTTCAATAAATAAAGTTTGTCCAGAAGCAGATTGATCGTGAACAATACCACCATATACACCGCGGTATTCTTGTTTTACCGGGATTACGTAACGTTCGTTACGGATCGTTACAATCGCATCAGATAACATCTTTTGTGCGTTTGAAGAACGCGTCATATTCTCTAACTTTTCACGAATACGGCTTTCCGCAGTACGAATTTGGTTACGAATACCACGTAGTTTATCACTTGCGCTATCGACTACTTCACCACCATCACCGATACAATTTGTAATTTTCTTTTCTAAGTCATATAAAGATACAATTTGAGCGACGTGAGTTTCTAAAATCGGAAGCTCGACACCATTATCAACCATATCTTCGATAAAACGTTTCATATTGCGACTACCATACATCGTATTTGCAATATCAAGTAGTTCATTTGGGCTTAACATACTTCCGATTTTTGCACGCTTCACATTTGAGCGAACATCAGTAATACCACCTAATGGCGCACTCCCTTTTAAACGAATGACTTTCGCCGCTTCATCCGTCGTATCTTGTAGTTCTACAATTTCTTCAAAATCAGTGCTCGGTACTAAATTCTTCACTTTGTCACGACCAAGTGAAGAGGCTGTATGTTCAAGTAATTGTTCTTTTACTTTATTGTATTCTAATACACGCAACGTTCTTTCTAACATGTTGCAGGTCCCCCTTGTGTTACTTATTACGTTTAATATAGTCTAATAAACGTTCAATATCCCACGTGTTAATCACGTTATCTTTTTGAATCCAACCTTTACGCGCTGCTGCTACACCTGTTTCCATGTCTTCTAACATTTCAAGTGTATGAGCATCCGTATTAATCGCTACTTTTACACCAGTATCTTGTGCTTGTTTTAATAATTTCGCGCTTAAATCTAGACGGTTCGGATTTGCATTTAATTCTAAAACTGTATTTGTTTCTTTTGCGAGTTCAATTAATAAATCTGTGTCTACATCGTAACCCTCGCGACGTCCAAGAAGGCGCCCTGTCGGGTGAGCAATCATTGTAACATGTTTATTCTCAAGTGCAGCGCGAAGACGCTTCATAATCGTTTCACGGTCTTGCGAGAAGCTAGAGTGGATAGCTCCAATAACATAATCTAATTCTGCTAATACTTCATCATCAAAATCAAGTGATGCATCCGGTAAAATGTCCATTTCAATTCCGCGTAAAATTGTAATGTCTGGATACTTTTCATTCATACGTTCAATTTCTTTCGCTTGTTCACGAAGACGCTCTTTCGTTAAACCGTTCGCTACTTTCAAGTATTGTGAGTGATCAGTAATCGCCATAAACTTATATCCACGGGCACGACATGCCTGTACCATTTCTTCAATAGAAAAAGCACCGTCACTCCACGTTGTATGCATATGTAAATCACCTTGTATATCAGAAAACTGAATTAAGTTTGGATACTCTTTAATTAATTCAATTTCTTTTCCATCTTCACGCACTTCTGGTGGGATAAATGGAAGACCGAAATGAGCAAAAAATTCTTCTTCAGTCTCGAATGTTTTTACTTCACCTGTTTCCAAGTTCTCTACACCGTACTCACTAATTTTTTCGCCTTTATCTTTTGCAATTTGGCGCATTTTTACGTTATGGTCTTTTGATCCTGTGAAATGGTGAAGTGTTGTAATAAACTCTTCTGGTTTTACTAAACGGAAATCGATTGAAATATCATATTCGTATTGAAGACGAACAGAAACTTTCGTATCTCCACTTGCAATTACTTCAATCATATTATCGAATTGCAATAAATGTTCACGTACTGCTGCTGGTTCTGTCGTTGCAATAATGAAATCTAAATCCTTCACTGTCTCACGAACACGGCGTAAGCTACCAGCGCGAGAAAAACGAATTACTTCAGCAATATTCGACAACTTCTCCTCTATTTCCCCGGCAATAGGTAATACCATCGCAATCGGTAAACGTTCTGGACGAGATCCTACTTGATCAATTGCTTCTAATATCTTCTCTTCTGTTTTCTTACCGAAACCTGCTAAAGCTTGTACTTTATTTTCCTCACAAACAGCTTTTAACGATTCCATATCCACTACACCAAGTTCTTTGTATAACTTAGCTACCTTTTTACCACCAAGGCCCGGAAGTTTTAATAACGGTAACAAACTGCTTGGCACTTCTTTTTCAAGTTCTTGTAATACTTCAGATGTTCCCGATTCTATATATTCTTGAATAACTGCTGCCGTTCCTTTTCCGATACCTGGAATCTTTGTGAAATCTTCAATTTCAGAAAGACTACGATCATCACTTTCTAGTGCCGCTGCTGCTTTACGAAATGCAGATATTTTAAATGGATTCGCACCCTTTAATTCCATAAAAAGCCCGATTGTCTCTAGTAATTTAATAACTTGTTTTTTATTTACTTTCATCATTGCCCCGCCTTTCTTTCATAGAAAAAAACTCCTCTTTCCGAAAAAAGAGAAGTTATACTCTGCTACCTGTCTGCCATAGCTCCTTCACCTTTTCAGAGAGAATCGGTGTATCGTCTACAATTATTTTGCTAATTGATGATTTTTGTAATGGTGTTTGTATTTGTTCAATCGGAAGAATATTTCCAACAATAATTAAAACAAACAAAATAATATATACTTCTAAAAATCCGAGGATTGCCCCCGCAAACGCATTTACTTGCTTTAACACCGGTATTTCTGCAAACATATTTAACAAATTACCAAGTAATGAAAGTGCGATTTTTGTAATAATAAATAATACGATAAACGCAATTGCTTGATAAAATACTGTCTCAATATTATTTGCATCAATCCATTCTGGAACAGATACATTTTTATCAAATGGATACGGAATAAATTTCGCAAGTGCTGGCGCTAAATCTTTACAGTACCAGTATGCAACAAGGTATGCGATAATAAAGCTTGTTAACTTTACAAGTTGTAAGATAAAACCTCTGCGTAATCCGAGGAAAAATCCCATAACAAGCAGTAAAATGATAATAATATCAATCATGTTTATTCCATTCCTTTTTTTGTCATACTTTCTTTCAACTTCTCATGTTCTTCTTTTAATTTTATGTAATCGTGTATGACGTTTACCGCCGTCAATACCGCTAGTCTACTCGTATCAAGCGAAGGATTCTTGGCATTGAGTTCGCGCATTTTATCATCCACAATCGCTGCTACCATGCGGATATGACTTGTACTTTCATCGCCAACAACTGAATACTGTTGGCCATATATTTCTACATTAATTCGACTTTTATTTCCCTTTTGTTGTGACAACTCACCGGCCTCCAATCACGTACAGAATCCTAAAGTTTATCATACCATGAACCATCATAATATGGAAACAGAAAGAACAATCCGATATGATAAAAATAACAATATAAAAAAGGAGCGACCATTTTGTCAAATTCTATCGTAATACAAACAAGTTCTACAGTAATTGAAGACATGAAACAACAATATAAACAAGCACTTAGCTCAAAAATTCCGCAAGGCGGTATCTTTATGGCAAAGGTGCCATCTTGCACGATTACAGCATATAAATCTGGAAAAGTAATGTTCCAAGGTGGACGTGCTGAAGCAGAAGCTTCTCGTTGGCAAACTGTCTCTCAAACACCGAAAACAACTGTAAAAAAATCGGTCGATTCTCATCGTTTTGCACCGCCTGCTTCCATCGGTACAATGTCTATAGCAGGATCAGATGAAGTAGGTACTGGTGATTACTTCGGACCGATGACAGTAGTTGCTGTATATGTGGACGCAAAACAAATTCCACTTTTAAAAGAACTTGGTGTAAAAGACTCCAAAAACTTAAACGATGCTCAAATTACCGCTATTGCAAAACAACTACTTCACGTTGTTCCTTACAGCTCTCTCGTTCTTCATAATGAAAAATATAACGAGCTATTTGATAAAGGAAATAATCAAGGTAAGCTAAAAGCTTTACTACACAATAAAGCCATTACAAACTTATTAGCGAAAATTGCTCCTACAACACCAGAAGGTATCTTAATCGACCAATTTACGCAACCTGATACATACTATAAGTATTTAGCAAAACAAAAACAGGTACAGCGTGAAAATGTTTACTTCGCTACGAAAGGTGAAAGTGTTCATTTAGCTGTTGCCGCCGCTTCCATTTTAGCTCGTTACTCATTCGTAAAACAATTTGACGAACTAAGTAAAAAAGCTGGTATGCCACTTCCAAAAGGTGCTGGTAAACAAGTTGATATCGCCGCTGCTAAATTAATTCAAAAAGTAGGTAAAGAAAGATTACCTGAGTTTGTAAAACTGCATTTTGCTAATACAGAGAAAGCGTTTCGCTTATTGAAATAGTATCGACAAAAACAGGGGCTTACAAACTCCTGTTTTTTGTTTCATGTGTTCTCGATTCAATGTAATTGCATTTACTATTTTCCTCTCCTAACTATATCGCTAAATTAACTCATTTTTAGTAATTCTCCTATAAAAAAGGAGAGCCCCCAAGACTCTCCCTTTTTTATATTAGCTTCGTTTCTGCTTCTTATTTGATGAAGATACTTTATGAGAACCAGTTTCATGTGTTGTTGTCCCTTGTCCTTCCACTTCTGGAGAACCTAGGATTGATCTTGAATGGTCTTTTTTCACTTTTTTACTCATTGCACTCACCCCCAAGGTTACTTTTTACTTAAGGGTAAAAAACTATTCAACATAATAATCTGAACATATACTCGCTACTCTTTTACTCTCGTGTTTGGTTTTCGCTTATGTCCCATAGACGCTTTGCTGCATCCTTATCCAAGGCAGCTTCAGACATTTCCCCTACTTGTTTATCGGCATAGTAATAACCACTCTGATTAGTAAATCCAGTTGATTCTGCTAGCCATACTAAAGTTTCAGCACCTTTCTCCGGCGTACGGGAGAAAGGTTTCATTGCTGCCATAGTTAAGCGAGCAGCTAGACCATTATCCTGGTTAAAATTCGTATTCACTAGCCCCGGGTCAAAGCTATAAGCACTAACACCCGTTCCCTCCAACCGCTGTGCCAATTCAGAGGTGAATAAAATGTTAGCTAGTTTTGTTTGTGCATAACGCATTGTAGGACCGCCCATGAACTTCTTAATACCGCGATACAGTTGTTCTGCATCTAGATCATCGAAATCAATTCCCTTTTTAGCCATTTTGTGACCGTGAGATGCAGTGGTAATGACGCGAGCAGGAGCACTTTCTTTTAAACGCTCCAACAACAAATCTGTAAGTAAGAATGGACCTAAATGGTTTACCGCCCAGGTCATCTCCAAACCGTCCTCTGTAATTTGCCTTGTTTGAAATAAAGCACCCGCATTATTTACTAATATATCAATTCTCGGACATCTTTCTAAAATATTGGTAGCTACCTGGCGTATAGATTGTTGGGAAGACATATCAGCGAAAAATATATCTACCACTGCATTCCCCTCCGTTATATTTTCAAGTTGAGTCATAACATCATTCGCTTTTGCTTCATTACGTGCAATGATTCCTAGCTTAGCACCGCTTTTTGCAAACACCTTAGCTGCCGCTAATCCAATACCACTTGTTGCACCAGTGATTACTATATACTTGTCACGCAATGTCCACTTTGTATGACTTGGAATTTCCCCCATTGTATAAAAACCCCTTCCCTATATAAATGTCGCATTCGTTTTACTTATATATGAAGTGGGAATTGAACTATGAACAACATCTTTTCTAGTCGTGAAATACTTTATAAAGTTAAGGTTGCAATTACAACCTTTCTCAATAAAAAAAGCGAGAGCAGTTGCTCTCGCTTTTTTTATATCTTAAAACTCAGAAGAACCTGGAGTTCTTGGGAATGGAATTACGTCACGGATGTTAGCCATACCAGTGATGTACATTAGGAAGCGCTCGAAACCTAGACCGAATCCAGCGTGTTTTGTACCGCCGTATTTTCTAAGTTCTAAGTACCACCAGTAGTCCTCTTCGTTCATACCTAATTCTTTAATTCTGTCTACTAAAACGTCCATTCTTTCTTCACGTTGACTTCCGCCGATTAATTCGCCGATGCCAGGAACTAGAAGGTCAGTAGCAGCTACTGTTTTACCGTCTTCATTCATACGCATATAGAACGCTTTAATGTCTTTTGGATAGTCTGTTACGAATACAGGGCGTTTGAAGATTTCTTCTGATAAGTATCTTTCATGCTCTGTTTGTAAGTCAATACCCCATTCTACTGGGTATTTAAAGTCAGCACCTGATTCTTGAAGTACTTTAATTGCTTCTGTATAAGTGATACGACCGAAGTCAGAGTTAATCACATTGTTCATGCGCTCTAGAACTGTTTTATCAACGAAGCTGTTGAAGAAGTCCATTTCTTCTGGTGCATGTTCTAATACATATTTCATTGCATATTTCAGCATATCTTCTGTAAGATCCATTACATCGCCTAATTCAGCAAATGCAATCTCAGGCTCAACCATCCAGAACTCAGCTGCATGGCGAGTTGTGTTTGAGTTCTCCGCACGGAATGTAGGTCCGAATGTGTATACATCACGGAATGCTAATGCATAAGCTTCAGCGTTCAGCTGTCCACTTACTGTTAAGTTTGTTTCTTTACCGAAGAAGTCTTTTGATTCATCAACTTGTCCGTCTTCACCTTTTGATACGTTGTTTAAATCTTGCGTTGTTACACGGAACATTTCGCCAGCACCTTCTGTATCACTACCAGTAATGATTGGTGTGTGAACATGTACGAATCCACGCTCTTGGAAGAATTGGTGAATCGCAAATGCTGCGATAGAACGTACGCGGAACGTTGCAGAGAATGCATTTGTTCTTGGGCGTAAGTGAGCGATTGTACGTAAGTATTCAAACGTATGACGCTTCTTTTGAAGTGGGTAATCAGAATCTGATAAGCCCTCGATATCAATTTTTTCTGCTTTAATTTCAAATGGTTGCTTCGCTCCAGGCGTTGCAATTACTTTACCTTCTACTTTAACTGAAGAGCTAAGTGGAAGTTTTGCAATTTCTTTGAAGTTCTCTAATTCTGTATCGAAAACGATTTGAACGCTTTTGAAGAAGCTACCGTCGTTTAATTCGATGAAACCAAATGCTTTTGAATCACGTAAGTTACGAATCCACCCTGATACTTGTACTGTTTGATCTGCATACTTTTCTGTATCTCTATACAGACTTTTTACTAATGTGTTTTCCATAGTGAAATTCTCCTTTGCTGATATATTTAAATACAAAAAAACCTTTCATCCATAAAGGGACGAAAGGTTAAACTTCGCGGTACCACCCAATTTGTCATAAAGACCAACTTTAACTCGTATGTAATACATACTTCCCGGTTTGTAACAGGCCGGATTCCCGTCTAAGTCTACTCTTGAATACAAGATTCAATTTCGGTTAGCAACTCCAAGGTGTTCTTCACATATACCGCCTCATCAGGCTCTCACCGTCCCTGACTCGCTATGGATTATAGTATATACTACTTTTCCTTATCATCGTCTTTCATTTTGTTAAACTAAAATTAATGTACTACATTCGAGGGAAAGATGCAAGACACCAGAAAATATATCAGCGATTTTCGCAATATATCGACCGTAACTTCAAATATATCGGCGATTTTTATAATATATCGACAATCGCATCATAAAAAAAATTGCCGGAATAGATCCGGCAACTTCTTATTACTTACGTAACTCCGCACCAAATTTCTCTTCTACCGTTGTTAATACACGGTTATGTGCTTCTGTTACTTCTTCATCTGTTAACGTACGTTCTGCATCGAAGTAAGTCATAGAGAATGCAAGTGATTTCTTGCCTTCTTCCATTTTTTCACCTTCGTATAAGTCGAATAGTGTTACGTCTTTCAGAAGTTCTCCACCAGCTTCAGCAATAACTTGCTTCATTTCGCCAGCTTTTGTTTCTTTCGTTACGACAACAGCCATATCACGTGTCATAGATGGGAAACGTGGAATTGCTGCGTAGTAAGTTTCTTCCACGTCTGCACCGAATACTTTTACAAGAGATAGTTCGAATACGAATGTATTTTTCACATCTAATTGTTTTTCTGCTTCAGGGTGCAATTGACCGATAAAACCAATTACTTCCCCATCTAATACGATGTCAGCTGTACGACCTGGGTGCATACCTTCACGTTTTGCTGGTGCATATGCGATTTGGTTTGCAACGCCAAGTACGTCGAATAATCCTTCTAGCACACCTTTCATAACGAAGAAATCTACTACTTTCTTCTCACCTTGCCATGCATGGTGAAGAGCAAGGCCTGTCATAACACCTGCAAGATGTTGTTCTTCTTTCGGAAGTTCTCCTTCTTCTGTCGGTAAGAAGATAGAACCTACTTCGTATAAAGCAACGCTGTCGTTTTTACGTGCAACGTTGTATGAAACTGCTTCTAACAATTGTGGCACTAAGCTTAAACGAAGTTGGCTGCGTTCTTCACTCATTGGAAGTGCAAGAGCGACAGGCGCTTTTTCGTTTGGCTCAACCATATATTGTTTCGCTTTGTCAGCGCTTGTTAATGAATACGTGATTGCTTCATATAAACCAGCACCTTCTAAGAAGCGACGTACTTTACGACGTTTTGTTTGTGCTGATGTTAATTTACCACGTGTCATCGTTCCAGAAGGTAATGTAACTGGAATGTGATCATAACCGTATAGACGGCCCACTTCTTCTACTAAGTCTTCTGAAATTGTAATATCAGGACGACGTGCTGGTACATTCACGTGGAATGTTCCTTCTACTTCTGTAAATGGGAATTTTAAGTTTGTGAACATTGTACCCATTTCACTTGCAGAAATATTTGTACCTAATACACGGTTTACTTTTTCAGCAGTAACAGATACTGTACGCTCTTGTACTTGTAAGTTGTCAGCTTCTACTACACCTTCAAGTGCTTCACCGCCAGCGTATTTCGCCATTAAAGCAGCTGCGTGTTGAATTGCTTCAAATGTACGTGTTGGGTCGATTCCTTTTTCGAAACGTGCACTTGATTCACTGCGAAGACCTAAGTCTTTTGATGTACGGCGCACTGTTTGACCTGCAAAGTATGCAGACTCGATTAAAACGTTCACTGTCTCATTTGTAACTTCAGAATCTGCTCCGCCCATTACACCAGCAACAGCTAAAGCTTTTGTTCCGTTTGTAATTACAAGATGATGGTCTTGTAACGTACGTTCTTGATCATCTAACGTTTCAATTTTTTCGCCTTCTTTTGCTAGACGAACAACGATTTCTTTTGAACCTAATTTATCGTAATCGAATGCATGTAACGGTTGACCGTATTCCATTAAAATGTAGTTTGTAATATCAACTACGTTGCTAATTGGACGAATGCCAGCTGCCATAAGGCGAGTTTGCATCCACATTGGTGATGGACCAATTTTTACGTTCTTTACCATTTTTGCAATGTATAATGGATTTTCTTCTTTCGCTTCTACACTTACAGAAATGTAATCAGCAGTTTTTTCTGCTGTTTCTTGTAAGTCGATAGCTGGAAGTTTTACTTCACGGCCGTAAATAGCAGCTACTTCATATGCAACACCTAACATGTTTAAGCAATCTGCACGGTTTGGTGTTAAACCAAGCTCAAGTACTTCATCGTGTAAGTTTAAAATTTCAAGTGCATCTGCACCAACTTCAGCGTCACTTGGGAAGATGAAGATACCATCTGCGTATTCTTTTGAAACTAACTTTCCATCAATGCCAAGCTCTTGAAGAGCACAAACCATACCATGAGAAGCTTCACCGCGTAGTTTTGCTTTTTTAATTTTGAAGTTACCAGGAAGTACAGCGCCAACTTTTGCAACTGGTACTTTTAAACCTTTTGCAATGTTAGCAGCACCACAAATAATTTGAACTGGCTCTTCTTCACCGATATCGATTAAGCATTTGCTTAATTTATCAGCTTCTGGGTGTTTTTCACATTCTAATACGTGACCAACAACAACACCTTTTACACCTTTATTTAATACTTCAACACCTTCTACTTCAATACCACTTTTCGTGATTTTGTCTGCTAGTTCTTGTGCTGTTACATCTTTAATATCTACATACTCTTGTAACCAACGATATGATACGAACATACTTATCCTCTCCTTCCCTTACGCTCGTTTAAATTGTTGTAAGAAACGTACATCATTTGTATAGAAATGGCGAATGTCATCTACGCCGTATTTCAACATTGCGATACGCTCTGCGCCCATACCAAATGCGAAACCTTGATATTCTTTTGAATCATAACCAGCCATTTCAAGTACGTTCGGGTGAACCATACCTGCGCCTAAAATTTCGATCCAGCCAGTTCCTTTACAAGTGCCGCAACCTTTACCGTGACACATCATACAAGAAATATCCATCTCTACAGATGGCTCTGTGAATGGGAAGAAACTTGGACGAAGACGGATTTCACGATCTTCACCGAACATCTTTTTCACGAATACTTGCAATGTACCTTTTAAATCACTCATGCGAATGTTTTTATCAATTACAAGACCCTCAATTTGCATGAACTGATGTGAATGCGTCGCATCATCGTCATCGCGGCGATACACTTTACCAGGACAAATAATTTTGATTGGACCTTTTTCTTTATTATTTTCCATCGTACGTGCTTGCACAGAAGATGTATGTGTACGTAGTAACGTTTCTTCTGTAATGTAGAATGTATCTTGCATATCACGCGCTGGATGATCTTTCGGTAAGTTTAATGCTTCGAAGTTGTAGTAGTCTTTTTCTACTTCTGTTCCTTCAGCTACTTCGTAACCCATACCGATGAATACATCTTCAATTTGTTCAACAACAGCTGTTAACGGATGGTGACAACCTGTTTCAACAGGACGACCTGGCAAGGTAACATCAATTGTTTCAGTAGCTAATTTCGCTTCAATTACTGCTTTTTCTAAGTTACCAATTTTGTCGTCTAAACGCGTTTGAATCGCTTCACGTACTTCATTTACTAATGCTCCCATACGTGGACGCTCTTCCGCTGATAATTTCCCCATGCCGCGTAATACTTCTGTAATTGGGCCTTTTTTCCCTAAATACGCTACGCGTACGTCATTTAAGCCCTTTAGCTCTTTCGCTTCTTCAATAAGCTCTAACGCTTTTTGCTTTAGCTCTTTTAAACGTGCTTCCATTTGGAACCCTCCTAATTTTAAAAATAAAAAAACCCCGCTCCCAAAAAGGGACGAGGTAAATTCGCGGTACCACCCTAAATTGACAGAACAAGTCTGCCCACTCATTAGTTATAACGATCAATTCTGACCGGAACGCCTTTACATATACATGGTCCTGGCGTCAACTCCAGAGGTGAATTCACTTCCGTCTACCATAAGAATGCTTTCAGTCTACGGCATTCTCTCCCTATATGGCGATTTTGTCAGCTACTCTTCTCTATCAACGTTTTTCGTTATTTAACTTTTATTATATGTTCATTACGAACATGTACTTCAACTTATTATAAGAAGTTTTTTATTTGTTCGCAACCGGGCTTTGTAAATAATACGTTAAAATCCCTGCTGCAACCGCAACATTTAATGATTCTGCCCCGCCATAAATCGGAATATACAAGTTTTGATCCGTTTTCGCAAGAATTTCTTGGCGTACGCCATTTCCTTCATTTCCAACAATTAATGCAAAACTGCCAGCTGGTGTTACTTCCCCATACGGAACTCCATTTTCAAGAGCTGTTCCATATACAGGAACGTTATTTTCTTTTAACTTGTCTACCCATTCTTCTAAGTTCCCTTTTACAATTGGTAAGTGGAAAATAGAACCTTGTGTAGAGCGGAGTACTTTACTATTATAAACATCAACACAACCTTCTCCAAGCACAACGGCGTGAATACCAGCTGCATCAGCTGTACGAATAATCGTTCCTAAATTACCTGGGTCTTGAAGGCCGTCTAATAAAAGAAATTTCCCATCAGTAAGAGCTACTTCTTTCTCATGCTTTTCACAGACAGCAAATACACCTTGTGTCGTTTCTGTTTCACGAAGTATTTTTACAATCGCTTCAGGCACGATATACATTTCAACATCATTCACTGTCCAATCTTTCGGAAGGTCTGTTTGATCTGAAACGATAAGTTCTGTTACAACTCCTGCCTTTAAAGCTTCCTCCACTAAGTGGAATCCTTCAACAAAGAACAACCCTTTTTTATCGCGTTCTTTTTTCGTTTGCAGCTTTTTCCACTGCTTCACACGCGGATTTTGTACTGAATCAATGTTTTTCATAATATGTATTTCCCTCTCTTCTTGTCTTATCATTATAGCCTATTTTTCATACATATTTACATAAAAAAGAACAAAAACTAACGTCAGTTTCAATTCTGAAGAAGAGGTGAAAGCAATGAGTTTTAATTTACGTGGTGCTGTATTAGCGAATGTATCTGGAAATTCACAAGATCAATTACAAGAAACGATTGTCGATGCAATTCAAAGCGGTGAAGAAAAAATGCTTCCAGGTCTTGGTGTTTTATTCGAAGTCATTTGGAAAAACGCTGATGAAAATGAAAAGCACGAAATGTTAGAAACGCTAGAGCAAGGATTAAAAAAATAAGCAATTTGAAAATCACCTTCGCATAAGCCAAGGTGATTTTTTTGCGAAAAATTTTTTCTTCTCCTAAACATTTCTACTTTACTAACGCTATCCGGATGGAGTACAATGTTCAAAATACATTTAAACCGATCGATTTTCTTCACAGACACCATTAGATAAAAGGAGTGAATGTTTTATGCATCGTATTACGCTTGAACAAATTTTTAAACACCACATTACCCAAAAATACGTAAATCGTTCTGGAATGGTCCACGCGATTGCTGTCGCTTACCATGCGTTTCACTTAGCCAAAAAGCATCACGCCTCAGTCGATGCTGCGACAAAAGCCGGTTTCCTTCACGATATCGGACATCATACATGGTACACAGGCGGCGAATGGGACTATGACTTATATAAAAAGAATGATATACATGCAATTAAAGGAGCGGAAAGAGCTCATAAGTTATTAATCCGATTAGGCGAACATCCGAAGCAAGCCAAAGAAATTTCTGTTGCAATTCTATTGCATACTGATTCTTTCCTAGTAGAACAATCACTTGAAAGAACACCTCTACAAAACATTATTAAGTGGGCAGATGAAGCAGACGAAGAACCAGGCGGCGCACACCACTATCGAACTATCTCTTATGAAAAAGCACTAAAAGCAATTCAGCAGTTAGATCGATTGGTAGAGCGTGAATTGCAAATAGAGCAATCAAAATCAAATAACAAGGCAGAACATAGTTATCAATGAGAAAGAGGCATCACTATAGGGTGATACCTCTTTTATTATTTTATGGAAAATACACCTTTATATGTAATATTTAAATGTTACATATAAAAATGAAACACTTTATAATTAAATATATAAATATAAAGAGGTGATTTCACAAATGCAACCTGCTACACAACTTTCTAATGAACAGAAATACTCTATGTCATGGGGACAATTTATTAGCTCCATTTTATTCGCTTTTTTCGGAACTGGACTTATTACTGTGTTCCTCGCAATGCCCTTAACAATTTATACAGCTGGTCTTACAGATAAAAAACAAATCGCCCTGTATGAATCTATCGCAAATACTGCAAGTATCGTATTACAACTAGCCGTGTTGTTATTCTTCATTTTTAAATTCGAACCCGCAAAAAAATTACTACTACAATCATTTAACTTTAAAGCACTTAAAGAATGGCGTACATACGTATACTTACTTCTTTTCTTCGCTATAAACATTTTAATCAATTACATCTTGTTAAATTATATGTTCCAAGACGCAACAAAGCAGCAATCTTCCGCATTAAACTTAGACGTTTTTAAGCAATATCAAATATTATTACTTCTCGGTTTCGCTATACTTACACCAATTTTTGAAGAGCTTATTTTCCGTGGCTTTATACTTCGCTTCTTCTCAGAGCGCTTTCCATTTTGGATTGCAGCCATCATAACAAGCTTCTTCTTCGGTATCGCTCATACATACTCACTTGGGGTAATGGTAATTACTTTCTTCATGGGATTATTAATGGCTATTTTATGCAAAAAAACAAAATCCATTATTCCAGCTATATTATTTCATATTATGAATAATATGTTAGCATTCTTAAGTTAAAAAGAGGTATCATCACGATACCTCTTTCACTCTTTTATAACAACTTCAAACTCCTCTTCTGTTAGCACTTTTCGATAATTCGTTTTCTTTTCCCCCTCTTCACCAGAAGTTAGGACAGGCGTCAGTATAATTTTCGTTATACTATCCTCTAGCTTTTCAAATCGCCAATAACTATTTTTCGATTTTATTAATAATATCCAAAATAAACCTCATGTAGTAAAATATAACTTAATTCACATAAAAGAGTTTACATATATTCAGTATTATTTGGATGCTTTTTACGCCACTTCTCTTACTATGCGGGATTGCTGGTGGTATTTTTTAATGGTAACAGAAATTAAACATCGGAAATTACTTGTTACCTTAATGGGAATTATTTGCTTTTCATTCGTTATAATGCCTTTTACTTTTTTTAAACAAAGGTATCAATGGAGAGAACGTTCTTCACATTCCACCTGTACTATATTGGATGCTTTTCTCTCTAGCTGGTTTATTAGCAGGATTGAATGGGGTACATTCAAAAATTAAGAGTATACGCAACATGGGACTCATTATTTTCTCAATAGGACTGTTTGCAGCTATTGTCCATGCCTGATTCATATTTTATTCATTAAGGAGTTATTACATATGGAATCTACCGGTTTATTTATTTGGCTTATCTTAGCCCCTATTTTGTTATTATGTGAAGGCATCGTTGGCATTTATTTAATTGCTGCCGGAATTAAATATCGAAAATCACTTATCGTTATAGCTGGTTTAATTAGCATATCACTTATCGTTGTTCCTATCATTTGTATAGGTTATGGAATAGATTTAGAGGGAATGGTTCCAATTTCGGGAACTTTATATTGGTGCTTCTTCTCATTAGCTGGACTAGTAGCTATTATAAGCGGCAGACAAATATCAAGTATTCGTTCTATGGGGACGATTTTGGTTATAACAGGATTATGCTCTGTAACTAGTTATCATCTTTTATATCTAACTACATAAAAAACACAAAAAAGCAGGGAAATTAATTCCCTGCTTTTCTATTTGGTTTATTGCCTGATGGTAAGAAGAACGATAACACCCAAGCAATACCCGCAAGTATCGTTGCAATTAAGAATGCATCGTTAATACCGTTAATTGCAGATAGCTTTGAGATTTGTCCAAATAGTAGTTGCGTGCTCATCGCATCTCCCGCTTGAGCTGATCCAGCTAAAGCCGCTAAGCTTTGGCCCATACCATGTACTTTATCAACTAAAATTGGATTTGACGTTGTTAACATGTTGCCATAATCCGCTACGTGAGCAGTCGTTTGTTGCGTCATAAGTGTGATTAAGATCGCTGTTCCAATTGAACCAGCTACTTGTCTTGACGTATTTTGCGTTGCTGTACCGTGAGAAATTAATTTCATCGGCAGCGCGTTCATACCAGCAGTCATAATTGGCATCATAATGAATGACATACCAATTGAACGTATAATATAATCCGTCATAATAACGCTATACGGTGTATCCATCGATAATTTTGTAAATTCATATGTCGCATAAGTTGTAATTGCCAATCCAATTATCGCTAATGGACGAATGCCATATTTATCGAATAATTTACCTGCTACTGGTCCCATGATCCCCATAATTAATGATCCTGGAAGAAGTAGTAAACCAGATTCAATTGGCGTAAAGCCACGAATATTTTGTAGATATACTGGAAGTAATAGCATACCTCCGAATAATGCCATCGTTACGATTGCGTTAATTACTAAAGTAAAAGTAAATACTGGATATTTAAACACTTGTAAATCAAGCATTTTATTGTCCGTTGTTAGCTCTCTCCAAATAAATACTGCAATACCTACTACACCAATGATAAGTGATATCACAACCTCTGCACTAGTCCAGCTATTATTTCCCGCTTCACTAAATCCATACAATAAGCTACCTAGTCCAATACTTGAACTAATAACACCGAATACATCTAGCTTTGTGTTAGATACCGGCTGAGCTAGTGTAAAGAATTTTAAAGATAGGAAAGTAATAATTAAACCAATCACAAACATTCCGTAGAACATTAAGTTCCAGCTATAGTTTTCAATTACCCATCCTGTTACAGTTGGTCCGATAGCTGGTGCTAAAATCATCGCTACCCCTAGTAATCCCATAGCTGCTCCTCGCTTATGAGGCGGGAATAATGTCATGAAAATATTCATACCAACCGGCATTAAAATACCCGCTCCAACCGCTTGAATCACTCGGCCCGTCATCATCATTGTAAAGTTTCCTGAAGTAGCACAAATGATAGATCCTACCGTGAAGAATAACATTGCCGCTACGAACAATTTACGATACGTAAATCGTGAAACTAAAAAGGCACTAATCGGTACTAAAATACCATTTACGAGCATGAAGCCTGTAATTAACCATTGTGCTGTTGAAGTTGATACATTAAATTCATTCATTAACGGAGGCAATGCAACGTTAATGATCGTTTGGTTTAAAATAGAAACGAACATCCCGAGAATTAATACTGTTACAACTGCTTTTACGTTCACATTCTCTATAGGCATAGACGTTTGTTTTTTCGGCATTTCTTTTTCTTGTTTTACTTCTTCTTGCTTACCTGTTTCTAACTCAACTACATTAGAAATTTCTGTTTCTTGCTTTCGTTCAATTTCTTTTTCTTCTGTTTCTACCTTACTTACTTCTATTTTACTTACGGCTGGGACTTGTTCTTCTCCCACGTTCGTTTTTTTCTTTCGTAAAAGACGATTTACAAGGAAGAAGACGATTATACAAAATAGTGCATATCCTGCAATTGCAATTGAGGACATCTCATCTCCCCCTTACTTATGAATACGAACTGTCACATTCATGCCAGGAACAATATTTACTGATTTACTATGATCTAAAGAAATTTTAACTGGTACCACTTGTGTTACTTTCGTATAGTTCGCTGTTGCGTTGCTTGATGGTAACATAGAGAATGTATTCGCTGTTGTTAATCCAACTTGTTCTACTTTTCCTGATAACGTCGTGTCTGGGTATGCATCTACATACACGTCTACATCTTGACCTTTTTGCACATCGTCAACATCTGTTTCTTCAATGTTTGCTGTTACCCATAAATTGTTCATATCAAATGCATAAGCAATTGGGCTACCAGCTCCAACGAAAGCATTTGTCGTTGCGTTTGATTGTACAACTGTCGCGTTTTGCGGAATTGTTACGTCTACTGTTTGCTCCCCATTTGCTCCAGCTACAGTGACAGCACCTAATTTATCGTTCTCATTGTAGTTTTTTCCTACTTCAGCTTTCCAGTCAGTCAATTTACCTGCTGCTGGTGAAGCAATTGGAATTACCTTTCCATCAATTTTTGCATTTTCTGTTTTTAAATAGTTTTCCGCTTGATTGTAATAGTAATAACCGCCAATGCCGCCGCCAACTAGTACAATTAATGTGATAATGTTGATAATCACCATTCTTCGAAACTGATTCATTGCATTCCTCTCCTTATATCGCATATAATTTTTTTCTAAACTATTTACATCCTTATTGTTTATATTGTTTAATTGTTAATTATATTAACCTTTAAACAAAAAAAGCACACCTTCAGCAGCATAAACCGGATTTCGTCTACCTGCGAGTGGTGCTGATTTCTAAAGGACTATCGTTTATAATTATAAATAATTATTTCGAATCTACAACCGACAATTTAAGTATGAAATGTCGCTTAAACAACAATATAATAACGATTTGTTGTTTAAGTGTATAAAATGAAACGAGGAGAAGTAAAATGTCTATTAAAAATACAAATGATCCACGTGTAAAGCGGACGAGACAACTCATACAGGATGCTTTTGTCGCTTTAGTAGGCGAAAAAGGGTTTGAAAATGTAACTGTTCAACATATCGCAGAACGCGCTCCTGTAAATCGCGCTACATTTTATAGCCATTACCATGATAAATACGACTTATTAGACAAAAGCATTGAAGAAATGTTAGAGAAGCTAGCAGAAGTAATCAAACCGAAAAATAAAAATAAAGAGGATTTTCAACTTACATTCGATTCACCACATCCAACATTTTTGGCTCTGTTCGAACACATCGCAGAAAACGTGAACTTCTATAATGTTATGCTCGGGGATAAAGCTGCAGGAAACTACTCTTATAAAATGATGAAAACAATACAAACGCATTTAACATTAAGCTTATCAATTTCACAACCAAATGATAAAAATCTTATGGTTCCTCGTGATATTCTAATTAGTTATGTGACAGGGGCTCACATCGGGATGATTATGTCATGGTTAAAAAGAGGGATGATATATACCCCGCATTTTATGGCCATGCAATTAACTCGTTTAATTATTTTAGGGGCCCATACTGCCGCAGGATTAGAAAGACCTTTTTAACACATAAAAAAGCGAAGGAGATTCTCCTTCGCTTTTTTCTATTAATTAAATGTAATGTTATGTACAGCCTCTTTATCAAGACGTTTAATAACTTCTACAATTAACTTCACTGCATTTTCATAATCATCACGGTGTAACATTGCCGCATGCGAATGGATGTAGCGTGTCGCAATCGTAATTGCCATAGACGGAATACCATTTACAGAAATGTGAATCGCACCTGCATCTGTTCCCCCGCCAGCTACTGAATCATATTGGTATGGAATTTGTAGTTCGTCAGCAACATCAACTACGAAATCACGTAAACCTGTATGTCCAATAACAGAAGCATCATATAAAATAATCTGCGGTCCATCGCCCATTTTACTTTGCGCTTCTTTTGACGTTACACCCGGTGTATCTCCAGCGATACCAACATCTACTGCGAACGCGATATCTGGTTTGATATAATTCGCAGATGTTTTTGCACCACGAAGACCAACCTCTTCTTGTACAGTTCCAACGCCGTATACAACGTTTGGATGTTTTTCATCTTTTAATTGTTTTAATACGTCAATTGCAATCGCACAACCGATTCGGTTATCCCATGCTTTTGCAAGTAACATTTTTTCATTCTTCATCACTTGGAATTCAAAGTAAGGTACAACTTGATCTCCTGGTCGTACGCCCCACTCCATTGCCTCTTCTTGGCTAGAAGCACCGATATCGATGAACATGTCTTTAATATCAACTGGCTTTTTACGAGCTTCTGGAGGTAAAATGTGTGGTGGTTTTGAACCAATTACACCTGTTACATCTCCTTTACGCGTTACAATTGTCACGCGCTGTGCAAGCATAACTTGTGACCACCAGCCACCAACTGTTTGAAAACGAAGGAAGCCTTTGTCATCAATTTGCGTAGTCATAAAGCCAACTTCATCTAAATGACCTGCAACCATAATTTTCGGGCCGTTTTCTTCCCCAACTTTTTTCGCAACTAAACTTCCTAAATTATCAGTAGAAAGTTCGTCCGCAAACGGCTCAATATATTTCTTCATTACTTCACGTGGTTCACGCTCGTTACCAGCAATACCACGTGCATCTGTTAACTCTTTTAGCATTGTCAATGTCGCGTCTAATTTTGTCATTGCCAACACCCTCCTTTTTCTTCAGTCACCTTATTATACAAAAGGAAATTGAAATATTCAAAAATTAAATTAGTATCCTTGTGTTTGACGCTGATGATTTACTTCATTTTTATCTAAATACGCTTTTTCAATTTCTTCTTGTTCAAATTCAAGTGCTTGTCCAAGTCGAAGATAGCTTGTAAATAATTCAATATAGTTCGTGATAGATGGTTGATCTGTAAAACGAATTACTTTCGCATATGTGTCTAAGAAAATTTCCACTTGTGTTTTATTCGTTTGTGCACATTTATAGAATAAGAAGTTTTTATCAATACCTAAATCGATTCCGATTGATAAAATAAAATGCAAACCATCTACGTATTCTTCTAATATTACTTCACGTTCTGATGCTGGTTTATTGCTCCAATATTTAAAACAGCGTGTTTCATTTGCAAGTTCTCCAATTTCTACAAGAAGAGCTAGCATTTTTTCTTTTAACAACTTTTTCGGTTGTAAGTCATGTTCTTTTGCAATACGGTCATCTAATTCTTTTTGTAATTTAAATAGTTGTAGTAAGTCCATTCTATTGTCCTCCTCCAACATCGCATTTTATGCAACAATGTTGTTTCATCTCAAAGTTCATTATTATGTTTCAGTTCTTATGAATAAGTCAGCTATCTACCTCTTTATAAAATAGCTTGTCCTTAATTTACAAATACGTTTCAGTCATCGCTCGTATATTGTTCATCTGATGA
Source organism: Bacillus cereus group sp. N31 (assembly GCF_016483245.1). Taxonomy (NCBI): domain Bacteria; kingdom Bacillati; phylum Bacillota; class Bacilli; order Caryophanales; family Bacillaceae; genus Bacillus; species Bacillus cereus group sp. N31. The sequence continues at coordinate 145,693 of NZ_JAEHCH010000001.1, read as the reverse complement.
AAGTTCCATATCATCTTTCCATTATAGCAGTGTCGTTTCGGCTAGGAAAGATACTCTTCTTTCCAAACGAGCATAATTGAAAAAAGCCAGGAGAATTCTCCTGACTTCATATGCATATTCTTCTATATCGCTATAGTTTTTATGTTGATTTTGTCATATCGATAACGATGCTTCCATAAATCTTTAGAGCTTCATTCACTTCAAACTTCTCTTTGAAAACAAACAAAAAACCTTAGAAGAAAATTCTTCTAAGGTTTCAACTAATTAATTAGTTAATGTTGTTTTTTGCAACTGTTGCTAATTCAGCGAAAGCTTTTTCGTCATGAACAGCTAAGTCAGCAAGCATCTTGCGGTTAACTTCGATGCCAGCATTTTTTAAACCGTGCATTAAGCGGCTGTAAGAAAGACCATTCATACGAGCTGCTGCGTTGATACGTGTGATCCATAATTTACGGAAGTCACGTTTCTTTTGACGACGGTCACGGAATGCATACATTAGAGATTTCATAACCTGTTGGTTAGCAACCTTGAATAATGTATTTTTAGAACCGTAGTAACCTTTTGCTAATTTTATAACTTTTTTACGACGTTGACGAGTAACTGTACCACCTTTTACTCTTGGCATAATATTACCTCCTAATTGTTCTATATATCAGCCGAACTTATTTTAAGTTGTCAAGCATTTGACGAATGCGTTTGAAGTCACCAGCGCTTACTACACCAGCTTTACGTAGTTTACGTTTAGCTTTTGTAGATTTGTTAGCGAATAAATGGCTTGTGTAAGCGTGAGAACGTTTCAGTTTACCTGATCCAGTCTTTTTGAAACGCTTTGCAGCGCCGCGATGAGTTTTTTGTTTAGGCATAGGTATTTCCTCCTCTATCTATTACTTATCGTTTTTCGGTGCTAAAACTAAGAACATACTACGTCCTTCCATTTTAGGCTTAGATTCAATTGTACTAACTTCAGCACAAGCTTCTGAGAAGCGATCTAAAACACGTTGACCGATTTCTTTATGAGTAATGGCACGTCCTTTAAAGCGAATTGACGCTTTAACCTTGTCGCCTTTCTCTAAAAACTTGATAGCATTACGAAGTTTTGTGTTAAAGTCGTGTTCATCAATTGTTGGACTTAAACGAACTTCTTTCATGCTAATTACTTTTTGATTTTTGCGCTGTTCTTTTTCTTTCTTCTGTTGCTCAAAGCGGAATTTACCGTAGTCCATAATGCGGCATACTGGCGGTTTCGCATTTGGAGCAACTAATACTAAATCAAGATTAAGATTTGCAGCTAAGTCTAAAGCGTCATTACGAGACTTGATTCCAAGTTGATCGCCATTTGCGCCAACTAAACGTACTTCACGTGCACGAATTTGCTCGTTAATCATCATATCCTTGCTAATAGTAAGCCACCTCCAAGGTTTTCTCAGAACATATTTTGTAGTCATAGAACCCGACAAAAAAAGTGCGGGCATACGACACCCACACTTGTAAAATCTTAAGTAAGAAATACATTTACCTGCTAACTGCGAATGCGTCCATCAGGTGAGAAGCGGGTGCTTCTACTTGTTCCACAAAACAATATTCTATTATCCTTGATGAGTTTATCATAGGACATGACGTCTGTCAAGAAGACGCGATGTGTTTTACTAACAACAAGAAATATTGTAACAAACAACTAGCATACATGCAATACTTTTTTATGATAAGAGTTACATGGTTATTTTTTCTAGTTTTTCTCTTTTATATTAAAAAGAAAAGCCGCGGTATACCGCGGCTCTTTCTTATCTTTTTCCTTCTACTTTAATCATGTCAACAAAAGCATCTAATGCGATTGTTTCTGATTTTTGTTCACCATATTTACGTACGTTTACGCCATTTTCAGTTACTTCATTGTCACCTACTACAAGCATGTACGGAATTTTTTGCATTTGTGCTTCACGGATTTTGTAACCAATTTTCTCTTCGCGAGTATCTAATTCAACACGAATACCAGCACGGCGCAATTCATCTTGTACTTTCTTCGCATAGTCTAAATGCACTTGCGGAGAAACTGGAATTACTTGCGCTTGAACTGGAGCTAACCAAGTTGGGAATGCACCTTTGTATTCTTCAATTAAGAATGCTACGAAACGTTCCATAGTTGATACAACACCACGGTGAATTACAACTGGACGATGTTGTTTTCCATCTTCACCAACGTAAGCTAATTCAAAGCGTTCTGGAAGTAAGAAGTCTAATTGTACAGTTGAAAGTGTTTCGTCTTTTCCAAGAGCAGTACGAACTTGAACGTCAAGTTTTGGACCGTAGAACGCCGCTTCACCTTCAGCTTCGTAGTAATCAAGACCCATTTCATCCATAGCTTCTTTTAACATACCTTGTGCTTTTTCCCACATCTCATCATCAGCATAGTACTTTTTAGTATCTGCTGGGTCACGATAAGATAGACGGAATGAATAGTTCTCTAAACCGAAATCTTTGTACACTTCTAGAGTTAAGTTTACAACACGTTTTAACTCTTCTTTAATTTGATCTGGGCGTACGAAAATGTGCGCATCGTTTAAAGTCATTCCGCGTACACGTTGTAATCCAGATAACGCACCTGACATTTCATAGCGGTGCATTGTTCCAAGTTCCGCAATACGGATTGGTAATTCACGGTAGCTGTGAATATCGTTTTTATAAACCATCATGTGGTGAGGGCAGTTCATTGGACGAAGAACTAACTCTTCATTATCCATTTCCATTGATGGGAACATACCATCACGGTAGTGATTCCAGTGACCAGAAGTTTCATATAGCTCTCTGCTTCCTAGTACTGGAGTGTATACGTGATCATAGCCTAAGCTTGCTTCTTTATCAACGATGTAACGCTCGATAATACGACGGATCGTTGCACCTTTTGGTAACCAAAGTGGTAAACCTTGTCCTACTTTTTGGCTATTAGTAAATAATTTTAATTCTTTACCTAATTTACGGTGATCGCGCTCTTTCGCTTCTTCAAGCATACGTAAATGCTCATCTAATTCTGCTTTCTTAACAAATGCAGTACCGTAAATACGTTGTAGCATTTTATTATTGCTATCGCCGCGCCAGTAAGCACCTGCAACGCTTAATAATTTAAACACTTTAATTTTTCCTGTAGATGGAAGGTGAACACCGCGGCAAAGGTCGAAGAATTCGCCTTGCTCATAGATTGAAATAACTGCATCTTCTGGAAGATCGTTAATTAAATCTAATTTTAACTCATCGCCGATTTCTTCAAAACGACGAAGTGCTTCTGCACGTGGTACTTCATGACGAACGATTTCTAAGTTCTCGTTCACGATTTTTTGCATTTCTTTTTCGATTTTCTTGAAGTCTTCAACTGTAATTGCTTCTTCCATATCAATATCGTAGTAGAAGCCATTTTCAATTACTGGACCAATGCCAAGCTCAAGCTTAGCATCTTTATATAAACGTTTTAACGCTTGTGCTAAAAGGTGGGCTGTTGAATGGCGTAAAATGTATAAGCCATCTTCTGAATCTAATGTAATAATAGAAACTGCACCATCTTCTTCGATTGGTGTAACAAGATCGATCATCTCATCGTTTAATTTTCCAGCTACAGCTTTTTTCTTTAAGCCTGGGCTAATAGAAGCTGCGATTTCTTCAGTTGTTACGCCTTTTGGAAACTCCTTCACAGCTCCATCAGGGAAAGTAATTTTAACTACATCTGCCATCACTGGTCACTCCTCTTTTTCTCAAAATAAAAAACACTCATCCCGTAAAAAGGGACGAGTGTTGAATTCGTGGTTCCACCCTTGTTCCAATTAACATGATTGTTAATTGCTCAAGTTCAACATAACGGTGTTGTCCGTTAGCAATTACTAAAAAAATCGTTCACTGCTAAAGTTTAGAGGTGGTAAGTAATAATCCCGTACTAGGAAGCTCACACCCTAAGGCTTCCCTCTCTGAAAATCGTAGAAAACTACTCATGTCCTCATCATGACATTTCAATATATTTCATTTATGTAGGTAATTATATGCTCAAAAACTTAGAAAATCAAGGGCGTTACCTTTATTTTTTAAATTTTTCACATTGCGTTCAAACTCATGTAATCCGTGTATTTGTATCCGTTCTTGAAATACGTTTCGCAAAGTAATAATCATATTATGGTCTTGTTCTTTCGTATACAAATAGATTTTTTTCGGTGAAATAGAAAGAAGTGGTGCAATTACTTTTGTATCAATATATACATCTTTTTGCTTTAGCAAATCTTCATCTATATATTGGACCAATTTCTCCTGTTTTAAACGTCTACCTTTATCATCATAGAAAATAAAACTTTCATCAAAAATAAGATGCATACAGGACAAACGTGACTTTCGATTACTAACTTGTTGCCGGAGCGTCTCAATGAACATTTGATATTCTTGTTCCATCTTATACTCATCAATTGCCACTTCAGTAAGCTTAGCTACCATTTCCCTATATGTACGAAGACGAAAACGAACATATGATGAAAACGAGAATGAGAGCGGATCACAAAGCCAATTATTTAAAGAAGACTTAATATACGATTCAAATGTGTAACGTGTTAACTCACGAGCAACCCCTTTTCTTCTTCCCTTTAAAACTTCTTGTGCTATATGCAATATTTGATGACACTCTTCTTGTTCTTCATAAAAAAACTTTTCTTTTAAAATTGTATAAATCCACTCATTTTGTTTCACATTCACAATGAAATATACCATGACTGGCAATAAAATCTTTTCAATATAGTGTGATTCACATACTGGTATGTGAATTACAACTTTTTGTTCCTGTAAATACACACTCGTTTCTTTATATAACACTTCCGCCCTTTTCAGTAGTTGTTTATATACGTACATAGCATCATTTTTTTCTTCGAAGCAAATTTCAATCACTTTTGTCCCCCCTTTTATCCCCGCTCTAAAGGATTGTATCTATACGTTACAAATCCTATAAGAGTTTGGCCCGTGGAAGTTCACTCTTAGTAGAATTGCATTTCCTTTCGTTAGAAAATCCACTCGATATGGCTTGCTAATTTTATATATATTAAGGGAGGGAGAAAAAAATGATACAAGCTACTATGAATTTTCAATAAGAACTGTTCGTTTTACAATTCGACTACGCTGAAAAGCATTCAAAACAAAAAAGAACAAGCTTCTCAGCTTGCTCTTTACTTATGACGGCGGTTTTTCCCACCGATTGTAATTGGTTTCGCTAAATATTTAATTCGTTCCATAATACGGGCCGCTTTCATTTCTTCTGCTTCACCGCGCTGTGTATACGTTAAGTGATGTTCCAACTGTTTGAAATCAAAATTAGACGTAAAGAACGTTGGTAAGTTTTCTAGCATACGGAATTGTAAGATTGCACCGAGTACATCGTCACGTACGAAACTAGACATCGCTTCCGCTCCGATATCATCTAACATTAAAACTTGTACCCGTTTAACCGCATCAATCTTTTCTCCAATTGAATTATCTTGAATCGAACTTTTAATTTCACGTAAAAATTCTGGGAAGTATACGAGCATGGAACTTATTTTCTTTCGAGCAAGCTCATTCGCAATCGCCCCTAAAAGATATGTTTTCCCTACACCAAATTTACCGTAAAGATATAACCCCTGTACTTTTTTACCCGGTTCATATGTGCTTAAAAATTCATTCGCTGCACCAATTGCATCAATACGTGCATTTAACTCTGAAGGGTCTAAATTTTCCATAGTCGCCTGTAAAATATCCGTTGGCATATATACACTTTGAACGAGTTTTTCATATTTTTTTCTCTCATCATATGCTACTTTTCTAATGCAACGATCGTATTGAATATCAATCATCTTACCTTGGATAACGAGCTTCGGTTCATATCCTTGCAGCATATTTTTACATGTCCCTAGATCCGGACAATCTGAACAACCTACACATTGTCCAATATATTCATATAACTTCACAAGACTGCGCTCAATCATAGAAGTTGTTACTTCGCCTTTATGCTCGTCTATAAATTCTTTCACACGCGGATGTGCCATCACTTCCGCCTTTAATACTTCATATCTGTTTTTAAAATTTTCATTTTCCATTAATTTTGTAAATGAATTTTGAATATGCTCCATTTCCTCACCTCAAAGAGCGTTCATTCTCTTCTATTAATCACGCTTATATTTTTTCAACACTTCTTCTAGTCGTTTTCGTTCATCTTCTAACGTACTTGTATCTTTTTCCGCACCTACATCATTTTTCACAGTTTCTTTTTCTTTCGGCTCTTCTTTCAACCAATCTGGTACCATTTCTTTTCGTACTGTTTTCTTCGCTGTACGACCTTTTTTCTTCGTCTCAGCCCATTCTTGGTATTGACGGTTTTCTTCTTTTGCTAGCGCCATTGCTTCAGCTACTGTACCGACCTTTTTACGAGCCCAATGCCCAGCAATCTTCTCCACATACGTTTTCGCAAGCTTCATATCTGAGCGTAGCATAACGTAATAAATAAGTACATTCACAACTCCTGGCGTTAATTTTTGATTGATCATAACATCCTCAACAATTTGCAAGTCCGCTTTCGTCGCCTCTGCACCACCAGAAATCTCTTTCAATAGTTGTTTTGGTGAGATTTCTTCTAATTGTTTTATAAGCATCTCTTCTTGCGATGAAGGCTCTTTCTCTTTCATCGTACGTGCAGCGTGTGGCTGTACTCTTTCACTTAATATTGGTAACGCTTGACCATTTTCGAATTGGTACCAATCGCGCGCTCCTTTTCTAAGCCTTTCCATATCAATTGTTTGCATCTCTGTCACCGCACCAAGAACGATATTTTGCATCGATAACACATCCACACCATACACGTAAGCAAGTGTAATGACACATTCTCGCACTTGATCTGTAATCGCCTTTTTAGGAACAAGAGCGGACAATCCGTCTACAAATAAGGAGAAATCAAAGAAATCGTTCCAAACTTTAGGAGCATCTCCCTTTTCATTATTTGGCATCATTGTCGCTTTTGGAATACGGAGTTCTTCTTGCGCATGCTCAAGCTGTCCTGGATTAAACGAATCAAACACCTCATTAAAAGAACGTGTAATATTTTCATAAGAAGCAAAATCAAATTCTTCTTCTAAGAAATATTGTTTTACTTGATTATATTTTGTCCGACTCAATCGATTGTATAAAAAGATACTTAAAACAATATCATCAAAAAACTGCTTTGGAGATAAAGGTGGTTGCAATTCGTATATAAACATTCGAATATCTTTTTCTTTCTTAATATATACCTTTAAAAGCCCAATTGCCTCTAGCTTTACTCGTTCCTCATATATTTCGGGAAGTTGCATTTGCATGGTCACCATAAGGGAATGATGTGTATTCTCTTTTCCAAATACACGATCTTGCTCTAACGCCCCCCATAGCGTCATGTACAAGCTAAAAGCTCTACTACCTATTAACGGCTGATACAACATCGTTAACACTTTTCGGTCGTAATTATGTAGTAGTCCTTTCGTACTTACTTTATAACGATCAATCGGCAATAGCTCCATCCATGACTGTTTTTGCATTCTTGCTTTTCCTTTCTCTCATCCAATCTATCCTCTAATTCATTCGTTCTATCTTCATTATATATTTTATCCCGCTATTTGCGGGCAGTAAGACTCCCACATCAAAATTCGGCGAATGCACGGAAGTTTGGTAGGAGATACCTTCCCGTAAATGCCCGATTGGCGAAGGCTAATAATCATTTCGGGATGAACAAAATCCCCAATGGTTATTAGCGAAAAAGAGCTATTAGCTTACGCTTCTAGCTCTCTTACCTCATTACTTACAGTATGTAAAGAGAATTGAATACAGCTTCTATTCTCTTTCTTTTTGCAGTATATCTTTTAATTCTTCAATAAATACATTTAAATCTTTAAATTGACGATATACAGAAGCAAAGCGTACGTAAGCAACATCATCGATATCACGAAGTTCTTCCATAACAATTTCACCAATCATATCACTTTTCACTTCTGATATACCTAAATTACGAAGTTCACGTTCCACACTTTGTGTTACTTCCTCTAATTGTCTTAAAGATACTGGTCTTTTCTCACATGCTTTAATTAAACCGCGTAAAATCTTTTCTTTATTAAACTCTTCTCGTGTGCCTTCTTTTTTAACAACGATAAGAGGTGACTCTTCTACTCTTTCAAATGTCGTAAAGCGACTTAAACAACTTTCACACTCTCTCCTTCTTCGAATAGAGCGTCCTTCGTCTACCGGACGCGAATCTAACACTCTTGTGCCATTATGAGAACAGGATGGACAACGCAATTCATTCACTCCCTTACAATTTAATTTTTATTTTTCTCTACTTCATTCACGTAAAAATATATATACAATATTATATAACTCATTCTAATGCTCTTACCACTCTAAGTTTAAATACATGATTTCATCATCTATTTTCCCAACAAAATAAGATGGTAGATGTAGCACTAACTTATGTGTGAGAGCTCCATTTAACTAACTAATGAACACGTTATGTTTTTCCTTTTTTATAAACTAAAAAAGAGGTGCATTATACACCTCTTTACATTTTAAATCAATTATGTTCTTTTTTAAAGAGCTTTTGTTTCTCTCTGCTTAATTTCGAAGCTACCAGTGCCTCGAGGAAGCTCGATGCTCTCACGCGTTTTCGCGTTTAAACCTTCTGCAATATATTCTGCAGCAACATTTGGATCAATACGATCCCCACAAGTATAAACATCAATACTTGCGTAACCGTGCTCCGGAAAGCTATGAATTGTTAAATGTGATTCCGAGATAATTACTACTCCACTTACACCTTGTGGTGCAAATTTATGGAAAGCAACCTCACGCACTTCAGCACCAGCTCTTAGTGCTGCATCCACAAATAATTGTTCAATATACGGCATGTCATTAAGCTTGTCGAAATCGCAATCCCAAAGTTCAGCGATCACGTGACGACCCATCGTATCCATAGTATCCATTCTACAGTTCCCCCTTGTAAATTTATTCTAACTGTTCGAATTGAAAACTAATTTGCAATTTGGCTTGCTCCACTACCACGGGGGAAAGTTAGTCCAGAGAGGTCCTAACCCTTTAAGTAGTGACTACGTACCTCAGCTCTTAAGTTTACGAGTGTTAGTATACTTTGTTTATTTTCATTTTGCAACAACAGTTTTTTCGATTTTCTGTCATATTTTCCTCTTTACTTTTCCCTAAAAAAAAGAAATGATTCACAAATACAGTAATAACAACGCTTCGTGGTATGTCCACTTTCCAAAATATACTCATATAATTTTTTTCCTTTTCAGAAAAAAATAAAAAAGAGAGGGCAATATTCACTTGCCCTCTCCCTTATTCACTTAAATATGTTGCACATTTTTTTGTTTCGCTAATTCGTCAACAACTAACGTTACAAGATCTACAACACGACGAGAGTAGCCCCACTCGTTATCATACCAAGCAAGTACTTTTACTTTACGATCACCCATTACCATTGTAGATAAGCCATCAATAATAGCTGAGTGTGTATTTGTATTAAAGTCAATAGATACTAAAGGCTCTTCGCTAAATTCTACAATACCTTTTAACGCACCGTTTGCAACCGTTTTGAATGCATCGTTAATAGCTTCAACTGTCACATCACGTTTTACATCTACTACTAAGTCAACAAGAGACACGTTTGGTGTTGGTACACGAAGTGCCATGCCATGAAGTTTTCCGTTTAAATGCGGAAGAACTTTTGCTAGCGCTTTCGCAGCACCTGTCGTTGTCGGAATGATTGATTGTCCGCAAGCACGTGCTCTTCTTAAATCTTTATGTGGGTTATCAATATTTTTTTGGTCATTTGTATAAGCGTGAACAGTCGTCATTAAACCGTTTTCAATTCCAAACTGCTCATCTAACACCTTCACAACAGGCGCTAAACAGTTTGTTGTACAAGATGCATTTGAAATAACGGTATGTTTTGTAATATCTAATTGGTCTTCGTTCACACCAACTACAATTGTTACATCTTCATTTTTACCAGGCGCTGTTAAAATAACTTTTTTCGCTCCAGCTTCAACGTGAAGAATTGCTTTTTCTTTTGAATTAAATTTACCAGTTGCTTCAATTACAACTTCAACACCTAGATCTGTCCAAGGCAATTCCTTTGGATCGCGGTTGTTTAAAAGGCGAATCATTTTCCCATCAACTAATAAGTGATCTTCAAATGCTTCTACTGTTCCGTCAAACTTGCCGTGAACTGTATCATATTTAATTAAATGTGCTAACGTTTCAGATGGATAGCTTGCATTGATTGCTACAATTTCGAATGCGCTTTCTTTTATTGCCTGACGAAATACCATTCTCCCAATACGTCCAAATCCATTAATTGCCACACGAGTCATAATATGTTATCCCCCTTGAATGCGTTATACTATTTATCTCCAATCCCAATAATAGTATAACACAAAAAGGGGATATGTCACTAAGCATTTTCATTAATTTCACAATTTTTTAGTCAATAATGTTCCATTTCTTTAAAATTTCCTGTAATTGTGTTTTCGTTCCCATAATTGTGCCATCATTATTTATTACTTCATCCGCATGCTTCACTTTTTCTTCTAACGGCATTTGCGATTGTATACGTGCTTTTGCTTCTTCTTCCGAAAAATTATTTCGCTCCATTAAACGTTTTAATTGCGTATTAGGCGTGACAGCTACAACTAAAACACGATCAACGAGACTTGTTAATTTACTTTCAAACAAAAGAGGGATATCTAACACAACCGCTTGCATACTTTCTTTTATGTACATTTCCTTTTGTGCATTCATTTCCTCACGTACTGCAGGATGAACAATTTTATTTAACTGCAATCGTTTTTCTTCATTATAGAAAACAACATTTCCTAATTTCGGCCGATCCAGTTCTCCATCTTTTTGTAACACTTCCGTTCCAAATACTTCTACTATTTTGTTATATGCTGGTTTTCCTCGTTCTACAACTTCTCTTGCAATAACATCTGCGTCAATAACCGGTATACTTAGCCCACGAAACATTTCTGATACCGTACTTTTTCCGCTTGCAATTCCTCCCGTTAATCCAATTACCACTGTCATAATACTTCTCCTCCTCATAATAAAAGGCGCGAAACTAATGTTCCACGCCCATACTTACATTTTCCAAATTCCAATAATAATGAGTAATACCCCAGGCAGGAATGTAAATTTTTGTAACCATTTCATATTCGATAAAACTGTACCCAGCTTCATTCCAATAAACAAAAATAAAGAACTCATAACTGCAACTAATATTGCCATCATAGCGGGTGCATAACCTAATAAAGATGCACCAATTCCAGCACCAAACGAATCCACGGAAAGTGCGATACCAAGAAGTAGCGCTTCTCCTGCAGAAATAGTTCCCGATTTATCAAAATCTGCAACAGTCGGTTTCCGTAAAATTTGAATTACTAACCCAAGTGAAGCAATTTCTAGTTTCCAAACCTTCTCTTCTTGCTTCGGTTCTTCCTTTTTATCACTTCGAAAAAATTGATATAATACCCAAATCCCTATTCCAATAAGAACAAGCCCACCGATACGCGTTGCGATAACAGGTGAAAATATTTTCGCAATCATATGTCCAATTCCCATTGAAACAAGCATAACAGCCGCTGAACAGATTCCGATAATTATAATTGATCTTAGTGGAATTCTTACGCTTCTCAAACCATATGTCAGCCCTACACTACAGCTATCTAAGCTTAATGTAAAAGCTAATAAAATAAGAGATAAATAAAGGTACATCGGTAAGCTCCTCCCTTATACATAGCTCTGCTGTATGTATATGACAAATGCCTATCCGATGTTATCTCTTTTCTATATTCTAGGCTGACAAATTGGGCAATAATGCGTCCCTCTTCCGCCAACAACTGTTTTTTCTAATATCGTGCCACAAGTTACACATGGTTCTCCCTTTTTCCCATATACATTTAAAAGTTCTTGGAATGAACCAATTTGCCCTTGCGAATTCATATACGTTCTAATTGTGCTTCCGCCTCGCTTCACTGCTTCGCCTAGCGTTGTAACAATTGCTTCGTAAATTCTTTCGATTTCTTCTTGCGTTAAAGATGCAGCTTCTCGCTCTGGATGGATATGAGAACGGAATAAAACTTCATCTACATATATATTTCCAAGCCCTACTAAAAGACGCTGATCTAATAATACGACTTTTATTTTACGATTTGTCTTTTGCAATTTTTCTTGTAAATACTGTGGTGTCAATTCAGCATCAAATGGCTCTGGACCTAAGTCAACAAGAGGCATTTGATTCAACTCTTCACCTTTTTTAAAGAGATGCATCGTACCAAACTTTCTCACATCTTTATAATGTAATTCAGTTCCATCTGTAAATAAGAAACGGACGTGCGTATGCTTATCAATTGGCTCATCCTCTTGATGCAGTAAAAACTTTCCTTCCATACGCAAATGTGAAACGATAACATAATTCGTTACATATAAAAGCAAAAACTTACCTCTTCGCTTTATCGTTTCAATTTTCTCGCCTCTGAGCATTTCTTTAAAGATTTCCGCATCATCTGGTCGTTTTACTATTTTTGGATACGTAACAATAACATCTTCAATCGTTTTTCCTGTTACAAGATTTTCGAGTGTCCGTCTGACGTTTTCAACCTCTGGTAATTCAGGCATTTCATCACTTCCTTATTTTGCGTCGTACCAAGTTGGACCGTAAGAATAATCAACTTTCAGTGGAACTGCGAGTTCAATTGCATGCTCCATTACTTCTGGTACAAGCTTCTCTAATTTTTCAATTTCTTCTTTTGGTGCTTCAAAGATTAATTCATCGTGTACTTGCAGAAGAAGACGCGCTTGTAATCCTTCTTCTTCTAAACGATCTGCCATAATAATCATAGCTATCTTTATAATATCTGCAGCACTACCTTGAATTGGTGTATTCATAGCTGTACGCTCAGCAAAGCTACGTAAATTGAAATTACGACTCGTAATTTCCGGAATGTAACGGCGACGATTTAATAAGGTAGCCACATACCCTTTTTGTTTCGCATCTTTTACGATGTCATCCATGTATTCTTGTACACCAGGGAAACTTTCTAAATACTTTTCAATAAATTCCGCTGCTGCTTTTCTTGTAATTCCTAAGTTTTGTGAAAGACCGTAATCACTAATACCATACACAATTCCGAAGTTAACAGCTTTCGCTTGTCGTCTCATATTCGAAGTTACTTCATCTTTTCCAACACCGAATACGTCCATAGCTGTTTTCGTATGAATATCCATATCATGTTGGAACGCTTCAACTAGCCCTTTATCATTTGCAATATGAGCTAATACACGAAGTTCAATTTGTGAATAATCGGCCGCATACATAATCCATCCTTCTTCTGATGGAACAAATGCCTGACGAATCTTTCTTCCTTCTTCTAATCGAATCGGTATATTTTGCAAGTTCGGATCTGTTGAACTTAATCGACCTGTTTGTGTTAAAACTTGATTAAAGCGAGTATGAATTTTCGATGAATCTTCATGTACAACTTTTAGTAAACCTTCAATGTAAGTTGAATTTAATTTCCCTAACTGACGATAATGTAAAATGTTTGGAATAATTTCATGATGATTCATAAGTTTATCTAGTACATCAGCTGACGTAGAATAACCTGTTTTCGTCTTTTTAATAACTGGTAAGTTTAAATTCTCAAACAGAATAACCCCAAGTTGCTTCGGTGAATTAATATTAAATTCTGTTCCCGCAAGCTTATAAATTTCCTGTTCCATTCCCTTTAATCTACCCGCAAGTTCTTCTCCCATATTACGAAGGCGCTCCGTATCAACTTTTACACCTTTTACTTCCATATCAGCTAGTACACGTGCAAGTGGTAATTCTAACTCTGTAAACAATTTATATTGCTCGTTCTTTTTTAATTCTTCCAAGAACGTTTGCTTTACATCATATAATACATGCACTTTTCGAGCTACATGCTCCGCTACTACTTCTAGCTCTGGAACAGCACGCTTCGCACCTTTTCCATAAACTTCTTCATCCGATTTCACGGCATGCGTTTCTTTCATTTTCGCTACAGTACGGAAATCTTTATCCGTATCAGCTGGATCAAGTAAATAAGCAGCAATTAATAAATCAAAGTCGATTCCTTGAATATCTATACCCTTCCATTTGAGTGCAACGATAGCTCGCTTCGCATCAAATGTATGCTTTCTCATTTCTCCATTTGCAAGCCATGCTTTGAAAGCCTCGGATGCAAGTGCTATGTCCGTCTGAATAAAGTAGCAACCATTTTCATTTTGAATACCAAAACCTTGAATGTCCGCTTTATGATAGTTATCTTCTTGTACTTCTACAATAAGTGCACTATCTTGCTGAAGCATTTCTTCTGTAACTTCTTCCACAATATCAAATGTAATATCATCTAATTCAGCTGGAGCTGTTTCTTCTGGCGTAACACCTAATTTATTCAAAAGAGATGTAAATCCTAAATTCTCGAACATTGGAATCACATCACTTGCTTCATATCCTTTATACTCCATATCATCCACATGCACTGTAATCGGCGCATCTGTAATAATAGTTGCAAGATCTTTACTCATAAGAGCTTGTTCTTTATTCGCTTCTAGTTTTTCTTTTAATTTCTTCCCGCTTACTTGATCGATATTTTCATACACTGCTTCAACCGTTTCAAATTGCGTTAACAATTTAATTGCAGTTTTTTCACCAACTCCTGGTACACCCGGAATATTATCTGACTGGTCCCCCATTAAACCTTTCATATCGATAATTTGCTTTGGTGATAAACTGTATTTCTCAAATAAAGCTTCTTTCGTATATTCATCTACTTCTGTAATCCCTTTTCGAGGTATACATACAAGCGTATTATCAGAAACAAGTTGAAGTAAATCTTTATCTCCTGAAATAACCTTAACATGAAACCCTTGCTCACTCGCTTCTTTCGCTAACGTCCCCATAATGTCATCCGCTTCATAATTTTCTAGTTCATAACGCGGTACATTAAATGCATCAAGCATCTCACGAATAAACGGGAATTGTTCTGATAACTCAGGTGGAGTCTTTTGACGTCCTCCTTTATACTCGCTATACGTTTTATGACGGAATGTCGTTTTTCCTGCATCAAACGCAACAAGCATATGCGTTGGCTTTTCTTCCTCTAATATTCTCATTAACATCATTGTAAAACCGTAAATTGCGTTCGTATGTATACCTTTGTCGTTATTTAAAAGCGGTAGTGCAAAGAAAGCACGATACGCGATATTATTACCATCTACTAATACGACTTTTTTTTCCACAACAGAAACCTCCCCATACAAATTTGAAACGATTTTCACATAGAAAAAAAACCGTTCCTTTCCTCTCTCTATATTAACATGACTAATAGAGAGAAGAAAAATAACGGTTTTTTTCTTTCATATATATCAAACTTATATTGGCATAAAGGGAAGTGACGAGAACAGCATAACTATTCTCGTCCAAAATTACTCCTTGGATGAAGGGGTTTTCATGTATTATATTAACAGAGCTTTATTAATATTTAATTAAGCCATTGTTAATATATTGTAAATATCCTTCATCCTATTTTTCAGTTGCCGATTTCGGTAAAACAACTGTAAATGTTGTCCCTTCCCCAACTTCACTATCCACAGTAATTGTACCGTGATGTGCCTCAACTAAATGCTTTACAATCGATAATCCAAGACCTGTACCACCAGTATTTCTACTTCTCGCTTTATCCACTCGGTAAAAACGTTCAAAAATACGTGGAATTTCATCTTTACTAATACCAATTCCAGTATCAGATACTTTTATATAAGCATTGTATTTATCTTCTGCTAATTCAACAGAAACAACGCCTCCAGCCGGTGTATATACGATTGCATTATTAATTAAATTAATAAAGATTTGTTTCAAACGACCAGGATCTCCAATGACAGAGACACGTTTTAATACATTCACTTGTAAAGAGATTTCTTTTTCGCCTGCTTTATTGTCAAGCACCATATGAATATCTTCAAGAAGTCCCTTCATATCAACGGTTTCCATATTTAGTTTAAACCCTTGTTGCTCAATCTTTGACAAATCTAATAAATCTTCAATTAACCCCTGCATGCGTTCACTTTCTTTTAAAATAATGTGTAAGAAATGTTCGCAGAATTTCTTATTATCCATCGCTCCATCCAAGAGCGTTTCTGAAAAACCTTTAATAGAAGTAATTGGCGTCTTTAGTTCATGAGAAACATTTGCTAAAAAGTCTTTTCTCATTTGTTCTAATCTCTTTAACTCTGTTATGTCATGGAATACGAGAACAATCCCTTTCCATTCATGGTTCGTCCCGATAATCGGCGCTCCATATACTTCGAAATGCTTTCGCTCAATTCCAAGTGGCAATAACATTTGTTTACGCACTTTCACTTCTGTCATAAAGATTTCTTCCACAAGCTCTATAATTTCTGTATGGTGGAACGATTCATAATATAAGCGATCTAAATATTCTTCATCTGTTACGTGGAAAGTCTCTTTATAAGAACGGTTTACAAGGTTTATATAACCGCGGCTATCAATTAAAATCATTCCACTTCCCATATTTTCGATTAACGTATGCAGACGATCTTGTTGCATTTCTTGTTCAAGTGTCATCTCTTGTAAATTACGAGCTAAAATATTAATCGCTTTACTCAGCATTCCTGTTTCATCCGAATGACTTTCATAAGCACGTGCTTTATAATTTCCCTTCGCTAATTCAATCGCCACTTTCGTAACTGATTCAATTGGCCTAATATATTGCCCTGTAATTTTCATACCTAAAAACACGACTACAAGACAAGCGATAACAAATCCAATAATTAATAATCCCCACGTTTTTTGATGAACATCTTTCAGAGGCTCAATTGTACTTTTCACCAAAATGTATCCTTGTTTCCCTGCTACATCTTGAACGAACACCGCATGATAAAATTCATTCTTCTGATCCGTTTCTTTCGTAATGACTTTATTTCTTTGTTTCGCTGTTTCGGCAGAAAGTTCTTTAATCATCTCTTGACTAAATGCAGAGTGTGGTCCTTTGCTATATTGAACTTTCTTTTTTTCATCCACAAATATAATAGAAGCTGGTATTTTTTCTTCTAACTTTTCAAATACATACGGCTTTTTTAAAACATCCTCAAAACCTTGTTCTTCTGCTAATACCGCAACATATCCTGTTTCTTTTACCATTCTCTCTTTCGCATGATCTATATAATAGTTTTCAAACACGGTTTCTAACAGTAAACCTAGTCCAACTAAAATAAACACAATAAGAGAAACAAATGTAAAAAGAAGCCTGGAACGAAATTTATTCATCCCCTTTTGGCTCCTCTAATTTATATCCTAAACCACGTATCGTTTTAATGTACGTCGGTTTTTTCGTATTTTTTTCAATTTTATCGCGCAAGTGGCTAATATGAACATCAACAATTCGTGTATCACCAGCAAAATCATAATTCCATACAGCACTTAATAATTGATCACGCGTCAACACGCGACTTTTATTTTTCGCAAGATAAACAAGTAGTTCAAATTCTTTTGGGGTTAATTCAAGCTTTCTTCCTTGGAAATAAGCCTCATAAAACTCCGGTAAAATTTTAAGGTCTGCAATTAGGATGCTATCTTCATCTGGCGCTTCTGCAACTTGCTCTTCTTGCTGTAATTTCGTACGACGCAAAATCGCCTTCACACGAGCAACAACTTCTCTTGGACTAAATGGCTTCGTCATATAATCATCCGCCCCAAGTTCAAGACCTAGCACCTTATCAAATTCATCATCTTTTGCTGTTAACATTAAAATCGGCGTCATAACACGCTGCAATCGTAATTCTTTACAAACTTCCATACCATCCATTTTTGGAAGCATTAAATCTAATATAATTAAATCCGGACGTTCTGTTGTCGCTTTTTGAAGCGCCATTTCTCCGTCCATCGCTGTTATAACTTCAAAACCAGCTTGTTGTAAATTAAATTCAATTAAAGTTAAGATAAATTCCTCATCATCAACTACTAAAATACGATTGTTCATTCTTTTCCTCCAAGTTATAGACTTGAAACCTTCTTCATCCTAGTATTTTCCCCGTTATTCTCATCATACTAGAAAACAGGTCCCCCCTCAATATAATTGTCTATTCATGGATTCAGATTATGCTCTCGTTATCTCTAAAAACAATTACACTCGGCTCAATTAACGTGTTACTATCCACACTTTATACAATTCTATATTCTCATTACATTCTACTTCCGTATGAACATTGAATTCTCGATTTTGTGCTAAGAAAAAAGATAGAACATACGCTATTTTATAGTCCGGTGTTTCATATCCATCAAATACTCTTCCGTACATTTCATTCGCGATCCCGTCTGCCCACACTTCAGCTTCTCTTATCGTTTCAAAAATAACGTCTTCCCTTTTCCATCTCACTTAAAAAATCCCTCCTTCAATTGACTTCAGTTATTAAAGTATGTGATAATTTAATATAATAATTAATATATATGAATATTAATTGTATGGAGATTCTATTATGCGACTAGTACTACCTATTCTAACTTTAGTAGTAACATGTATTCTTACTTTTAACGCTCCAAGCTGGGATACGATTAAAACGGGTTGTTCAGATTTCGCTGAAGGATTTGCTGAAGGATTCTTCAACTAAAAATAGCGCTAGCTCCCTTATTAAAGGTATGCTAGCGCTATTCATATTTTCATGTTTTAAAAATTATCTAATGCTTTTTCCATAATGGAAACAGATTTAAAAGGTGGCGTTACCGTTAATGAACCTTTAACAACCGTTTCTCCTTTTTCATCATGAGCAGATACAAGCATATCAATTGTATGTGCCTCCTCAGAAACAGCCACAACTTCAAAGTGGATTTGTAACGTTTCATAATGGTGAACATGCTTCACGAACGTAAGGTCCTTCCTAATAATATGACTACCTGGACCTGGTAAATATTTCGTAACCGCCGTTGTAATCATTCCCGTTAGCATAATGCTTGGTACAATCGGCTTTTCATACGGAGTTTGGGATGCGTAATCATGCTGAATATATAATGGATTGGCATCATTCGTTAGCCCTAAATACAATAACAAATCTTTATCCTCAATTTTTTCAGTGATAGATAGTTTCTCTCCTACTGTAATTTCATCCATTTTACGACCAATTTGAACTTTTTTCTTTAACATGTTACAACCCCCTCCGATTTTTTCACCTTATTATCCTACTAAAAGCGATACCTTATCCGAAATTTACTATGATGAGGGCAATGTATAGTATAAATCTACAGTTTCATTATAGGATACTACAAATGATAGCGTTTTCATATTATTTCAAAAAAACATTTCATTAAATAGTAGAAAAAGATTCGGGGCCCCGAATCTTTTTCCGCTTATATTTAATTATTAAACAAGAACTTTCATAACGTTACGTACAGACTCTACAGAGCGATCTAACGCTTCTTTTTCCTCTGCAAGAAGTTCTAATTCAATAATTTTTTCAATTCCGTTACCACCTAGAATTACTGGTACCCCTAAGTAAAGGTCACTATAACCATATTCACCTTCAAGATACGCAATAGCCGGTAATACACGGCGTTGATCTTTTAAGATTGCTTCTGTCATTTCAACTAAAGAAGCCGCTGGTGCGTAATATGCACTACCATTTCCTAATAAGCCTACAATCTCTCCGCCACCCTTACGTGTACGTTCTACAATTGCCTCTAAACGCTCTTTCGGAATTAACGTTTCTAACGGAATGCCACCCGCATAGGAATAACGTACAAGAGGTACCATGTCGTCACCGTGTCCACCAAGAACAAATCCTGTAATGTCTTTCACAGAAAGATTTAATTCTTGTGCAATGAATGTACGGAAACGAGCTGTATCTAATACGCCCGATTGGCCGATAACACGCTCTTTCGGGAATCCCGCTTCTTTAAATACAGAATATGTCATTGCATCAACTGGATTTGTTAATACAACAATAATTGCATTTGGTGAATGTTTTGCAATGTCGCGCGTAATACTTTTCATAATTTTAGAGTTCGTTGCTACTAAGTCATCACGGCTCATACCAGGCTTACGTGCAATACCTGCTGTAATAACGACAACGTCAGAATCAGCAGTATCTGCGTAATCAGATGTTCCAATAATGTTAGCATCAAAACCTTGTACTGGGCTCGCTTCTAACATATCTAACGCTTTCCCTTTTGTTGGATTTTCCAGTTGTGGAATGTCCACTAATACAACATCTGCAAGTTCTTTTTGTGCTAATAAGAATGCTGTTGTTGCTCCTGTAAATCCTGCACCGATGACTGAAACTTTCTTGCGTTTGATTGTCATAATTTACCCCCCACTTTAATTATGCGTTTTTGATTATCGCTACATCCATGTTTTTAATAAGCTCATTAGCAAATTCAGAACATTTCACTTCTGTTGCGCCTTCCATTAGACGAGCGAAGTCGTATGTTACTACTTTTGATGCAATTGTTTTCTCAACTGAATCAGTTACTAATTTCGCAGCTTCATTCCATCCTAAATGTTCTAGTAATAATACACCAGAAAGAAGAACAGAAGATGGGTTTACTTTGTCTAAACCTGCATATTTTGGAGCTGTACCATGTGTAGCTTCAAATATAGCATGTCCAGTCACATAGTTAATGTTTGCACCAGGTGCAATACCAATTCCACCTACTTGTGCAGCAAGTGCATCAGAGATATAGTCACCATTTAAGTTCATTGTTGCAACAACATCGAACTCACGTGGACGAGTTAAAATTTGTTGTAAGAAGATATCTGCAATAGAATCTTTTACGATGATTTTTCCAGCCACTTCTGCGTCTGCCATCGCTTTATTCGCTGCATCTTTGCCATCTTTTTCAACGATGCGATCATATTCAGCCCAAGTAAATACTTTATCGCCAAATTCTTGTTCCGCAACTTCATAACCCCAGTTTTTGAAAGCACCTTCTGTAAATTTCATAATGTTTCCTTTATGAACTAATGTAACAGAAGAGCGTTTTTCGTTAATTGCATATTGAATTGCAGCACGAACAAGACGCTTTGTCCCTTCTTCTGAAATTGGTTTAATACCAATACCAGATGTTTCTGGGAAGCGGATTTTATTAACACCCATTGCTTCTTTTAAGAAAGCAAGAACTTTTTCTGCTTCTGGAGATCCTTGTGCATATTCAATTCCAGCATAAATGTCTTCTGTATTTTCACGGAAAATAACCATATCAGTATCTTCCGGACGTTTTACAGGTGAAGGAACACCTTCAAAATAACGAACTGGACGTAGACATACGTATAAATCTAATTCTTGACGAAGCGCTACGTTTAGAGAACGAATACCACCGCCAACTGGAGTTGTAAGTGGACCTTTAATTGCGATTAAATATTCACGGATTAAATTTAAAGTCTCTTCTGGTAACCACTCGCCTGTTTGGTTGAATGCTTTTTCCCCTGCAAGCACTTCTTTCCAAACGATTTTCTTCTCACCATCATAAGCTTTTTCTACTGCTGCTTCTAGTACGCGAGATGCAGCTTCCCAAATATCAGGACCAATTCCATCTCCTTCGATAAATGGAATAATCGGATTGTTTGGTACATTCATAACACCATTAGTTACAGTAATTTTTTCACCTGTCGTCAATGTGATAACCCCCATGTTTGAAATTTCATATGTATGAAACTGAGGGAATAACCCCTCAGTTCAAACCGTTAGTCAAATTAAAATATTCTAATCATTACATCTTCCCAAAAAAATCAGACTTTTGAAAGCGTATTTTTACTATCGAAATAGTGTTTTTCGCTTATCGTTGTGCAATTGGAACATATACTTGATGTGTTGGTCCATTATAATCAGCACGCGGACGGATTAAACGGTTGTTTTCATATTGTTCTAGAATATGAGCTAACCAGCCTGACATACGGCTAATTGCAAAAATAGGTGTAAATAAGTCATGGTCAATTCCTAAACAATGGTATACAGAAGCTGAATAGAAATCAACATTTGGTGGAAGACCTTTTTCTTTTGTTACAATGTCTTCAATTTTGATAGACATATTATACCATTTCTCTTCTCCTAAAAGCACGCATAATCTCTTAGACATTTCACGTAAAT
The DNA here is from genome assembly GCF_016483245.1 of Bacillus cereus group sp. N31. Classification (NCBI taxonomy): domain Bacteria; kingdom Bacillati; phylum Bacillota; class Bacilli; order Caryophanales; family Bacillaceae; genus Bacillus; species Bacillus cereus group sp. N31. The sequence goes on along the minus strand of NZ_JAEHCH010000001.1, from coordinate 123,493 downwards.
GTTTTGCACGTGGATCACCTTGCTCATACACACGATGACCAAAGCCCATGATTTTCACTTTATTTTGAAGAGCATTATGAATATATGATTCTACATTTTCTTCTTCGCCAATTTCAGTTAACATCTTCATTACATTTTCATTTGCCCCGCCGTGAAGAGGACCTTTTAACGCACCGATTGCTGCAGTAATACCAGAATATACATCTGAAAGTGTAGCTACGCAAACACGTGCAGTAAATGTAGAAGCGTTTAACTCATGATCTGCATGAAGTACAAGCGCCTTATCAAAAGCTTCAATTTCAACTTCATTTGGCTCACGATCATTTAACATGTACAAGAAGTTTGCAGCTAATGATAAATCTTTTCTCGGTTCAACAATATCTAAACCTTTACGGATTCTTGCATAAGCGGCAATTAAAGTCCCCACTTGAGCTTGTAATTTAACCGCTTTCAAATAATTGGACTTTTCATCCATAATTTCAGCGCTCTCATCGTATAATGATAGCATGGAAATTGCAGTTCGTAAAACAGACATAGGATGTGCGATCTTTAAATCTACTTGTTTCAAATATGTTAAAATTTCACCTGGCACTTTATAGTATTCTGATACAGTTTCATTAAATTCCGCTAGTTCTTGTTCGTTAGGAAGCTTGCGGTGCCATAATAAGTACACTACTTCTTCAAATGTAGCATTCTCAGCTAAATCATCAATATTATACCCAACATAAGTTAATGTATCATCAATAATAGAGCTCACAGATGATGTTGTTGCTACTACCCCTTCTAAACCTCGAATAACAGTCATGACATTCTCTCCTTTTCCTGAAAAATTCTCCCAACCTTGCTCCTTATATCTATTTGCTCCCCTTATGAATTATGAACGCCCGTTCACTCTTTAGGCAAGCAAAATGCACGATCATGCACATTTGTTGCGATGTTCCCCTCTTAATGTCCATTGCTTACATGGAAAGCATGAGCGTGAATGTCTCCCCGAATCCTCACGCTCAGAACAACAAGTTAGTGAGGAAAATGAATTCCGAAGAGTTTTATGATAAAAACAACATAAAACAATATCATTATAAAATTGTTTTATGTTATTTTTATTTTATCTGGTGTAAAGTCTCTGCTGTTATGTAACTTTTCAAAGTTTCTAATTCTATTATAAACAATTATCTGACTTTTGTGAACAGAAAGAATTCAAAAATTTTATATTACTATAAAATTCCTTATTTAAACATTTGTATAATACTCATAACTGCATAGGCAATTCCAGCCCCAATTAACGGGCCTACAGCCACCCCATTAAATAAGGCAACCGCTATAATCGTCCCAAAAACAAGCGCAGTTGTAATATGAGGGTCCGTCGTCAATAATTGTACGCCGCCTTTCGCTAACAAAGCGACCGCCACACCTGAGGCTAAAGCAATCCATGCATAATATGATTTCGCTGCTTCTCCGAGTTGTTTAAAGCCTATTTCCCCTGTCGCAATCGGTACGAGCACTGCTATTGTAATGACTGTTACACCAAGGTTAATCCCTTTCGTTTGTAAATAAGGAAAGACTTTATCTCCTAAAAACGTAAACTTCAATAAGAATAACACTCCAATGGCTACAGTAAGCGATTGGTTTTTAGCAATAAGTCCTATAATAAGTAGTATGAATAAAAATAACGTTGACTGACTAATCATGTTTGCACTTCCTTTCTGAAAATAATGAACTCGCTTCCAAACAAAAATACCTTTAAACCTATCGTTATACATGTCATATCGATGTCTATTCGCCAATGAGAATAAGCCAACAATTTCATTTTTGTATGCATTTTTAACTTACAAAACGAGACTGTAACCAAAAAAATCAAAGCATATATACATTTTTGAAAACGATGGTCTCTCCTTTCTTTTCTAACAAGAAACAGGTAAAATAAAAAGAAGAGAAAATGAAGTTTTTACCATATAGTAGAAGCATCATCAACAAGCTTTTACAGTCGTTCATGTATTGAAAAAGCAGGGAAAATCCATCATTCCACTATAACATAAAAGTGAAACTTTAATCAGTGAATGCTACTCGTTATAAGTTGAACGAATTAGGCTAATACAAATTGGAATGGGAGGTATACATCTTTGAACCGAAACTTACTATATATGATATTGCGACTCATATTTGTCATTGTAGCAACGGTAGCTGGGTTCTATGTATTACTATACATGTCAGGACTTATCTATCCTTTTATTATCGCTTTTGCATTTGCTTATTTGATTAATCCTGTCGTCAATTTCCTTAATCAAAAACTACAATTCCCTCGCGCACTAGCAGTACTCGTTAGCTTAATTCTCGTATTCGGAGCTATCGTCGGGCTTGTTACATACCTTGTAACAGAAGCAATATCTGCCACAACATACTTACTACAACTTGTTACAGTAAAGTTTCCGGATATCGTTAAATTCGCAGAGCAATTTGCACTTAATCATATTATGCCTCTCTATGACGATTTAATTTCTAAATTTAATCATCTTGGAGAACCGCAGCGTTATACAATTACACAAAACATCCAAAACTTAGGAACTGAAGCAACAACACAAATGAAAGAACTTTTAACAGCTATTATAAGTGGATTAACAAATTTCATTAGTGCATTACCAACAACTCTAACTGTTCTTGTATTCATTTTATTAGCCACTTTCTTCATTAGTTACGATTGGCACCGTCTTGCTCAAAAAGCAAGAAAACTTCTACCGAATCGTGTACATGGCTACGGAAAAACTATTTTTGTCGATTTAAGAAAAGCTTTGTTCGGTTTTGTGAAAGCGCAACTTACACTCGTATCTATGACAACCGTTATTGTACTAATCGGGCTTTTAATATTACGCGTACCATACGCTATTACTATCGCGATTATTACAGGTGTTGTAGATTTACTCCCATACTTAGGGACAGGAGCCGTCTTCGTCCCTTGGGTTATATACGTATTTTTCACTGGCGACACTGCATTCGCCATCGGTCTTCTTATTCTATACATCGTCGTGATTGTCCAAAGGCAAATTATGGAACCTAAAGTACTTTCATCTAATATTGGCCTGGATCCATTAGCGACACTAGTCGCTCTATTTATCGGCTTTAAGCTCTTCGGTTTCTTAGGATTAATCATCGGTCCAGTCACATTAGTACTACTTAATACATTACACAAAGCTCATGTCTTCCATGACTTGTGGAAATACATTAAAGGTTCACCCTCTTCAAAACAATAATTTCTAATTCACACAAAAAACTTAAGGAATAATGAGTGCAATTTCCCACTCATTATTCCTTGTACTTCTTTTTCATACTAACTACATGCAAAAAGAGAATTGCCCCCAAAAAGGATAATTCTCTTGTTTTTTTGCATATAAAAACGAATTTTTTAACCGAAAATACATTTTTATTCTATTTATTTTATAATTATTACTTACATTTATTACTTTTTATGTAAATGAATAAATATACAAATTAGTATAAGATAAGGCTTCAACTAACGATTTCCCTGCTTTTATCAGATTTCATTACGTTCCTCGATCCTTCATACACAAAAATAAAACTTCAATATAGCGGATTTTTTCTACATCCTATTCATTAAGAACAAATAGTATCCAATTTACATGTTCAATCAGAAATATATATCCTACACAATAAAGTGAAACTTTAATCAATCCGGTTTTGTTCATCCCCCACTAATTATTAACCCGCACCAATCAGGCTTTTTACAGAATAAAAAAAGTAGTGCTTAGATCGCTATAATCTAAGCACTACTTCTGAATAATAATAGTAGATCTCTTTCTAAACTTCCATTCCATCCACTTCATAACAAGCGGCTTCAATAAAGCCCTAGTAAAAGGGACAACAAAAATAAACCCCATTACATCCGTCACATATCCAGGAAGCACTAAAAGAATACCTCCTACAAATACAAAAATACCATCTAGTACTGCCTCGCCTGGCATTTCTCCTCTATTCAACTTAGATTGAATCTCTCTAAGCACTTTAAACCCTTGCCTTTTCGCCAAATATACACCTACAACACCAGTAAATACAATCATAGCGAACGTAGACCATAACCCTATTACATGACTCGACCCAATTAATACCGTAATCTCAACCGCCGGTATTAAAATCAACAAGAATAACAACCATTTCACAGTTCTGCACTCCTTTCACAAATCGCTTTAAAGACCCCTAAAACGCTCATATAGACTAAACAGAAGTAAGACATCCATTCACATTAAACTTCATAACAAGCAGCTTGTAAAAGCAAATTTAGACGTTTTAAAATAGTTCTATCATGTTTTTGTGTAAAAAAAAGAGAAGGACTCCGCTCCTTCTCTCCGTATTACTTCTTATAGCACTTCCGCATGTCCATTATAAACAATTCCGCGTGCCGCATCAACTGTTACTTCTTGGCCATTTTTTAAAGTTGCTGTTACGCCGTTTACACCAACAATAACAGGAATACCGATTGATACGCCTACAACAGCTGCATGGCTAGTTAAACCACCTTCTTCTACAACTAAAGCAGCAGCTTTTTCGATTGCAGAAATCATATCTTTATCAGTGCTTGTTGTAACAAGGATATCACCTTCGTTTACGTTCGCTACAGCTTCAGCAGCTGTTTTTGCTACAACTACTTTACCTTTTGCAGCTTTACGACCGATTCCTTGTCCTTTAGCAACTTCTTCACCAACAACATGGATTTTCATTAAGTTTGTTGTACCAGTTTCAGCAACTGGAACACCCGCAGTGATTACTACAGTGTCTCCAAGTCCGATTAGACCTGCATCCATACCTGTGTGAATCGCAGTATCTAACATTTCGTCAGTAGACGCTGCACGTTTCCCAGCCATAAATGCTTGTACACCCCAAACAAGTGCAAGACGACGTCCTACTTGCTCGTCAGATGTTACAGCTACGATTGGAGATTTTGGACGGTATTTAGAGATCATTTTCGCAGTATGTCCACTTTCTGTCGGAGCTACGATCGCAGCTACATCAAGAGCAAGTGCTGTATGCGCAACAGATTGGCTAATTGCATCTGTAATTGTTGGAGTGAACTCTTTAATACGTTTTTTGAACATATCTTCGTATTGTAATGATTTTTCAACACGTACTGCAATGTTAGCCATCATTGTTACCGCTTCTACTGGATATTGACCAGCAGCAGTTTCACCTGAAAGCATGATTGCATCCGTACCATCGAAGATTGCGTTAGCTACGTCACTTGCTTCCGCACGAGTTGGACGTGGGTTACGTTGCATAGAATCTAACATTTGCGTTGCAGTAATAACCGGTTTACCTAATACGTTACATTTTTTGATTAGACGTTTTTGTACTAAAGGTACTTCTTCTGGTGGAATTTCCACACCCATATCACCACGAGCTACCATTAAACCGTCAGAAACTTCTAAGATTGAATCGATATTGTCGATACCTTCTTGGTTTTCGATTTTTGGTACGATTTGGATGTATTGAGCATTATGCTCTTCTAATAATTCACGGATTTCTAATACGTCAGATGCTTTACGAACGAAAGATGCTGCGATGAAATCAACTTTTTGCTCGATACCAAAGATGATATCTTTTACGTCTTTTTCAGTGATACCAGGAAGCTTAATGCTTACGTTTGGTACGTTAACACCTTTTTTATTTTTTACAGTTCCACTGTTTAAAACTTTTGTACGGATGTTTCCGTCAGCTTTTTCGATTACTTCTAGCTCGATAAGACCGTCATCAATTAGAATGCGAGAACCTGGGTCTACATCATCATAAAGACCAGCATAAGATACAGAGAACTTCTCCGCAGTACCTAATACTTGCTCAGTAGAAAGAACTACTTCTGCACCTGTTACAAGTTCAGCTTGTCCGTCTACGAAGTCGTGAGTACGGATTTCTGGACCTTTTGTATCAAGTAAGATACCAACTGTTTTACCAGTTTTCTTTGAAGCTTCACGAATGTTTTTAATACGAGCGCCGTGCTCTTCATGGCTACCATGAGAGAAGTTTAAACGAGCAACGTTCATACCCGCTTCCATTAATTGTTCTAATTTCTCAATACTTTCACTAGCAGGACCTATTGTACATACAATTTTAGTTTTACGCATATTGCACCTCCGAAAATTATGAAACCGTTCCCAAATATCCGACATTACGCCGATTAGATGGATAATTCTTTAGATAATTGATACATATCTTTATCGATTGTATGCTTTTGAGCTAACGCCTCGATAATGTCATGATCAACAAGTTTATTATCTTGAATACCTACACAGCGTCCACCTTTACCAGCAATTAACAACTCAACTGCTCTTGCGCCAAGACGACTTGCTAATACACGGTCTTGTGCACTTGGTGATCCACCACGTTGTACGTGACCTAATACAGTTACACGAGTATCAAAGTTTGTTGCTTCTTCAATATGCTTACCGATGTCAATTGCACTTCCAACACCTTCAGCTACAATGATAATACTGTGTTTTTTCCCACGTTCACTACCGCGTTTTAGACGAGCGATTACATCATCCATGTCATACTCTTCTTCTGGAATTAAGATCGTTTCTGCACCATCAGCTAAACCAGCCCATAATGCGATGTCTCCAGCATGACGTCCCATTACTTCGATAACATATGTACGTTCATGAGATGTAGCTGTGTCACGGATTTTATCAATTGCATCAATAACAGTATTTAAAGCTGTATCGAAACCAATTGTGAAGTCTGTTCCAGGAATATCATTGTCGATTGTACCTGGTACACCAACACATGGGAATCCTTGTTCAGTTAATTTTTTAGCACCTTGGTAAGAGCCATCTCCACCAATAACAACAAGTCCTTCGATACCGTGTTTCTTTAATTGCTCGATACCTTTTAGTCGTACTTCTGGGTCTTTAAACTCAGGACATCTTGCTGTATATAATTTCGTACCACCGCGGTGGATAATATCGCCAACAGAACCAAGTTCTAATTTTTCAATGTGACCAGAAATTAATCCAGCGTATCCATGGTAAATACCATATACTTCAATATCATGGAAAATCGCTTTACGAACAACTGCACGAATGGCAGCATTCATACCAGGTGAATCTCCACCACTTGTTAATACACCAATACGTTTCATTTGTACTCACCTCATAAAGATTATTTGCCTTATAATAAAATAACACGAAAAAATATAAAAACACAATGGAGAAGATGTGTCTTTTCATAATAAAAACGTGCATTCGCGAAGAGGAACGCACGCTTTTCTTATTTTATCCCAATGGAAGCGTTTGAAAACGAAACTTGCCCAATTTTCATATATTTTTCATAACGTTTTTCGATTAATTCATCTTTCGAAATTCCGTTTAATTGTTCAAAAGTTTTTCTAATCATTAAGTCTATATTTTCTGACTGTTTTAAAAGATTACGGTGAGCTCCACCTTTTGCCTCTGGAATAATTTCATCAATTACACCTAATTCTTTCAAATCTGCTGCTGTAATTTTCATTGCTTCTGCAGCTTCCTTCGCTTTTCCTGCATCTTTCCAAAGAATTGCCGCTGCACCCTCTGGTGTAATAACAGAATAAGTGGAATTTTCTAGCATATGAATGTAATCTCCTACTCCAAGACCTAGCGCACCACCACTACCGCCTTCACCGATAACGATACAAATAACTGGTACCGTTAAACCTGCCATCTCAAATAGATTGCGGGCAATAGCTTCACTTTGTCCACGTTCTTCAGCTGCTTTACCAGGATAAGCTCCCTTCGTATCGATGAAACAAATAATAGGACGATTAAACTTTTCCGCTTGTTTCATGAGACGCAGTGCTTTTCGATATCCTTCTGGATGAGGCATCCCAAAATTACGACGAATATTTTCTTTCGTATCTTTTCCGCGCTGATGCCCAATTACAGTTACAGGCATCCCCTTATATTTCGCAATGCCGCCGACAATCGCTGCATCATCGCCAAATAGGCGATCTCCATGACATTCAAAAAAATCAGTAAATAAGTGCTCAATATAATCGAGCGTTGTCGGTCGTTCTGCATGACGAGCAATTTGCACACGGTCCCATACTTTCATATTGCCGTATATATCTTCCTCTAAATTTTCTAGCTTGTCTTCCAAAATACGAATCTCCTCACTGAAGTCCATCTGGCTGTTTTTCGTATAGTCTTTCAGTTCACGGATCTTATTTCTTAGCTCAACAACTGGTTTTTCAAATTCTAGCTCTGCCATACAGCCATTTCCCCTCCTTGATGAACTTCTAAAATCTTACGAAGTGATTCTTTCATATCATCACGATGCACAACCGCATCTAATTGACCATGGTCTAGTAAAAATTCTGCCGTTTGGAAATCTTCCGGTAGTTTCTCACGCACTGTTTGTTCAATTACACGTCTACCAGCAAATCCGATAAGTGCACCTGGCTCTGCAAGATTATAATCACCAAGTGAAGCAAAACTCGCTGAAACCCCGCCCGTCGTTGGGTGAGTCATAACAGAAATAAATAACCCTCCTGCATTACTATGCTTTTTCAAAGCTACGCTTGTTTTTGCCATTTGCATTAAACTTAATATACCTTCTTGCATACGGGCACCACCCGAAGCAGTAAAGATAATAAATGGAACTTGTAAGTCGTATGCCTTTTCAACCGCACGGGCAATTTTTTCTCCTACAACAGAGCCCATGCTCCCCATTCGAAAACGAGAATCCATTACTGCAACAACAACAAGCATGTCATCAATTGTTCCTTCACCAGTTACAACCGCTTCATTCAATTCAGTCTTCTTACGATCGTTCTCTAATTTCTCTTCATATCCTGGAAACTCGAGTGGATTTAATGAAACCATTTCTTTGTCATACTCACGGAATGACCCTTCATCCAATATACTATCAAGGCGCTCCCATGCATTCATAGGATGATGATATCCACAGTTCACACATACTTTTAAATTTTTCAGAAGTTCTTTCGTATACATGATTTTTTTACATTTCGGACATTTTGTCATAACGCCATCTGGTACATCTTTTCGTACTTGTTCTGAAGGTATTGCAGCATACTTTTTCTTTTTCACGAATAAATCTCTTAGCACAATTTGACCCCCTTCGTTGAGAGCTAAGGTTAGCGTAAGAAGAAAATGGGGCTAACACCAATGTTTGATGTTAGCCTTATCTTCTCAATCTGTCTAATAACCTCTCTCTTTACGTTTAACTTTAACCGCTATGCGGTAGAATGTTTGTCATAACGTGTCATGGTCATTTCGACAAATTTTATACATTACGAGTGAAACTGTATATTCTCTACTAATTCATCGTAAATTTTTAGTGCATCATTTTCTTGTTTTTCTTCCAAAGTAGCATAAAGCTTTCTATACATATCGATAGAATCTCCTGAAACTTTACAAGAAAGAGTTGCTACGTAATCATTTACGATCATCCAAATGCGATATAGTAAATAATTATCGACTTGTTCAATTAGTGTTTTAAAGAACGTTTGGTGAAGCATTGGAATCGAACTTTCATTTTCTTCAAGCACTTTCTGTAATCTACTTAGCACTTTAGAAAATGTTTCTTTCGGTAAATTACATACAATTCGAATCATATCTTTCTCAAGCAATCGTTTTGTTTGTAATAAATCACGAATTGTTTTCTCATCTTGCAATAGAAACGGAGCAATTAGTTGTACAAGACCGTTATCGTAAAAGTTTCGAATAAACGTCCCTTCACCCCGTCTCGTTTCAATTAACCCTACCAGTTCTAAAGCACGCAATGCTTCTCTTACAGATGAGCGTCCTACGTTTAAGCGTGAACTTAGCTCCCGCTCAGACGGCAAACGATCCCCTGCTACCAATCCATCCTCTTCCATAATGGAACGGATTTTTTTTACAATTTCGAGATATACTTTTGTATTTGATGATGTCAATGGAAATTCCTCGCTTATTCTTTACCAATCAGCGCTAATTGTTTTGTTTTCTCAGCAACTTCATTTGGATCTACTTGACGACGAGCTACTCCTGTCTCCATTGCTGCTTTCGCAACGTAAGCTGCCACTCGAGGCGCTACACGCGCGTCAAACGGTGCCGGAATGATATAGTCTGCATTCAACTCATCTTCTGCTACAAGCTCAGCAATAGCCTGTACAGCTGCCATCTTCATTTCTTCGTTAATTTGTGTCGCATGTACGTCAAGTGCACCGCGGAAAATACCAGGGAACGCTAGTACATTATTTACTTGGTTCGGGAAGTCAGAACGACCTGTTCCAACAACAGCTGCGCCCGCTGCTTTTGCCAATTCTGGCATAATTTCCGGAACCGGATTCGCCATTGCAAAAATAATCGCATTGTCATTCATTGTACGAACCATCTCTTCTGTTAATGCACCTTCTGCAGATACACCAATGAATACGTCCGCACCTTGTACAACATCAGCTAAAGAACCTTCTATACGATTCTTATTTGTATATTTTGCAACTTCATCTTTCACTGGATTCATACCAGTAGGACGACCATCATAGATTGCACCTTTACGGTCGCACATAATAATGTCGCGTACTCCATAGCGATATAAAAGTTTAATAATTGCAATACCTGCTGCACCTGCGCCATTTGCGACAACTTTAATGTCAGACATTTTCTTTCCAACTAATTTCAGCGCATTCACAAGGCCCGCTACTGTTACGATAGCTGTTCCGTGTTGATCATCATGGAAGATAGGAATATTTGTTTCTTTCTTCAAACGTTCTTCAATAATGAAGCAGTTTGGTGCTGCGATATCTTCTAAGTTAACGCCGCCAAAAGTTGGCTCCATTAATTTTACAGTTTCAACAATTTTATCTACATCGTTTGTATTTAAGGCGATTGGGAATGCATCTACACCAGCAAAGCTCTTGAATAATACAGCTTTACCTTCCATTACTGGAAGAGATGCTTCAGGTCCAATGTTACCAAGACCAAGTACAGCCGTTCCATCCGTCACAACTGCTACCATATTTCCCTTCATCGTATATTCATATACCTTACTTTTATCGTCATAAATTTCTTTACAAGGCTCTGCAACCCCTGGAGAATATGCAAGACTTAAATCTTTTGCATTTTCTACTTTTACTTTTGATACAGTTTCTAATTTTCCTTGATGCACTTTATGCATGTGAAGTGCTTCTTCACGAAGTGTTGACAAACTATCCACTCTCCTCAAATTATTCTAGCTGGTATCAATTTCTCCAAGTGGTCTGACCACGAACACTACTACTATAATAATCGAAGTGTAGGGAAATTGTCCATTATATTTTCACAACTACATTCTCTTCCCCGACAATTTCACGAAGTGTTCCTAAGCATTTTTCACTTGGATGAATCGATAAACTTCGAGATAATTGTACCATTTTATGTTCCTTTTCATAATAAATTAGTACTTTCGCAAAACCCGAATAGTCAAACAATATTTTTGTAACCTGATTCAAAAGCTTTTTTTCATACTGAGACGGCAATTTCACGTAAACAGATGCATCTTTCTTTTCTTCATAAACATCCATTTCTTCTAACGGATATAGTCCGTTTACAATCCATTGCAGCTTATGATTTCTTAGCTCAATCGTACCGTCAACTAAAACAATTGCCCCTTCTTGTAACTTGTCTGAGAAATGTATATACGTGTCCGGGAAAACAACCGCTTCCATTTCATCATTTTGATCACAGAATGTAATAAACGCCATCTTTTGCAATTTTTTCGTACGAATGACTCTCACACTTGTTATATACACGATAGCCCTTTGTACTTTTTTCTTATTTCGCATCGCCTGAGCGAGAGATGGAATTTCTAATTCTTTTGCTAACTTCACATACTGCGCTGTCGGATAGCTTGATAAATAAAAGCCAAGTGCTTCCTTTTCTTTATTTAACTGTTCAATAAAAGAGAGCTCTTCTCCTTGTACATATTTTGATTTTGGAACAGCATCCCCTAAATCACGGGCAAGATTTGCGTACTCTAACGCTCCTTTAAGGCTTTTCCATAAATTCGTTCTCGAAATACCAAAATCGTCAAAACATCCCGACCAGACGAACGCCTCTAAATTTCGTTCTGTTACAAACTTCGCTGGCATACGAAGACAAAATTCAAATAAATCCTCAAACATTTTGCTCTCTCGTTCTTCTAACAATGCCGTCACTGTAGCCATTCCGATATTTCGAATTGAAAGTAAGCTGTAACGTATCGCATTCCCTTCTATTTGGAAGTTGTAACCACTCTTCTGAAGTGACGGTGGCAAAACGTGGAAACCTTTCCGCTTCGTTTCTCGTATATACTGCACAATCTTATCTTCATTTCCAATTGCACTTGATAATAATGCTGTCATAAATTCCAACGTATAATTCGCTTTTAAGTAGGCAAGCTGATATCCGATCATACTGTAAGCTACAGCGTGACTTCGGTTAAAACCGTAATTCGCAAATCTTACAATTAAATCGTAAATTTTATCTGCTGATGTCTCATCGTATCCGTTTCGCAAACAACCTTGCACGAAATGCTGACGTTCCTGATCTAAAATATCACGATTTTTTTTACTCACTGCTCGGCGTAATAAATCCGCTTCTCCGAGCGAAAATCCTGCTAACTTCGATGCAATTTGCATAATTTGTTCTTGGTATACAATTACACCGTATGTTCTTTCTAAAATCGGCTTTAAATCCGGATGTAAATATTCAATTTTTCTTTTTCCATGCTTCGATTCAATAAAGGTTGGGATTTGCTCCATCGGTCCTGGTCTGTATAACGAGTTAACAGCGACAATGTCTTCAAACTCATTCGGTTTTAATCCGCGAAGTACATTTCGCATACCACCTGATTCAAGCTGGAATACCCCCGTTGTATCCCCTCTTCCTAGCAATTGGAACGTCTTTTCATCTTGGAGAGGTAAATTCCTTATATCAATTTCTTTCCCCGTTTTTTTCACAATAAACTTTATAATATTTTCAAGTAACGTTAAATTACGTAAGCCTAAAAAGTCCATCTTGAGCAACCCGAGTTCTTCTAATGCATCAGCAGGATATTGCGTAACATAAACATCGTTATGTCCTTCTTGAATTGCTACACTACCCGTTAACGGTTCTTGACTCATAATAACGCCAGCGGCATGAATAGACGTATGACGAGGTAAGCCTTCTACACGTTTTGCAATTTCAAACACACGCTCATGAAGAAGATTCCCTTGTATAAACTCACGGAGTGATTGTGATTCTTCATATGCATCTTTTAACGTTATACCAAGCTTTGATGGAATAAGTTTTGAAAATATGTCAATGTCTCGCGGCGGAAGTCCCATTACACGAGCAATATCTCTAATTGCTGCTTTCGCTGCAAGCGTCCCAAACGTTACAATTTGCGCCACGCGGAGCTGACCATACTTATCTTTCACATATCGGATCATCTCATCACGTCTTATATCTGGAAAATCGATATCAATGTCCGGAAGGGTCACACGTTCGGGATTTAAAAATCTTTCAAATAACAAATCGTATTCAATCGGATCAATATCTGTAATTTCTAATACGTACGAAACGAGTGAGCCAGCTGCCGATCCACGGCCTGGTCCTGTTAAAATATGATTTTCATGTGCATACTTCATAAAGTCCCATACGATGAGAAAATAATCACTAAATCCCATACTAGAAATGACGTTTAGTTCATGATTCAAACGCTTTATATGCACTTCTTTTGGCGTACCATAACGTTTATGCAAGCCTTCTTCACAAGCACGGCGTAAGTAAGTATCATTCGTCTCGTTAGATGGAACAGGAAATTTCGGTAATTGATTTACATGAAACGGTATTTCTACTTTACAACGTTCTGCAATTTTTACAGTGTTGTAAATCGCCTCTTCCGTGTGAGAAAATAGTGCTTCCATTTCATCCGATGACTTTAAATAATATTGATCCGTTTTGAGCCTCGGCCTGTCTGGATCAGTCATTTTCGTTCCACTTTCAACTGATAGTAAACATTCGTGAACGAGCGCGTCACTTTGATTGATATAGCGCACATCATTTGTTGCAACGACTGGGACATTTACCTTACTAATAAATTCAGGTAATTTTTCTTGCAGGAGCAGTTCATCTTGAATCGCATGATGCTGCAAACTCATATAAAAATTATCGAACATATTTTGATATGTACAAGCTACTTCTTCCGCCTGATCCTCTTTGTCTTCTAATAATAATTGTTCAATTTCCCCATCTTTACCTGGTGAAATAGCAATTAATCCTTTCGCATAATGCGCAAGCCACTTCTTCGGAATACCCTCTTTTGACTTCGTCATAATGCTACTAGAAATCTTTAATAAATTTTGATAGCCTATTTCATCTTCAGCAAGTAAGACGAGCGGATAAGACTTTTCTTCTTCTTCACTAAAAATAGAAGCTGTTAAGCCGATAATAGGCTGTATACCATGTTTCTTACATGCTTTATAAAACGGAATAACGCCATACATAACATTTTCATCCGTAATAGCCAACGATGAAAAACCAAGCTCTTTCGCCCTGACTACAAGCTCATCAATTTTACAAGCACTTTTTAATAAACTAAAAACGGTTTGACATTGTAAATGCACAAACTTCACTGTTGTACCCTCTCTTTACCTATTTGACTACTTTCATTATAGGTGATGAGGAAAGCGGAAATCAAAACATACTTCTCATACTTTGTCCATATATATGAAGAAGAAAGGGGAATGACGATGGATGTAAGAGAACATACTTTTTTCTCTCTGCTTATTATTAGTTATTTTATTGCCTTTGGGGTTATACTTGGCGGTTCATTAATTGGTGGATTTGGTGCGTTTCTTATCGGAAAACCAGCTCTAACTTACATTAATCAATTCGCCCAAAATTTAAGAATTTGGGCACTCGTTGCAGCAATCGGCGGAACATTTGATACCTTTTATAGCTTTGAAAGAAGCTTCTTTGGCGGAGATATGAAAGATATCGTAAAACAAATTCTCCTTATTTTTTTCGCAACTGGCGGTATGCAAACAGGTCTTATTATTATTAAATGGCTAACGCAGGAACATGTATGAGAGTGCCAAGTGCCAATACAGCAAAAAGATGGTACTTAGTTTTAGCTGGTGCTGCTGTTGGAGGCGTGTTGAGCTGGTTTATTTTTTTGTACATATACGGTGTTTTTCAAGAAGAACAATCTAGTAAAATAGCAGAGCAACGAGAAATTATAGAAAAACAAGAAGCAAAGCTCCACGTCCTTCTCGAAGATCAAGAAAAGTTGAACACAGAAAATAAACGTCTCTTAACAATTCAAGAGATTAAAATAAAAATAATAAATCGAGAAAAATATGATTTAGACAATCTAACACTCGAAAATATGACCACTTCTATCCATAATGACCTCCAGCATCTTTTAACGAAAAACATTCAAAGTATCGCAAAAAATAAAGACCTACTCAAAAAAGCAATCGAAAACAAAACGTATAAACATTACGATCGTATATACCGCTTTAAAGTCGATACAATTTCTTTTGATACTGTACTTGAAATTAGTATTGATATAGAGAAAGAAAAATAAAGAAGGAGGGCTTAAGTGCCACTCCTTCTTTTCGTTTTAACATATACTCTCTTATTTACAAATATCACGTAAATCAGCAAACAGACGATCCGCTTCTTCCCAAGAAGATGCTTTTGCACCAGAAGCCATCGGATGTCCTCCGCCGTTATATTGCATTGCTAATTTATTTATAACTGGCCCTTTTGAACGAAGGCGAACACGAATTACATCGTCTTCCTCTAAAAATAGAACCCATGCCTTTAATCCGTCAATATTACCAAGCGCTCCAACAACACCAGATGCTTCAGAAGGAAGTACATCAAATTCTTCTAATACTTCTTTCGTTAATTTAATGTAAGCTGCTCCTTCTTCTACCATCGTAAAGTTTTGTAAAATATAACCGTTTAAACGAGCGATTTTTTCTTTTGTCTTATACATTTCATTGTATAAATCTGTGAATTTCACACCCATATCAACAAGCTCACTTACGTAAAGGAGTGTTTTTGCTGTTGTATTCGGGAATAAGAAACGACCTGTATCTCCAACAATCCCCGCTAAAATAAGGCGAGCTGCTTCTTTTGTTATTTTTAATCCTTTATCTTTTCCATAGTTATAAAACTCATAAATCATTTCACTTGTAGAACTTGCTGTCGTATCTACCCACGTAATATCTCCGTACGGATCTTCATTTGGATGATGATCAATTTTGATTAACATCTTCCCTTTTGTATAGCGTTGATCGTCAACACGTTCTTGGTTCGCAGTATCACAAACGATAACAAGTGCATTTTCGTATACGCTATCTTCAATATTATCCATTACTCGTAAGTATGCTAGTGACGGTTCATTGTACCCAACCGTATAAATATTTTTCTCTGGAAACGATTCTTGCAAAATCGTACCAAGACCGCCTTGTGAACCTAACGCATCTGGATCCGGACGCACATGACGATGAATAATAATTGTCTCAAATTCTTTAATTGCTCCTAAAATTTGCTCATGCATATGTATAATCTCCTTTTTATTCAACTTCTTCACTTTATCCTCCATTATAACGGAAAGTATTTCATACATGCGAACAATTGCTTTATAATAAAAATTAGAAAGTTTAGATATTTCTTTTTTCTTCACTATAATTTTCACAAAGCGATGGGAGTGTGCATTATGCCAGTATTAGTCTTCTGTATTATCGTCTCATTTATGTTGTACCTCTTCTACAAAACAAAATACTTTCGTACAAACCGCCCAATGGAAAAAGGTTGGCTCTCAGGAAAATCCGCAATGGCACTCGGTTCATTCGTCTTATTCTTCGGGATAAACCAATTCTTTTTAGAACTTTCAACCGCTCGTATGATCGTCGGTGTTTTATTCGTTCTATTTGGTAGTGCGAGTGCATTTAATGGATTTCGCCAATATAAACATTTCTTTCCATTAGCAGTTAAAGAAGCAGAAGCATATGAAGCAACGTAAAAAAGCATCACCATTGTGATGCTTTTTTACGTCCTCTACTTTTTAAAATCATATATGCAACAAACGCAGAAGGTATATTAAATAGGTTGCCTTGCACATGAAAATGTAATTGTTCCTCTTCAAAAGACATTTTTTCATATAGTTCTCGCTGAGATAATCCTGTACGTTTCCTTTTTTCATGTAAACCTTGTAAATATAAATATTGGATCGGTATCATTACAAGAAAGTAAAATAGTGCGATACCACCAAAGAAGATTATTTCTGATGACATATTGCATACCGCCTCCTCAAAATCCATTTTCTTACAATATAATTGTAACATAGTCTACCATCTAAATAAATTAATATTCTGTCATTTAATATTATATAAATCACTCTCTACATAAAAAAAAGATGGAACAAATCAAAACGATTTGTTCCATCTTTTTATTTATCAATCAATTGCACCATAAGTAATGCTTTTCCAACAACATTACCTTCATGGTGTACTTCTACATCAACCTTACCAAATTTACGGCCAATTTCTAATACTTTCGGATGAACGGATACAACATTATCAATCTGAACCGGCTTTACAAAATAAATTGTTAAGTTCTCAACAATTGAATCACTCTTCTTCTGAGCACGAATGACACGGTTTGTTGCTTCTGTCACAATTGTTGTAAATACACCGTAAGATAATGTTCCGATTGAATTCGTCATTTGTGGTGTCACTGAAAATTGATACAAATGCTCATTTTTTGCTTCTTTCGGCGTCATAAATTGATTCGTTACAATATCATCAATCGTTTCACCAACTTGCGGTTGACGCTGAATCATCTGTAATGCCTGAAGTACATCTTGACGACTAATGATACCTTGCAATTTATTTCCATCTTCCACAACAGGAAGTAATTCAATACCTTCCCATACCATCATACGCGCTGCAGCTGCGACAGACATCTTTCCATTTACCGTAATAGGGTGTTTCGTCATCACTTTATCAATTGGTGTATCTTTCGCAACACCAATCATATCTTTCGAAGTTACGATACCTAACACCTTTTTATTTTCATCCACAATTGGATAACGTCCATGCATCGTCTCTTCATTGTACTCATGCCATTTCTGCACGATATCACTAGGCTTTAAATATAGTGTTTCTTCAATCGGTGTTAAAATATCTTCAACGAGTACAATTTCTTTCTTAATAAGTTGATCATAAATTGCGCGGTTAATTAACGTTGCGACCGTAAATGTATCATAGCTACTCGAAATAATTGGCAACTTCAATTCGTCTGCTAACTTTTTCACATGCTCTTCTGTATCAAATCCACCTGTAATTAATACAGCGGCCCCTGTTTCTAATGCTAATTGATGTGCATTCGTACGGTTCCCGATGATAAGCAAGTTCCCCGCTTCTGTATAGCGCATCATCGCTTCTAATTTCATAGCCCCGATTACGAATTTATTTAATGTTTTATGTAGTCCTTCTCTGCCTCCAAGTACTTGACCATCGACAATGTTAACGACTTCTGCATATGTTAGTTTTTCGATATTCTCTTTCTTCTTTTGTTCAATTCGAATTGTTCCGACACGTTCAATTGTACTAACATATCCTTTATTTTCTGCATCTTTAATCGCACGGTAAGCTGTCCCTTCACTTACACTCAAATCTTTCGCAATTTGCCTTACAGAAATTTTATGCCCTACCGGTAGGCTATTAATATGTTCTAAAATTTGATTATGTTTGGTAGCCAAATGGTTTCACCATACTTTCTTTTCCCTAAATTCTTCATGTGTTGTATTCCCAGTATACTATATTTTCAAAACTGTTACACTCTCTCTTTGTATATCTGTACTATTTTTTTTATAACAAAATGACCCTTACATTCCACTAGTCATTCCATTACAACAATGTAATGCTATTGTCATCTCGTTCGATAGTTCGTCCACACACTTCCATATACAATTAAGACAAGAAATGAAACAAAGGAGCGAATACATGATGAAAAAAATTTTAGAGGTTATAGGCGCAGTATTTTTAGCTTGTGTAGATGGGAAAAAAGTTGCAATGGATTTGAATGAAACTCCTGAACAGCCACGTTCAAAAAGAGAAGAGTCAACTAAACAAATACAGACTTTAAAAGCTGTACTACACGCATAAAAAGCCCTTCACTTGTCTTTTCAAATGAAGGGTATCTGTTTTATAGCGTAATACTTTCTCCAACTTCTAATACTTTCCCTGTACAATTTTGTAGTTTTTCTACAAATTGATATGGATCCTGTTCAATAACTGGGAACGTATTGTAATGCATCGGTACAACAGTTTTCGCATGAATCCATTTTGCTGCTAAAACAGCATCTTTTGGTCCCATTGTGAAATTATCACCAATTGGTAAAAACGCTATATCTATATCATTCAGTTCCCCAATTAACTTCATATCAGAGAATAGAGCCGTATCCCCTGCATGGTAAACCGTTTTCTCTTCTGCTGTAAATAAAATACCCGCTGGCATACCTGTATATGTAATCGTCTTATTTTCTTCATCAATATAACTAGAGCCGTGGAATGCTTGTGTAAACTTCACTTTTCCGAAGTCAAATTCATGTGAACCACCAATATGCATCGGATGTGTTTCTACACCTTGCCAACTTAAAAATGTCGCTAGTTCAAATGGCGCCACAACAACTGCATTATTTTTCTTCGCAAGCTCTACTGTATCTCCAACATGATCACCATGACCGTGCGATAAAAGAATTGCATCTACTTTTACATCTTCAGCCTTTAAATCTGTTTTCGGATTTCCCGTTAAAAATGGATCAATTAAAATCACTTTTCCATTCGTTTCAATCTTTACAACTGAATGCCCATGATAAGATACTTTCATTATTACATTCCTCCCCTATTCACATTCTCACTTTTTATTCTACATGATTTTTCAATTCCCTGTCTTTTCTAACATCTATTTACTTGTCATAACGCTTTCTTCCGAGGTAAAGTTATATTTGTAATTAAATATCTCGGGGGTGCCAATCGATGAATGCTAGATTAGAAAATTTAATGCACTGGCTAAAAGAAAAAAACGTAGAAGCCGCGTTCTTAACTTCTACACCAAACGTTTTCTACATGACAAACTTCCACTGTGAACCACACGAAAGACTACTTGGTATGTTTGTATTCCAAGAAAAAGAGCCTATTTTAATTTGCCCTAAAATGGAAGAAGGCCAAGCACGTAACGCTGGATGGGCACATGAAATTATCGGATTTACTGATACTGACAGACCATGGGATATGATTGCAAAAGCAATTAAAGACCGTGGCATCAATGCAAATGCAGTTGCAATTGAAAAAGAACATTTAAACGTAGAACGTTACGAAGAATTAACAAAATTATTCCCAAATGCAGCTTTCAAATCAGCAGAGGAAAAAGTTCGCGAGCTTCGTTTAATTAAGGATGAAAAAGAACTTTCTATTTTACGTGAAGCAGCTAAAATGGCAGACTATGCTGTTGAAGTTGGGGTAAATGCAATTAAAGAAAACCGCAGCGAACTAGAAGTATTAGCAATTATTGAACACGAATTAAAAACAAAAGGCATACATAAAATGTCATTTGATACGATGGTATTAGCAGGTGCTAACTCTGCTCTTCCACACGGTATTCCAGGTGCTAACAAAATGAAGCGCGGCGATTTCGTACTATTTGATTTAGGCGTAATTATTGACGGTTATTGCTCTGATATTACACGTACAGTAGCATTCGGTGAACTTTCTGAAGAACAAACTCGCATTTACAACACTGTACTTGCTGGACAACTACAAGCAGTTGAAGCATGTAAACCAGGCGTTACACTTGGCGCAATTGATAATGCTGCTCGTTCTGTTATCGCGGATGCAGGTTACGGAGACTTCTTCCCGCACCGACTTGGTCACGGACTTGGAATTAGCGTTCACGAATATCCAGATGTAAAAGAAGGCAACGATTCTCTATTAAAAGAAGGTATGGTCTTCACAATCGAACCAGGTATTTACGTACCAAACGTAGGTGGCGTTCGTATTGAAGATGATATTTACATCACAAAAGACGGATCAGAAATTTTAACGAAATTCCCGAAAGAATTACAATTTGTAAAATAAGAAAAAGGCAGCTTAATTGCTGCCTTTTTCTATTTTTCTACTACTTTAAATTTCTCTACAATCATTTGTCCTGGGTAACTTTCAAGTATGTGAGAAGACCATACTTTTATTTTATCTCCTGTTTTTAATTGATTAGATGCGTTTTTCTCCTTAAAGCTCAACACTATATCTGATGGATGTTCTTTATTCATTTGTTGTTCTATATAATGTTGCAACTCTACTTTTGTATTAAACGTTTTATCACCGACAAAAAATACCGAATCATTTCTTACTATGACATACCCTTCTTCAGGTACTTTTTTTACCTCTACTTGTTTTGTAGTACACGCTGATAATATGATTAGAAATACACTAAAAAATATATACATAGAAACTCTCATATTCCTACTCATTTTTATCCCTCACTCTATGTTTGCTATTTCCGCTTTAAAACCATCTTCTCTTCATACTTATCATCCCATTTAATCACAATCTCTATCGGTTCATCTTTAGATAGAGGCGCACAACTTACACAAGAAGATTTCATTTCAATCCTTGCTCCTTTATGAACTTCTGACGTTTCTGTCATTGTACTAAAGGTCCCATGAATAGAAATCTCCAAATTTTTAAATTCTGTATTTCCATCTCCGCCCTTATACTGAAACGTAAATATTCCATCTTCACTGTCATCCTTAATATGCCCTTTATATTGCCCCGTCCAACTTTTGCTCTCGCTAGAAAAAGTAACATACGAAATCGAACAACTTCCTAAAAAGAAAATACTTATAAAAAAGAATAATACTCTCTTCATAATGCCCTCCATTCAAAAGCACTTATTTATCCCGCAGTAACGGGCAGTAAGACCCCAACCTCAAAATTCGGTGAAAGCAAAGAAGTTAGTTGGGGGATGAACCCCCCACTGATTAAAGCTTCACTTTATTGTCTATTTCTTCCTTTTATTATATTATTAAAATGCAGAATTTTCTAAAATAGGAGGTTTATATGTTACAACAACAGTTAGAAGAAATTCGTAATAATAATTACATACTGGACAACACAATTCATATTGATTCTTTAAGCTCCAATATGCTTGAACATATCGGTGTTACTGATAGTTATTTAAGGGATAAACTTATTTACTCTACTTTTTATCATCTCATCAAGAAGGGCTATATTTCACACTCACACTTGCAGAAACTATTATTAGAAAGCATCAGTGATAAATATTTATTGTATAAGATTCATTCGGATGACGAAGATGCGGTATTTACCCGTGCATTTACGACATTATTAATTGCGCTCATTATTGATGCGGATACAAATCATAATTTCTTATCACAGACTGATATATTAAATGTAAAAGATCAATTAATTTTATATATGAACAAAGAGCACGACTTACGAGGCTATGTCCAAGAACGTGGCTGGGCGCATAGTGTCGCTCATGCTTCTGATACATTTGAAGCGCTTGTGAATAGTCCTAAACTGGAAAATTTATATTACGAAGAAATATTACAAACTTTATTAAACAAAGTTTGTGTTCATTCCATCTATTACAAATACGAAGAAGATGAGCGTCTCGTTTATCCAATTGTCGCAATGCTGCAAAATGGCCTAAAGGAAGAAGTACTCATATTAGCCCTTCGTGATTTAGCAACTCAATTACAAGTTCAAAAATCAACGCTACATATTGAATCATACGAATTTCTATACGGAAATATAAAAGCTTTCTTACGTAGCTTATTTTTCAGATTACGTACAATATCTATATGTAAGGAAACTGAATACGAAATTGAAAAATTACTACAAGGACTTCGCCAATATTACTAAAAAAGAAGGCCCTTTAAAAAGTGCCTTCTTCTATTTCACTAATATTTAATTGAAATTTTACGATCCAAACTGAGAAAAGGTGGACAAGAAGCGCAAACGCCATACATGCTCCGCTTAAAAAAGTTAGTATAGGATGCGAATACACGTGCCCCAATCCATAGGATATCGCCACGAAAAACATTGTTATGTAAATATAAATTGCTCCATGTATTTGCCTCATATAAACCTCCTTTTCCCATATTATAACATAAATTTTCTGATTATTCACATTAATTACTTGTAATCAATATTTCTCAACCGTTACACCTCTAACAGCAGCCTTAATATACGGTAACTCTTGTAAACTTTGTAAATCCTCTGTTTTTCCTGTTACGACTACACCGTATATTGGTAGGTCTTTTCATTATAGTTTGTCCTAAAATGCTCTTGAAATCCCCCTTTATTTTCACTTAAAAATATCTAAATACAGCTATTCTTTTTTAAAATTTTGCATAATAAAAAGCACATCTATTTTAATGTGCTTCTCCAAAAACACTATTCTATTATTTCATCGCTTCCTTCACAACATCTTGAATCATAACAACTTCTGTTTTCATATCAACAGACGGTGCTTCTTCATCAATACACTCATACCAAAACGCTACATGCTTTTTATCAATTTCATGATGAGAATTTTCGACAAGAGCCCCGCCTTCTCCTTGCACAGAATACCAATATAAGTATTCTTCTCCATCTCTTATTTCCCGGAAAATTGTCTCTACGTACATTTTCTCGTCGTTTAGTGTCAACAGCACTTCTTTCATATTGTCATTAAGAAGCTGCATCCATTCATCTACACGATGACTTTTACCTTTTTTCACTTTAAATCTCGTTAACTCCACATTCATTTTCATTCCCCCATTCTCTTACGTACAAACAAACCATATTCTATTGGATGATGAAAACTTAATTTACTAGCTAATTTTTGCGAAGGAATATTGTCTACATAACAATCCCAACACGGTGTAATATCATTTTGTATACAATGTTCAATGAAACGTGTCGCGACAGCTTGAGCTAACCCTTTCCCTTGATACGCTTCATGCGTCACGATATCAATTTCAGCAAATCCATTCCCACTAAATATCGAAACACATTCCGCTACAGTCATCCCATTTTGTTCTATACAAAATCCAAAACCATCATTCAAAAATGCTTCATTTGATCCCCAATATTCTTTATAATACGCCTGTGTAAATTCATTACTTCGTTCTATATCTCTTCTATCAATACGCTTCACTTCATATGTATTTTTGTTACAATCTCGCTTTCTCTCTTCAAAGGTTACTCTTTGAAATTTCATTCGCGGAATTTTCCGAAGCACATTACTAAAACGCTCTTCTAACATCATTTCCCATTCTTCACTCGAAGTGAACAATGTAAATCTCTTCTCTGTTTTTTCAATGGCCGTTTTTATATACGAAAATACATCTTCGTTATAACTTTTCTCTTGCGTATTACCAAATAAATAATAAATGCCATTAGCTGTGATAATTAGTCCTGCTGTTAACTCCTCGTTTGCAAAAACCCTACCATCTATCGTTTGATCACATACTGCATAAGCAAAAGTTGTGGTTCTTGTATTACTTTCTAAAATCGAAAGTATTTTTCTATACTGGGCTACAGACAATTCCCTCATAATTGCTCCACTATAATCGTATCAGCCTCTATATTTTCAAAACAAAGATTTACAGTTCTCTTGAATGCTCTCGTTCTATGAATCGTACATGCTGGAATTAAGATAGAATCATTCGGCTTTAAAACCGCTGTTTCTCCGTCTTGAAAGTCGATAAGTAATTCTCCCTCTAAAACAATAAATAACTCATCCGAATTAGAATGATAGTGCCAATCATATTCACCAGTAAATACAGCGATTCGTAAGCAATGACTATTTACATTTGAAACGACGAAGTTTTTATGTTGATCTTGAATGCCCTTTGTTAATTCGATTAAATTCACAGTTTCCATCTTTCGTCTCATCCTTTCATTAGTCGTTCTTCTGAAAAAACAACTTAGTCTCCTCCACCTCCGCAATCTCCTCCACCATCACTTGAGCTGCTACAATCGTTGCTACTGTAGCCACCAAATCCACTTGATGAACTTGAAGCGTATGAAGATTTCTTTCTCTTTTTTCTTTTCCTATCCCTCTTACTTTCATGACTAGGCCATACTGTATCAAAGAATATAACGAATAAAACTAATTCTATTACGGCAAGTATAACCTCTAAAATACTCTCAATAATATTCGGGGTTATCCCAAAACTGTAAAGCACCCCAAATGAACCCATACACAAAATCACATACAGAACCATACAAACATACCGAAACGTTTTTTCTATCATAATGACTATTTTTTTTGAAGTTGGAATGTTCTGTTCCTGTTTTTTCTTTATATATTTTTGTCTCTTAGCTTGCTTTTTCTTCTTATTTTTTCTCCCCATTGAATCCCCTCTTTTTATTTTATAATTCTAAATTATCACAACTAATATCTATTAACATCAATAAGTAACAATTTTTTACATATTATTCCCTAAAAAAAGACCCTCCTCATAAGAGGAAGGTCTCTAATGTATCTCTATTATGATAAAGCAGGAGCTTTTTCAAGAAGCTCTTTTGCATCAGCGTATTGTAAGCCGTGTGCTTCTGCAACTGCTTCGAATGTTACATATCCATCTAATGTGTTAATACCTTTTAGTAATGCAGAATTGCCTAAGCAAGCGTCTTTATAGCCTTTGTTAGCAATTTGTACTGCATATGGTACTGTTACGTTTGTTAATGCAAGAGTTGATGTACGTGGAACCGCACCTGGCATATTTGCAACTGCATAATGAACAACGCCATGTTTTTCGTAAGTTGGGTTGTCATGAGTTGTAATACGGTCAGTTGTTTCGAAAATACCACCTTGGTCAATCGCAATATCTACAACGACAGAACCTGGTTCCATTGATTGAATCATTTCTTCTGTTACAAGTTTTGGCGCTTTTGCACCTGGAATTAATACCGCACCAATAACAAGATCAGATTCTCTTACTGCTTCTGCAATGTTGTAAGGATTAGACATTAACGTTTTTACTTGGTTACCGAAAATGTCATCTAATTGACGAAGACGTTCTGCGCTTAAGTCGATGATTGTTACATCTGCACCTAAACCTACTGCAATCTTCGCTGCGTTTGTACCAGCTTGACCACCACCGATAACTGTTACTTTTCCGCGTTTCACCCCTGGAACGCCTGCAAGTAAAATACCTTTACCACCTTTGTTTTTCTCAAGGAACTGTGCACCGATTTGTGCAGACATACGACCAGCTACTTCACTCATAGGTGCAAGTAATGGTAAAGAACGATTGTCTAATTGTACTGTTTCATATGCAATTGATACCACTTTGTTATCAATTAATGCTTTCGTTAATTCTGGTTCTGGAGCTAAGTGTAAGTATGTGAATAAAATTAAACCTTCGCGGAAATTACCGTATTCACTTGCAACTGGCTCTTTTACCTTCATAACCATATCTTGGTTCCATGCTTCTTCAGCAATTTCAACAAGTTTCGCACCAGCTTGTACGTATTCTTCATCTGTAAAGCCAGATCCTAAACCTGCTCCTTTTTGAACAAAAACTTCATGACCATTTTGTACTAAATGTACTGCTCCCGCTGGCGTCATTGCCACACGGTTTTCATTGTTTTTAATTTCTGTTGGAATACCGATACGCATTATTAGTTCCCCCTTGAGTTATGAAATGACCCCTGAATCATTTTTTAAAGCGCTTTCTACGCCCTTATATTCTAACATAATATCTCAATATTTGACAAAAAAACAACACAAGTTTTCCGATAGATTTAATATTACATGAAAGGACAGTATTATCCGCATCTCTTAGTATGAAGGATAAACTGTCCAATTATTTAAAACTCCATTTTATTTTGTTCTATCGATGTCTATGAATAACATCCACTGCACCAGTCACTTCAATAATTGTACCGGTAATCATATCGGAATCGTCCTCACATAAAAACGAAATCGTTCTTGCGATATCTTCACCTGTTCCAGATCTACCAATTGGTGTGTTATGACTTTTCAGCTGGCGCGCTTCTTGAATTGTCGCCTCTTTCATTTCACCAATAATATCACCAGGACATACCATGTTTGCAGTAATACCGTATTCCGCTTCTTCGTAAGCAACTGTTTTCGTTAATGAAACAAGTCCTACTTTTGCTGCCGCGAAAGCTGAGCGATAAATCCATCCCGGTGCACTATCTGCCCCTTGAAATCCGTAATTAATAATACGGCCAAAGTTCTGTTTTCTCATGACCGGAACGACAAGTTTTAATAAATGAAATACCGCTGTTAAATTGCCCTGAATCATTTCATTCCATTCTTCTTCTTCATAATCGACTAACTTTTTCCGTTCAAATACATATGGACCAGCATTATTAATTAAAAAGTCAATTTTGCCAAAACGGCTCATCGCTTCTTCTACCATTTTATGTAAATCTTCCTTTTTCGTGACATCCGCTTGCACGAATTGTAGACGCTCTTCCATATTTTTATATGTTTCTTTCATCGTTTCCATAGCCGTTATATCGCTATGATATGTTACTGTTACTGAATAGCCTTTAGCCAATAATTTTTCTGTTACTTGCTTTCCTAAACCTTTCGTACCGGCTGTAATGAGCGCATGTCTCACAAAACTGCCCCCTTTTAAATTGCTATAGTTCATATGTAACAAGTTCTCGCACCAATTACAACTAAAATGAATTGAAACAGAGTTTTCAAAATTCTGTAACGTTTCCGACAAGCACATTACCAAAATTTGTTTTATAATAAAGTTGTAAAAGGTAATAAAAATGATTGGGAGGAATTTACTATGAATAATACATATACAAATATTTTAATCGCGGTGGACGGTTCTAAAGAAGCAGAAAAAGCCTTTAAAAAAGCAATTCAAGTCGCAAAACGAAACAATGCAAAATTAACAATTGCTCATATCGTTGATGTAAAAGCATACTCAGCAGTAGAAGCTTATAGCCGCGCAATTGCTGAACGTGCAAATCTATTTGCAGAAGACTTATTAGAAGACTACAAAAAAACTGCGCTTGAAGCTGGCCTTGAAAAAATTGAAACTGTATTAGAATTTGGTAATCCTAAATCTAAAATTTCAAAAGAAATCGCTCCAAACCATAAAGTAGATTTAATTATGTGTGGTGCAACTGGTTTAAATGCTGTTGAACGTTTCCTAATTGGTAGCGTCTCTGAACATATTATTCGCTATGCGAAATGCGATGTCCTTGTTGTTCGTGGTGATGAGGAGCAAGGTGATCTTTAATTCATAAATAAAACACCGAGTCCACATGTTTTACCGAAGGATACGGAAAATTAAGTTCGAGGCCCGAATGAACAATAAATACATGTTGTTAAACAATGATAATAAACGAAAAAGGAGTGGGTAATCCACTCCTTTTTTTCACGACATGCCTTTATTCATAGGAATAAGTCTGCTCTGTTTTTTCTCTATTCTTGCATGGATTTTAAAATCCTCATTTTTCAATTGATTGTTTAATCAAGTTTACACTGTATTCTACTTAATTCTTTGAGCAATTGGATGGTCGTCTTTTAGTTGCAACAAATCCCATAAATTCCCGTATAAATCCTTGAATACTGCAACTATTCCATATTCTTGCTCTTTCGGCTCTCTTACAAATTCTATTCCTCTTGAAATCATTTCATTATAATCTCTCCAAAAATCGTCAGTATTTAAGAAAAGAAAAACTCTGCCACCTGACTGGTTACCAATAAAAGAATCTTGCTCCGGTTTAGATGCTCTAGCCAGTAATATTGTGGTGCCGACTGAACCAGGAGGTGATACCACTACCCATCTCTTGTTTTGCTCTGGCTGATATATATCTTGGACTAGTGTGAAATTTAGTTTCTTTGTATAGAACTCTATTGCCTCATCGTAGTCTTTTACTACTAATGCGATATGAACTATTGATTGAACCATTATTATCCCTCCTATTATTACTGAATAAGCAGATTATAGTATAACATTTCTTACTTTAATCTATCTGTTAGTTTAATAACACAGGCTCTTGTTTTTCTTCATTTCACATACTTCACTATAAATACAAGACAAACAACCACTACAACAGCTACTGCCAACACATATGGCGGTAGGAACTTCAAAGACCATAGCGCCATCATGATCGTCGCAACCGTTAAGTATGTTTGCTTTGCATCTTCTGTCATTTTTTTACGAAGTAAGAAAACATATACATAACCGATTGGTGGTGTAATGAAGCAAAGAACATATATGATTTTGGATTTCAAATACCATTTTTGTTCTCCAAGTTTCTTTATATCTTCTTCTATTCTTTCATGCTCTTGCTCTCTCGCTTCTTCTACAAGCGGATCTTCCTCTTCTCCTCGCTTTTCTTTCATATAAGGAAGAAAGTGCATAAAAAAATAATATGCAAATACGAACGCTCCAAAACCAATATTTAATCTTTCTAATGGAATATGCTCACTAAAAAAAGCAGCAGTAAGTACTAAAGATAAACAGTACGTCATCATCCAAAATGAACGTTTTCTCTTTTCCCGTTCCATTTCTTTTTTTCCTTGTATATCTTTTCTTTTCGAAAGCCATATAGAAATAAAGCAATCTACTACAAATAGAGCAAAAATAAATATCGCAACGTGTACTGTTTCTACATCCTCAAATGAAAAGATATTTGGGAATGCAACATGTAATACAATTAATGTGTACAAAATTAGCCCTATAAAATAAATACGTCTCATTTTCCATCCCTTTCTTATTTCCTAACATTACGTTAACATACATTTTTTAGAAATAGACGGACAAAATATATGTGTTTAGAAAAGGAGGATGCTACATGGATGATTCTGAACGTATTATTTTAGATGTGAATGGGAAAGAAATCGAAATGTTAGATACGATTCGTACACATTTTAAAGAGACACATGGAATTGAACTAAGTAACGGTGCATTACTGCGAGATTTGATGGATATTGAGTATATTCGAATTACGGAAGATCGACATAAGTATGATTAAAAGAAAAACGACTGCAGGCGAATGCCATCAGTCGTTTTCTTTCTTTATTTAAGCTCTTGTTGCTTCCCGCCCATACCACCTGGCTCATTGCTATCTTGGTGTACAGTTAGTTTATTTGTTTTCGCATCTTTTAAAACTCTATATGTATATGATTCATTTGGTTCATCTTTAAACTGCACATTCATACCATACGAATCCATTTTGCTATAAAAGGCCGGTTTTATATATAAAATATCACTTTCTTTATATCCTTTATCTTGCAAATGCCACATCGTTGCGATAATTGCTTCTTCTCGCTTTTCTTTTTCACCAACATACATATATTTGTCCAAAAGAAACACTTTAGCATTTGCAATTAAGCTAATTAACAATACAATGATAAACACTATTTTTTTCATAGATTTCCCTTAAATTGTTATTTTTTACTACATCGTAACTTAAATGCTAATAAAAAATAAAGTACGCCAGACTTTAATAGACTGGCGTACTTCCCAACTCAATTCTTAATAACTTCTTTCGTTAACCCCTTCGCCTTCTCCAAAGCGTTTTTGATTTGCTCAAACCCTGTCCCACCAGCACTATTACGGCGCTTTACAGCCGCATATGGTGAAAGAACTTCATACAAATCTTCTTCAAATAAAGAGCTCATTTCTTTATATGTTTCAAGTGGGACATCTAATAAATAAATTCCTTTTTGTGTGCA
The DNA here is from genome assembly GCF_016483245.1 of Bacillus cereus group sp. N31. Taxonomy (NCBI): domain Bacteria; kingdom Bacillati; phylum Bacillota; class Bacilli; order Caryophanales; family Bacillaceae; genus Bacillus; species Bacillus cereus group sp. N31. The sequence goes on along the minus strand of NZ_JAEHCH010000001.1, from coordinate 92,741 downwards.
ATGTAGAACTAACTTCCCAACAATTTCATGAGCTTGACGGAATGGCAGTCCTTTACTTGCTAAGTAGTCCGCAATTTCTGTTGCGTTAGAGAAATCTTGGGTCACAGCTTGCCCCATTTTTTCTTTGTTTACAGTCATCGTTTCCAGCATGCCTGCCATAATATGAAGGCATCCTTCTACTGTTTTTACTGTATCAAACATTCCTTCTTTATCTTCTTGTAAGTCTTTATTGTACGCGAGCGGTAATCCTTTCATTACTGTAAGTAAACTGAATAAATTACCGTATACTCTGCCTGTTTTACCGCGGATTAGTTCCGCCATATCCGGATTTTTCTTTTGCGGCATAATACTGCTTCCCGTTGCGTATTGATCGCTCATTTCAATAAATTGAAACTCTTGGCTACTCCATAAAATAAGTTCTTCGCAAAAGCGTGATAAGTGCATCATGAGCATAGATGAGTTACTTAAAAACTCCAGTATGAAATCACGATCGCTTACCGCATCTAAACTATTTTCATAGATGCCATTAAATCCGAGAAGCTCCGCACTATATTCTCGGTCAATCGGGAATGTCGTCCCAGCTAACGCTCCTGCTCCGAGTGGTGAAATGTTAATGCGTTTTAACGAATCTTCATAACGATTCACATCGCGCTCTAACATCCAAAAGTAAGCAAGAATATGATGTGCAAATGATATAGGCTGCGCACGTTGCAAGTGCGTATAGCCAGGCATAATTGTTTCAATATTATTTTCTGCTTGATGAACAAGAACAGTTTGCAATTGTTTTGTAGCTTTTATAATATCTTCTACCTTTTCTTTTATATACAAATGCATATCTGTTGCCACTTGGTCGTTACGGCTTCGGCCTGTATGAAGTTTCCCTCCCACTTCACCGATTTTTTCAATTAACATCTTTTCAATGTTTAAATGAATGTCCTCAGCTTCAACTGAGAAATGTAACTTATTTTGTTTCGCTTCTTCTAATAAATATTGAAGACCTAGCTTTATTTTCTCGGCTTCTTCTTTCGTAACGATCCCTTGCTTTGCTAGCATCGTTACGTGTGCAATACTCCCATTTATATCTTGATTGACTAATTGTTGATCGAAGGAGATGGACGCTCCAAACTCTTCAACCCACGCTTCCGCTTCTTCTGTAAAACGTCCGCCCCAAAGTTTGCTCACGCTTCCACCTTCTTTTGATTCACTTGACTGTATACTTTCGTCGGTAAACCGAATAATGAAATGAATCCAACTGCTGCATCATGATTAAATTCATCCTGGGCAGTATACGTAGCTAATTTCTCATCATATAACGAGTATTCAGATTTACGCCCTTCTACAATCGCATGACCTTTAAATAATTTCACACGCACTGTACCTGTTACATGCTTTTGCGTTTCTTGTAAAAATGCATGAAGCGCTTGTTTTAAAGGAGAGAACCATAAGCCATTATAAATAAGTTCCGTTATTTTCTGTTCAATCACCGGTTTAAAATGTGCTACTTCTTTCACGTGTGTTAAATCTTCCAACTCTTTATGCGCTGTAATTAACGTCATTGCTGCTGGGCATTCGTATACTTCACGAGATTTAATACCGACAAGACGATTTTCTACGTGATCGATACGTCCAACGCCATGTTTTCCAGCAAGGGCATTTAACGTTTTAATTAGTTCTGACAGTGAATATGAAGTGCCATTTAAAGTCGTCGGTATTCCTGCTTCAAATCCAATTTCTACAAACTCTGGTTTATTCGGTGTATCTTCTAATGCTAATGTCATTTCGTATGCATCTTCTGGCGGCGCTGCCCATGGATCTTCTAAAATTCCACATTCGTTGCTGCGTCCCCATAAGTTTTGATCGATTGAGAATGGGCTATCTAAATTAATTGGAATTGGTACATCGTTTTCTTTTGCATATGCAATTTCTTCTTCACGTGACCACTTCCATTCACGTACAGGCGCAATCACTTCTAAATATGGATTCAATGCTTGAATAGAAACTTCAAAACGAACTTGGTCATTCCCTTTCCCTGTACATCCGTGTGCAACTGCAGTTGCTCCTTCTTGTTCTGCGATTTCTACTAATTTTTTCGCAATAAGTGGACGAGATAATGCAGAGACAAGAGGATATTTCCCTTCGTATAACGTGTGTGCTTGCATCGCCATCAATGCATATTCATTCGCGAATTCTTCTTGAACATCAATCATATACGATTTAATTGCACCTACTGAAAGTGCTTTTTCTTTTACAAACGCTAAGTCTTTTCCTTCCCCTAAATCTAAACAAAGCGCGATAATATCATAATTCTTCTCTTGTAACCATTTAATTGCAACGGAAGTATCAAGACCTCCGGAATATGCTAATACAACTTTTTTCTTCTCCATTTTACATCCCCCTAAAGAATAAATATTCATTATTTCTTATAATAATTCAAACTTTAACACCTTTCATAAAATGAATCAAGGGGAATTCATAATTTTTTTCAAACAATTTCGTCGAATTTCTTTCTTTTTTTATGTAAAATAGAGGCAGGAAATTGGAGGTGTGTCTATGGAAAAGTATTTTATATACAATGAACATCTAGGAATTGCAGTGCCAAACATACAAGAAGAATGGGAAGACATCTCTGAAAAAACACAGCATGGTATTTTATTAAAATGGGAGCAAATTCGCGGAAAAATACCTGATCGTATAAAAGAGCTTGAACATTACATTAATCAAAAACAACATCGTTTAAATAACGAAGATAATTTTGAAATTTCCTGTAGGCTTAATTCTGAAATAGCTGATTTAGCCTCTATTATTAACGACCTTTGGCTTTGGTATCGCCTCACTCAAAATGTATCTGAGGGAAAAGCACACCAATGAAAAAAGCATGCCCCTCATTCACTTTGGGTCATGCTTTTTTGTCGTAACAAGCTTTGCAATATATTTCTTGCGCCGTTTTTGCTAAACATACATCAAACGGACCTACTAATATACTTCTTTCTTTCGGCAACTTCACAAAAGCAACTAGCTCTTCTTCATATTCAATCTTTTTCTGACATGAAACGCATTTTAATTCTCTTCTTTTAAACATGTCTTTTAGCATATCTCCACTCTCCCTTTCATCTATCTATATTAATATAATATGTAAAAAAATGACACATTACAAAGTAAGGTATTCATATACTATGTACAAAAGGAGGCCTCAAAATGATGCGAGCTTTCATTATTATCGCTTTAACATTTTTAAGTGTGATTAGCTGGGATGCATTTTTTAAAGATAAAGGTGACGAAAACAATACAACTGAATAAAAAACCATCTTTGCTTACTTATTGGACAAACTTCTAAAAACTGTCCAATCCTACAAAATAACTTAGGCTTTTCTACAAAAATATTTAAACATAACAATTTTTGTAGATTCCCTCCGTTTATTGTCGGTTTCCATCCGCATACATTTTTTGAAAGTATGATATAATAATATAAATCTTGAAGGAAGGGATTTTGATATCATGATCGCTCGAAGGAGCATGTGGCATCGTATTGACGAATCATACACGTAGCGTATTTTTCAGCTCAGATACTTTAGTCTAGCGAAAAAAATACGAGAGTGGGGAAATTATGATTGCCCGAAGGATAATTTGGCAAAAAAAAGACTCTTCTTACACGTAGCGTTTTGTTTAGGACTTAATTGTTATTAGCTAAACAAAACAAAGAAGAGCAGGATTGCTAAATGACGAATCCTACTCCACGTTTTGTTTAGTCGTTTTAAGACTTAAACTAAAACGAAGGTAGGGAGAATTGATGGACGAGAGGATTATTCGTTATTTCTTCAGCGACATATAGCGTAGTTAGTTTTTTCGTAAACTAACTGAAAGCTACATGTGAGCTCGTAGTTAGTTTACAACACAAAAAGGACTACTAACTACGGAAAGAAGGAATAACGATGAGGAACATCCAAAGTCGACAAATTATTAAAGAAGTTTTTATGGTTTTAATCGGTTCATTTATTTTAGCGGCAGCGCTATATCACATTCACTTCCAAAACCACTTAACAGAAGGTGGCTTTGTAGGTATTGCACTATTCATCCAAAATTTTTATGATATTTCACCATCTATTTCAACTGTAATAATGGATATCCCAATTATTTTACTGTGCGCTTCATTTTTAGGTAAAAAAATGGTTGGCTATTCATTTTTAGGTTCAATTTCATTCGGAGTATTTTATTCCCTTATGGAAAATTATTCTCCATTTACGGTAGATTTATCAAACAATTTATTTATAGCTGCAATAGTTGGCGGTGCTTTAGCTGGTATTGGACTCGGTTTTATATTGCGATTTGGCGGTGCAACCGGTGGAGACGATATTTTAACAATTGTATTAAGTAAACGAACTCGTTTTACAATTGGGCAAATTTTCTTCGTCTTTGACGCGATTGTTCTTGCGCTTTCATTATATTATTTAAATTGGACAGAAATTGCTTTTACTATTCTTTCAATTGCCGTACAGGCAAAAACATTGGATTTAATTTATTATCCAAAAGCAGAAAAAGCAGCAGAAAAGCAACCAGTATCTATTCCAATGACCAAAAAACATGCAACAAATTAAAAAAGCGAAAGGCTTCGGCCTCTCGCTTTTTTTATGATTTTTTTTCTTTCTCCATTATGTGGCGCACTTGATAAAATCGATTCGCAAATTCAGTAACATTTCTTGTTAAACGATAATTTACTGTAGATCCGATTGCCATTCCGATGACTGGGATACCTTGGAATAATTTACGACGAAGAGCATAAATTGAAAATGTTTTCAAAATTTGCTTTAACAAAACTTCGGTAGAGGCTGTTTGTAACACTGCTTCGTCTCCTTCATAAAAGAACGAATCTTCTTGCTCCAGCTCTCGTAGCAAGTTGTACCAAGCGTATTGCTGAAGTCTTCCTGGCAATAATGACGCATGAAACACCTTTAACGCCAGCATCATTTCATAAGGCTTGTTCACATCATGCCCAAACGATGTTGCAATAAGTTGGACAGCCTTCACATTTAACGCAATCATAACCGGAAAATCAGCTGTCAATAATAATAATCCTCCAGCACCCGTTGCTCCGCCTTGCACGAATGAATATAGACGATGACGTGCTGTTTGTTGCTCTGCTATGTATGTTAACTGATCAATAGATAATGCTTTCAAATCTTCAAGTTGTTCAATTGATTCATTAAATAATCTTGATGTTCCTAAAATACGATTACGTGCATCTAATTGTGATTGTGAACTTTGAATCAGTGCATGCAAATGAAAAAGCCATCCATCTGCTTTCGTAAAGAATTCTTTTCGTTTTTTCTCAGGTAATTTCGCAACTGTAGTATGTAACCATTTATCAAACACTTTTTGAAAATCGGTCGCTTCTTGCTCAACTAATTGCGCTTCCCATTCCTTGATATTGTCTAAAATGGCTTGTTCTCGCTTCGATCGCATCGTAACAACCACCTCGTTCGATTTTTTTCTATTGTAACATATTTCTGCTTATTCTTTGCAAATATGCTTGTCTATCTCTATTCACATACCATTTTTTAATGACATAAAATATTAGCAAAAAGGATGAGATGAATCACATGAATCTATCCAATATAAAACAAAAGTATAATGCTGTATTTAGCTTAGGACAAAACTGCTGGCCTGCTTGGGCTTTATATCAACTAGGATTATCCCCATTTTTTGGCGTTATTGATTTTATGCTAAGTCCTTCATTAGAGAAAGTAAATTTATTATTACAAAATCGCTTTCACCGTTTTTTAGAATTAGGAAATTTGTCCTTCATCTCATTTTGGGATGATGATGCGAAATTAAGACTACGAGACAACATTTATGAAATTGACTCCTGCCATGACTTTAAAACAGATGTAAATACACCAACTTCTTGGCCTTCTTATACAGATATTAAATTAAATTATGAGCATCGGATTAATCGTTTTCTAACTACAGTAGAAATGGAAGAATCCATATTGTTTATTCGAACCGGGGGAACATATGAAGAAGCACTTTCTCTTGAAGAAATTTTATCTCAAATGGTCAAGCATAACTTCTCCGTCCTTTTATTACTTCCTGCCGATGTACCAACTATCACTGAAGAAGATTGGGGATTACAAAACATTTGCGTTATAAAATGCCCAGTGATGGATATATACCAGTACAATGAAGCATTTTGGAAAGAACTATTAGACGGTATTACAATTAGCTCAACAACGTGAATAAAAAGGTGATTTTCTCTATATTTCAACTTATAATTATCCACATATAAATGAATAAGGAGCGATCATATTCATGTACCCACGTGCAAAATCCTTTGGTATTGTTATACATCACAATCGACTTCTACTACAAGAATATAATATAGACAATGAAACCTATTACTGTCCTCTTGGTGGATCAATTGAACTCGGAGAAAAATCAGATGAAACAGTTATTCGAGAGTTTAATGAAGAGCTTCATACAGAAGTAGAAATTATCGATTATTTAGGTTGCTTAGAAAACATCTTTCATCTAGATGAGGAAATTGGTCATGAAATTATTCAACTATATTCTTTGCGTTTATTAGACAGATCACTATATGAAATGGAAATAGTGAATATACAAGATGAGCAAACAGCGTCATATGCAAAATGGGTTCCCATTACTGCATTCATTCAGAAGGAAAAATTATTATATCCAGATGGAATTTTAAAATATATTAAAAGGAAAAAAGACGAAATCCTATAGGATCTCGTCTTTCTTTTCATATATTAACCAATATCTCCAAGACGTAGTACGTCACGAGCAATCATAACTTCTTCGTCAGTTGGAATTACGATAATTTTTACTGGAGAGTGAGGGAAGCTGATGAATGCTTCTTCACCGAATACGTTATTGCGTTTTGCGTCGAAGTATACGCCCATGTACTCAAGGCCTTCTAATACGCGCTCACGAATAATTGCACTGTTTTCACCTACACCAGCTGTAAAGATGATAGCGTCAACGCCTTTCATACGAGCTGTGTAAGAACCAATGTATTTATGGATACGGCTTACGAACACGTCAAGTGCTACTTTCGCACGGTGGTCGCCTTCTTCTTCTTTCGCAATGATGTCACGTAGGTCACTAGAGTAACCAGTAAGACCTAACATACCACTCTTCTTGTTTAATACGTTAACTACTTCTTCTACAGTTTGGCCTGTTTTTTCCATGATGTATGGAATTAACGCAGGGTCAATGTTACCAGAACGTGTACCCATTGTTACACCAGCAAGTGGAGTGAAGCCCATAGAAGTATCGATAGACTTACCGCCTTCTACTGCTGCGATACTTGCACCGTTACCTAAGTGACAAGAAAGTAGGCTTAAGCTTTCAATTGGACGACCTAATAATTCAGCCGCACGCTCAGTTACGTATTTATGAGAAGTTCCGTGGAAACCGTATTTACGGATACCAAATTTCTCATAGTACTCATACGGTAAGCTGTATAGGAATGCAGATTCCGGCATTGTTTGGTGGAATGCTGTATCGAATACTGCTACTGCTGGTACGTTTGGTAATACTTCTTGGAATGCTTTAATACCAACAAGGTTTGCTGGGTTGTGAAGTGGTGCTAAATCGCTTAATTCTTCGATTTCCGCTAATACTTCATCAGTAATTAAAACAGAATCCGCAAATTTTTCGCCGCCGTGTACAACACGGTGACCGATACCGCCAATCTCATCAAGAGATTTTACGATTCCATTTTCAGTTAATTTGCTAAGAAGCATGTTAACTGCTACTGCGTGATCTGGGATGTTTGTAATTTCTTTTTGTTTTTCGCCATCTACAGTAATAGTGAAGATACTATCTTCTAAACCGATACGTTCTACTAAACCTTTTGTTAATACTGTTTCACTTGGCATTTCAAATAATTGGAATTTTAAGGAAGAGCTTCCTGCGTTAATCGCGATGATTTTTGACATCTAGTCTTTCGCCCCTTTTTCTCTTGGTAGTTGTGTGGATCATTCCACAAACCGCTCGATTTTATCTAATTAAATTCACTCACTATGAAAACGTTTCATCATCAGTAAATTTTATACTCACGATTTTAATTTAAACATCGTCCGACATATATTTCAAGTGAAAAAATTGTAACACCAAGAAAAAAAATATATTACAGATTTCAAAAAAATTCAGTTAAATCTTGTATATATTAAAAAATATGACATATTCTATACAACTGTACTACATTAATCACTAACCCTGTTACATATATATCGTGTTACTTTTGTGTTGCAAACCAAGTATTTAATTGATCCATAATGTTCTCCATAGCCTTCATATTAGAGAATTTAGGTAATTCCACTAGTAGTGCCTGTTTCGGCATTGTTACACCTTGGCCTTTCTTTTGGAGAACAAATATACTTTTTGCATTTTTCTCGTTTTTAAACATGGAAACAGGTAGCTGTAACAAACCTTGAATAAAGCATGTTTCTTTAATAAATGCATGTAGTTTCGGCGCTTGATCACTTTCAAAAATAAAGTTTGGTACTAAGAAGAATAAATACCCGCCTTCTTTCGTATGTTTCACACTTTGTTCAATAAATAAGTGATGCGCATATGACATTCCTTCATCTGCTTTTAACTTATATTCACTCGCACTGATTTCGTTTGGATAATAACCAATTGGTAAATCTGAAACGACTGCATCAACTGGATCAATATAAAGTGGTGCTAGTCCATCTTGATGGAAGAATTCGATTCCATGCTTTTGTAAATTCGCATTTACTAAAGCAAGTTTAATTAGCACTTCATCCACTTCTACACCAAATCCACTCATTGCTAGTTCTTCTTTAGCGCTATTAAATACTGTAGTCATTAAATTACCTGTTCCAATTGCAGGATCTAAAACAGTAATTTCTGTTTTGCCTTGCATAAATTTATGGAATAAGTAGCTCATGAACATTCCAACTGCATCTGGCGTCATTTCGTGATTCGCTTGTACGCCCTCTTTCATTCCTTTTAAAATGGCTAGCTGAAATGCTTTACGAATTTCTTCACCTTTATATGTTTCTTCATTAAACGTACTATATTCACGATTCAACCTTTCAATTGTTGATTCGGATAATTCCTCTTGTAAAATCGCACCTTCAAACAAGTTATCACCTGTTTCTACAAGCGCCTCTAAATATGTTACATCTAATTCTTTACGTAAAACTACCGCAGAAGAATCAAAAATAGAAAATAATGTTTCCACTGTCTGACTCACGTACATTCCTCCTTCTCTCTTTTACACATAACTTATATCATACCACAAAGTGATTTTTTCCAAAAAGAAAAAGCGACCTCCTGTAAAGAGCTCCCTTTCAAGTTATATATGATATAACATTTTTTCTCATCTATCGTTACCATTCGCAGCAATAGATGAGAAAAAACGACCTCTTTATAAGAGGTCATTTCCTTCCTATTACTTTGCAGATTTAGCTGCTTCTAATGCTGCTTCATAGTTTGGATGGCTTGTACCTTCGCTTACGTATTCTGCGTAAACTACTTTGTCATTGCTATCTACTACGAATACTGCACGAGCAAGTAAACGAAGTTCTTTCATTACTAAGCCGTAAGCTTCACCGAATGAAAGGTCACGGTGATCAGAAAGTGTTACAACATTTTCTAAACCGTTTGCTGCACACCAGCGTTTTTGAGCGAATGGTAAGTCAGCGCTAATTGTTAATACTTTCGCGTTTTCAATACCTGCTGCATCTTGGTTAAAACGACGTGTTTGTGCATCACATACACCTGTGTCGATTGAAGGTACAACACTAATTAATTTTACTTCGCCTTTGTATGTTTCTAAACTTACTGGAGATAAGTCGTTTGCTAATACTTGGAAGTTTGGCGCTTGATCGCCAACTTTAACTTCTGTTCCAACTAAAGTCATTGGATTACCTTTAAAAGTTACGTTTGCCACTTGAAGATCCTCCCTTATTTAAACAAAATATGTACAATGTAAATGATAGTTTGTCCCCATCGATAATGCAAATAAAATCGCTTTATTTACAAAAAAATTAAAGAAGCTAATCCATTGATTAGCTTCTTTATTCGTTAAATTTGAAATTCAGGATCATCTTCTTTTCGTTTATCCATCATTTCTTTCACTTTATCAACAGCTTGTGGTGCTAATTCAATTATTTTATCAATGACGTGTGTCTGCTTATCTAAGTGTAATACTTTCACACCATCTCCATTTATAACAAGAAAGGCAACAGGATTAATAGAAACTCCTCCACCACTTCCCCCGCCAAATGGATGACGACCTGAATGTTCTACTTTACCAAATTCACTTCCACCAGCAGCAAAACCAAAGCTTACTTTCGAAACAGTAAGAATTACACTTCCATCTGCTGCTTTAATTGGATCACCAACAATTGTATTTACATCAGTCATTTGTTTTAAATGCTGCATTGCGGTTGTCATTAAACCTTGAATTGGATGGTCCACTCTATATCCCCCCTATGCTTGAACAGATTTTTCTGTCATACCAGATTTTTGCTTTCTCATAAACATGAGTAATTTGAATCCTGTTTTTATAGCACGAAATATACGAAAAGATGCTGTTAACTCGCACCTTGATGCAAATCCCTTCCCTTGAAAAACAGGGATAATTTCAAATTCTGGTACATCGACAATATGCATATATTGTCCTATAACTCCAGCAGCCATTCCTTTTGTCCCCCATGCATATCCAGTGACAATTCCAGTACTAGCTGCGTCGCCTGCTCCAATTTGCGTATGCCATTTCCAACCATTGATTTTCACTCGTTTGAGAAAATCTTTAACGATAGTATGAACTTTTTGAAGCCTTTTTATCAGTTCCCCGATGCTGTCAAGTTGCGCCATAATTTTATTATCTATTCCGCCGTCCTTTTCAGCTTTTTCGATTTTCTGTCCTGTCTTTTTCTGCTGTTTTTCAATTCTTTCCAACACATCAAATGTATATCGAATCATCCATATTTTCACTTGAAACAAACATTGCTTTTCCATTTCTGAATATAAAAATGTCACTTTAAGCTTTATTTTCGACAATAGTATAAGCAAAATAAAAAGGAGAAGAATTATTATTCCAATTACGAGCCACTTCATACGTATCATCCTTTCACTCCGTACCCATTATCGACAAGTTTATTCATCATTAAACAGAGTTCCGTAAGATTGAATATAAAAATTTTTCTAAAAATAAAAAGGTATTTTGACAATTTATATCGAAATATATTATTTGAACATATCATCAGGGAACGGACTCTAATGATATGTAGCACGAAAAACAGAAAATTTAACTGCAGTGGAGGGATACATAATGGCAGATCGTCGCAATTTATTTTTCTTTTATGGTGATGACAAAGCAACGCTCGTTGAAAAGATGAAACCAATCTATCGTATTTTAGAAGAGAATGGATTTACCATATTAGATCAACCAAAAAATGCAAACGCTATCGTCAGTGTTGGAGATGATGCAACTTTCTTACAAGCCGTTCGTAAAACTGGTTTTAGAGAAGATTGCTTATACGCAGGAATTTCTACGAAAGATGAAATTTCTTTCTACTGTGATTTCCACATTGATCACGTTGATACAGCCCTTCAAGAAATTACAAAAAATGAAATTGAAGTGCGAAAATATCCAACAATTCAGGTAGATGTAGATCACGGTACATCTTTCCATTGTTTAAATGAATTCTCATTACGTTCTAGCATTATTAAAACATTCGTTGTAGATGTTCACGTTGATGATTTATATTTCGAAACATTTAGAGGTGACGGTTTAGTTGTTTCTACCCCAACAGGAAGTACAGCTTACAACAAATCATTACATGGTGCCGTTGTCGATCCGCTTATCCCATGTTTCCAAGTAAGCGAACTAGCATCTTTAAATAACAACACATACCGTACGCTCGGTTCACCGTTCATCTTAAACCACGAACGTACACTAACTTTAAAACTTAAACCAGACGGTAACGATTATCCTGTTATCGGCATGGATAACGAAGCGCTTAGCATTAAACAAGTTGAAAAAGCTGTTGTACGCTTAAGCGATAAACAAATTAAAACAGTAAAATTAAAAAACAATTCCTTCTGGGAAAAAGTACAGAGAACATTTTTATAGTATTAAAATAACCGCAGAATTATGGGGATCCCATAATTCTGCGGTTATTTATTTATCCCGATTGGCACGGCCAACAATCTCTCGCTATCGGGCCGTTATTTTTGTCAGTTTTTGTCGGTAAGTCGATATATTTTAATAATCGCTGATATATTTCGAGTTACAGTCGATATATTCCGAAAATCGCTGATATATTTTACGCATCTTTTCTATAGACAACCTGGCCATCAATGACGGTCATTTCCGCTTGTACTTCTTTTATTTCTTCTGCCTCTATTTCAAATATGTTTCGATCTAATACCGTAAAGTCTGCTTCATATCCTTTTATAATTTGTCCTCGCTTCGCTTCTTTTCCTATTGCATAAGCACTTCCTGTCGTAAATAAAGAAACAGCCTCATATGCCGCTAATCTTTCCTCAGGCATATAGCATACACCGTCAATAAAACTTCTACGTGTAACAGCGCTATATATGCCTAAAAACGGATTCACTTGTTCAATAGGAGCATCTGAACCACCGTTGCAATGTAAGCCTGCGTCCAGTAACGTCTTCCAGGCATACGCGTAACGAAGACGACGCTCGCCTAGTTTTTCAATGACTGATGGAAAATCTGATGAAACAAAGACCGGTTGAATATCAATAATAGCTGGCAAGTGTTTCATTCTTTCAATCAACTCTTCACGAGCTAGCTGACAATGAATAATACGGTCACGCACCCCTTCTGCTGGTGGATGTAATTCAAGCGCATCAATGACATATTCAAGCGATAAGTCGCCGATTGTATGAATGGCAACTGACATATGTAAATCTCGTGCTTTTTTCACTAAACATGCAAGCTCTTCACGTGAGAAAATCGCAACTCCATTTGTTTCCTGCGCATCTTCATACGATTCACTTAATAAAGCAGTTCTTCCGCCAAAAGAACCGTCAGAAAAAATTTTCATCGCACCAAATTCAATATAGTGCTCATTTTCATATTCTTTTCTTTCATGTGCTACTTCATGATGAACGAGTAAATGTGCTTTAAATGGCATTTCTTTTATAACGTAAGAAAACGCATTATACGTTTTTCTAAAACCACCATAATAATTTAAATCTTCCGTATGCCCACCAACGATTCCGTATTGCCAGCAGTCTTTAATCGCTGTTTGCAAAGCTCTTTGTAAATAAGCTTTATCAATTTCAGGCTGAACGTGTTTCATTAATTCTTGTCCTTGTTCATATAAAAGCCCTGTTAACTTATTTGATGCATCCCGGCCAATTTTCCCGCCTTTCGGATCTTGCGTCTCTTCTGTTATGTTCGCTTCTTGCAGTATGTATGAATTCACCCATGTAACGTGACGACAAACTCGTTTTAATAAAATGGGATGTTCTTTCGAAATTGCATCTAAATCACGTGCGTGAACATCTTTCGTATCTGTAAAGTTATTTTCATTCCAGCCTTCTCCGATAATCCAACAACCTTTTGGCGCGTCTTCTACTTGCTTCTGAACAAGAGTAAGTACTTCGCCATAAGATGTACAATTTGATAAATCTAGACGAAGTAACCTCTCTCCATGCCCAATAAGATGCATATGACTATCAACGAGACCTGGAATCATCGTTTTGCCTTCTAAATCGTGCAATTTAACCGTAGTAGCATATCGGTCTTCTAACTCTTCTTTACTCCCGACATCAACGATCACACCGTTTTCAACATAAACAGCGTCTACTTTTTCATTCTCTTCTCGCATCGTGTAAATGGTGCCGCCATACCAAATTTCTCCCATATACTCATCCCCTTTTTCCCTTTAGTCTACGAGATTAATCCGTATAAAAAAAGCACCATTTGAATTAAAAATGGTGCTTTCCCAAAAATTATTTTTGTTCAGTAGGGTTCGTTGTAATTTGCCATTCAATGCTAAATTTATCTTTTAGTTGTCCGTATGCCGGGCTCCAGAACGTTTCTTGAAGTGGCATAATAACTTCTCCACCCTCTTGTAACTTTTCGAATACTTCTTTTGCTTTTTCTGCATTACTAATTTGAATTGCGATTGTTACTTGAGATCCGATTGCATGCCCTTGACCTGGGAATGTATCAGAAATCATAAGGTCCGTATTACCAACTTTTAAAGTAGCATGTAAAACGCGCTCTTTCGCTTCAGCTGGAATCGGGTATTCTGGATTTTCAGGCATGTCACCAAAAGTTTGCATTACTTCTACTTTTGCGTCTAATGCCTCTTTGTAAAACTGTACAGCTTCTTGCCCACTACCATCTAAAACTAAGTACGGATTAATACCTAAAATCATACGGACACCTCTTTTTTTAGTTTATAAAATCGAACTTATGTTCGTTTTTATAATATCATCGTTTTACATTTCATTCAACTATTTATTTCCCTATTTTCAAAATTATTTTGAAGGAAGCTCCATCTCTTGTTTTCTAAGTTCAATACGACGAATTTTTCCGGAAATCGTTTTTGGTAGTTCATTTACAAATTCAATTTTGCGAGGATATTTATATGGTGCAGTGAGTTCTTTCACGTGTTGTTGGAGCACTGGAATTAATGTTTCTTCGTTCTTTTCTATATTCTCTCTTAATACGATAAATGCCTTCACGACACTCCCTCGAATTTCATCCGGACTTGCGACAACCGCACATTCTCTTACGTAAGGATGTTTTACAAGTGCATCTTCAACTTCGAACGGCCCGATTGTGTAACCAGAGCTAATGATAATATCATCTCCGCGCCCTTCAAACCAGAAATAGCCGTCTTCATCTTTTTTCGCTTTATCACCCGTAATATAATAATCACCACGGAATTGCATCGCTGTGCGTTCATCATCTTTATAATATTGCTTAAAGAGGGCTGGTGTTTCAATATGAACTGCAATATCGCCAACTTCTCCTACCTGCACTGGGATTCCTTCTTCATTAACGATATCAACATGGTTTCCTGGCGTTGGTTTCCCCATTGATCCCGGTCTAATATCCATCCCTTTCATTACGCCAACAAGTAATGTATTTTCCGTTTGCCCATAGCCATCTCTTACTGTAATATCAAAGTGCTTTTGGAACGTTTCGATGACTTCTCTATTTAACGGCTCACCTGCGGATACAGCGCTATGTAACGCTTCTAAATTGTACTCAGTCAAGTCTTCTACCTTTGCCATTAATCTATACTCAGTCGGTGTACAACAAAGCACATTCACCTTATTATCGTCTAATAAATTTAAATACGTTTTCGGTTCAAACTTACCGTTGTATACAAATCCTGTTGCTCCTGAACCGAGAGTTGCTAAAAACGGGCTCCAAATCCACTTTTGCCACCCTGGACTAGCCGTTGCCCATACAACATCATTCTCTTCAATTCCGAGCCAATTTGGGGCGCTCGTACGTAAATGAGCGTATGCCCACGCATGCGTATGAACAACACCTTTCGGGTTTCCTGTCGTCCCTGACGTATAAGATAAAAAGACCATATCTTCTTTATCTGTTTTCGCCATTTCTAACATGTCACTTTCTGTTTCTAATGCTGTTTTTAAATTGATCCATCCGTCTACTGACTGCTCGCTCAGAACGAACTTTTGAAGAGATTCCATCGCCCCTATGTTATCAAACTGTCCGATATATGGTTCATAACTTACAATCGCTTTTACTTCTCCGTGTCCAATGCGGTATTCAATATCTTTTTTACGCAACATTTCCGAACTCGGAATTACGACAAACCCTGCTTTAATCGCAGCGATATACGTCATGTAAGCTTCAATTAAACGCGGCATCATAATAAGGAGCTTGTCCCCTTTTTGTAAGCCACTTTTTATAAAAGCGTTTCCAATTTTATTTGCACCTTGCATTAATTCAAAATATGTAACTTCTCGTCTATTCCCTTTATCATCTTGCCAAATTAAAGCAAGCTTCTCTTTATCGTCTGTATATTTCTCTATTTCTGAAACTAAATTATAAGATGGTGGTGCCAACAATTCCTCTCTCTTCATAAACATCCTCCTTTTTCTTTATGCCTCCCTTATATAATAAAGAATTTTCAGTAAATTTTGAACCCTCTTCTTTTGACAATTTTTTTATGCTTTTGTCGAAATGAATTTATACTAATACGAACAACAAAAAGAAAGAGCGGGGAGAACCCGCTCTTTCTAAGCCATTGTATATGGAATTATTTTTGGAAACCGCCTAATTGTTGCTCAGCTAGTGAAACTAGACGTTTCGTAATTTCGCCACCAACAGAACCGTTAGCGCGAGATGTTGCATCCGCTCCAAGTTGAACACCAAACTCTTGAGCGATTTCGTATTTCATTTGGTCTAATGCTGATTCAGCACCAGGAACCGCTAATTTATTTGTGCTACGTGCCATGTTATATCACCTCCTTGTGAGTATAGAGTGTGATAAATAACATGACTTCATACACATTTTAGATATGGTAATTTATGGTTTTAGAAAAGTTCTTCGAATTTTTCTTCTTCCGCTACTACTTCTACCGTTTGTAATACCATTGTTTCTTTGTTTGCTACAGCTTCTTCGATTAATGGTGTGAAATCATATTTCGCTTCAAAACGATTCGCTTTTTCACGCTTCGGCTTCGTCGCTGGGCTTGCTGGTGTGAATACTGTACAGCAATCTTCGTATGGACGAATTGAGATATCATATGTGCCGATTTCTTCAGCGATTTTAATAATTTCTAATTTATCCATCGTAATAAGCGGACGAATAACAGGATAGTTTGTCACTTCATTAATCGTATGCATACTATCTAACGTTTGGCTCGCTACTTGTCCAAGACTTTCACCAGTCGTAATTGCAAGTGCATTACGCTCCTCTGCAATCTGCTCTGTAATACGCATCATCATACGACGCATTACTGTCATAGAATAACTAGATGGAATTTCTTTATTAATCGTTTTTTGCACTTCAGTAAATGGAACAAGGTGAAGTGTTACACGTTTACAGTATTTCGTTAACTCTTGTGCTAAATCGATTACTTTTTGTTTCGCACGCTCACTTGTGAAAGGTGGACTATGGAAGTGAACTGCCTCCACAGATACGCCGCGTTTCATCGTTAAGTACGCTGCTACTGGGCTATCAATACCACCAGAAAGAAGTACCATTACTTTTCCGCCAACGCCAACTGGTAAACCGCCAGCTCCCATGTGCTCACCACACATAATATAGCTGTAACCACTGCGAATTTCTACACGTACATTCACATCTGGATTATGGACGTCTACTGTGATATCCTCTGTATTTTCTAAAATGTGCCCGCCAATTTCTGGAAGTAACTCCATCGTCTTCATTGGGAAACGTTTATCAGAACGGTGCACTGTAATTTTAAATGTTTTCACATCATCTTTTACTTGTAAGAAAGCTGCTAATGCACCTTTTTTAATATCTTCTAATTCTGATGGTACTTTCATCGCTAAATTAAACTTATGAATACCAAATACATCTTTCAATCTTTCAGCAATCGCTTCATGGTCTTCGCCATTTAACTGAATGTACATACGGTCATGTGTTGCATCGATTTTAATGTTTGGGAATTTTTTCAGTTTGAACTTAACGTTATCTTTTAATGTGCTTACAAATTTAGAACGGTTCTTACCTTTTGTCGTCATTTCTCCGTAACGTACTAAAATATATTCATATGTCATCATATTTCTTTACCTCATCACTTCATATAATTTTGGCATTGTCTCTTTTACAATACCTTCAAATTGTTTTACTTCTTCCATCGTGTTGTCTGGTGCTAGACTAATACGAATAGCGCTTGCAGCAGCTGCATGCGGTACCCCCATTGACACTAACACTCTGCTCACTTCATTTGCTTTTGAAGAACAAGCAGACTTCGTTGATACATATACACCGTGTTCTTCTAAAGCATGAACGACCACTTCCGGTTTTAAACCGACAAACGACACATTTAAAATGTGTGGTGCTGCATATGCAAGCGACGTATTAATTGTTACATCTTCCATTTCTTTAAAGAAACGTACAAGCTCTGTTTGTAAACTTTGCAAATGAGCTATCTTTTCTTTCACTTGTTCCATTGTCATGCGAAGTGCTTTCACCATCGCTACAATGCCAGGTAAGTTCTCTGTACCAGAGCGATACTTAAGCTCTTGTTGACCACCTGATAAAATCGGATCTAATCTTACGCCATCACGCACGTAAAGAAGACCTGTTCCTTTTACACTGTGGAATTTATGTCCAGATATTGAGCAAAGGTCAATATGCGAAGCATATAAATTAAGCGGTACTTTTCCTATCCCTTGTACATGGTCCACATGGAATCTTATTTTCGGATAATTCGATAATAACGTTCCAATTTCAGCAACGGGCTGAATTGCTCCAGTTTCGTTGTTCACATGAATAATTGAAACAAGAATTGTATCTTCACGAAGCACTCGCTTCACATCCTCTACCGATACAACACCATGCTCGTTAACCGGTAAATATGTTACATCAAACCCGAGTTCTTCTAATTGCTTATATGCCTCAAACACAGACGCGTGTTCAATATTTGTTGTAATGATATGTTTGCCGCGCGAACGATTCCTCATCGCTATCCCTTTAATCGCAAGGTTATTCCCTTCCGTTCCACCCGATGTGAAAATAATTTCAGAAGGTTTTACGTGAAGAAGCTGCGCTGCAATCGTTCTTGATTGTGTTAATAGACGCTCTGCCTCTCCTCCAAGCGAATGAATAGAAGAAGGATTTCCAAAATATTTCCCAGCAACCGTTACGTACGATTGAAGGGCTTCTGGATATGGCTTCGTCGTCGCACTATTATCAAAATAGATCATCGTTCTTCCCCTTTCAGCGCTATCACATCATATAATCATATCATAAATACGTGTAATTACGCTAAGACTACACAAAGGTTCCGTTTTATCCCGATTGGTGAAGGCTAGTAATCAGTGGGGATGAATCCCCCCCACTGATTACAGTTTCACTTTATTTTGAAACGAATAACCTTACTGTATTCCGCTATTCATTATAGCAACATCGCCTTCAAAATTACACAAAAAAACAAACCCTTTATGAAAGGGTTTGTTCATTGTCTACATATTCAGCTATTTTTTGAACAACGCCAGGTTCAAGTTGCTCTAGTACAGAAGCCGCTTGTTCTAAAGCTGCATCGTATTGATATTCACGGAATAATTTCTCTGCATAATTTAAGCTTTCTGCAAGATTTTCATCATGACTGCGGTAACGGTTTCCGTATTGAATTAATTTTTCAACTAAATACGCTTGTCCAATTAACTCTTCTGTCATTTCAGCTACACCGTTAACAGTTGTGTATGCTTCTTCTAAACTGCTATTTACAGCATGCATATTTAACGGTTTTATTTCTAATTGCTCATATACAGCTTGCATTGCCATTTGCCCTCTTTGTAAATCTTCCATAATACTCTCTGGAAGACCTGGCAAATTCGACTTTTGCATAAAGCGTTTCGTTTCAAAAATTGTATTGCGCATTTCCTGCAACTTCTCACGCGCTTCAAATTCTTCTTTACGCATCGTTTGTAGCATTTCTTTATATTCTGCATGAAGTACTTTTAAAGTTTCACATTGCTCATAAACCTCTTCTAGTTCCTCACGAATTATAGAGAATGCAATATCTTGTTCAGCAACGCGTAATTGCATCACTTCAAAACGTTTCATTAAAATGTGCATTTGCTTTTCAATTACTTTTTGAGACTCAATATCCTTATCTTGTAACTGATAGCTTTGTTTTACAAGTTGCGTTTCTGCTTTCGTTTCAATTGTTTCTTCACGAAGTTCTTCTAAATCTTCATAAACAGAAAGTGTTTTTTGCTCTACATAATGTCTCGCATGCACTTCTTGTTCTAGTTGATCATAAAAACCGTCTAAACGAGTTTTTAATTTTTCTACTTTTTCAGCCGCTTCCGTTATATGAAGCTCCTGTATATCCATTAAACATGTTTGTAGTTGTGTCGTCATATCGCGGACTTCTTTAGGGATTTCCAAGTAATCTAATACATAACCTTGTCTTACCATATCATTATGTCCGTGTAATAAATCTTCCAGTTGAACTGGTAACGTTGCTTGACACTCTACCAATAAATCTGGAATTTGGTGAATAATGATTTCTAAATTAGCTAAACCTTCTTCCAAACTAATAACAATTTCTCTCGCTTTTAAATAGTCGCCATTATTTGTTGCTTCTTCAAAACTATTAAATTTATTAGATTCGGCATCTAGCATCTCTTCAATTCTCTGCTCAGCTGCTCCATACATGTGTCGATGAGCAAGAACACTCTTTTTCATACTACGATATGTATCACGTAACCCTTCAATTTCCGAACTATTTTTTTCATGGCTTTCTAACAGTTGCTGTAATTCATTTAAAATGTCTGTAATACGATTATCAGCGTCATCTAAACCACTTATGGATTCGTTCATCGCATGCTTTGCTTTGCGGAAGGAGAATTGCGAGGCGAATTTTCGCGCTTGCCCTAAATCTTTTTCAGCTTTTGGAAGAGTTGTTGATACGATTTCATCCCACTCTTCACGCCATTTACCAAACAGTTCTTCTGTTTGACCTGTCATGTTCAAATCTTTTACTCGCTTTAGTTCATCTGCTACAGGTTTATCTTTTATTTCTTGTTTCCACTGCTCCAGTGCTTCAATATCTTTATATGAACGATTTCTTATCACAAGCTCTATCATGAGCAGCACTAGAATAGAGCTTACTACAATGATAACGATCGTCAGGATAGAATCCATGCAAAAAAGCCTCCTAGTTATATCTCTTTTTTTGTCCGTTCCGTTTATGAAATGGAAGGCATTATGTATAAAAAGGGAATTCCCCTATATTTAACAACTAACAATGTACTAATCATACCATGTAATGACGTGTTTTTGACCTAGTTTTTTTTAAAATTTCATGTTTCTTTAAATGCAATTGTAATCTTTCTTAATCTTCCGCCCGCTTCACTACCTATCCTCAAATGATTGCCATAACGGGCACTCTTTCATATGAGATACGAAATAGATTTTGCGCATGAGTGGGGGTTCAACAGAAATCACATGCACATTCCCCTGCTTTACCGCTTGCTCCACTGACATTTCTGGAAGTAAAGTGATGCCAAGTCCAGCTCCGACCATCGCAAGCATCGGTTCTGCATAAGAAGTTTCAAACGCAATGATTGGTTTCGCACCTATACCTTGAAACATGTTCATAATCATTTCCCTTACATCACATATTTCTGGGTACACAATTAATTTCTCATGTTCCAAACCTTCCATTCGGATTATTGTTTTCTCTTTATAAGGATGATCATTTGAAACTACACAAACAATTTTTTCCTCCCGCATTTCTTTTATATATGTAGCGCCTTCTACTACTGAATCAATGAACATCGCTTCAATCTTCCGCTCTTTAAACAATTCCATTAATACTTTCGTATGCTCAATTTTCCATTCTATTTCGAATCCATCACCTAATATATCTTTGCATTTCGATATGTAATACGCCGCTAAACTTGGCAATATACCTATCGAAATTCTCCGTTTCTCTTGATACTTCTTCATCTCCGTTTTCACTTCATGTATTTGTTCCAAAATCGGTAACATTCTTGCTATAAATATCTCACCAGCCTCTGTTAACTCCACTCCTTGAGCAGAACGCTTGAGTAAAGTAACCTCTAAATCCGCTTCTAATCTTTGAATTTGTTTACTAAGCGCTGGTTGTGAAATATGTAAAAGCTTACTTGCCTTTGATAAACTGCGCATATGCTTTACTTCCATAAACGATCGTACTGCCTCTAAATCCATCATATACACCTCTAACAAAAAGTTATAACTGTTATAAAAAATCGATATTTCCTTCTATAAATCATTACTCTTTATACTTATTTCATCAACTTACTATAACGAAATGTAAAGGAGAATGGTACTCTTGAACAAAAAACAAATGCTCTTCGGATCCCTCCTATGCTTACTTGCCGTAACTGCCTGGGGATTTATGTTTCCTGTAATGGCAAATGCCTTACAATTTATCGATCCGTTCTTTTTCACAACTATTCGCTACGGATCTGCAGCTATTATTTTTCTTATTTTGCTATTAATCACTGAAGGGACACATTCGCTCCGCTTAGAAAAACGAACACTTTCTTTATTTTTTTACGGAACAGTCGGTTTCGCTGGATATGGTTTTCTCGTTTTCTACGGACAACAACTTGCCGGACCTTCTGGAGCAATCCATGCAGCGATGATTCAGTCTCTCATGCCACTAATTGCCTTATCATTACAATGGATAACAAAAAATAAGCGTCCACAAAACTACACTTTTCTTTGTATGTTCGTTGCATTACTCGGTGTTATGCTTGTCATTTCAAAAGGAAATATTCACTTATTATTTGGAGCTGCAAGTCACTTATCTACGAATATATTGATGTTATGCGGCGTTACTTGCTGGGTCATTTATACAAATGGCGGTGCTCGTTTTCAATCTTGGTCACCACTTCGATATACAACGTTAACTTGTTTGTTCGGTTCAATGTCACTCATCGTTATTGTCACTTTATTAACTTACACAAACGTCATTACTGTACCATCATTACGCACAATTGTGAGCGTTCGTTTTGAACTCTTTTATATGTCGATTATTGCAGGTGTTATCGCTGTGTTTTGCTGGAATATGGGGAATCGCTATATTTCATCTATTAACGGCATATTATTTATGAATTTAGTTCCTGTCCTTGCACTTATCGGTTCCATATTTCGAGGTTATACGGTCGACAAAATCGAAATTGCCGGAGCCTCATTAACAATTATTGCGCTATTATGTAACAATTTATGGCAAAGAAAAGAAACTACAAGAATCCCCACCTCGGTTCGTTAGGTGGGGATTTTTCACATATGAACAGCTCTTGGCCATTCCTGATACATATTCGTTTTACATAATGCTTGTTCCATCCATTGCTCAATTTCCTTCGTATACATTTCTAAGAAAAATGTTTCGGATGGAAAAGAATGTAATACTTCTGATATATACTGTGGATATAAAAACGGCATATTTATCATGCCTTTTAATTGCGTCATAAACATTGTAAAAGATACCTTTCGAAACTCTTTCTTCATTTGTCCTTCTCTAATGATTTGCTCGATATAATATCTTTCTTTAGAAAAATAAACGGTCATCACTTCACGAATTAATGTGGTATCAAGCGAAAGCTCTCTATAAAAAAAACGTGTCAGTTCCCTATTTTCAAATTGATATCGTAAAATCCCGCGCACCATTTGCACCATCACATCTTTAGCCGACAAATACTCTCTCTGTTCAAAGGACGTTTCAATCACATGAATATATCCTTCTAAAAAATCAGTAATAAGCTGCTCTAATAGGCCTTGCTTTCCAGCAAAATAGTATGAAATATTCGCTACATTCACATCCGCTCGCTTTGCAATGTCTCGCACTGATGTCCCGTCATAACCTTTCGTATTAAACAACGATATTGCCGCATCAATTACTTTTTGTTTCGTCTGCTTCATGCGCTCACTTCCTCTCACTGAACAGCTATAGTTTAAATTTCTTGACTTTTAAGACAAATTCCTTTAATTTTCTATCGACAAAGTCATGTGAAATACATCGTATTTTGCTAATATTTTACACATCTCGATAAAAAGGGAGTTGTTTCCATGTTTACAAAAGAAAGTTATGCAGGTTCTCGTGAAAAGCAGTATGAGACAGTAATTAAACAACTGGATGCATTATTAACTGGCGAATTAAACGTAGTCGCAAACTTATCAAATGCGTCCGCATTATTAAACCAATTTTTAGATCGCGTTAATTGGGTTGGCTTTTATGTAACAGAAGGAAATCAGCTCGTTCTCGGGCCATTCCAAGGAATGCCAGCATGCGTACGTATTCCATTTGGGCGCGGCGTTTGCGGCGTAGCAGCTGAAACGAAAACAACGCAACTTGTAGCGGACGTTCACCAATTCCCAGGACATATCGCTTGCGATAGTGCCTCTAATTCGGAAATCGTTGTACCGATTATAAAAGACGGAAATGTCATTGGTGTGCTGGATATTGATAGTCCTGAAAAAAATCGTTTCGATGAAGTAGATCAGCACTATTTAGAAAAGTTTGTGGAAACACTGTTAAAACATATATAAGAAAAAGAGTGAGTTATCGATTAAGTACGTAATGTACGAAACCGATAGCTCACTCTTTTTTATTGATTACTAACAGTAGATATTTTCTTTAACGCTTGCTCCAAATCAGAAACGATATCCTCCCACGATTCTAAACCGACAGATAAACGTATTAAATTATCGAAAATACCCATTTCTTTTCTTAGTTCCGCTGGAATCGCAGCATGCGTCATCGTTGCTGGATGCTGAATTAACGTTTCTGTATCACCTAAACTTACCGCGATCGTAATAAAGTGAAGGTCATTGATAAACGCTTGCGTTTCCTCTTTCCCGCCTTTGACAGAAAAAGAAATAACGCCACCGCCCCGTTTCATTTGGCGAGATGCTAACTCCCCTTCTGGGTACCAAACCCCTTCTACTACATCATGATTTTTTAGGAACGATACAATTTTTTCTGCATTATCACAATGACGATCCATTCTTACTGCTAACGTCTTTAATCCGCGTAATAATAACCACGCATCAAACGGCGCCATAATACCGCCGATATCTTTTCGCATCGGACGAATTTTTTCAGCTAACACTTTCGTTTTACAAATCGTTACACCCGCCACAACATCACCATGGCCACCAATATATTTTGTCGCACTATGCACAACTGCGTCACAACCAAGCTCAAGCGGTCTTTGTAAATAAGGTGAACAAAACGTATTATCAACAATGACGAGTAGGCCATTTCGCTTCGCAACTCGAATCACTTGTTTTAAATCGATTAATTTCATCGTTGGATTAATCGGTGTTTCAACGAAAATGAGCTTTGTATTTGGGCGAATCTTATTTTCAATATCAGTCTCTGTCTCCATATCACAAAACGAATGTGTAATCATAAATTTCTCTTCTAACACTTCTAAAAATCCGTACGTGCACCCATATAATCCGTTTGAACAAATAATATGATCTCCAGCTTTTAGAAAGCCAATTAACGTTGCTGAAATAGCTGCCATTCCGGATCCGAAAGCAAGTGCTTCTTCTCCCCCTTCTAACACAGCCATGCGCTCTTCAAATAATTTTACAGTTGGATTTCCAAGTCTTGAGTAAATATAAGACGGATCTACTCCCGCAAAACTCGCCTCTCCTTGCTGCGCAGTCTCAAATGTAAATGTAGACGTTTGAAATAACGGTGGTGTTAAACTTCCTTTATGTTCCTCAGATGTATAACCGTGATGAATTAACGCTGTCTCCATATGCTTCTTTTTCATAAAAACATCCCCTTTATGTTTTTATCCCGCATATTCACCATTAAAAAACTGATGAATGTTTTTACTACATTTTATGTAAACGTTTTATTTGTGTTTCTATCTCTTCTTTTATATTGTTTTAAATTCCTTCTTATATTAATTTCCAAAATTTATATGCATAAAACAAAAACGTACTCGCTTGACGAAACTCTGGGTAAAAGATATAATAGCGTTTGTGTAAAATAAAAAGGCAGCCTTGTAATGTGAGTTTATCGTTTGTATTTTGTTCCTCTACGGAGGTGTATCTCGTAACTCCCTGCTGCTGGAGCGAAGGTACATGAAAACAAAATGCCCGTAAATATCGATTACGTCTGTTTTTATTTTACGTAAATAAAAACATTTTTAAAGGAGGAGTCAACTATGGCTCGTTATACAGGTCCAGCTTGGAAACTGTCTCGTCGTCTTGGAATCTCTCTAAGCGGCACAGGAAAAGAATTAGAAAAACGCCCTTACGCACCAGGTCCTCACGGTCCTAACCAACGTAAGAAACTTTCAGAATACGGTTTACAATTACAAGAGAAACAAAAACTTCGTCACATGTACGGCATGACTGAGCGTCAATTCCGTCGCACATTTGACCAAGCAGGTAAAATGCCTGGTAAGCACGGCGAAAACTTCATGATCCTTCTTGAAGCTCGTCTTGACAACTTAGTTTACCGTATGGGCTTAGCTCGCACTCGTCGTGCAGCTCGCCAATTAGTAAACCACGGTCACATCATGGTTGATGGCGCTCGCGTAGATATCCCATCTTACCGCGTTAAACCTGGTCAAACTATCAGCGTTCGCGAAAAATCTAACAGCCTTGTTGTTGTTAAAGAAGCGATCGAAGTTAACAACTTCGTACCAGAATACTTAACTTTCGATGCTGATAAATTAGAAGCTACTTACACTCGTCACGCTGAGCGTTCTGAGTTAGCAGCTGAAATCAACGAAGCATTAATCGTAGAGTTCTACTCTCGTTAATGACAAAAAGCCAATCCTCTGGATTGGCTTTTTTCAATTCTCACCATAATTTTTTATATCCCACGTAACATAAAAATCCCAATACTCTATACCCCCACCTAAAACAAATATGTTTTATCTAATCTAATCTAATTCAAATAAAAAAATAACCTTCCTATTTCCATACACAACTTATGTTATATTATGAATTTTTAAATAATAGTATTAATATTAAGGATTTTTAAACTTTATAACGAGGAGACGTTGATATGGAATTCAGAAATGACATAAACAAAATAGCTAACCAAATTTTAGAACGAAAAGAGTACATAACTAATGAAGAAATGACCAAGCAATCCTTAATTATTCCTTTTCTTCAAAAGCTAGGTTATGACGTTTTTAGCCCTTTAGAAGTTAGACCTGAGTATATTGCAGACTTTGGAACTAAAAAAGGGGAAAAAGTCGATTATGCGGTTTTCAAAAATGGAGTTCCAATTATTTTAATTGAGGCAAAACCTGTAACAGAAAACCTCCTTAAACACGATGCGCAACTATCTAGGTATTTCAATGCCTTACCTGATGTCAAAGTAGGGGTACTAACTAATGGTATAGAATACAAATTTTATACTGATTTAACAAATGACAATGTAATGGATGAAAAACCTTTCTTCACATTCAGTATGGATAATTTAAGTAATTTAGATATTGAAACGATTGAAACTTTTACAAAAGAGAATTTTGAAGCTGAAGAGATCGTAAAATATGCCGAAGAACTTATTTATATGACCAATTTAAACTCCACAATTAAAGAGTTATTTAAAAATCCTTCAGATGACTTCCTTCGTTTTCTAATTAAAGACTTTAGCTCAACTAGAATTACAAATAACGTTTTAGAGCGGTTCCGACCAATTGTTAAAAAAGCAATTAATCGAACACTATTAGAAATAATCAGTGATGGTTTAACACCAAAAGAAACAAAAATAACGGAGAAAATAGAAACAAGCCTAGTTGCAGCCGCTTCTGCCGAAATAATGGAAGACATTAGCAAAAAAGACAAAACAGATAGAGTTTTCACTATCGAAGATGAACTGACTGCCTTTAACATTGTTAAAGAAATATTAACTGAAAATCAAAGAGACATCAGTGACCTCAAATATAAAGATACTATTAGTTATTTTTGCATCATGAATCGTGTAATCACAAAATGGTTTATACGTCTCTTCCTTGATGGAGATGCAAAATCCTTAGTTGTAAGACTAGATCTAGAAGCTACTAAACAGCTATGCCCTAATTTCGTTGTTGAGCAAGCCCCAAAATCACAGGGAGTAAGTAGAATTTTCATTGATAATGTTAATGATTTAAAAGATTTGGAACCACTTATTATTTCATGCTATGATCAAATTTTAGCTAATGTTTAAAAAGAGGGATTTCCCCTCTTTTTCCAACACAATGACAAAAAGCCAATCCTCTGGATTGGCTTTTTGTCATTTATATATAAAATAAAATTATTTATTTTCCTCTTTTTGAACATATACATAAGCATCTTTTTGCTCTTTATGTATATCCACCTTCGAATTCTCTGCAAGCTGACCCGCATTTAGCAAAGAAAAAATAATGAGCGCTTCTAGTGACATTTTGTTTTACCACTCCTTTCTATTTGTTATACGTTTATCATACCGCTTACATGTGACTTCCGTATGAACTCGAAAAGGAGATTACAACAAAAAGGTTACAGGAATACGAATGCACGCTATAATAACCATAAAATAGGAGGTTAATTTCTTTTGACGATAAACCAAATGGTTCAATTGGGCAGTGCATGTATGCTTTTTATTACTTCAGCACTTATGAGTTGGTATCAGGGGAGTAATTTAATAGATTATCCTGATGAATGGAAATATAGCGCTAAGTTTACGAATTATTTTAAAGGCACCGTTTCAAATTACCAAGATATTTATCAAATCGATTTCTTTATATATGCAGCAAAATTTTATCCAACAGCATTTATTGTTATGCTCATTAGCTTACTTTATATGCTCGTATTAATTCTTCATATTCTATTTACAAGAACTCGTAAGGTAATCTAAATTCATACATAAAAACCCCGAATCATAAACTTTTCAGCCTACAATTCGGGGTACTATTTGTTTATATTCGTTTCTAATTAGTAACGAATTAAGAAATATTTCTTCTTACCGCGGCGAATGATTGTGAATTTACCTTCGATGCGGTCGTTTTCTGTTATAACGTAGTCTAATGCTTGTGTACGTTCACCGTTTACGTAGATTGCACCGTTCGTTACATCTTCACGTGCTTGACGTTTTGATGGAGAGATTTTGCTTTCTACAAGTAAGTCGATTAACACTGTATCTTCTGCCGTACGTTCTACAGATGGTACGTCTTTGAATCCTTGTTCGATTTCGCTTGCAGTCAGTTCTGCTACAGAACCGCTGAATAGTGCAGCTGAAATTTTAATTGCTTGCTCTAATGCTTCTTCACCGTGAACAAGTTTTGTCATTTCAGAACCTAACGCTTTTTGTGCTGCACGTTTTTCTGGCGCTTCAGCTACTTGCTTTTCAAGCTCAAGAATTTCTTCATGAGATAAGAATGTGAAGTATTTTAAGTATTTAACAACGTCGCGGTCATCTGTGTTAATCCAGAATTGGTAGAACTCGTAAGGAGTTGTTTTTTCTGGATCTAACCAAATTGCGCCGCCTTCTGTTTTACCAAACTTCGTACCGTCAGATTTTGTAACTAGTGGAATTGTTAAACCGAACGCTTTCGCATCTTCTTCTGATTTACGTATTAATTCAAGACCAGCTGTAATGTTACCCCATTGGTCACTACCACCGATTTGTAAGCGGCAATTATGGTTTTGGTATAAGTTTAAGAAGTCGTATGATTGTAAGATCATGTAACTAAACTCAGTGAATGAAATACCCGTCTCTAAACGAGATGCTACTGTATCTTTTGCTAACATATAGTTTAAACCGAAGTTTTTACCGATATCGCGTAAGAATGAAATGACATCTAAGTTACCAAGCCAATCGTAGTTGTTAGCCATTGTTGCTGGGTTTTCCACGTTTTCGAACTCTAAGAAGTTTGAAAGTTGGTTTTTAATGCTTTCTGTGTAGTAAGCAACTGTATCTTTCGTATTTAATGTACGCTCTGCTTTTTTACCACTTGGGTCACCGATCATACCAGTACCACCGCCAACAAGTGCGATTGGTTGGTGACCAGCTAATTGGAAACGACGTAACATTAATACTGGTAACATATGACCGATGTGTAAGCTATCCGCTGTCGGGTCGAAACCACAGTATAATTTAACACTTTCTTTTTCTAATAATTGCTCAAGGCCCTCAGCATCTGTTTGCTGATTAATTAGACCGCGAAATTCAAGATCTTGTAAAATACCCATATCCTACATACTCTCCTTTAAGTTCATTACTGGCGTGAAGGTTGAAAACATAAAAAAATCGCCCCTTCAAATAAGGGACGATTTTGATTATCGCGTTACCACCCTAGTTGCAGACCAAAAAGCCTACCACCTTATTTACATAACGGCTTAGCACCGTCTTTTCCCTTTTGAATACAATTCAATCGAAAAAAGATGCTCTAGGGGCGTAATTCGCGATCATCTATGTGCTGATTTCCACCGACCATCAGCTCTCTAAAACAGGGAAATGATCACTACTTCTCCCTTTCCACGCTCAATTATTCATATACTTTTCTTTATACCATCATTTATATAGGCGTGTCAAATAAGGGCCAGATTTCTCTCCTTGCCAATCCTTTATAACGTCACAAAGAATACCGTAATGAGAGAAAGAATTGGAACACCGACTAATAGCGAGGTATGAAAAACAATGGATAAATCATTTCCAATCGTCGCCTCCACAGGATCTTTCGCCGGTGAACCAAGAAATCCGATTAATCGATCGTAGCGACTTGCCGTTTTTGGAAAATCTGGTATTTCTACATGATCACTATCTAAATGCTGCTTTAATTTATATTCATTCTTAAAGGGATTTTCGCTCAATTTCATCCACCTCCAGCAATTGTTTCAATTTCTTTATTCCGTTATGAAGTCTCGACTTCACCGTTCCGACTGGAATATCTAATACCTTTGCAATTTCTTTTTGCTGCATGTCATGATAATAAGAAAGGATTAGGACCGCTCTTTGCTCTTCGGGAACTTTCAAAATTGCTTCTCTTACTGTGAGCCGATCTTCGTGAGAAAATTCTTTTTCCTGAATCGGCACTAAAAATGGCAAAAGCGTACGCCACTTTTTTCTTCTATTTAATTTATTAATCATAAGACGATAACCAATTTGAAATAAATACGTTTTTATTTTGCCCTTTTCAGATTCATACATATGTTTCTTACGCTCTAGCATCAAAAACGTATCTTGCACGAGGTCGATACTCAATTGTTCATCTCGATTAAATCGATACAAAAATGTGTATAGCGTTGGTTTGATTAAAACATATAGTTTTTCTCCCGCCTGCTTATCTCCATTTTTGTACGCAAGCATGAGCTCTTCCTCAATCCCAATCTGCGCCATGATTTTTGATCTCCTTTATTCCTTTTAACGTTAACGAAATACGGGAAATTAAATAGCAACTTGCGACAATAACCCACGTTTGTGATTGAAGCGTAAAAAATTGAACATATGAATTTTGTATTGTATGACCACTTAAAACTAAAATATTTAATGCTTGCACACATATGCATGCATACACTGCAAGACAAGCTGAAATCGTATCAAATACATTCCAGCGAAAGTACACTTTTGTTTTTGTAAAATCAATTTTATATCCTTTTTTCCGTACTATATATTTTCGATCAAATGGAATGATGATGGAAAACATAACAATCATCATAACGCCAGCTGTAATCATTGAAACTTTAAATCCGATTGGCATTGGTAATAGCAAACCACAAGAAAATACGACTATAATTCCAATTAAAGCAAAAGTAAGAAGTAATTTATTAGACATAAAAAAGCCTCCCTCATCTATTCTTTCATAAATGTATACAGACGAGGAAGGCACTTCGTTCAAATATTATTTTATTTTTTTAATAATCTTCGCAGGATTTCCGCCAACTACTAAATTATTAGGCACATCTTTCGTTACGACAGCACCAGATGCGATCACCGCATTGTCTCCAATTGTTACACCTGGATTAATAATTGCTCTTCCGCCAATCCATACGTTATCGCCAATTGTAACTGGTTTTCCGTATTCTGATCCGCTTATACGCTCTATTGGATCAAGCGGGTGCGTTGCTGTATAAATGTGAACACCTGGAGCTAACATACAGTTCACTCCGATTGTCACCGGGCATACGTCTAAAATCGTACAGTCAAAGTTCGCGTAAAAATTTTCGCCGACATGAATGTTATAGCCGTAATCACATCTAAAAGAAGATTCAAGATGAATATTATCTCCTGTCGTTCCGAATAATTCTTTTACGATTTCGCTACGCTCTTTCAATTGCTCTTCTGGCGTATCATTTAATTTTCTCGTTAATATACGTGCTTGCTCTCTTTCTTGTACTAAAACTGGATCAGCTGGTATGTACATTTCTCCTAGTATCATCTTTTCTTTTTCTGTTTTCATCATACTATCCCCTTCAACTTATATATATAAGTTCATGATATCATAAAAAAGAAAGGCCTGAACATTTTTCGTTCAGACCTTTCTCTCTTAATCTTCCATCGTCGATAAGTCACCTGTTGGTAAGTTTAGCTCCCAAGCTTTTAATACACGGCGCATAATTTTACCACTTCTCGTTTTCGGTAATTTATCTCTAAATTCAATTTGTCTTGGCGCTGCATGAGCTGCTAGGCCTTTTTTTACAAATTGACGAATCTCTTCTTTTAATTCATCAGATGGTTCGTATCCTGCTCGAAGCGCGATAAATGCTTTAATGATTTCTCCGCGCACTGGATCAGGAATACCAATTACACCAGCCTCTGCAACAGCAGCATGCTCGATTAGTTTACTTTCTACTTCAAACGGTCCAACGCGCTCACCTGACGTCATAATTACATCGTCAATACGTCCTTGGAACCAGAAGTATCCATCTTCATCCATATAAGCTGAATCACCTGATACGTACCAATCTCCCGGCATAAAGTAAGACTCATACTTTTGCTTGTTATTCCAGATTCCACGCATCATAGCTGGCCAACCTTTACCAATTGCTAAGTTACCCATTGTGTATGGAGGCACTTCATTTCCTTCATTATCAACAATCGCTGCTTTCACACCTGGAATTGGTTTACCCATTGAACCTGGACGGATTTCCATACAAGGATAGTTACAAATAACTTGTCCACCTGTTTCTGTCATCCACCACGTATCATGAATACGAAGTCCAAATGCATTCATACCCCAGCGAATTACTTCTGGATTTAATGGCTCACCTACGCTTAATACGTGGCGTACTTGTGATAAGTCGTATTTTTTAATTGCATCTTGTCCAGCTCCCATTAACATACGGAACGCTGTCGGTGCACTATACCAAACTGTTACACCGTAATCTTGCAGTGCTTCATACCATGCATCTGGACTAAATCGTCCACCTAAAATAACATTTGATGCTCCGACTAACCACGGTGCAAAAATGCCGTAAGCAGTTCCTGTTACCCAGCCCGGGTCAGCAGTACACCAATATACGTCATCTTCTTTTAAATCTAATACCCATTTCGCCGTTTGATAGTGCTGAACCATTGCATTTTGCGCATGAAGAACACCTTTTGGCTTACCAGTAGAACCAGACGTATAGTGAAGAATTAAACCGTCTTCACGGCCTAACCATTCGATATGTAATTCTTTTGAGGCTTGTTCAAATAAAGGATTGAACGCTACCGTTTTACCGCCTTCTTCTACATTATCTCCAACAAGAAAGACTGTTTTTAAAGCTGGTAAATCATTTAATGGTATGCGCTCTAACAATTCAGGAGTTGTAATTAACACCTTTGCTTCGCTATCTTCTAAACGATCACGAACTGCGCCTTCCATAAACGCTTCAAATAGCGGTCCAACAATTGCTCCTAATTTCACTGCACCTAAAAGCGCGAAATATAATTCTGGAGAACGTGGCATAAAAATAAAAACGCGATCGCCTTTTTCAACGTCGCCATAATTTTTTAGGACGTTTCCTGCTTTATTAGAAAAATCCTTCATTTCCTTAAATGTATATTTCTCTTTTCGCGATCCATCTTGATAATAAAGGGCTACTTTATTTTTTCGATTGGATTTCGCATGCTTATCAATTGCTTCATACGCCATATTTACTCGGCCTGTCTCATTCCAAGTAAAATTTTTATTAACCTCTTCCCAGTTAAAATTCGCGTATGCCTCTTCATAATTCGGCAAATTATTTTCTCCTTTAATGACAGGAAGCGTTTCTACTTTCATACTTTACATCCCCCTCCTATGTATTCTATTATCTATTATAATGATATCATTTAAAATTTTCAGTATATTTGTTGATTTTTAGACAAATTTTTAATGACAAAATTCGATTCACATCGCATATATTATAAAGTACGATATTAATAGATTCACAAACCCTCAAGGTGGTGAGCAATACATTGATTCATAAAAAAATATACAATGCTAGAAACTTGAAAACAGCGAAAGGCACTTTAATTATTGAAGGTCCTGTCTCTACCCATAATCTT
Organism: Bacillus cereus group sp. N31; assembly: GCF_016483245.1. Taxonomy (NCBI): domain Bacteria; kingdom Bacillati; phylum Bacillota; class Bacilli; order Caryophanales; family Bacillaceae; genus Bacillus; species Bacillus cereus group sp. N31. The sequence goes on along the minus strand of NZ_JAEHCH010000001.1, from coordinate 58,556 downwards.
GAAATGTATGAATTCCATCCAGATTTAATTGCGTTTCGTCCTGCCGAGCAGCAGTATAAAGCAATTGTCGAAATTTCTAAATTACCTGAAGCCCGTCTCATTATTGCTAGACATGACCAAACGATTGTTGGATATGTTACATACTTGTATCCTGATCCGCTCGAACGATGGTCAGAAGGAAAAATGGAAAACTTAATTGAGCTCGGGGCAATTGAAGTCGTCCCAGCCTTCCGTGGGTGCTCTGTCGGAAAGAACTTATTAGAAGTGTCTATGATGGACGATTATATGGAAGATTACATTATATTGACGACTGAATATTATTGGCACTGGGATTTAAAACAAACAGGTTTAAATGTTTGGGAGTACCGAAAAGTAATGGAAAAGATGATGAATGCTGGTGGTTTACAATGGATGGCTACAGATGATCCTGAAATTTGTTCACATCCTGCCAACTGTTTAATGGTCCGCATCGGTAATCGCGTCGATACGGATTCTATTCAAGCATTTGACCGTCTACGTTTTCACAATCGTTTTATGTATTAATGAAGGGGGCAACTGGAATGATTGTAGAAGAAATTATGAATCAAAATGTAGTTACACTACATCCAAACGATACAATCGAAACAGCAATCCGAACGATACGTACGAAAGGCATTCGGCACATTCCAATTGTCGATCAACACAACCATGTCGTAGGCATTATTTCTGATCGGGATGTAAGAGATGCAAGTCCGTCTATTTTAGATGAACAAGTTTCACTCGATATGCTACAGCAACCACTTGAACTTATTATGAAACATCCTGTTATGACTTGCCATCCTCTCGATTTCGTTGAGGAAATTGCTACTTTATTTTTTGAAAATAAAATTGGCTGTCTCCCTGTTACAAAGGCTGGAAAGTTAGTTGGAATTATTTCTGAATCTACTGTACTGCACACGTTAGTAAAATTAACAGGAGCACATCAACCAAGTTCGCAAATTGAAATTCAAGTAAAAAACGAACCTGGTATTCTTGGAAAAGTCGTTGCTATTTTTAGTGATTTACAAATCAATATCGTGAGCGTTCTCGTCTACCCAGCAAAAGATGAGAATGATAAAGTACTCGTTTTCCGCATTCAAACGATGAATCCTCTAAAAGTGATTGATGCACTTGAAGCAGAAGGCTACCGCGTATTATGGCCAAACATCATGGGGATGCAAGCATGAGTAGCGCGTTTATTTATTCGGATGACTTTCGGGGCTATTCATTTAGCCCTGATCATCCTTTTAACCAACTGCGCGTCACACTTACGTATGATTTATTACAAAAGGGCGGTTTCATCTCTCCCTCTCAAATCATCTCACCACGGATGGCTACAGATGAAGAGATTGCCTACGTTCATACAGAGGAGTACATAAATGCGGTAAAACGTGCTGGAGAAGGAAAGTTAGAAAAATCAATTGCGATGACATATGGACTCGGAACAGAAGATACACCGATGTTCCCAAATATGCACGAAGCAAGCGCACTGCTCGTTGGCGGTACGTTAACAGCTGTCGATGCTGTTCTTTCTGGAAAAGTAAAACACGCACTTAATTTAGGCGGCGGCTTACATCACGGCTTCCGTGGCAAGGCATCTGGTTTTTGTATTTATAACGATAGTTCTATCGCAATGAAATACATTCAAAAGAAATACGGTTTACGTGTTTTATATATTGATACTGATGCCCATCACGGCGATGGTGTACAATGGTCATTTTACGATGATCCTAACGTATGCACCATTTCATTACACGAGACCGGACGTTATTTATTCCCTGGAACTGGCGCTGTAAATGAACGTGGACAAGGCAATGGCTATAGTTATTCTTTTAACGTTCCACTCGACGCTTTTACAGAAGACGAATCGTTTCTAGAATCTTATCGAACTGTCGTAAAAGAAGTTGCCGCATACTTTAAGCCGGATATTATTTTAACGCAAAACGGAGCCGATGCACATTATTACGATCCACTTACACACCTTTGTGCAACGATGAATATTTACCGTGAAATACCGAAGCTCGCTCGCGAAATCGCTAATGAATATTGCAACGGTCGCTGGATCGCTGTCGGCGGTGGTGGCTATGACCACTGGCGCGTCGTCCCAAGAGCGTGGGCACTCATTTGGCTCGAAATGAACAACATCCAAAACATCTCAGGTTATCTTCCTCCAGAATGGATTGACGCTTGGAAAGGACAAGCAGAAACAGAACTTCCCCTCACATGGGAAGATCCAGACAACATGTATAAACCTATCCCCCGTAAACCAGAAATTGAAGAAAAGAATGCATTAACTGTAGCGAAATCCCTTGAAATTATTCGGAATAATATGACAAAATCTTTGTACTAAACGAAAAGGAGGCTCGTTTTTTAATAGCCTCCTTTTATTTATTGTCGATTTCTGTCAGTAAGTCGATATATTTTAATAATCGCTGATATATTTCGAGTTGCGCCGATATATTCTGATAATCGCTGATATATTTCGAGTTGCGCCGATATATTCTAATAATCGCTGATATATTTTCATTTCATAACAGCCTGGCCCAACTTTTATGAGAAAAGGTCGTGATATTATGTGGAAACGACAAATGCTCCGCACGAAACGTGGTACATTTGAACTCTTTATAAAAGGGAATGGTGAACCGCTTTGTGTTACACACCATTATTCACAATTTAATGAAACTGGTGATTACTTTGCGGATGTTTTTACTGCTACGCATCGTGTATTTCTCATTAATTTACGAGATGCCGGTAGCTCTGTAACCGCCCAGTCAGAAAACGAATTAAGCATGATTGAAACAATCCACGACTTAGAAGCAATACGAGAAGCATCACAACTTCCAACATGGCATTTCGCCGGTCATTCAACAGGTGGTATGCTTGGACTTTTGTATGCGATTACATATCCGAATTCCTTACAATCATTAGTCGTAGCAGGAGCTGCAGCAAGTAACTATGCCGAAACACCATTTTGCATTTATCATCCAGAACATCCACAGTTTCATTATATGCAAGAGCTCATCGAAAACTTAAAAAGCCCTTACCTTACAAGTGAAGAACGGAAAGAACTATCTACTAAGAGAACAAAATTATCATTGTATAAACCAGAAAACTATAACTTTTATTTTTGTAGACCGATCAAAAAAACAATGTCCACCAGCCGGATGAACGCTTTCGCTCATGAATATTCTTCATTTGATTTAAGAGAGTCTTTACCTTCTATTAAAACAAAGACACTTATTATGTGCGGACGACACGATGTGCAGTGCCCAATTCAATATTCTATCGAGATGCATGAGGGTATACGTAATTCTATCTTTATTCCATTTGAGGACAGTAACCATTATCCTTTTTTAGAAGAGGCTATCCACTTTATTTCTATCACACAAGAATTTTACAAAACGTTATAACAGGAAAAATCCAGTTTTGAGTTCAGTTACTATTAAAAAAATCTAAATAAATAACATATGAATTCACAGACTAATGTACTAATAAAAGCTCAAAGTCTCTATATGACTTTGAGCTTTATTTTTTAGAAGAAAAACTTCATACTATAATAAAATAAAAGATAAAAAGAAAAAAGGACTAAACCTAAATCAATAAATACTGACTTTTTATCTCCTTCTTTTACGCTGATTGTAATACCAAACATACTTCTAACCATCCAAAAAGCCACCAAAAATAATCCACCTAAATGGTCATTTGTATAATCTTTATCATAAAACATTTGTATTGCACCAATAATTAATAAAATAAGTATGATATTAGTCCCAATCTTTAAAGCCTTGTTTGATTTAATATTCTTTCATACATCCCCCAAAACCTAACACTTCCTCTCAAACCATCCTGCGTTTTATTTCTCTTTATATTTTAACACGAATTACCTAATATTCCCTTTCAAATTCAAATCATAAGTGTAATACACTATTACGCATATAAAAAACCTGTCAACACTTTGACAGGTTTACTACACATTAAAACGATAACCAGCTCCCCATACCGTTTCAATATATTGCGGGTGGGCAGGATCTCTTTCAATTTTTTCACGTAACTTTCTAATGTGAACGACAACAGTAGCTAAATCGCCAGCAGAATCTAATCCCCAAATGCGTTCAAATAACTGTTCTTTATTTAATACTTGGTTTGGGTGCGTTACAAAGAATGTTAATAAATCAAATTCCTTCGTTGTAAACGCGATTTCTTCATTGTTTATAAAAACTTTCCTCGCTCGTTGATCGATAGAGATTCCATGAATATATAACGTATCACGTTGCTTACTTACATTTCCTGATAATCTTTCATAACGAGAAATATGTGCCTTTACCCTTGCAACTAATTCACTTGGGCTAAACGGTTTCGTTATATAATCATCCGCTCCTAATCCGAGTCCACGAATTTTATCTATATCTTCTTTTTTAGCTGAAACAAGTAAAATCGGAATATCTTTTATAGCACGTATTTGTTTACAAATTTCGAATCCGTTCATTTTCGGAAGCATAATATCTAAAATAATTAAATCATAGTCTTCTTGCAAGGCCATTTGTAAGCCTATTTCTCCAGAATGCTCTACATCAACTTGAAAATCACTAATTTCTAAATAATCTCGCTGTAATTCTGCAATACTTACTTCATCTTCTATTAGTAAGATTCTTTTCAATTTACTCACCACATTTCTCTACTTTTTCCAATGAGAAGAAAATGCTTGTGCCTTCTCTAGGCTCGCTTTCCGCCCAAATTTCCCCGCCATGTTCTTCCACAATTTGCTTCGCAATCGCTAAACCAAGTCCACTTCCACCTGTGCTAGAGTTTCGAGATTGCTCTGCACGATAAAACCGTTCAAAAATATAAGGAAGTGTATCAGATTCTATACCTGATCCATTGTCCATCACTTTCACAATAACTTTATCGTTATCACTCGATACTGTTACAGCAATTTTTTTCTCTTCTTTATCCATGTATTTCACACTATTATGAATTAAATTTGATATCACTCTATTTATCTTTTCGCAATCAGCCGTTACATATAGTGGTGATGGATGTAATTGTAAGTACACTTCTATACCTTCTTCACTTAAATCCATCTGCATCTCTTCTATTAATTCCTGCATAAACATATTTAATTCAACCGTTTCAAACTGGAATGGGACTCGATTCAAATCGAGCTTCGAAAATAAAAATAGTTCATCAATGAGTGTATCCATATGTTTTGCTTTCGTATGAATCGTTGTTAAATACTTATCCATTTTTTCCGGGGTATTTGCTACCCCGTCCTTTATTCCTTCCACATATCCGATAATAGATGTAATCGGTGTTTTCAAATCATGGGAAATGTTTGAAATGAGCTCTTTTCGATTTTCTTCATACTGCGTTTGTACTTCAATCGACTCTTTTAACTTCTTCCTCATTTCCTCAAACCCTTGATTCAATTGACCTATTTCATCATGCGATGTAACTGGAATTTGAAATTCTAAATTCCCTTCTTTAATTCTCTCCGTCGCATCTTTCAATACAAAGATTGGTTTTATCACACTTTTTGAGACGAAATAGCTTACTAACCCAATGAGCAAAATGGCTAACAGTAAAAGTGCTACGAACAAAATCGGAAATAATTTTTGTGTAAGATCTACAAACGAACTTTGCTTTTTTAGTACAAATATACTCCCTTCTTCATTATTTTGAAAAGAAAAATCAAATTTTACATACCGATAAAATGTATCGCCTAGTTCCGTTGTACCACGACTATTAATATTTGCTGCTTCAAATTTCGGAAGGGCTTCTGTTACAGTCGAACTTTCAAAACCCTTTGTAGCATAAGAAATGGTTTCTCCCTTTCTTACAACTATTTTCACACCTTCTTTTTCAAGTGATGCAACGAACGATTCATCTAATAGTTGATATTGATGTTGCTTTGCCGCTCCTTTCAATTCAAGATACGCATTCTCTTCTTCTGGAGTCAGCGGCTTTTGAATATAAGAACTTTTATAAAAATTTTTCACTGCTTCCAAGTCACCTGTTATGGAAAATACAATTAAAAATCCCGCAACTAAAATAAGCGTAATGGAGACGAGAATAACAGCGATATAAGAAAATAAAAATCTTGTTTTAATAGACATCATTTACATCCTCACTTTATCACGCTATTTGTGGGCAGTAAGACTTCCACCTCAAAATTCGGTTAAAACAAAAAGTTAGATGAAAGTCGGGCTACCCGTAAACGCCCGATTGATTCAACTTTCATATTCATAAGCATAAAAATATATGTTCAATTACTCAAGCGATTTTATAGTAATTTTAGCGTCAGTTTATAAAAATTTAATGTTCTTATTTTACAGTTGAAATTAGGAGGTTGAAATTCCATGTTCAAAAAAACATTAAGCATGATATGTTGTGTAATTTTTTTACAAGGATGCTCGCAAGAACAAGAAGTAAAAAAGGAGATGACAAACATGGAGACTGCACTACTAGCAGCTACTGAAAAAAACGAAACGAACACTGTTATATCTTTATTAAAACAAGGAGCAAATATAAATGCAACGGATAGTCAAGGACGCACCCCGCTTATGATTGCCACATACAAAAATGATATAAAGACCGCGAAAGCTCTTATCGATGCTGGCGCCGATGTAAATATCCAAGATAATATAAAAAACAATCCATTTCTATACGCTGGTGCGGATCCAGCGCTTACGAATCGTTACGGTGGAACAGCTCTTATCCCAGCCTCAGAACATGGCTATATTACTGTTATAAAAGAACTCCTCACGCGAACAAATATCGATGTAAACCATGTCAATAATCTCGGATGGACAGCTTTAATGGAAGCTATCGTACTAAGTAACGGCGATGAAACACAACAACAAGTCATTCGCCTGCTCATTGAACACGGCGCAGATGTAAACATTCCCGATAATGATGGTGTCACCCCACTAGAGCATGCTCGTGCTCATAATTTTGAAGAGATAGAGAAGATTCTAGTAGAAGGACGTAAGTAAAAAGCTAACTTTTGCCTTCCTCCCCCACCCTATGCTACATTTAACCCGTTACATCAATATTGATAGGGTGGGAATACAAATGAATAAACCTAAAATTGGGATGATTGGACTTGGAAGTATTGCACAAAAGGCATATCTTCCAACACTTACGAAAGAATTAGATTGGCATTTTGTTGGGGCATTTACACCTAACGCGGAAAAAAGAAAACAAATTTGTCAGCAATACCGTATTCAAGACTTTCATTCTATTGAAACGTTAGCTTCAGAATGTGATGCAGTTTTCGTTCATAGTTCCACTGCTACACATTATGAAATCGTTTCTGAACTTCTGAAAAAAGGAATCGATGTTTATGTAGATAAGCCGTTAGCAGCTACAGTAGAACAAGCTGAAAAACTAGTCGAATTGAGCGAAAAATACAATCGAAAATTAATGGTCGGATTTAACCGCCGCTTCGTTCCTATGTACGTTGCTGCAAAAGAACAGGCTAATGCTATTTCATGGATTCGAATTGAAAAACACCGTACAAATAAAGTGGGGCCAAATACGTACGACTTTACTATGTTAGATGATTATTTACATATTGTAGATACTGCTCGCTGGTTAGCTAATGATGACCTTAACGTCGTTCATAATATGATGCAAATAAATGAGAAAAATGAACTTCTTTACGGCCATCATACATATACAACAACAAACGGACTATTACTTTCAACAGCAATGCACCGCCATGCTGGTACAAATTTAGAACAAATTGAACTTGTAACAGCAGGAAAAATCATTCGCGTAAAAAATATGAATACATTTGAAATCGAACAGGAAAATTCCGTTTCACAAAGCGGTTCTCCCTCATGGGAAACGACGTTAAAGCAGCGTGGTTTTGAAGATGCTGTTCATCATTTTATTGAATGTGTACACGGAGATACGAAGCCTGTTGTAGATGGATTAGAAGGATTAAAAACGCAACAAATGCTACAAACTCTACTTGACAAAGTAAATAAAATTTAAAACGGATACATTTTTCAGAATTTACTTTCATTCCCATTTCCCCTTTATTTCTCTCGTAAATTTCTATAGAATATGTTGATAGGAATTATAAATTTCATAATGAAACGTGGAAAGGATGGGATTAACACATGTGGAACGAGTTTAAAAAGTTCGCTTTCAAAGGGAATGTAATTGATTTAGCTGTCGGGGTTGTAATCGGTGCTGCATTCGGTAAAATCGTTAGTTCTTTAGTAAAAGATATCATCACACCATTACTTGGTATGGTATTAGGTGGCGTTGACTTTACAGATTTAAAAATCACATTTGGTAAGTCATCTATTATGTATGGTAACTTCATCCAAACAATTTTTGACTTCTTAATTATTGCAGCTGCTATCTTTATGTTTGTTAAAGTATTCAACAAACTAACTTCTAAAAGAGAAGAAGAAAAAACAGAAGAAATTCCAGAACCAACAAAAGAAGAAGAACTTCTTGGCGAAATTCGCGACTTATTAAAACAACAAAATTCTTCTAAAGATAGAGCATAATTGAACGGATAAAAAGGCATGCCCCTCTCGGGACATGCCTTTTTTATATGTTATAACGTTTCCGAATTCATATGAATAAATAAAATAATACCAGCAACCATAAGTACCATAATACTACCTGCAAATAGTGTAATACCGATGAACATTAAACTTGTGCTCATGTCCACTGATACACTTTCAGTAAAAATAGAAATTACATACGTGATAAGGGCAATTCCTGCAAGAATACTTCCTGGAACAAATCGCTTTAAGCCATTTTGTTTTAACGTCATATATGCAAAAAAAGCAGTCGTGCAAAGCGTAATTATCCAAAGAATGATCATCTTTTCTCCCCCCTCACAAACCTTTTCTTTCTATTATACATGACATTGCCCTATAATAGTTGAATTTGCACTTATGTGACATATAACAAGGGATCCTATTCTATATTATAGCCTAGAATAACATTGCAGGAAGAAAATCAATTTCCGTTACAAATAAATGGTTGTTTTTCCCTTTTATTGATATAATTGTTATATAGAAATATTCTTTGTAAGGGAGTGTTCATACTGATATGGATTTCACTAATCGTATTAGCCTATTTCATCATTCTCGTCCCAATACAGTATAACTACATTAAGATGTTCAAAGAAAAACAGCAAAAAATGAATGTCGCACAAAATGTCTTATGAAGAATCCCAAGTACATTACCATTATCAAAGTAACGTATTTACAATACCAGCTTCACTTGTAGCAAGTATTGTTTATAAAGTGAAACATTCGGCATAAGGATATTTCCCAAATGTACGCTGTAAAATTATTGTTTGAATCTGTTCATTCAGGTGAGCCTAATCCTAGTAAGATAGATGAGCATTATGAAGAGAATCACGATACGCTTTTTGAAGAAAGTATCATTCTCGTTAAAGCGAACAGTTTAGAGGAAGCTCATGATCTAGGGAAAAAGATCGCTATACAATCAGAAAATACGTACGATAATGTATACGATCAACAAGTAACATGGAAGTTTCAAAAAGCACTTCATGTTTTTGAGTTAGATGAAACGCCATTTGAGACAGGAAAAGAATTGTACGCAAGATTTTTACACGTTAAGAAAAATGAAACTGTAGATACAGTAGTTAAAAAATACTATCCTGAATACGAATAAAAGCTCACAGCAATCGCTGTGAGCTTTTTTATACTTACTTCGTTGAATTTCTAAATTGGATACGGTGAGGTAAGATAACAGTGTGATCTTCCACTTTTTCTTTGTTCATATACTTTGTTAATAAACGCATTGCTACTGCACCGATATCATACATTGGCTGTACAACTGTTGAAAGCTGCGGGCGTACCATTAGTGCAAGGCGTGTATTATCAAAGCCAAGTACTTCTATATCAGTTGGTACGTTTAATCCAGCATCTTGAGCTGCGTGGATTACACCTAGTGCCATTTCATCAGAAGATACGAAGATAGCTGTTGGCTTTTCATCCATGCTCCAAAGCTTTTCGAATGCTTCGATACCTGAATCATATGTGTAATCTCCATCGATTACAAGATTTTCATCATATGAAATACTTGCTTCTTCTAAAGCTTTTTTATAACCTTGTAACTTTTTAGCGCTTCCCGCTTTATCAATGAAAGGACCAGAGACGAAACCGATACGTTTATATCCTTGCTCAATAAAGTGCTTCATTGCATCGTAAGCTGCTTGTGTATAATCAATATTTACTGATGGCGTTTCATTTTGCTCATCAAATGATGCTGCTAATACAATCGGTACTGGAGACTTTTTAAATTCTTCAATGTGAATGTCTGTAATATCTTCACCCATGAAAACAATTCCGTCTACTTGTTTTCCAAGCATCGTATTTAATAAATGGAACTCTTTCTCTTTGTTTTGGTCAGAGTTACTTAAAATGATGTTATATTTGTACATTGTTGCGATATCTTCAATTCCACGAGCAAGTTCTGCATAAAACGTATTTGAGATATCAGGAATAATAACACCCACTGTAGTTGTCTTCTTACTTGCTAGTCCACGTGCTACCGCATTTGGGCGGTATCCTAAACGATCAATTGCTTCTAATACTTTCTTTCTTGTTGTAGGCTTTACATTTGGGTTACCGTTCACAACGCGAGATACGGTAGCCATTGAAACGTTCGCTTCGCGCGCTACATCATAGATTGTTACGTTCATCTCATCGCACACTCCTTCTATTTTTGTTATCTATTTTTATGTATCGGTTACTTGAATGAAAAAAAGACATCAACTCTATTTGCAGATGCCACCAATCGTCCCGAGTTCTTCCTTTTACTAATGATACGATAAAAACGCAGGCTCATACAATATTTTCCCGCAAAAGTTTCGAAAAAATTCGCTTCTTTTCTCGTATTTTCGTATTTTTTATGAAAAAAAGGGTATTTTTTGTAAAAATATAGATGTTTCATAAGTAGAAACCTTATTTTAAACCGTACGATAGTAAATGAAATTGATATGAGCGATTTTTCAAATATATTGACCACACCTCAAATTATATCGGCGATTATCCGCATATTTCGACCACAACTCAAATTATATGAGCGATTTTTCGCATATATCGATTGCAACTCAAATTATATGAGCAATTTTTTAAACATATCGATTTACCAACAAAAATCGAACACAACAGGCACTATATAATAGAGAGGAAACTGTTCCAAAATGTTTTTTGGAATGCTTATTTCTTTTTTGTGATTTACTTCCAAATACTTTTAATTCTTTCATAAAATCATTGAACTGTGAGATATTCATTTGCTGCGCTACATCTGCACCAATTGCCATCGCTGCTTTTGCAGCTGGTGGCAGAAGGTCACGTTGCCCTGTAGAATGCGTAACATCGACAACGATAGGTAAATGTGTTTCTTTCTTTAAAATCGATACAGCGGAGATATTAAGCGTATTACACGTCGCTCTTTCATACGTGCGAATACCTTGTTCGCATAAAGACAACTTATTATAGCTGGTACACATACAATTATCACACGATATACCGCAATGAATTACTATAAAAAAACATCGAACATTTTCACTCACAATAAAAAAAGACAGTTTAAAACTGTCTTTTTTTACAAGAAGGAAACAAACGGTTTATCGCTGTTTTTCTCTTTTACAATAACTGCCTCGATTTTACTCTCGGACTTTATTTGTAATTGTACTTTCGCATCTTTAGGCAATTTCTCTAACATACCTTGAGCAGCCATTTGAGTAAGAGCCATTAATTCTGTTTTACCATTATATTTAATAACAATATTCATATTTAATGTATCCATTTGATTTTTCTTATAAGTAACTTTAGCATTAACTGGGATAAAATCTCCAGGAGAAAACTCTTTTATTGCCTTACCAAATTCACTTATTTTTGTATTATCTTCTCCATGTGCTTGTGTAAATTCATCAGAAGGATATGAATACGCTTTTTCATCGATTGTATTCCAACTTCCAAGGTTCGTATCATTCTTTTGAACAGTAGCACTAGCAATATACGTACCATTTTTTAACGAACTTGTACTTTCTTGTTTGAAAATAGCAAACGTAATTGGAGATTTGTTATATTTATCATTTTTATTAATAGCTTCTATAAGTTGTTTAGCAACTTCAGTACCTTTAGAAATGGCTTCTTCATTTGATACACTTGTAGACATAGATAAACCAATCATGACACCAGATAAACTTAATTCATTTGAATTCTGTTTCCCGAAATAGTCTTGTTCTATAATATTCGTTAAAACTGGTGCTTCTACTTTCGCGACTAGTTCATCAATTAACTTCTCTGGAATATACTGATTTAATTGTAATACGTGATTTTCTGTATCAAATTGTTGCATTGCAATATTCATTAAACCATTTTCATACTCTGCTAAATCTAATTTAGAATTTGTTTTTATATTAGCTGTATTAATAACCTTTTGTTCTTTTAAAGGAATAACAGTTCTATAATAATCTTTAGAAACAGCAGTTCTCGGAATCATACTTTTTTCTTTTGTATCTTTTTGTATAACTTCATCCTTCTTGCTAATCGTATTATTACTACAAGCTCCCAGTAATAAGCTTACGACTGCGAAGGATAATGCCATTTTCTTCATTACTTAAAACCCACTTTCAACAATCTAATTATTTAGTTTGAACTATTCATAGTGTACCATTAAATATATTTCAACAAAAACAAAAAAAAGAAGCAAGCACCTTTAGCTTGCTTCTTTTTACTTTATATTCTCTTCTAAAGCATCTTTTTTAATATTCCAATGAGAAGTATTCCATACTACTAGCCCATCTTTTATGTATAACACTTGTGGTGATTCGTGCTTAATACTGTACTGTTCTGCAACACGATTCGAAACATCTCTCGCATCTTGCACGTATAAGTAATACGCTAGAACTTCTCTTTCTTCATTGCAGTACGCTTGAAACTCTGTGTATGCACCATGACTAATCGGGCATGTCGTACTATGTTTAAAAAGAACATAAGGCTCGTTCTTTTCTACTAAGACTTCAAGCTCTTCAATTGTTTCAAGTTTTGTCATATTCATCAAGATTCACCTCTCATACGAAATCTAGAGCGCTTCTCGTTCTTTTCAGCTTTTTTCTCAATTTTTTCTAATTTACGCTCTTCTTTTTCAACCTTCTTCTCTTGTCTCGATGCACGGTAATGATTGTATACTTCAATCGCCGCACTACTCCACTGTACAACTTGCGCTACTTTATCTGCATTATTTTCAATTTCGTCCGTAACAGACTCTGATACATTACGAAGTTTCGTATTTAAAGAATGGATTGTTGTTCCAATTCCATCTACACCTGCTACCACTTTATTTAATGATTGCGACTTCTGTTGAATATCATCAGCTAACGCATTTGTTTTATGTAATAATTGCTCCGTCTCTACACTAATTCCTTGCATTTGCTTTTCTAAACCTTCTAACGTGCTCGCAACGTTTTCTAACGTCTTCTGAACCGATAACAACGTTCTACATACATACACTACTAACACAGCAAAAGCAACCGCGATAATAGCCGCACTTACATATAAAAGAACTTGCATTTCATCACTTCCTTTATCTTTTTTCATACTTTATCCTATTATACAATCATTTTCCGTTTCATTCTAATCCCTATCTTTTCATTAGAATTTTCATACTTATTCGTTAACTTTAACATAAATGATTCAACAAATTCCACTAAGTAGGTTACAATAAGAAAGGATACATAATTAGTAGGGAGGCTTTACATATGAAAGATCCACGCATTGAAAAGTTAGCATACAATTTAATTAACTACTCTATTCGCTTACAAAAAGGCGAGAAAGTATTAATTGAAAACTTTGGCTTACAAAAAGAACTTGTAACTGCACTTGTAAAAGAAGCATATGCAGCTGGTGGTTTCCCATTCGTTTCTTTAAAAGATCATCAAGTAGATCGCTCTTTATTAATGGGTGCTACTGAAGAACATTTTGAACAAATCGCCGCATATGAAGCGAGCGTAATGAAAGATATGGACGCTTATATCGGGCTTCGCTCTGGCGACAACATTAACGAACAAGCTGACGTTCCAAGTGAGCGCATGAAAGTTCACGGTCAAACAGTTGGTAAGAAAGTTCATAGAGACATCCGTGTTCCGAAAACACGCTGGGTTGTTCTTCGCTACCCAAATGCTTCTATGGCACAGCTTGCTAAAATGAGCACAGAAGCTTTCGAAGACTTCTACTTCGAAGTATGTAACTTAGACTACGGTAAAATGGATAAGGCGATGGATAGCCTTGTTACATTAATGAATAAAACAGATAAAGTTCGCCTAACTGGTCCTGGAACTGACTTAACATTCTCTATTAAAGACATTCCAGCTATTAAATGCTCAGGTCATTTAAACATTCCAGACGGTGAAGTATACTCTGCACCAGTTCGTGATTCTGTTAACGGTACAGTTTCTTACAACACACCATCTCCTTACAACGGTTATACATTTGAAAATGTACAACTTAAGTTTGAGAACGGCCAAATCGTTGAAGCAACTGCAAACGATTCAGAGCGCATTAACAAAATCTTTGATACAGACGAAGGTGCACGCTACGTTGGTGAATTCGCAATTGGCGTAAACCCATACATCTTACATCCAATGGGAGACATCCTATTCGATGAAAAAATCGATGGTAGCTTCCATTTCACTCCTGGACAGGCTTACGACGATGCATGGAACGGCAACAACTCTAACATCCACTGGGATTTAGTATGCATCCAGCGCCCTGAATATGGCGGCGGCGAAATTTATTTCGACGACGTACTAATCCGTAAAGACGGACGCTTCGTTGTATCTGAACTAGAAGCTTTAAATCCTGAGAACTTAAAATAATAATAAAAACGCTCGGGATTTTTTCCGAGCGTTTTTTTATCTTCACTCTATATTGAGCTACTTTTCTCGCTTTTTGTTTGCTGGAAGTGAAAATAATACAAAAGCGCCACTGCAATAGTACCAATCAATATCGGAACATATAAAGGCAGATCCCATTTCATATATACTCTAGTGCAGCCAACAATCACGAACAAAATTTCCAAGCAAAACAAAGGTTTTACATATTTCATTTCTTCCCTACCATTTCTATTTTCACATTTGGATTTTCTTTTTCTACAAGTGATACAAACTGCGTCATATCTTGCGGCATCGCAATCATATGTACTTTGTATGCATTCGTCGTAATTTCAAGGGACTTCCCAACTTGACGAATTATTCTTATCTCTTTCAATACGATATCATCATTTAAAATACCGCACTTTAGCACGCCATTTTCTACTTTATGTTTTTTAATAAACACTTCCCAAACGAGTGGTACATTTACAATAAAGCATAAACCCATCCCAATTAATGCTGACATCCACTGCGCTTTATTTGCGACAATCATGACAATTGGATATACAAACATAAAAGCTAACGTGAGACTAACGAAAATTACTACTGACTTACTTCTTTGAATCGGAATGTTCATACACGCACCCTCCCAACCTAAATTATACCATTTTAGTCCATAAAAAAAGGCCATTTTTACACGACCTTTTTAAACAATATATCTATAAAATTTCTTATCCACCTGCAACACTGGAAAACTTTTTGGCAACTCGTCTATACTCACACTTTTGAAATTATTCTTTTCATAAAAACGATGCGCTGCTAAAAATTTCACTGTCGTTCCTAAGTAAATATCTTTCAGCTTTTTATTCTCAGCCCACGAAATTGCTGTTTGGAGCAACTTATGTGATGCACCCCATTCTTTTCCGCGAAATTCTTTTTTTACGAACATTTTTCTTAGCGCTACTTGCTGATTCTCAATATCTAACAAAGCTACTGTTCCAACTACTTTCCCACCATAAGTTGCAACCCAAAAGTTTCCATAATCCCTTTGATAGAACGTTTCTATTTCAAGTAAGTCTGGCTGCTCTTCTTTCGTAATGGGAACATTGTACTCTTTTTGCTGAATATGAACAATGAGATCTACTACTTCATCTTGAAACGCACTTTCATACGGAATAATATGAATCTTCTCGTTCATCGAATTTCCTTCCATTCTGAAGCTAGTAAACTATAAACAGCAATATCATGAAAATGATCATATATCCATTCATCATCTCTTAAAATACCATCTAATTTAAACCCTAAACGTTCTGGAATCGCGCGGCTTTTCACATTTTCAACACCGCACCTGATTTCAACTTTATTCAGCTTTAAATTTTCAAATGCATAATGAAGTACAGCCTTTACGCTACGCGTCATAATGCCTTTCCCACCAGCATCTTCTGTAAGATAATATCCAAGACTCGTCGCTTTCTTCCCCCAGCTTACTGGATGAATGCCTACCATTCCAACGAGCTTCCCTTTGTAGCGTATACCACTTTCAAAACCGTCTCCCTCTGCAAATTTCTTTAACCACATTGGAAAGATCTCATCATAAGCATCAGCGGATTTCGTCCCATCTACCCAAGGGAGCCATCTTCTTAAATGGTTACGATTTTGGTTTATTAATTGATATAGTTCCTCTTTATGATGCTTCTCTAATAACTGTAATTCGATTTCATCGTCTACTCGAAGTGTGAACATGTTTTATAGCTCCTTTTTAGTTTTCTTATTATTCTAACACTTATAGATGTCAATTGTTAAATATTCACACTTTCTTTTGATTTTATTTGTATAAAACCGGAAGAATACAATACTCCCGTAACAACTAATATCATCCCTATACATTGTGCGGTTGTTATATTCACTCCTTCTATAAAAGAAATAAGCATTGTAACAACAGGCACTAAATTAAAAAATAAAGATGTTCTCGCTGCACCAATTTGAGCGATTTCTTCTAATGACATTCCAGTTTGCTTTAATGAATATAAAAATTTCAATAGGCGCACATCACCTTCTGTATACTAACGAATGCCGCTATTTCGCGTTGGTGGTGGCAATAAACCTAATTTCTCATAATAGCGCAAAGTATGAATACCCATCCCTGTTAACTCTGCTACTTCACCGATTTTATACATGTTCTCTCCCCCTTGTTTTTACGTATTTATCTTACAACCTAGAGTTAACTCTAGGTTGTAAGATAAATACGTAAATAAAGTGAAACTTTAATCAGTGGGGGTTTTGTTCATCCCTACTGATTATTAGCCTTCACCAATCGGGCTTTACGGGCAGCAGTGCTTCCACCTAACTTCTTTGCTCAAGCCGAATTTTGAGGTGGGAGTTTTACTGCCCACAAATAGCGGGATAAAATATGAACACAACAAAAAAGACGCACAGCCAAGCTATGCGTCTTTTCTATTACTTCTCTGCAACTTGAACTTCTTTTACGTAAGCTGCTTCGAATTTTTGGATGTCTCCTGCGCCCATGAAAATTAGAACGCCGTTTTTATGTTTCTTTAATACATCCGTTGTTGTATCTGTAATTAGTTCTGCACCGTCAATACGCTTTTGCAGATCTTCGATTGTTAAGTCACCTTTGTTTTCACGTGCTGATCCGAAAATATCACATAAGTATACTTGGTCAGCTTTGCTTAGGCTTTCTGCGAACTCATCTAAGAACTTTTCTGTACGTGAGAATGTATGTGGCTGGAATACAGCGACAACTTCACGCTCTGGGTGTTTTTGACGAGCAGCTTCAATCGTTGCGTTAATTTCTGTCGGATGGTGTGCGTAGTCATCGATGATAACTTGCTCTCCCATCGGCTTTTCATTAAAGCGACGTTTTACGCCTTCAAAAGTTGTTAATTGATGTTTAACTGCTTCTACATCAACATTTTCGTAATGGCAAAGCGCGATTACTGCTAATGCATTTAATACGCTGTGGTTGCCGTATCCTGTAATTTTGAACGTGTCATAGTACGTATTACGAACGAATACATCGAATATTGTACCATCTGTTCTCTTTTGAATGTTACGTGCTTGGAAATCATTATCTTCTCCAAATCCATAGAAAATAACAGGTACTTTCGCTTGAATTTTTTGAAGTTCTTCATCATCACCACATGCAATAATACCCTTTTTCACTTGCAATGCCATCTCTTGGAATGCACCAAATACATCATTGATGTCTGCAAAATAATCTGGATGATCAAAATCAATATTTGTCATAATTGCATAGTCTGGATTGTAAGACAAGAAATGACGACGATACTCACAAGCTTCAAATACAAAATACTTACTATTTTCTACCCCATGCCCAGTTCCATCTCCAATAAGGTAAGATGTCGGGTGTGCACCTTGCATTACATGGGCTAACAAACCTGTTGTTGATGTTTTTCCATGTGCACCAGTTACAGCAACACTTGTGTATTGGTTCATAAGGTTACCTAAAAAGTGATGGTAACGATGTACTGGGATGTTTAATTCTTTCGCTGCTACGATTTCTTCATGCGTATCAGGGAATGCATTTCCTGCAATAATCACTTGTCCTTCTTTAACATTATTTTTATCAAAAGGAAGGATTGAGATATTACGCTTTTCCAACGCTGTTTGTGTAAAGAAACGCTTTTCATAATCAGACCCTTGAACAGTATGCTTCATGTCATGAAGAATTTGTGCTAATGAACTCATTCCTGTTCCTTTAATTCCTACAAAATGGTAAACTGTCATCTTAAAGAACCTCCAACATTTCGAACTAATACAACGGCCTATCTATAAGACAGTATATGAATCTTTTCTTATTTTGGTAATCATCATACATTTTGATGTAGTGAAGTTATTCTTTCTCTTCACTTATCAGGATAAACTCGTACGTACTTCTTTGTATGCCCATATCAAGTCCATTATAGCAAAAAAGAAGCCGCTATACTATGATAACAGAAAAACTGATAGGGTCAATCACCTATCAGTTTTTCTCTCTTTTACATATCTTCTCTTGTTTCTAATTGAACACGCTCTAGACGTGGGTTTGGACGATATTTACGGCCAGCTTTCGCTTCTGGTTTTCCATTTAATTCTACGTTATCACCAGTAAAGCCAATATTCATTTTTAATAAGCTACTTCCTACCCCGTATATATCCACAGGCACGTTTTGAGCTTCAAATTCACGAATACGCTTCTCATCAAATCCACCAGTTACAACGATGTCTACATGCTGGAATCCTTCCTCATCAAGTGCTTTACGAAGTGCAAATACAAGCGATGGGTTTACACCACGTGGATCGAATGTTCCAAGTACTTCTGGGTGACGAATGAAGTATTGATCAATCATTGTACGAGACGTATCGACACGCACACCTTTTAATGTTGATCCAAATTCACGCGCTACGCGAAGTGCATCTGTAATGACATCATTATTGTAATCAATTAATACAACTAATTCATCTTCTGGGAATTTCTTATGATATGCTTTTGCGGCTTCCACAACATCACCATTAAACATTTGAATTAATGCGTGAGGCATCGTCCCCATACCACTTCTGCCCCACCATTCATTCATCGCATGCGTCGCTTGTGCGCTCATACCTCCGATGTATGCTGCATAACCGTCACCAGCTTGTTGTGTATAATGATCGTCACGGTCTCCCATGAAAATAACTGGTTTTTCTTTATCTACACTACGTGCAGCTTGGACAACGTTATATACGTTTGTCGCAACCGATGTACGACGAGCTAAAATCCCATCAATGACACCTTCTAAAAATCCGAAATTTTCATAAGGACCATGAATTGTTAACACTGTTTCAAATGGACTAATATTATCGCCATCTTTTAAAGAGTTAATTTCAAGTTCCTCAGGATTTTTAGCGAATGTTTGCAGCAATGCAATTACTTCATCTGTTCCGCAAAGAACTGCATTTTCCTTTTGGAAAAATTGCATCGTTACAATACTTTTCGGGCGAAATTCTTCAATGATTTCTCTAGTCTTTAAAAAGTAAACGGCAGAGAACCAACCTTCCCCAACACGTTCGTCAAATTTAAATGTTCTATTTGTTAGTCTATTTATTTCACCTTTTAATTTTAATTCAATTTCTTTCATGTCGCTTTACTCCCTACTTTACTATCCAACATTTTCTCTTAGTATACAGCAAAACCGTTTACTATATATTTGTTTCCTGCATAGCAGCGAATTCATCCTCAGAAATAAGGACATCTCTCGGTTTCGTTCCTCTTCCTTCAGAAATAATCCCTTGCGATTCCATCTCTTCAATGAGACGTGCCGCGCGATTATAACCGATGCGGAATTTTCGCTGTACAGAAGATGTGGACGCTCCCCCTTGTTCTACAACAAATTGACATGCATCTAAAAATAGTTCATCTTCCGACTCACTCTGTTCTGATTTTGCTAATAAATCCTCTTGCTTAAATAAGTAATTCGGCTTCATTTGCTTTTTCACATGATCAACTGTTTTTTCAATCTCATCATCCGATACATATACACCTTGTACACGAACTGGCTTAGATGTACCGTTCCCTAAGAATAACATATCACCACGGCCAAGTAATTTTTCCGCGCCACCAATATCGATAATCGTACGCGAATCAACTTGAGATGATACAGTAAACGCTATACGCGTTGGAATATTTGATTTAATTAAACCTGTAATAACATCTACCGATGGACGCTGCGTCGCAACTAATAAGTGAATACCACAAGCACGAGCTTTTTGGGCAATACGACAAATCGCTTCCTCAACATCACCAGGTGCCACCATCATTAAATCAGCTAACTCGTCAATGACGATAACAATGTAAGGCAATGTCTCACCCGGAATTTCTCGCTCGCTTACAATCGTATTATAACGCGTTAAATCACGAGCACCAGCATGCGCGAACAATTCATAACGGCGTTCCATCTCTTCAACTGCCCACTTTAATGCAGCAGTAGCTGCTTTTACATCCGTAATAACAGGTGCTACAAGATGCGGAACAGAATTATATGGTGCAAGCTCAACCATCTTCGGATCAATTAGTATTAACTTCACTTCATGTGGCTTCGCTTTATATAAAATACTCGTTAAAATTGCGTTAATACACACACTTTTACCAGAACCCGTTGCACCCGCAATAAGTCCGTGTGGCATTTTTCGAATATCCGTTACAATTGGATCACCAGAAATATCAAGTCCCAGCGCAACAGTAAGTGGTGATTCACTCTTTGTAAACACAGGACTTCTTAAAATTTCACGAAGAAATACTGGCTTACTTTCTTTATTTGGAACTTCAATTCCAATCGCACTCTTCCCTGGAATTGGTGCTTCAATACGAATATCTTTCGCAGCTAAACTCAGCTTAATATCATCACTTAAGTTTGTAATTTTATTTACTTTCACACCTGGATCTGGCTGTACTTCAAAACGAGTTACTGCCGGCCCTTGCGATACATTAATAACATGTGCTCCAACAT
The DNA here is from genome assembly GCF_016483245.1 of Bacillus cereus group sp. N31. Classification (NCBI taxonomy): domain Bacteria; kingdom Bacillati; phylum Bacillota; class Bacilli; order Caryophanales; family Bacillaceae; genus Bacillus; species Bacillus cereus group sp. N31. The sequence goes on along the minus strand of NZ_JAEHCH010000001.1, from coordinate 37,151 downwards.
GGAAATTATTAAACGTTGTATCTAACAATTCTTTTTGCTCTTCCAACCATTCCGTATTATCTAACGCTGACTGTTGCGGGATTGACAATAATGCTAATGGCGGAACGGTATATGTTGGTGGTGTTTGTAATACATTTCGCATATCGTTCTCTCTTTGATTTACAACATATGCTTTCTCTTGTGGTTCTGTACTTGAACTTGGCTTTTGTACTTGCCCTGCAATCATTTGTTGTACTGGTCTTTCTTCCACTCGTGATTCTACTACCATTTGTTGCACTGGTTGTTCTTCCGCTTGTGGCTCTACTACCACTTGCTGCATTGGCTTTTCTTCCACTTGTGGTTCTACTACCACTTGCTGCATTGGCTTTTCTTCCACTTGTGGTTCTACTACCACTTGCTGCACTGGTGTTTCTTCCACTCGTGATTCTACCACCACTTGCTGCATTGGTTTCTCTTCCACTTGTGGTTCTACTACCACTTGCTGCACTGGTGTTTCTTCCACTCGTGATTCTACCACCACTTGCTGCATTGGTTTCTCTTCCACTTGTGGTTCCACTACCATTTGTTGCGCTGGTTGTTCTTCCACTCGTGGTTCTACTACCATTTGTTGCGTTGGTTGTTCTTCTAATTGGTGTACAGGCTTATTCTCTACTCGCTCACTCATAGAAGATTGCATTGCACTCGTTCTAGCCGCATGTCTTTCCATTAATCGCGTTCTGTCTTGTTTCAACATAACAACATTAAATGGTACATGACGCTTTTTCTCACGTTTTGGCTCTTCTTTTTGCACAATTGGTTGTTCTTTAGCGACTGGCCCTTCTTCTACAACTGGTTGTTCTACCACGACTGGCCCTTCTTCTACAACTGGTTGTTCTTTAGCGGCTGGCCCTTCTGCAGCGACTGACTGCTCTTCTGCAACTGGTTGTTCTACCACGACTGGCCCTTCTTCTACAACTGGTTGTTCTTCAGCGACTGGCCCTTCTTCTACAAATAGTTTACTTTCCTCTGTTTCTGCAATTAAAACATTCGCAAAACTTTGGACATCTTCCTTCGTTTGTTCATCAGCCTCAGCAACATGTATGAATTCATTTTTTTGTTCAATTGCTTCATCTAATACCATTTCTTGCTGCGTTTCCTCAAGTTCTACAATTGCTTCTACTTCAGACCCCTCTGTTTCTGCAATTACTTCTGCTTCCACCACTACTTCTGCTTCTTCAGTTTCTTCTGCTTCTTCTACTACTTCTGCTTCTTCCACTACTTCTGCTTCTTCAGTTTCTTCTGCTTCCACCACTACTTCTGCTTCTTCAGTTTCTTCTGCTTCCACCATTACTTCTGCTTCTTCAGTTTCTTCTGCTTCCACCACTACTTTTGCTTCTTCAGTTTCTTCTGCTTCCGCCATTACTTCTGCAACTTCTCCAAACTCTTCTGGTATTTCCACAATGATTGTTTCTTCAAGCTTTTCTTCTGCTTTGACAATCACTGATTCTTCTGGATTTTGCTTTTCTACTTCCATAATAGGTTGTTCTATCTCTGTATTACGTTTAATTTCTTCTGATAATATTGTATCCTCGTGCTCTACTTTGGAATCTACTAATTCCTCTTGTAAAATGTTTTCGTTTAGCACCACTACATCTTTTTCTTGCTCTGCATCTTCCATACGCTCAGCTACCGTTTTATGAAGTAATTCATCCGCTGAAACTTCCTGCGGTGTATTTATTTCTTGAATTACTTCTTTTTCTTCTACTACTGGCTCTTGGCGCTCAATTTCATAACCGTTTTTCTCGAGCCATTGATCAACAACTGACTTTTCTTCCTTTTTACTCTGTTGACCTTGCTGATCAACGTCTTGATGACTAGAAGAAGTTGGTGCTTTTCCTTCTGAGAAATAAGATAATGTATACCCTTTTTTCTCTAACCATGCATCAACGACTGATTTGCCCTCTACAGATATTTCAAGATCTTCTCTTTCCTTTTCTTCCTCCTGCTTTTCTTCCTTTTTCTCTACTGAAGGACGATTATATCCATAAATCGGCGAAATCATTTCTGTTGGACGAAATGGTCTACGGCTACTTTCTTGCGGCGATACAGATACTTTTTTTACGACTGGCTCTGGATCCGGTTCATATTGCACTTCCGGCTCTTCGTATGTAGAAACTGCATTCTCCACATACTGCCGTCTACTTCTCTCCACTTTTATTCCTCTTTGAGTAGGCTGCTCTTCGTATATACCTCTTTGAACAGGTTGTTCTTCAAAGTGAGGTAATTCTCTTACGTCATCCTCATCAAATCCATCATCTGGTATTAATGGAAAACGGCATTTACCTGCATTTCTGCTTGCCATTTGTGCTTCTCTTGCTTCAGTGTAGTGGTTTACACGAGGAATTTTCGGCTGACTTTCAATTTGTTTCATTGCTTCTTTATTCATCGCTGTTTGTTCTTCCTCTTTGTTAAACAGCTTTTTCATCCAATCTAACATGCTTACCACTCTTTCTACTAAATAGTAACATCCTTTATTGTATCAGCATTCGGCAAAAAGTGCAGGTAAAATTAAGCATGTCATATTTATCCATAATATTCTAATTTACGATTGTTTTCATATAGAAAAAAGCAGCCTTCCATGTAAGACTGCTTTTAAGCTTTACTCTTCCGATATTCATCTACACTATCTGTTACACTTTGCAGTAAAGAATTTACATACTGCGGGTCAGATAATTTTTTATCTTCATCCTGATTGGACATAAACCCGAGCTCTAATAGTACGCCAGGAACTTTCGCCCAATTAAATCCAGAAAGGTCATCCCTAAATTTAATCCCATTTACTTTCACCTGATTGTTTTCTCTCATTTTATTTACTATCTTTTGCGAGATTTGAAGACTTTCTGCATAAATCTCTTTCGTATAGAGACTTCCTTCTGCTGGCGTCAATACAGCAAACCCACTTTGATTTGGATTTTCAGAACCATCTGCATGAAGGCGTAAAAATAAATCTGCCTTATGATCGTTTGCGAATGTCGCACGTTCTTTATTGCTTATATCAACATCTTGTGACGTTCTCGTCATTACTACTTGTATCCCTTTTGCTTCAAGCTTTTCTTTTAATAAAAAAGACATTTCTAATACAAGTACAGCCTCTCTCTTTTTCGTCACAACACCCGTTGTACCATCTGTCACTTTATATTTTTGCGTCGTTGCCCCTGGTCCAATCGGTTCTAAATTTAAATTTGCTTTTTGTTGATGCCCTGGATCAATAACGACGAGAAACTTTCCTTGTTTTTCATTACTCTCTACTTTTTGTTCATTATTTTGCATAAGTTGCTCAGTTGGCTTCACCGGCGTATTTTCCTCTTTCTTTTCCTCGGCCGATACTTCCTCCCGCTTAGTTTCTGCTTGTTCATTCGTTTGAATTGTTTGCGATTCTTCTTTTTTTTCTTGCTGCTTTTCTACCGGTGCTTCTTTCTTATCATCTTTACTATTTTCTTGTGTAGAAGATAATGTTTCTTTTTTCGACTGTTCTTGTGAACAACCTCCCATATATATTCCAATGAATGCAGTCATGACCATTATTTTTATATACTTCATGCTTCTCTCCCATCACTTTGCACCGGACTCAAAGTTTTTCTTATAATTGTTTTATAACCTCATCCATACTTCCAATATAAACAGGCTGCCACGTTTCTGTACCACGCTCTGCCGTATAGACTGGATAAGCGTCATCATCCACATTCACGAAAACTGGATCACCCATATCTGTTTCATATCCAATAACAATCCATTCTTCTTGCCATTTTCCACTTTCATTGCTTATTAATGAATTTTTATGTTTATCATATCGATAACCGATCTGCCCTTTTTCCAGTTCATCTTCACTAAATACATATATTTCATAAGTACCTAGCTCAACATCTTGCTGTTTTGAAGTTTCAATTCGTTTTAGAAGTTCTGCGATTTTTGGTTGTTGTTTCATACGTTTATCCCCTTCTATTTTTCTAAATTTTAACTAGATTGTTTATAAAATACAATATAGATTTTTTTAAAAAAGGTGACCCCCTTATCATATTAACGATTTTTTGAGTATATCTATCACAACTCTCAATATATCAACGATTCAATACGAAATTTCGACTTACCGACAAAGAATGATAAAAAGAAAAGAGAGGCTGTCCAAAAGGACAACCTCTCTTTTCTTTTTATCAATTAAAATTTAAACTCTTGTCCAACTTCAAAGCTATCTTCTAATACAAGAATACCTTTTTCTTGCGGAGCGTCTGGAAGCTCTAATTCACGTGCAGAGCAGATCATTCCAGAAGAAGGAACACCGCGAAGCTCAGCTGGCTTAATTAACATACCACTTGGCATAACAGCGCCGATTTTTGCAACGACAATTTTTTGTCCTGCATCAACGTTTGGTGCACCACATACGATTTGTAATGTTTCTGTACCGATTTCTACTGTACAAATGTTTAATTTATCAGCATTTGGGTGCTTTTCTTTTTCAGCTACATAACCTACAACAAATTTCGGAGAAAGATCTGCTTCTACTTTTTCTTCAAAGCCGTTCTTCGCTAAAATTTCGTTGATTGTTTCTACAAGCTCTTTCGTTAATGTCAGGTTACCTGTTTCTTTTACTTCTAAGTAAGAAGATGCATTAAAGATGTTGAATCCTGCTGTTACATTGCTTTCACGATCGTATACGCGTGCAACATCTCCTTTGCGATCAAAAGTACGGTTCTCTAAAGTAATATCTTGTAAGGCAACAATTAAAGTGTCACCAATTCCTTCAAGGTTATAAAAAACGTTCACTTCGTTCATCCTTTCTCTTTTCCATCTGTCTTCTTCCGATTCTTCGCTAAAATAAAGATTGGTTCAAAGTCCCCATCTTCATAAACGAATGAAAGTGATGTAATCGGAACATGCCCTTCGGCAAAAAATTTCATTGTCATTTGTGCAATAATATCATAACCGATTTCGTTGACGATATCAGCAATAATTAATACGTCTTGGTGAGGAACAGCAACAACCATGTCACCAGAGATCTTTTCACGCATCGATTGTAGTAACGTTTCGTTTAAAATACGACTCGCATCATACCCATCATTTGTGTTTAAAAAGTAGAATGTATTATCCGCTACTGTGTCCTGCTTAAATTCATAACCTAATGAGCGAGCATTAAATAATGCCATTTCGCGCACTTGCTGCTCTGTAAGCTCTAATTTTTGTAATAAGCGCTCATCAATTAGGCGATACGTTTTATTAGAATCTAGCGCGTAATAAATACGTGTTTCCGCCGTATGATCCGTCATAATAAACGGATTTCCTTCTTCTGATTGTTTTGGGAAAGAAGTAGAGCGAATAACAGGTAAAATTTTCGCCGTGCTATTTTCTTCTCTATGCATTGCAATTAACGCTTCTTGTACATAATAAGCAACCTCTTCAATCGCCTTTTCTTTGTTCACTTCCCATTTCGCTACTACTCCTGGAAGTGATACGTTAATACCTTTTTTCGAGTTTGTTTGTTCAATACGAAGAACTTCTTTCTCGCTATCATAATGAAAATCCCATTCTGGTCGAGATAATTTCTTCATTAACTCGTCTTTCATCTTTTTACTTGTCATTTTCATCTCTTTTTCCTCCCTTCCAAAAAAATAACCTCCCCCGCGAAGGTAGAGGTTGTTTTTACAATTCAATTGGCTAATTGTTTTATTTTAAACCTTCAATAAACTCTTCGATTTGCTCTTGTGTTTTACGATCTTTGTTTACATAGCGTCCAGTTTCTTCACCTTTATTGTACGCTACAAAGCTCGGAATGCCAAATACGTCTAATTTTACGCATAGATCAATAAACTCATCACGATCTACATAGTAAAATGAGAAATCACTATACTTCTCTTCTACTTCTGGCATAAATGGATCAACGAAACGGCAATCTGGGCACCATTCTGCTGAGAACATGAAGACTACATTCTCTTCATTTTTTAATTCTTGGAATTGTTCCATGCTTTCTAATGATTTCATCTATATTTCCTCCTCTAATGCGTGCACTTTTTTCACACTATAATCTTTTCTTTATACTACCATACATCGTACACGGTGCAAGGTTTATGCTTGCTTTTTATCATACTTATATTGCCCAACGAGTAACTTAACAACGTGTACAAATAATTCCGTTCGATCGACATAATCGTCTGTAAAAATACCGATAGCACCTTCGTGACTACGAATATCTTTCCGCTCTACAAACTCTTCCATCACTTCACTTAACTCTTTACCATCTTCAAGAGGCGTTAAAAAATCGTCTGGTAACTTAATACGTGCTCCTCCGGCAACGAATATCTTATCGTCACTCGTTGCGAGTGCGCCCCAGTTACACATAAATAAACCGTGATCCGTTTTCATCACGCCGCCTTCTAACCCAATACCAATTTGAGCTTCTCCTTCTTGCAATGCTCGCTTCGCTCTATTAATTGCTCCTTGCATCGTCTCTTTATCTGAAAATGGCTGTGCCGATACTCCCGATGGGACAGAAAGAGATGTAATTTCAGCATCTTTCCATACCTTCTCCACAGCCCCAACCTTCGTTTTATTCTTCGATCCAACTACTACCTTCATTTCGTTCACCTCTATAAGAATTCATTATTCTGTTCTAATATCCACTTCAGCACAAATGAAGTGCCAACCACTACCACACACCACCAAGGAACCCCTTCTACCTAAAAAAAGAAAGAGCTCTGCAGCCCTTCCTCTTTACGCGTTATTCTTAATTGTTTCTAACGTCGTTTTGTCCGTTGTTCTTACAAGCTTTGTAATAAGTTCTTTTGCTGCTGCATAATCATCAACATGTAAAATAGAAGCATGCGTATGAATGTAGCGAGCACAAACACCAATTACTGCTGATGGGATACCTGAGTTACTTGTATGTACACGGCCCGCATCTGTCCCACCTTGTGAAATAAAGTATTGGTACGGAATATTATGTGTTTCTGCTGTATCTAAAATGAATTCGCGCATTCCTCGATGAGTTACCATCGTGCGATCGTAAATACGAAGAAGAGCACCTTTTCCTAATTGACCGAACTGCGTTTTATCACCAGAAGCATCGTTTGCTGGACTTGCATCAAGCGCATAGAAAATGTCTGGTTGAATCATATTAGCAGCTGTTTGTGCTCCGCGAAGACCTACTTCTTCTTGTACAGTAGCACCAGAGTATAATGTATTCGGTAATATTTCATCTTTTAATTCTTTTAATAACTCGATTGCCAGGCCACATCCATAACGGTTGTCCCAAGCTTTCGCCATAATTTTCTTCTCATTTGCCATCGGTGTGAACGGGCAGATTGGCACGATTTGTTGTCCTGGTTTTACACCAATTTCAATCGCATCTTCATAACTATCTGCACCTATATCAATTAGCATATTTTTTATATCCATCGTTTTTGCACGTTGCGCATCACTTAATAAATGAGGAGGGATAGAACCAACAATCCCTATAACAGGACCATTCTTCGTCATCACTTGTACGCGCTGCGCTAATAGCACTTGGCTCCACCAGCCGCCTAACGTTTGAAAACGAAGCATTCCGTTTTTCGTAATTTGCGTAACCATGAAACCTACTTCATCCATATGACCTGCTACAAGAACACGTGGGCCAGTTTCGTCCCCTTTTTTCAGACCAAATACGCTACCTAAACCGTCTTGCACAATTTCATCAGCATATTTGCTTAATTCTTGCTTCATAAAACGGCGTACATCATGTTCAAAACCTGACGCACCTTGTAATTCTGTTAACGCACGAAATAATTGTAATGTCTCTTTATTCACGAAGTCCCCTTCTTTCAAACCTTAGTAGAATACCTTTTTTATTGTAACGAAATTTTCGAAATGTTTCTAGTTTCTTCTTTTTTAGCTGCATTTGCTTTATAATTATTATCGGTACACTATTTTTATTTTATAGAATTGAGGTGAATATATGAGCTGGAAAGGTTTAGTAGCAGGTCTTGGCGTTGGATTTGCAGCTGGTTATTTTGTTGCAAACAAAGTACAAGAACAATCCCATATTTCTTCAGAAAAAGCATTGAAAATGGTGAAACAAGCATTAAATCATAAAGGTGAAATTACTGGCTCTTGGGTACATATGGTTCCAGAGACATTTGAAAAATATGATGTTGCGTATGAAGTTTATCGCGGCGGTCTTACAACAATGTTAGATGATATACAAGAACGATTTGAATTTTTAGTTGATGCTAAAACAGGTACTGTTTTAGAGGTAATAGCAGCATAAAAAGAGGTTTCCCATTAGGTGAACCTCTTTTTTTTGAAAAATTGCGGATAGTGATTAAAATTATATCGGCGATTTTCCGAATATATCGGCGCAACTCGATTTATATCAGCGATTTCCCAATTATATCGGCGCAATTCAAATTATATCAGCGTTTGTTTAAATATATCGACTTACCGACAAAACCCGACAATAAAAAAGAGGCTGCTCCAATAAATATGATGGAACAACCTCCTTTTTTTAAGCTTCTATACTCGTTTTTCTCTCAATTTTTTCTACAATATGTCCTTCCTCATTCCACTTCACTGCACGATAATATGCGTCATGATAAAATGAAAACCATGCATTGTTTTCAGCACCATATTTCATCCACTTTTGCTTATTTTCAATCGATGTCATCGGATAATCATCATAAGCCATTACCCATAATACATTTTGATGCGCATGCGTCGGCAATAGGTCCGCTAAATGAAGCATCGTTTCCCCCTGACTTTCAAGAATCACAACTGCATGCCCATCACTATGACCGCCCGTATGTGCCATTTTTATTTCATCCGTAATGTCTATTTCTTGCCTAAACGTAACAACTGTATCTGCAATTGGCTCCCAATTTTCCTTCCAATATGTATTACGTGATCTAATATTTGGGTTCCTCATTTCATTCCATTCTGTTTCACTTACATAAACTTTCGCATTCGGAAACGCCGATACAAGGTGATCCCCTTCCCATTTCGTCAAACCAGATGCATGATCAAAATGAAGGTGCGTCATTAAGACGTAGTGAATATCTTCAGGCTTTAATCCCAGTTTTTCTAAAGATTCATAAACCGATGACTCTTCCGTTACTCCTTGATTTTTCTTCATTTTCTCATTCAATTTACCGTTTCCTATTCCAGAATCAATAAGCATATTTCCATCTTTCGTTTGCAAAAGTAACGGATCTGTTCGTAAATATATATGATTTGTATCGTTATGTTTATATTTTCGTGACCAAAGTACTTTCGGCACAACGCCAAACATTGCCCCACCATCTAAATGTGTGTTCCCACCTTTTAACCACGTCACTTTTATATCTCCAATTCGTAATTCTTCCATCACACATCCCCCTTTTACATTAATTTTAACATAAAATTCTGATTATTTTAGTTATAAAAAAACCTATGCATTACTGCATAGGCTCTGTGCGATACTTCGCTTCAACTCGATAAATACGATGACCTTTACTAGAGAACTTCTCTTCGTACTCAGTCATAATATTACCTTCAAAATCACTGTTATGAAGATCTAGGCTTAAGTAAGTTAGTAACATACCATACTCAGCCATACTCATTAGAGAGTATTCAAATAACCCTTGGTTATCTGTTTTGAAATGAATTTCTCCGCCCTCTACTAACACTTCTTCATAATTGCGTAAAAACGTTTTATACGTTAAACGACGCTTCGTGTGACGATTCTTCGGCCATGGATCTGAGAAGTTTAAATAAACACGATCAATTTCACCTTTTGCAAAGAAAACTGTTAAATCTTCAGCATCTTTATTTATTAACTTTAAGTTCGGTAATTCTTCTTCAATTAATTTATCAAGTGCATCTACAACAACACTCGTAAATTTTTCAATTCCAATATAATTAATATGTGGATTTGCTTTTGCCATATCGTACATAAAGCGGCCACGACCTGTACCTACTTCAATGTGAATGGGTTGTTCATTTCCAAATACTTCTTTCCAATTACCCGCGCGCTCTTCTGGGTTTCCAATTACGATATGTGAATACTCATTAATTCGATCTAATGCATATGGTTTATGTCTTAAACGCATAGATGTCTCCCTCTCTTTACAAAGCTATTTTAAAGGAATGATTCCTTTTTTCTGTTTTAATCAATCTACCAAACAAAAAACCAAGTACGTACGAGCACTCGGTCCGTTTCTTTCAAGTATAAGATGTACCATTTTGATAAAAACTACATACAGCATTAAACATTCCATGACGACGTAGCTTTTTCTCTTACATTCCGAGAAGAGAAAAACAATCGAAAGGATGATCCGTTCATGCCAATTAGTCAACAACATCAATTAGAAGTGCTGAAAGATATTTTAGTCAATCACCAAAGCGATTGCTGCGGGACAGTTTCTGAATGCGAGCAATTAGAGCGCCTCATTCAATCGTTACTCGCAAACGATAATATAAGTAATGACGCTAAAACAATGCTAAACGATGTATATTCTTATAGTCAATCGGGTAAATCTTCCTCTAATTTGGACAACCATATTTCCAATAATCAAGAACAACTTACTCAGTGGATTGCTGGAATGGACAATTTTTCTTAAGTATTATTCTGAAGCAAGTAGTTGCTGTAAATATTGATGCCAATATTCAGCTTCTGCTTGCTGTTTTTTTGTTGTGTGCCATTGAATAGATAAAATCGTTTGTGCTATTACATACCATCTCATACGCCTAAGCAATGATTCATCCATTTCAATATCATAATACCCGAGCCACTCACTCCATTCATGACGCGGAATGTACCAGTATAATAACATACCTAGGTCTAGAGCTGGGTCAGCAATGACAGCTCCATCCCAATCAATTAAAAACAACTCATCTTCGTCCGACAATATCCAGTTGTTATGGTTTACATCACAATGGCATACAACGAATTCATTGTATTCAATACTTTTTAATGAATCCGTTAAATATTGAAGGCCTTGCTGAATTGTTTCATCTACCCTTATATCTCCCCTTAAAACAAGTTGCAATTGTTGTAATAACTCTTGGGCGTGAAGCGGCTGCTTCCCAAGTCTTTGAATCATCTGCACAAGTGCTTTAGAGGAGTGTATTTTCTTCAAAAGTTTCGCAACACGTTCTAGTTTCATATCCTCTGGCTCTAGCTTCTGTCCCGGAAGCCATTTTTGAGCAGAAATCACATCACCGTTCGTTACCCTTCTTGTCCAAAGTAATTTTGGAACAATTCCTTCTGCTGACAATACCGCTAAAAAGGGCGATGTATTCCGCTTTAAAAATAACTTCTGTTGTCCGTTTTGCGCAATATATGCATCGCCCGTTACTCCACCAGCCGGTACAAGACTCCACTCTTTTCCTAATAATTGTTCCAACCATTCCATATTCATTACCCGTTAACAAATCCTTATCTTTTATAGTTATGAAAAGAAAAACCGCAACATTTCTACACATGTTGTGGATTCATATATATTTTACTGTAAATGAAAAGAAAACTTGGCATAAGCCAAAAACTCTCTATTTTATTTTACAAAACCACTCATAGAATGACAACTTATCAAAATCGTCACCTTTGTCAATTCTACATTTATTACATTCTCATCGTCAAGTAGCGATTTGTCACATTATCGTCAATATATACGTGCTAATGGGAGCCAATTGAAGTTCCTTTCCTCTAAATGAAGAAATTGGCTCTATTTTCGCTTGCTTTTCGTTTACTAACACATGCCACGTTCCTTCTTTTGGAAGCTGCACCGTTTTAGCTTCCAAACCGCTATTAAATAAAACGACAATTTCTTTCCACGGCCCAAACAATTCTACATGCTCTAGGTGGTATGCAAGTACTTCTGTAGATGTTTGCAAAAAAGTCATATGCTTTTTTATAAGATCTGCGTTTTGTAATCGGAATGCCCCGTGCTCTTTGCGAATCGCAATTAACCCTTTTATATAGTTAACTGTCTCCATCTCTTTCTCTTTTTGATCCCAGTCTAATCGATTTACTTCATCATTTGCATTATAACTATTTTCATTTCCATTCTTCGTACGATAAAACTCTTGTCCTGCGTGTAAGAAAGGAATTCCTTGCGAAAGAATAACTATTGCGCTTGCTAGAAGGTGCCGTTTTTTCAAAATCTCTTCCGGTTCTTCATTACTGTGCACTAGTTTATCCCACATCGTCATGTTGTCATGACATTCTACATAGTTAATACTTTGTACTGGTTCTAGAAATAATCCTGTTTCTTTCACACTTAAAAGACTACCTGATGCTATATACTGTAAATGCTGACAGTCTACATGCCCACCAAACGCAAAACCACGTTTATTTACATTAAATGTGCTACCTTTTATTCCATCACGAAATTGATCATTAAACTGCGCGATATGTGGCATTTTTCTTGCATTATTTAACGTTGCTTTTTCCTCAAGAGGAAGCGGTGTTTGTAAATCCCATCCTTCTCCTAATAACAATGCGTCTCGCTTTATGTTTCGCACTTCTTTTTCTATTATGTTCATTGTATCAACATCTAAAATCCCCATTAAGTCGAATCGGAATCCATCAACATTGTATTCCGTCAGCCAATATAAAATAGACTCTATAATGAATTTCCTCATCATTTTTCGTTCAGACGCTATATCATTTCCAACTCCCGTCCCATTAGAAGGCATACCATCTTCGCCATGGCGAAAATAATAACCTGGAACAAGCTTTTCAAATGATGATAGTTCTCTTTCATAAACGTGATTATATACAACATCTATAACTACTCGGATACCGTTCTCATGAAATGTTTCAATCAATTGCTTACACTCTACTATCCTGTTATACGGATCAGCAAGGTTTGTAGCATAAAACCCCGTTGGCGTATTGTAATATAATGGATTGTAACCCCAATTATATGCGCCGGAAGGATTTGCCTCATCTACACCACCGAAACAAGATAACGGTAATAATTCAACATGTGTAACACCTAAATCTTTTATATGAGACAATCCTGTTAACGTCCCATTCCGTCCCGTCGTTCCCTCTTCCATCAACCCTCTATATGTTCCTTTTTTATTCACTCCACTATTTGGGTGAATAGTCGCATCACGAATATGCAGTTCATACAATATAGCATCTGTCATTGACTGTAATGGTGGTAATTCCTCTCGTCTCGTTACATTCGTCTTTTCCAAATCGATAACAACACCGTATTTCCCATTTGCAGTCGTTGACTTTGTGTATGGATCCACCGCTTCATTCCATATTAAATTAATACAGACGAGGAAGGTATATCGAGCCCCATCATGATCCCCTTGTAATGCATGAACCCAAACACCATTTTCTTCTCTATGCATGTCATAATCGGTATATTCTTTATCACTTTTATAAAATCTTACTTTTGCAAGCCTCGCAGTTGGAGCCCACACTTTAAATGTTGTTGCTTCTTTTTTGTATACAGCACCTAGATCTGTGCCTTCGTAATAATACTTCTCATCAAAAATTGCCGTTCGAATAACAGCGCCTATTTGTAAATCCGTTTCTTCGTTCCGTTCATCTCGTACTGTATAATACTTCCCCACATCTAGTGACTCTTCTATAAAGCACTCATACTTTGTTGCATCCGGAAGCGCAATAGTATGAGCAATCGGTAAATCTTTCACATTATTTCCTTCTTGCAAACGAAATGTCCGACTTGTTCCATACGCATGTGGGAGCAAAATTGTAATTTTATTCATTTCATCTAAATAGGCATCAAATGGACGTTTTACTTTCAACATAAAAAAATCACCATCATTCTCAAAATTAAAATAAAGTGAATCTTTAATCAATTCAGGGTATCCCCTGCTGATTATTAGCCCCCACCAATCGGGCCTTTGTGTGAGTATACGAGCTGCAAATAATAAAGCTTTTCTTATTAGCAAGACTCTATACAGTAACTCCATTATTCTCTATAGTATATTCACCTGTATAAAAAACGTTTTCATACATTCTATTTTTGTAGTTTTATTTCAGCAATCGATTTATATTTCGGTGTTTCCTTCACGTGAGATTCGTATAAAGTAATTGTATCCGCTTGAAATGATATTTCAGGCACTTCTTTTATATTTTCCAAATGAAACTTTCTTTCTCCCATCCATTTACGAGCAACAGTAATATGTGGATGATACGGACGTGTTTCTAAAGAAAACCCATTCCCTTCACAAATCGCATGCACTTGCTTTTGTAACTGAAACAACTCATGATTCTCACTTACCTTCGCCCAAAAAATACGTGGCCTGTCTTCCATGCCAAATGTTGAAAATCCTTGTAATGTGAAAGGTAGTTCCTTTTTTTCTATAAGTGTTTGTAATCCATTCTTTATTCCTTCTAATTGTTCCTCTGTCGCACTCCCTAAAAAGGAAAGGGTAATATGATAGTCTTCCTTATGTACCCACGAGCGAAATGGTAATTCCTCCTCCATATCCTCTTTATAATTAGAGAGCACTTCTTTTATATAATTTGGTAAAGTAATTGCGACAAAATAATGCGGCTCCATTTACATCATCTCCTTCTTTTTATTGTTGCTTTTCTTTCTTATCTCATTCAGTTAAAAAGAAGCCGCCCTCTAAAGTAGAGAGCGGTCATTATTCATATATCCTTTATTTCGCTAATTCATGAATTGCTTGCGCGTAAATTGCTGTTGCTTTTAATAAGTCTTCAATTTCAATGTACTCATCTTTTTGATGCGCAAGTTCTTCTTTTCCAGGGAATAGCGGGCCAAATGCAACGCCAGCTTTCAATGAACGGGCGTAAGTACCACCGCCGATTGCTAATAGCTCTGCTTTTTCTCCTGTTTGTTCTTCATACACGCGCTGCAGCGTACGAATTAATACGTGGTCTTTATCGACGTGATGCGGACGAGAGTTAGAATAATCCGCTACTTCAAATCCATGAATACTAACGTATTCTTTTAACTTCGCAATCATTTCTTCAAAGTTAGTCGTAACTGGGTAACGTACGTTTAACCCTAAGTTACCACCGTTTTCTTTCGTATAAGAAAGGCGACCGACATTCACTGTTAACGGACCGCTAACTTCGTCTTTATAAGCAATAGTAGCTTTTTCACCAAAAATATCACCAGTAAATGTTTTTGCTGCAAATGTCGCAAATGCATTTGCTTTTCCATCAAGTGAAACTGTAGTTAAGAAGTTTGCTAATAGTAAACCTGCATTTTCTCCTTTTTCTGGAGTAGATCCGTGCGCTGAAATTCCTTCTATTTGCAACGTCACTGTATTTCCTTCTATAGTTGAGTTCCCTATTTTTTTAGCCGTTTGTAAATACTCTTCATATGCTACTGTAAGTGCATTTACATCTTCTCCTGTAATAACCGCTTTTGCAAAATCAGGAACCATGTTTAAACGGCGGCCTGACTCAAATGAAACGAGTTCATATACACCTTTTTTCTCTTCACTACCATTTTGCACAACTTGTATATCAGAAATTCCTTTTTCTGCATTAATAATTGGAAAGTCCGCGTCTGGCGCAAAACCGATTGTTGGCATTTCTTCGTTTTTAAAGTAGTGATCTACACATTTCCAGTTACTTTCTTCATCTGTTCCTAAAATCATACGAACGCGTTTTGAAAGAGGCAACCCTAATTCTTTCACAATTTTCATCGCATAATAAGCTGCCATCGTTGGGCCTTTATCATCAATTGCACCACGTGCAAAAATCTTTCCTTCGCGAATATCTGCACTATATGCAGGAGTCGTCCAGCCATCTCCTTCTGGTACAACATCAACATGACAAAGAATACCTACTAGTTCTTCTCCTTGTCCCATTTCAAGATGACCTGCATAACCTTCTAAATTTTTAGAAGCAAAACCTTCTAATTCTCCTTTATGTAACATGAAAGATAAAGCTTTTTCTACACCTTCACCGAACGGTGCGCCCTCTTTCGCCGACTCTTCTTCCCACACACTTTTAATTTGCAAAAATTGTTGTGTATCACGAATTAAATCATCTTTTCGTTTTGCAACTTCTTCTGTCCAATTAATCGCTGACATCACGCATCCATCCTTCGCTATATTATCTCTTTCATCATAGCAAACCGAAATCCCTTATGCCATACACGAAAGTCAAATACCGAACAATTGTAATATTTCAGATATTTCCCATTAGTTTTTCTTTTATTTTTTCAAAAAATTTTGCAGGAATTTGGCGTTTTACGTAGAATTTTATGTGTTAGTTGACTGATCATATATACAATGTCAACTACCAATATTTTTCTATATGAAATTTTGTTAAACTTTTGTAAAATTTAAGTAGATTAAAGCATGAATTTTATCATGTAGAGTACAATGGTAGTAACGACCTTCTTTCCTGAATGGGGTCAAAAAAACTAGTAGAGGAGTGGTTTTCTCTTGAAACCTACAACTACTCGTATGCTAACACGCATTAAATCAATTTATATGTACATCAATGAAAACGGAACGGTAACGACGAAAGACCTTGTAGATGAGTTCGGGATCACACCGCGAACGATACAACGTGATCTAAATGTGTTGCAGTTTAATGAACTCGTGTATAGCCCTTGCCGCGGTAAGTGGACAACAACAGGAAAGAAAGTGAGAATGACCTCATAACGAAAAAATAATTGTATGTAAATAAATACATACCCCTTTCTAACTCATTAGAAAGGGGTCTTTTCTGCGCCTAAAAACAGGACTACTTCTCAGTATCTACTTGATATGTTTTTAACATTTCTATTTCTTCATCTGTTAGCTCTCGGTATTCTCCAAGTTCTAGTTCTTCATCTAATACTAACGGACCCATCTCTGTTCTCTTTAGGTAAACAACCTTTTTCCCTACTGCTTCAAACATGCGCTTCACTTGATGGAATTTTCCTTCTGTAATCACAAGCTCAATTTCAGAAATATCATCGCTTTTTAATATTGTAAGTGCGCCTGGTTTCGTTTCATAACCATCGTCTAAAATAACACCTTTAGCAAACTCTTTTACATCCTCTTCCGTTACAACTCCTGCAACGTGTGCATAGTATTTTTTCGGCACATGCTTTTTCGGAGATAATAATTGATGTGATAACTTCCCGTCATTTGTTATCAATAAGAAACCTTCCGTATCGATATCAAGTCGTCCAACTGGGAACGGATCAAAGATTGCATCTTCTAGTTCTAATAAATCTATTACTGTTTCGTGATTATCATCTTCTGTAGCTGAAATTACACCTTGTGGTTTATGCAGCATTAAATAAACAAACTCTTTATATTCTACAACTTCACCGTGAATCATAACTTCTTGCTCTTCTACATTTACATGAACCTTTGCATCTTTCACCGGCGTCCCATCAATCTTCACAACGCCGTCTTTCAATAATTTCTTTACTTCTTTTCTACTTCCGTATCCCATATTCGCTAATAATTTATCTAATCTCACGTTTTTCACCTTCTTTATTTATCATAGAAAAGGGGACGTATTTACGCCCCTTTTGATTTCAACTTTATTTTGAATCTACTGCCAAGTTTACGCTGGATTTTCTCTAACGCTTCTCCGCCAAATACCCTTTCAAGTACTCCTGTGCGAATTGCTAACAGACCGTAAACAAGACCACCAACACCTGCACAAATCGCAACTGTAATTAAAGCACCAATACGGCCATCTGGCGAAATCATGAAGGATAGAATCCACTGTGATAGTTTTACCGCCACGACCATTACAAGTGTTAATACTGCAATTTGGAATGTTCTCTTATATACAACACCAAATGAATAGTGTGCATGTTTTTGGATTTGTCTATTCGTATACCATACGGACGCTAAGAAACCGACTGCAGTAGCTAAAATCGCTCCTACTGTACCGAAATATCGAATAAAGATTACGTTACATACAAATTTCAAAATAACACCCATAACAAGTGCGACAATCGCATGTTTTTGTTGATTAATCCCTTGCAGAATCGCGGCTGTTACCGTAAATAAAGCAAATAACAATGCAACTGGTGCATACCACATTAACACTTGTCCACCTAATGGATCTGAATCGTAAAACGCAGTGTAAATTGGATAAGCCAGTGTTGAAATACCGACAACTGCTGGTAATGTTAAAAACATATTCGCCTGGAATGTTTGTGTAATTTGTAATTTTAAATAGCGATATTGTTTTTCCGTAAATGATTTTGTAATCGCTGGTACAAGCGTTAAACTAAACGCTGTTGCAAGCGATACTGGAATCATAATTAATTTATGCGTCCACATTGTGAAAATACCGAGCGCTCGCTCTGCGATATCACCTTGACCAATTGCCTGCATAATAGAGTTAAATGTCAATGTATCAATTTGTTGATATAAAGGAATTGTTAACCCAATTACAACGTAAGGAATTGCATACGCAAATAACTCTTTAAACAATTGAACGGTACTTACTGTCGATTCTGGTACAGTTTGTTCAATTAAATATTGATCCAAATATTTTTTACGTTTTAACCAGTACCAAATTAATACGCCGAGTGCTCCAACTGCTGAAACGAATGCAGCGAATGTCGCAACTCCGACTGCCGTTGCTACTGTACCGCCAAGTATTTTAATAACGATGAAACTACCCGCTAGTAAAAAGACGATACGAATAATTTGTTCAATAATTTGTGACACCGTAGTCGGTCCCATCGATTGGTGACCTTGGAAATAACCACGAATCAAACTTGCTGCCGGTACAACAATAAGTGCGAAACTTACGAGGCGAATAATCGTCGTAACTTCTTCTACCTTATTTTGTAAACTTTGTTTACCAAGCATTGCTTCTGCAAATAATGGTGCGGTCATGTACAGTACTAAGAAGGAAAGAACTCCTGTTACTATCATCATAACCATTCCCGAGCGGAACATTCTTCGGCTCGTTTTATAATCTCCAAGTGCATTATATTTGGAAACAAACTTTGAAACAGCAAGCGGCACCCCTGCCGTTGCAATACTTAAAAATATCGTATATGGAATATATCCATATGTATAGAGCGTTCCGCCTTCTGTGCCTACTAATGCATGAAACGGAAAGACGTAAATCATGCCTAAGAACTTTACTAAAAATGTCCCTAACGTCACAATAAGCGTTCCGCGCAGAAATTTTGAATCGGACATACGAAAATCCTCCTACTTCCTATATAACGCTGAACTCTAACTTTTGTATTGTACCACAATTCTCCCCTCAAGCAGTACTTCACTCTATTTTTCTTTTAAGGGAAAACATGCTATTCTTTTAGGCAGGAAATGTAGAAAATGAGGTCGATATATTATGCATTATGATGTTATTGTAATCGGTGGCGGGCCTTCTGGGCTAATGGCTGCAATCGGTGCTGCAGAAGAAGGCGCAAATGTCTTACTTCTTGATAAAGGAAATAAACTAGGGCGCAAACTTGCGATTTCTGGTGGTGGTCGTTGTAACGTAACGAACCGTCTACCACTTGATGAAATCGTTAAACATATACCAGGAAACGGCCGCTTCTTATACAGCGCTTTTTCTATTTTTAATAATGAAGATATTATTACATTCTTCGAAAATCTCGGGGTAAAATTGAAAGAAGAAGATCATGGCCGTATGTTCCCTGTATCAAACAAAGCGCAATCGGTAGTAGACGCACTTTTAACACGATTAAAAGATTTAGGTGTAAAAATCCGTACGAATACACCTGTTGAAACGATTGAATATGAAAATGGTCAAACGAAAGCAGTTGTATTACAAACAGGCGAAGTGTTAGAAACGAATCACGTCGTTATCGCTGTTGGCGGAAAATCTGTTCCTCAAACTGGTTCTACTGGAGACGGATACGCTTGGGCTGAAAAAGGTGGTCATACAATTACAGAATTATTCCCAACAGAAGTACCAATCCTTTCAAACGAGCCGTTTATACGTGATCGCTCATTACAAGGTCTTGCTTTACGTGATATAAACTTAAGCGTATTAAACCCGAAAGGAAAAGCTATCATTTCTCACAAAATGGACATGCTCTTCACTCATTTCGGCCTATCTGGTCCTGCTGCTCTTCGCTGTAGTCAATTCGTCGTGAAAGCACTGAAAAAGTTTAAAACGAATACAATACAAATGAGTATTGATGCATTACCAGAAGAAAATAGCGAGCAACTATTCCAGCGCATGCTGAAACAAATGAAAGAAGATCCGAAAAAAGGAATTAAAAACGTGTTAAAAGGATACGTTCCCGAGCGTTACTTCCTATTCTTATTAGAAAAAAATGAAATTGACGGTAGCGAACAAGCTGGACAAGTTTCTCATGAAAAGATTCGTGCACTTGTGAAAGACTTTAAAGAATTTACTGTGAATGTAAATGGTACGCAGTCAATTGAAAAAGCATTCGTTACTGGCGGAGGCGTATCTGTTAAAGAAATTAATCCGAAAGAAATGTCTTCTAAATTCACGAATGGCTTATATTTCTGCGGAGAAGTTCTTGATATTCACGGTTATACGGGCGGTTATAACATTACATCTGCTCTCGTTACTGGTAGAATTGCTGGAACTACAGCTGGAGAAAATGCGAAAATGCAATATTAAAAAAGAAACAGGATTCCTGTTTCTTTTTTTATAGGTACACGAAATTATATCGGTGATTCTGCAAATATATCAGCGATTCCACGACTTATATCAGCGATGTTTCAAAAATATCAGCGATTCTGCAACTTATATCGGCGATTTCTCAAATATATCGACTTACCGACAATAAGCGACAAATATACACTCCTCCTAACTTCCCATTACTTATTTGTTGCTTTATATACCTTAGTACCTTTATATTTTATATTGTTGAATATTTAAAAAAGGGTAAGGGGAAAACATATGAGAAAAAAAGTCATGGTGTCTTTAATGCTAATGACGTTTCTTTCTGCCGTAGAAGGAACGATTGTTAGTACAGCAATCCCTCGTATAACGAGTGATTTGTCAGGCGTCGAACTTGTTAGCTGGGTTTACGCAATTTATATGCTTGCCACAGCGGTTTCGACTCCAATATACGGAAAATTGGCTGATTTATTCGGTCGTAAAAAAGTTCTACTTATCGGAGCTACAATCTTTTTAATCGGCTCTGCACTTTGCGGTGTCGTTACATCGATGGAACAATTAATCTTCTTCCGTGCTCTTCAAGGTATAGGCGCTGGCGCTGTTATGCCAATCACAATGACGATTATTGGAGACTTATATAGCGAAGCGAAAGACCGCGCGAAAGCACAGGGCTGGATGAGTGCCGTTTGGGGTGTATCTGGTGTTGTCGGGCCGTTAGTAGGTGGTTTTTTAGTTGATTCTCTTTCTTGGCGCTATATTTTCTTCTTAAACGTTCCTTTCGGAATTATCGCTTGCTTAATGTTTGCCACTTCTTATAAGGAATCTGTTAAGTCTGCCGCCAAGCAGCATATCGACTATCTTGGTGCGACAGTCTTCTCATTAAGTACAATTGCTTTACTATACGCATTATTAACAGGTAGCAGTAAGCAAAACTGGGGAGACATTACAATCATCGGTCTATTAATCTTTGCGGCTGTGTCATTCATTATTTTCTTATACATCGAGAAAAAATCTCCGGAACCATTAATTCCGCTAGCACTTTTCTCTAACCGTACATTATCTACGATAAACATATTAACTCTTATTGCCGGTGCGATGATTATTAGTATTACAATGTACCTTCCAATTTGGAGCCAAGGTGTATTAGGAAAAAATGCGACAGAAGCTGGACTCATTTTAATGCCAATTCCTGTTATGTGGACATTCGGTGCTATGTTCTCCGGTAACTTAGTTGGCAAATTACAAACGAAACAAATTATTTTACTTGGAGCTAGCATTTTATCAGTTGCCACCTTCTTATTATTTACATTGTCAACAAATTCACCATCATTCCTTATTTATGTTGCAGTCGGATTATTCGGCTTAGGCATGGGGCTTGTGACACCTATTTACATGGTAACAATTCAAGCAGCCGTACCAGCTCATACACGCGGAACAGCCGTTGGTTTAAACACATTTATTAACACATTTAGTCAAACGTTAGGTGCTGCAATATTCGGTACAATCTTCAATACGATGATTCACGCACGCGGTATTAAAAACCTTGATCTTGTATCTGGCGGACACGGCGGAACTACAGCAAACGTAGCAACTGAATCACAATCTGCATTAGCAGCAAGTGTACACGTTATTTATATGAGTACTTTCGTATTAGCAGTATTTACATTAATTATTGCTTGGCTCTTATTAAAACCAGCTACACAAACAAGTGAGCAATAATAAAGAGGATGACCCAAATGGTCATCCTCTTTTATTCTTCATTTTCCACAATATGTTTAAGCACGGACAATTTATTATCCCAAAATCGTTCATAATATGAGAGCCACTGCTTTAATTCTTCTAACGGCTCCGGCTGCAAACAATATATCTTCTCTCTTCCACTCTTTCTTCCACTTACTAAATTCGCTTCTGAAAGAATATGAAGATGCTTCACAACAGCCGTACGACTCATCGGAAAATGATCCGTTATTTTTGAAATTGGTAACTCTTTATCACTTAATAACCGTAACACTTCTCGGCGGGTCGGATCAGCAATTGCTTGAAATACATCATATTTCGCTGCTGACGAAGACATTTATCCTTCAACAACCTTTTTCAGTTTTTCATTTACAATCGCTACCCAGCCGCCATTCATTCTATCGCGAATAATAGAGCTCTTCGCATTCGCTTTCGGCAGAATTTCATCAGGATGTTTCCAACCGCCGTGAATTAATGTAAATTCTGTTTTATTCTCTCCTAAGTCTCTCAAATGGAATGAAACAACCCAGCCATCTGTGTCCCACGAGAAAGATAAATGGTTTGGTTCATCAATTTCTAACACTTTACATGGTGACGGTCCAAATGGTGATTGAACATGAAACTCATGTCCTACCTCTAATTCAAAATCATTCGGCATAAACCATGATGCAATTCCTTCTGCAGTTGACACTACATTCCATACTTTTTGAATAGACGCGTTAAAAACGATTGTTTGTTTAATATCGTTTAATGTATTTTGTTGAGTCATTTTTTTAGCTCCTTTATCCGGCATTAAAACATAACACCTTTTAGTTTTATTTGAATGATATAACACCTTTTAGTTTCATGTCAACACTAATTCTTTTTACCGTTGAGAAATTCTCAACATTTTTTCAACAGGACAAACACCTTCTCAGCATTCCCTCATAATATACTCACAAAGGCAATAAAAAATAAAAACTTCTCTCAACATGAAACTCCATCATTCATATTGAAAGAAGTGCCTTACTTATATCATGCGTACATCGTCTCTCCTCCTTCCCTCAAGAGGCAATACGCAAGATATAAAAAATCAGAAGGAATATGCCCACCATTTGAGTAGGTAGTTATTTCTCTTCTCCTCAACATTTCCTTAGGAGCGAAATGACTACCGACTCACTTTTTTCAAACAAAATAAAAAGGGTAACTAACTGTTACGATTTATTTAACCAATTATAACCAAAGTTAATTAAATATATCAGTAAGCCCTGCTAGTCAAGTGATTGGCTAGTAGTGAGGGTTAACTGCGGGCAATCCCTAAAGCTGATTGAACTACAACGTGGCTAGAAATGGCGAGCGTGAATGTTGCGAAAGCAGAAAAAATCAATCAGATGATGCAAGGTTAAATCCTAAACATTAGAACAATGGGTCTTCCGCCTCGAATCATCTAAGTCAAAATGGATAAGATGAACGTTCAACGACTATCTCGTATAACTGACGAGAGTACACCACAAGCCTATGGTGGTGGAAAAATCCTCTATCTCTAAAGAGATAAACATATAGTCTGCGCTCATGTGAAAACATGAGAAGTTCATAAGAGAACTGGCTAAGGAATTGCGCCCTTAGTTGAACGAGATACATTTAATTAAATCTATCAAACCTCATTGAATATATCGAACGTATGTGCTATGGTGAATTCAATGAGGTAAGGATAATAATGAAATTTTTACGAGTTAGTCAAGTATCAGAATTAACAGGTTTGCATCCGAGTGCTCTCAGGAGAATGCTAGTGGAACACGCTACTATTCAGAAGAACAAATCTTTCATTAAAGGAGTTAAATTCTGATGATATTGGCGAAGAAAGTCAGACTAATTCCAACGCCTGAACAAGAAAAAGTGCTTAGAAACCATGCTGGCGCTGCAAGATTCGCTTATAACTATTGTAAAAGAATGAGTGATAGATACTATAAGCTATTTGGAAAATCTGTTTCACAGTTAGCTTTACAGAAACGATTTACAAAGATCAAGAAGCGAAAGAGATATGAGTGGTTAAATGACATCAATGCACAAGTTCCTAAACAGGCTTCAAAAGATTTTGATACGGCGAGGAAAAATTCGTTCAAAAAGTACAAAAATGGTTTTCACACTTCTTATAAATCTAAAAAAGATTTAATCCAGGGATTTTATGCCAATTATGAAAGACTGATTATAGGAAAAAAGTAGTTCATATTCAGTCTATTGGAGAAGTGAAAACAAGCCAACAACTACCAAGGAACAAAAAAACATCAAATCCAAGAGTTACCTTTGATGGTCGTCACTGGTGGATTAGTGTAGGGTTTGAAGAATCCTTTGAATTCCAAGAACTAACCGATGAGTCGATTGGTGTGGATGTTGGTTTAAAAGAGCTTTTTGTAGCTTCTAATGGTATGAAAGAACGAAATATAAACAAAGATGCTAAGGTTAAAAAACTTTTGAAAAGGAAAAAGTCAGCACAAAGAGATATGTCTAGGAGATTTAAAAAAGGTGTAAAAATTCAATCTGTCGGATATGAAAAAGCTAAAGCTGAGCACCTGCGGTTATCTAGGAAAATTACGAATATCCGAAATAACCATATCCATCAAGCAACAGCTACATTGGTGAAAACCAAACCAATGAGGATTGTTGTGGAAGACTTATCTATCTAAAACCTGTTAAAAAACAAAAAACTATCAAAAGCATTTTCATTTCAAAAATTAAACTTCTTCTTTCAATGTTTATCATACAAGTGTGAGAAGTACGGCACTGAGTATGTAAAAGCTGATAAATGGTTCGCCTCAAGTAAGATTTGCTCATGTTGCGGCGTTAAATACGACCATTCAGTCCAACCAGAAGGACAGTGGAGTTTAAAAATACGTGAGTGGCGTTGTGTTAGGTGCAATAGCCATCATGATAGGGATGTAAATGCTGCGATAAATTTATCAAGATGGGTAAAATAAATGCTTGATAATAGGAGGTAACGATACTGCCTCGTGTGGAGTGTTATACCCCTCGTCCCTTCGGGGGTGCGAGAACACGATGAAGCACTAACTTGTGTAAATTTGATTGAATTATATAGATTTAGTTAAGTTTATCGTATCGGGATGAAAGCTATGTTCTATTGCATTAACTGTTCTGACATTCACCATGAAAAACATCCGAATGATAAAGTATTCAAAAACGGTTTTTATATTGATCCATTTTTAGGTGATCGTTATCACCTTGGTATGTGTAAAGATGCCCAAGATCATGAAACAGAGGCAAATCTTTTAACGACAAAGAAATTAGGCGCACCCCAATCTATTATGAACGTATTACCAACCCATGTTGTCCCAACATAAAGCATAAAAAAGAGCTGGCTCACCCAGCTCTTTTTTATGCTTTATAAACAATCATTGCTGAAAAACAATAAATTTGGTTTTCATCATCGTTAATAGAAACACCAACTTGGTACTTAATATCTACAAAGTGACTATCATCAATCTTTTTCAAAAACACATTTACAGCGTCTTCTAAGTCTTTTTCGTGACTTTCATCAAACACTTTCACACGAATCATGTTAACACCATCCTAGATCGCAGCCCTCCGCCGCTTGATTATTGCCACGGTGCGTATCTATGATGCGATAAAACTTTCCATTTTCATATATATATCCGTCTTCTAACACATATTGTTTATCTTCAGTATAGACATAAAACTTACCTATCATAAATTTACTCGTATATAATTCCAAATAATTTGATCTAAATTTAGCTACAACTTTATTTGTAATATCAATTTTTATTGTGTGCCCCACCTTCTCTCCCTCCTTTGCAAAGAACGGATTTAGGTATATTGTATTAGCGATTTTACATTTTATGCTTAAAAATAAGTGGATATGCCCCTTCTTCACCCTGTACTATTTTTCTAAAAAAGTCACCTATATTTATTTCACATAAAACCATAAAAAAAATACATAAAAAAAGACCTTTTACATATTGACTCAAATGTATTCAATATGGTATTATATAAAATTTGACATTTTTACGAACTTATGTTATCATTAAAAGTGGTTACCACATATGGAGGTGGATGATTTGTTTCAAATTGGTGATAAAATCGTTTATCCAATGCACGGTGCAGGAATTATCGAAGCAATTGAAGAGAAAGAAATATTAGGTACTTCACGTCAATATTGTGTGATACGCATCATTAGTAAAGATATGCAAGTAATGCTTCCGATGGAACAATTAAAAAAATCAGGTATTCGTTATATCGTTGATCGAGGTACGTTAGATGATATACTTCTTGAATTTCAAAACGGGGAGTCAGACCCATCACTCTCATGGAAACAAAGATATACAATGAATATGGAAAAAATGAAAAATGGCAATTTACAAGATAGCGCAGAAGTGGTTCGGGATTTACTTCGCCGTAATAAAGAGAGAACATTAAATGCGAGTGAAAAACAAATGCTAGATAATGCACGAAAAA
Organism: Bacillus cereus group sp. N31; assembly: GCF_016483245.1. NCBI lineage: Bacteria > Bacillati > Bacillota > Bacilli > Caryophanales > Bacillaceae > Bacillus > Bacillus cereus group sp. N31. The sequence continues at coordinate 10,393 of NZ_JAEHCH010000001.1, read as the reverse complement.
TGATGATCAGCGAAGTCGCGCTCGTACAAAATGTTACTGAACATCAAGCAACAGAATTTCTTCAAGATACAATTAATCACTAAATTTAAAATAGCTGGCCGCTATTTTTTTTGTAAAAAAAGGACGAAGAGTTTTATCTCTTCGTCCTTTTATATTACCCACGCCCAGCTTGAAACGATGGATATAACGTCATTCCACCATCTGCAAATAGCGTAATTCCCGTTACATAACTCGCCTCTGATGAAGCAAGCCAAGTTGCTACCGCTGCAATTTCTTCCGGTTTTCCAATATAGCCCATCGGTATCATACTTTCTACGTCAGCCCGCTGTTTTGGATCAGCAAACTTTTCGGCATTAATTGGCGTATTAATTGCACCTGGTCCAATATTATTTACTCGAATACCTTTTGGTGCATATTCTAGCGCTAACGTTTCTGTCATAAGTTTTATGCCACCCTTACTTGCTGCATAGTGCACAAATAGTGGCCACGGAATTTTCTCATGAACACTAGACATATTAATGACAGACCCTTTAATATCATGTTCTACAAAATATTTAATCGCTTCTCTACTTCCTAAGAAAGCACCTGTTAAATTTGTATTGATTACTTTATTCCAATCTTCAAGTGGCATTTCATGCGATGGTACTGCATTTTCTATCCCTGCATTATTAATCATAACGTCGAGCGTACCAAATTCTTTCACAGCAGATTGAATGAGATTCACAACATCTGATTCGACGGTTACATCACCTTTTACAGCAATCGCTTCTCCGCCTACCTTTTTAATTTCTTCTAACACATCATTCGCTTCTGAATCTCGTGAGCGATAGTTAATAACGACCTTTGCTTTCTCCTTAGCAAACCTTACTCCCATCGCTCTTCCGAGACCCGTTGCTGATCCTGTAATAACGACGACTTTCCCTTCTAAATCACTATACATTTCAATACCTCCTTAACCTTTTGCAATTCCTAACATAATTCCAGCTGCAATAATAAAAACGATCCCAACAACGATACCTGTTAATTGACGTTTCGTTTTTCTTTCGCCTAATATAAGAATCCCGCCAAGCGTCGAAATAACAATTCCCATTTGCGATAGTGAAAAGCTTGTTGCGACTCCGACACGCGGCTGCGAAATGAATAAAAACATATTTCCAGCTGCCCAAATTAATCCTGGAATAATATTTCGTATCGCATATTTATTAAATGGATGATGTTTAAACGTAAGTAAAATACCTCCTAACACCATACCAACTGCTTGTGGTAATAAAGCCGACCAACCATCTACGTTAAATAGCCTAATAACTACTACGTAAACTAAATAACCGACTGTTGAAATTAATAAAATTATGATGCCCCTTTTAAAATTTGCTGCTTGCTCTGCATTTTTTTCTTCTTCACTTTGAAGTGACGTTAAAATAACACCGATAAGAATACAAACGAGCGCTAAAATTCCAAGGACGACTGAAATTGTCGTGGACCATTCATGAAATACGATAACGCCAAATAAAGTCGTCGCAACTAATTGCAGTCCTGTTGAAATTGGCATCGTCCTCGAAACACCCATTAAATCAATACTTTTCAATTGATTCGCCTGACCAAGTGCCCAAAATAAACCTGACACAATTCCAACTCCAATAACGGTAGGAGTTAATACTGGCTTTACAAAAATATAAACAACAATCGAGAAAATAAGTGCACCAAGCGTTGTGCCAAGCGTTTGACTATACGGTCCACCGCCCAGTTTCACGTTAAATAGCACAATACTTCCCCAAAATATAGCTGGTAAAATCGCTAAAAATATATCCATGGCTCATTACCTTTCTTTACGAAATGTCATCAGTTACCGCTCTACACCGTTAGAGTGTGCTTTCATTTTTTCCTTCGCTTGTGCGCAAACATTTTCTGCGATCGCACTAGAAACATTTTTTTCTCTTTCCACTTTCTTGATCTTTATGTGATCTAAATTATCTTCCAAAGTAAGTGTAACTTTGTCATTTGGCGGATTATGTGCACCTTGAAAAGTAAGAAATTGTAGCGTCACTTCAAATCGAGGAACGAATTCATCTTTCTTGCCGAGACGCTCTATATTTATAACTGAATCACATTCATATTGATCTTCTGTCGCTTGCCTTATAACGGAGTAATATCGATTTAAGAGCGCACTCTCTAAAAGTTGTTCTTTCGATTCTTTCGCCAAAGAGTCGCTTGGAGAAAAGAGAAAGATAGAACATATCATCGTCATCATTACACATATTTTTTTCATAATGCCCTCCTTGTTCTATAAATTAGTGTTCTCAAAAATACCATAAAAAAACGACTTCCCCTATTCAGGAAAGTCGTTTTAATGAATCCAATATTAACCACCGCTCACTGGCGGTATGAGTGCAACAACATCACCAGATTGAATTTTATCATCTTCATTTGCGTATTCTTCATTAATTGCAACCATAATTGGCGCTGATACTGGTACATTATATTCATTGGCAACAATATCTTTTAACTCTGCAACCGTAATATTTTCTTTCTCTATTCGTAATTCACTTGTTCCTGCTTCTTCTTGCAAGTGCGCAAATAACAATACTCGAATCATACTTATAACTCCTTCCCAGGCTCTCCCGCCGGATATGGCGTTTTTTCTAATTGGTCACCAATCCACGAGTCACCATCTTCCCAAAACTCCTTTTTCCAAATGGGAACAATTTGTTTTATGCGTTCCATAATATATTCATTCGCTTCATAAGCCGCTTTACGATGCGGTGTTGAAACAGCCACAACAACCGCGATATCAGAAATTTGCAATGTACCGATGCGATGCGTAATCGCAACGTGTGTATCTGGCCATTTCTCCTTCACTTCTGAGCCGATTTTCTGTAGCATCTTTTCTGCCATCGTCTTATAAGCGACATACTCTAAGTATAATGTACGACGCCCTTTCGTAAACTCCCTAACCGTTCCAATAAACGTTGTAACAGCACCGCATTCACGGCGAATTACTTTCTTCGCTACCTCTTCAATCGAGATTTCTGTATCAATTAGTTCATAATATGTATTTATCATTTCGCACTCCTAACCGTTTGTAAAAACCAGTCTATGTACAACTTTTCTTCTGTTATATGAAATACTTTATATTCTTCTCGTAAATTTACCGGCGCATTATACCACGTAATGACCGCTACTACATTTTCTACTTTATGTACAAGTTCAATGTCTTCCGCAGAACGAAGTAACACTACTTTCGGATAGTTCTCTTTTTTATAGCCCTCTATTAAAATTGTATCCACTTCAAAAAACTCATATAAGCGAATAATTTCTTGTAAGGACCATTCCTCTCTTAACGAAGAAAGTGAAAGTAATCCCGCACCTTCTACACTACTTACGACAGCACCGGCTTTTCTGTGTCTTTCACTATCTTTTTGTGCTACTTCTGGAAAACCTCCGTGCCCGTGATGTTTAATTGTAGCAACTTTCATTTCGCTTTCGGCTAAAGCATGCACCACTTTCTCTACAAGTGTTGTTTTCCCGCTATTTTGATACCCTACTATTTGTATGATTGAAGAGGCTTTGCCCAAGGCCAATCACATCCCTCCGAATACTCTAACAATAATACGGATACTTTCATCCCTGCCTCAAATCCTCTCGTTCCTCCAGGCAACACGATAAACGCATTTGCATCCGCAAGTGAAGATACCGCACTCGATTTATCTAAACCGACCGGCATCGCTTGTAATGCCCCATCCACGATCGTCACGTTTGCTCTTACGAAACGAGTAAATGGATTTGGCTTTGGAAAATCTTTTTGTAAAATAGCATCAGCTCTATATACGTGAGGCTCCTTCGCATACAAATACGTTTTTATAATCGGATGCACAAATAATTCAAAGCCTACATAACAAGCAGACGGATTCCCTGATAAACCGAAAAGTAACTTTCCATCAACTTCAGCTACTGTCGTTACACTTCCTGGTCTCATCGCTATTTTATTAAAGAGGACATTCGCCTGTAATCTTTCATATATAGCTGGTAAGTAGTCATAATCTCCTACCGAAACACCGCCTGTTGTAATTAAAATATCAACCTCATCCATCGCTGATTGAACAGCTGTAAAACATGCATCTAGCTCATCAGCCAGTTGGCCATAATATCGGGCCTTTCCACCAGCTTTCATAATTTGAGCGGCAATCATATAAGAGTTACTATTTCTAATCTTTCCTGGTTCTAACGACTCGTGTACTTCTAGTAATTCACTCCCTGTCGTTACAATACCGACAACAGGCTGTTTTACAACTTTCACAGTACTATATCCAAACGTCGCTAATAGCGCAGCAACACCTGGATTAATTGCAACACCTTTCTTAACGAGAACTTGATTTTGTTTTATATCTTCTCCTTTAAATGACACATTGTCACCACTATTAAAAGGACGCTTTAACCTCATATATGTTTTTCCGTTCTTCTCAAATCCTTCTGTCAGTTCTAGCATTACGACTGCATTGCAATCCTCTGGAATAGCTGCTCCCGTCATAATACGAACTGCTTCAAAAGAGCCTACCTCTTCTACAAAAACAGACCCCGCTCCAATTTCTCCTATCACTTCAAATTCAACTGGATTCTCTTGATTCGCTTCTTTCGTATCTTCTGCTCGAATTGCGAAACCATCGTAAGGAGAACGATCAAAATGAGGAACGTCATGATCTGAGACAACTTCTTCTCCAAGAATTCTCCCGTAACTTTCCGTAATAGAAACTTCTTCTACTTCACCATGCTTCGCATATTTCATTACCCGCTCTACTGCCTCAGCAACTTGAATTGGAATTCGTTTTTCTACCATCGTTTCTCACCCCATATTTGCAATTTTTTTTATCTCGATTAAACTTTATATATTAAACAGAAATTACTTCAAGGAGGAATTCCATGTCTTCATTCACACACTTTAATGACCAAGGACGCGCGAAGATGGTTGATATAAGCGACAAAAAAACAACCGTTCGAACAGCAATTGCGTGCTCTAGCATTGTAGTTACGAAAGAAATTTACGATAAAATCTCTCACAATGAAATTGGGAAAGGTGACGTATTAGCAGTTGCCCAAATCGCAGGCATTATGGCTGCAAAACGCACTTCTGATATTATCCCAATGTGCCATCCTTTATTATTAAAAGGTGTTGACGTTTCTTTCGATTGGAAACAATCAGAAGAACAATATCGATTACTTATTGAAGTAAAAGTTAAAACAGAAGGTAGCACTGGCGTTGAAATGGAAGCTTTAACAGCTGCTTCTGCTACGGCTCTTACCGTGTATGATATGTGTAAAGCTGTTGATAAAGGTATGATTATTGGTGAAACGTACTTACTTGAAAAAACAGGTGGAAAAAGTGGAGATTATACGAGAAATTCGTAATCCTCTCCGTTGAACCTAAAGGATTTCCTTTAGGTTCAACCTATATATCTTGCATATAAACTTTTCGCTACATTCATATCATTTGTCCCATGAATAAACGCCCTACCATCTGTAAATAGAACAAATCGATATTCTTCTATCGGGAATGATAATAAATAAGGTGTTGCCTTTACCTCTACACTTTTTTGTAAGCGCTTTTTAATTTCTTCTAAATTAAAATCTTTCCGCATCCCTGGACGAATTTGTACTGTATTCCGCCCACATAACACTTCCGTTTTCGTTTGTGCTTCAAATGTTAAACTCGGATATGTACGTAATCTTCCACAAGATAAACACGTATCTTTTTTCTGCCTATTTACTTTAAATGCCATCTGCTGATTATTCCAAAGGTCAAACGATAGCATCGTTTCACGAAGCGCACCAAAGTCTTCTACTAATATTTTCAACGCTTCTGTTATTTGATGCGCAACTACTAACTGCACCGCTGGCTGTATAATACCAACTGTATCACATGTTGCTCCACTCGCCGGATGCTCCATTAAACAGCGGAAACACGGTGTTTTCCCTGGTAAAATTGTATAAGTCACTCCGTAACTTCCGACACAACCACCATATATCCACGGAATATTATACTTTTGTGAAATATCATTAATGAGAAGACGCGTTTCAAAATTATCTGTCGCATCTAATATTAAGTCTACACTATTCACTAGTTCTTCCATTTCTTGCACCGTTACATCAGTTACAACTGGATTAATTTCCACCTCAGAATTAATCGCTTTTAAATGTTCTGCTGCCGCTACCGCCTTCGGTTTATACTGCTTTGCATCTTCTTCTGTATATAATTGTTGTCTTTGTAAATTGCTCCATTCTACATAATCGCGATCTGCAATCGTTACTTTTCCAACACCTGCTCTAACAATCGCTTCTGCATTTGCCGCACCTAGGGCACCAGCGCCGATAATAAGCACATGCTTCTCTCTTATTTTTCGCTGCCCTTCTTCTCCAACACCAGGAAATAACATTTGTCTTGAATATCGCTCCTGCATACGATAGCCCCCTTCCTTATCCTCCTATATAAGACATTTCAATTTTCGGACGATTTTTTGCACTTTCTTCTGTCCGTTCATCTGAATATCTATCTTTTCTATTCATCCATACATCTTGTATAACATGTAATAGCTCTTCATCCGAAAGGTTATCTCTAAGAAGTTCCCTTATATCCAATCCTTCCGTCGCAAACAAACAAGTATAGAACTTTCCATCCGCCGAAATTCTCGCTCTCGTACAAGAAGAACAAAACGACTCAGAAACAGAAGTAATAAAACCGACCTCTACATTTGTTCCAACATACCGATATCGTTTCGCAACTTCACCAAAATAATGCGCTTCAGCTTGCTCAAGCGGATACACTCCATGAATCGTCTCAATTAATTCCCGCTTCGTAACTACTTGATCAAAATTCCATCCATTCGTACTACCAACGTCCATAAACTCAATAAATCTAAGCGTGATTCCTTGTTCTTTAAAATATGCAGCCATCGGTAGTACTTGATGATCGTTCATCCCTTTTTTCACAACCATATTTACTTTTACTTCAAGCCCTGCCTCTTTTGCTGCTATAATGCCCTTAATCACAGGTTTCGTATTAATATTTCGACCATTAATATTTCTAAATGTATCATCATCTATCGCATCTAAACTAACATTCACTCTATGTAATCCAGCTTCTTTTAATGCCTTCGCTTGCTTCGTTAAATGAATCGCATTTGTCGTTAACCCTATATCTACTAGCCCGTCAATTTTCACGAGACGTGCAATAAGTTTTGTTAAATCTTTACGAAGCAGTGGTTCGCCACCAGTAAGTCTAATTTTTCGTACACCGATGCTAACAAACACTTTTGCCAAACGTTCAATTTCATCAAACGTCAGTAAAAACTCATCTTTCAAAAAAGCATAATCAGGCCCAAATACTTCTGCTGGCATACAATATGTACATCTAAAATTGCAACGATCAATGACAGATATGCGTAAATCTTGAAGTGGGCGTCCAAAAAAGTCTTTAACCATCTCCTGCATCGCCACCCTCCCTTTCTGCCAAATTTCTTTCTTTTCATTCTATTATAATATATTTTCGAACTGCGATGTTTTTGCTACGGTGAATAAAGTGAAACTTTAAACCATAGGAAGTTATCCATTCCCCTCTGATTAGCGAGAATTACTCTCAAATACTGGGATAAAAAAACCTTGAAACATAAAAGTTCCAAGGTTTTCTACTTATTAACTTAATCTAATAATCGTTAGAGTAGCTCCTGGCGTTGCCGTAGACAATGTAGCCAGTGCAACTACTCCAAATAATTGCAAACTAATAGCAGCTCCAGCAGGCAAGTTAGCAATTATTGGTGCACTAAATGAACCAGTAGCCACTGTCGGGGCGTTTATCGTTCCCGCAAGCGGACTGCCATTTACAGTTATACGCGAACTTACAACTAATCCTGCTGTTAAATTAATTGTATAGGCTATATAATAGTTTCCTGCATTCGCAACTGTAAATACAGTATTTCCACCACTAACGGTTATTCCTGGTCCAATATTTTGATTGTTTGGTAATGGGATATTTGTACCGCCTAATAAAACAGAAATAACACTTCCTGATGTATTATTCGCAAATGCATACGTTGCAGTTGTACTAACTCCAGTCGCCCCTGTCGCTCCAGTGGCTCCAGCTCCGGTTGGACCTGTATCTCCAGTTGGACCTTGTGAACCGGTTGCTCCTGTTGCCCCCGTTGGACCTTGGATTCCTTGCGGGCCTTGAATTCCTTGGGGACCTGTCGCTCCGGTTGCTCCTGTAGCTCCCGTTGGACCTTGAATTCCTTGCGGGCCTTGAATTCCTTGTGGGCCTTGTGGGCCGGTCGGACCTATGTCACCTTGCGGACCTTGGATTCCCTGTGGGCCTTGTGCTCCGGTTGCCCCCGTCGCTCCTTGGATTCCTTGAGGACCTTGTGGACCTTGAATTCCTTGTGGGCCGGTTGGACCTATGTCGCCTTGTGGGCCTTGAATTCCTTGGGGACCTTGTGCTCCGGTTGCCCCCGTTACTCCTTGGATTCCTTGGGGACCTTGAATACCCTGTGGACCGGTTGGACCTATCTCTCCTTGAACACCTTGGATTCCTTGCGGACCCTGTAAACCCGTCACTCCGGTTGCTCCCGTTGCTCCTGTCGCTCCTGCCACTCCAGTTGAGCCTGTCGCCCCGGTATCTCCTGTTACTCCTGTCGCACCTGTTGCTCCTATCGGGCCAGGTGGTCCACCTGATGGACCTGTCACTCCCGCCGGACCTGATGGCCCCGTTGGGCCAGTCGGTCCTGCTGGTCCTCCTGACGGGCCAGTCACCCCTGTTGGACCGGTTACTCCTGTTGGACCGGTAGTTCCTTCTCCCGTCGCTCCGGTTGCCCCCGTATCTCCTGTTGCTCCCGTCGGACCTTGTATCCCTTGAATTCCTTGTGGGCCTTGCACTCCTTGCGCACCTGTTGCTCCTTGAATCCCTTGAATTCCTTGCACTCCCTGTGTCCCCATCGGACCGGTTGGACCAATCGCCCCTTGTACACCTTGCACTCCTTGGGGACCCTCTGGACCGGTTGCTCCTATTTCCCCTTGTATCCCTTGAATTCCAGTTGCTCCTTGTGCTCCAGTTGCTCCCGTTATCCCTTGCACACCTTGGATTCCCTGTATTCCTTGTGGACCTTGTGGGCCGGTTGCTCCTACCGGTCCTTGAATGCCTTGTATCCCCTGAGGACCCTCTGGACCCGTTGCTCCAACTGGCCCTTGAACACCTTGTATTCCTTGCGGGCCCTGAAGTCCCTCTGGGCCTTCTGGACCTGTTGGGCCTATCTCTCCTTGTATCCCTTGGATTCCAGTTGGACCTTGTGGCCCAGTCGGACCTATGTCACCTTGCGGACCTTGGATTCCCTGTGGGCCTTGTGCTCCTGTTCCCCCTGTCGCTCCTTGGATTCCTTGAGAACCTTGTGGGCCTTGAATTCCTTGGGGGCCGGTTGGACCTATGTCGCCTTGTGGGCCTTGAATCCCTTGCGGACCTTGATCTCCAGTGGCCCCCGTTACTCCTTGAATTCCTTGGGGACCTTGAACACCTTGGGGACCCGTCGGACCTATCTCTCCCTGCACTCCTTGGATTCCTTGCGGACCTTGTAAACCCGTCACTCCGGTTGCTCCCGTTTCTCCTGTCGCTCCTGTCACTCCAGTTGAGCCTGTCGCCCCGGTATCTCCTGTTGCTCCAGTTACACCTGTTGCTCCTGTCGGGCCAGGCGGTCCACCAGATGGACCTGTCACTCCCGCCGGACCTGATGGCCCTGTTGGACCGGTCGGTCCTGCTGGTCCTCCTGACGGGCCAGTCACCCCTGTTGGACCGGTTACTCCTGTTGGGCCTGTAGTGCCTTCCCCTGTCGCCCCGGTTGCTCCCGTATCTCCTGTCGCTCCCGTCGGACCTTGTATCCCTTGAATTCCTTGTGGTCCTTGCACTCCTTGTGCACCTGTTGCTCCTTGAATCCCTTGTATTCCTTGCACTCCTTGTGCGCCCATCGGACCTGTTGGACCAATCCCCCCTTGAGCACCTTGTACTCCTTGGGGACCCTCTGGACCGGTTGCTCCTATTTCCCCTTGTATCCCTTGAATTCCAGTTTCTCCTTGTACTCCTGTTACTCCCGTTATCCCTTGCACACCTTGTATTCCCTGTATTCCTTGTGGGCCTTGTGGGCCCGTTGCTCCTACCGGTCCTTGTATGCCTTGTATCCCCTGTGGCCCCTCTGGACCCGTTGCTCCAACTGGACCTGGCACTCCTTGTATTCCTTGCGGGCCTTGAAGTCCCTCTGGGCCTTCTGGACCTGTTGGGCCTATCTCACCCATCGGACCTTGTATCCCTTGAACTCCTTGTGGTCCCGTTGCTCCTGATGGACCTGGTACTCCTTGTATACCTTGTGGA